>CAZPKF010000008.1:0-52934 GCA_964587155.1 uncultured Fibrobacter sp.
GTGTAGTCGCCGTCGGCATAACACCATTTGCAGTAATCGTGGTTGGTCAAACCGTTCTTTTCGTGGCTGAAAGTGCCTTCGTCAAGTGGCATACCGCAACATTGACAAACCAGATTATTGTTGTCGCCCAGCAACCTGTTGATGGACACGCCAAAAAGGTTAGAAAGCTGTTTTAGCGTTTCCGTGTTTGGGATTGTTTGGCCTGTTTCCCAGCGTGACACTGCCTGCCTTGTTACAAAAACCTTTTCGGCAAGTTCGTCTTGCGAAAGTCCACGTTGCTTGCGAAGTTGCAAAATTACGTCTTTCGTTTCCATGATAACACCACCTTAGATAATTACGTTGTCTGCCAAAAGCATGTCGGCAGGTAAACGTAAAGCTCCGTTTGTCGATTGTATATATTTTAGCATCAAATTGCACGCAGCACAAGCAACTTGTTGTTGCTTTTTAGCTTGACAACGCAAAAGTTAACAACGGTACGCTGTTTTTACAACAATTTGAGAAAAATAAAGACGTAAAAAAGATGTGCGCAATAACTGATGTGAATCCTAAAAGTTAGACACTTTGGGGACGGCTTTTTTTGTAGATTTTGCACATGCGTTTGTTTGCGATATTCTTTTGCGTTTTGCTTTTTTCTGCCTCAGCATTTGCCCAGGTGCGAGACCTGTTCGCCGAATTTGATGAAGAAGTCAAAATGGCGGATTCGGCAGCCGTATCCGTGAGTTCTGCCCAAGAGGCGTCGTCCGCTTCGAATCCGGCTCCATCCGAGTCATCCAGTTCGTCTGTTATTGAAACAGCTTCGTCCTCCAGTCAGATTCTTTCCAGTTCATCCTTTTCGAATATCGAGTCCTCTTCGAGTCAAAACGCAATTAGTTCATCCAGCTTTTTAGAACTTTCCAGTTCGTCTGCTGTCGAAGAGTCCCGTTCTTCTGCAACAGGGGAAAGTTCATCTTCCCTTCAAGAGGTCGCCTTATCGTCTAGCGAAATTTCTGCCGCTTCCAAAGATTCCGTTCTTCAGGATTCTTTGACTTCCGGGGGGCAGTCCGTGGACAGCGCACTTCAAGTGAGTTCTTCGTCAGAAATTTCCAGTTCCTCTGCAACGCCAATTTCCGCAGATACTGCACAGTCGTCTTCTAGTGCAGAGGTTTCCTCTTCTTCGTCAAGTCCCGAAGTGGCCGTTTCGTCATCTTCCCTTTCTCGTCGGGATATTTTGGGACCCGTCAAAGTTTCCAAAGTTTACGGCATGGACGAAATGAAGGGCAGATACAAAAGTCCGCGCAAAGCCCTGTTCTTTTCCCTTGTCGTTCCCGGATCGGGACAACTTTATGTCGGCGGTTCCAAATTCAATATCGCGCGTGGCGCTGCTTATTTGGCGATTGAAGGTGCGCTCTGGGGCAGCTGGTATTATTATTCCGTTCACAAATATGATAAGCAGGTTAAACGGTACAAGAAATTTGCAAAAGAACATTTTTCTGCCAAGGATTACGAAACGGGACTTCTCGATATTTATAATGGGCTCGATAATGGAGATGAAGAAGAATTCGTCGCCCGTTACCTCTCTAGCCGAGAATCGTATTGCAAATCCATTTACGGGGATGCCGCAAAGAATAAGTGTTATACAGGCGACGCCTCGACAGAATTGGCTGCCGCTGAAAACCACCGAAATTATGTGCAAAATGATTTCCCCCTTTACAATTCGGGAAGTTACTATTCAAATATAGCTGGTGCCTCTTACGTGTTGGGCTGGGATGATGTTGACAATAAAACTCCTGTTTCCGCATTGAATTTGGACGGTGACGAAATTGTCGCACTGGGAACATCGGCGAATTTGAAAACCTACCGCAGCATGCGGAGCAAGGCGAACGATTACGCCGATATGCAGGCTTGGTTCTTTGGCGGCTTGATTTTGAACCATGTGGTTTCCGCTTTGGATGCCGCCTGGTCTGCTCATGCGCACAACAAAGTTCTTTACGAAGAAGAGCTTTCTTGGTTTGACCGTCTGCGCTTTGAAGGGGGATTTGTTCCGATGAATTCCCAATCCGTGTTGAATGTGTACTTCAACTTCTAGTCCCATGAAAAAGCTGCTGATTTTTTGGGTGCTTTTCTTTGCCGCAGAACCTTTTGCGCAAACGGTGATTTCGGTCGATGAATCCATTGGAAAAAATTCGAGCAGAAGTTTGCCGCTTGCAATAGGAGCCTCCGCCTTGCTGCCCGGTCTTGGGCAGTATTACCTAGGAGAAACTTCTTACGCCAAGGCTTACGTGTGGGCGGACGCGGCTCTTTGGGTAGCGACACTTGGAAGTTATTTCTTTGGAGAAAAGCAAATCGCTTCGGCGCGTTCTTACGCTTCCCGTTATGCTGGCATTTCGAATCCTCCGTCGAGTGAAAGTTTTTTGAATTTGATGGCGGATTACCGTAGCCGTGGCGGAGTCGAATTTGAAAATTCCAACCCGGATTCCGATGAAGATTACAATCAGGCAATGCTTCGGGCGGGGAAGGCTATCGATGCTGATTATCCATTCGATGAAGCGCACACCTGGGACTGGGGTTCAAGTGATAATCCGGAAACATCAAAACACATGTCGCATTACAGGGATATTCTCCGCAACTACCGAATTTCCCGAATTGCATTTCAAGTTTCAATCGGCGCGTTGGTTTTGAACCGTGTCATTGCCGTATTGGATGTCATGCGGATTTACCGCTCCACATCGAGCGATTTGGCTGCTGCTTCTCCGCGCCGCTTGCACGTGTTTCCGGAATTTCGCCCGGAAGGTCCCGGCGCATCCGTGCTGTTGACTTTTTAAGCAGAAATGTAGACAACATTTTCGTCCCTGCCGTTTCTGCGGCTGGGGTTTTGTCGTGAGCCGTTTTGAATGGGGCGTAACAAATTTTGGGGGCTGGATTTGAAAAATCATTGAAAATGCAAAAAAAAGAACCACTTTTTCAAGTGGTTCTTTAGAGCGGGAAAAGGGACTCGGACCCTCGACCCCGACCTTGGCAAGGTCGTGCTCTACCAACTGAGCTATTCCCGCGAGGACAGACCAAGTATAGTTAATTCAAAAGGGGACGTCAAGGGTAGTTGGCGAAAAAAGTGAATTTTTTTTGAAAAAGATGAAAATTTTTTCATCTCAACGATTTTCATCGTCGTGCAGGTTTGGAAAGATGGAATTCGGACGTTTTTCTCTAGAATATTGAGGGAAGTACTCTTTAAAAATTGGGCGTTTGAGCTGAGAATCGATATCTAAGTTCTAAAATTTTTCCTTGATGGGATTTCTCATCAAAGCCTTTTCTACTGGGGGTGAATTTTGCCCGATTTGGGCATCAAAGAAAATACCGTTTTTGCAGAAGGTTGTTTGGCATTGAAGGGGGGACGGCTAGCTTTTTTGTAAAATGGAGAAGTTTCGCTGCAACGCCATCCCTGAACAAAGCGGTAGATGCCTCAGAGTGTCGTCGAGCGGAGAAGTCCGAATTTTCCAGATGAAATTCGAACCAAAATTCAAAAGTCATTTTTTATCGTAAAAATGGCAAAAAACCAATTTCAAACATTCTTTTGAGCAGAAAAGCGAAGCGCGTAAATGGATGTTTTGCCAGACTTTCCTTTGAGGGAAAATGCCCCCATTGGATGGGGAGCGTATTTTTCAACTCCAGGTAGTCTTTTCAACAGTTTTTCAGAAAGGAGAAAATCTTCGTTGAGGTCGCGGCATAAGTCCTGCATCCGGGCGGTCGTATTGACAGCGTCTCCGTGATATGCCATCTCGCTGCGAAAATTGCCGACTTCCGTCTTGGTGACCTTTCCCACGTGGGCTGCCGCCTTGAATTCAGGGTAGGTTCCAAAGCGTTTCGTAAAGCGCTTGCGCGTCATCAAAAAGCAATGTTCCAAATCGTCAAAACAGAGAAGGGGCTTTGGCCTTTTGCGGCAGGCGGACATTTTCCAGGTGAGATACACGCCGTCTCCTGCGATTTGGTAAATGTCCCCACCGTTTTCTTCACAGCAATTGGAAAGTAGTCGGTAATATTCCTTCAAAAATTGGCTGTATTGGATGTGGCCCATTTTTTCGGCGAGACGTGTGGAATTTTTTAAATCGACAAACATGAAAACCAGTTCGATTTCTTTGGGATTTTGAGTCTTTCCAAGAAAGGCGTTGACGAAAACGCTGGAACCGAATTTTTTATTGACGGAACGGATGAATGTAATGAGAAATCCGCAAAAGACACCGTAAATGGCGAATGCTTGAATGCGCGGGGAATGGAGCGCCAACCAAAGGTGGTGAAATCCGGTTTCTCCAAAGAAAGAACCTTCCACGTACCAGTTTTGGACAAGAATGCAAATGGCGATGTTCGTACAGACGACTGCCATAAAATAGCACAGGCGAATGAATAGTGCGGCGGGAATGGGCTTTGAAACGCTGTCGTCGTGCAGGATGATGACATCATAAATCCCGTGAGAAAGGCCTGCTAGCAGGGCGAACTGGATAGTAGACAGGTAAATGATCGTGTCGTCTGCAGCAGATATGCCGAAACAGCGGAAAAAAGTGTAGAGCAGGCAAAAGAAAATCCAACTGCCGATGTAAAAGGCGATGGATTTCATTTTGCGCTGGTTCAGTCTAGAGGCGAACATCATGGAAAGTCAGTGCAAAAAAAGGGGAAGGCTCCAAAGCATCAGAGTCAGGAAAATTTCCTTGCAGGATGTGCCAAACAGGATGGCTGCCGCCAAGACAAGAATCACGGCGGACAAGATAAAAAAGAGGAGAATGGGAATCTTCTTCTTTAAAATCAAAAGAAATCGGGGCGTATTTTCCACAATGCAAATATATATATTCGCAAACGATGAAAGGAATTTACATTCACATTCCGTTTTGTACGAAGATCTGCGGTTATTGCGATTTTCCCACGGCGATAGGAACTGCTAGACTTTTTTCAGAATACGTGGATTTGCTGTTGCGTGAAGCGGAAATTCGTTTTCGTGGAAAGGAGAACTTCCTTTCCGAGTTGTCGACTGCTTATTTTGGCGGGGGGACTCCCACGAGCCTGCCCCTTTCCGAAGGAATCCGCCTTGTCCGGGGGCTAGAACGTCTAGGTGTTGAATTTTCCCGTCTGCAAGAGGTGACTTTGGAGGGAAATCCGGATTCCGCGACAGATTCCGTTCTCGATACGGCACGGAGTTTGGGAGTCAACCGGTTCAGCCTGGGACTTCAAACTTTTGACGATATCCTTCTCCAGAAAATGGGGCGGCGGGGCAGCGCGCGGGAAAATCGGGACGCCCTTTCCCGTTTGATAGCGTTTACTGAAAATACCGGGGCATTGGCGTCGGCGGACCTTATGTTCTGGCTTCCCGGGCAAACGCTAGAACGTTTTGAATCCGATGTCGAGGAACTGGCCCGTTCGGGAATCGGGCATGTGAGTTTTTACGGATTGACGCTTGCTGCGAATACGGTCCTCTCTCGTCGATTCGAAAAGAAACTTTTCCATTTGGATGAATCGCTTTATCCGGCAATGTACGAATCGGGTGTCCGCATCTTGCAAGAATACGGATTTGACCGTTACGAAGTTTCAAATTTTGCAAAACCCGGCATGGAAAGCCGGCATAACCGCAACTATTGGCTGCGGGGGGAATATTTGGGACTTGGCCCCGGAGCACACGGCTTTGAAGGAAATTGGAGAAAGGCGGCTCCCTCCGGGTTCAAGGAGTGGAAAAACTGGGTCCTGGCGGGATGTCCGGAAGCCGGAATGCAACTCGACAAGCTCACCGCAAAAGAACGCGTCGAAGAGTATATTTGGCTTTCGCTCCGAATGCGGGAAGGCTTGGACCTGCAAGTCCTTGAGCGCAAAGAAAATACGACAGTTTCTTCCCAAAAAATTAACCGTTGGGTGGAACGGGGATTGTTGAAACAAGAAGGCAGCAAGATAGCACTGCAGGGAAAAGGGTGGATTTTGATGGATTCTATTGTAGAAGATTTGATGCCCGATTAGTGGATTTATTCCAAATTGGGCTATTGTAAAAACCTTACATCGCGCGAATTTTCTCATTTTTGAGCGTTTTAATTTATTTTCTTTACAAATGTCGTGATTGTCACACATTCCCTCGGAACAAAGAGAACCTTATGTTTAACGATGCGTTGAAATTCTTGTCCGTCCGGATTTTCTGTGCCACCGTCCTTCTATCGGCGGCGGCCCTTTTCGGCGTGGATGTAGATTCCCTTTGTGAACGCAATGCGAGCCTTTGTGGGTATTATCCGATAGGCGTTGTGAAGTATCCGCGCCTATGGACGGTTCCCGAAGGGGAAAATGTCTGGAATACGGCCAAGGCGATTCCGAATGCGTCTTTTTTCGTTTACGCTCCCAATGACACGTTGATTTTGAAGAATTGCGAAGAGGATTATTCGACGGGTTTGCTCAATTGTAGTTCCGAAAGCTTGGCGCATCCGACGGCTAGTGTTACTTCGGACGATTCGGGCTTTGTTTATTTGAAGGCGTATTCGGAATATCCGGTGGTTCATGCGCCTGTTGGCACTTTGACAAAACGCGATGCCAATCCTTCGGTTCAACGTTATTACACTTTTTATTTGCCGGATTTGGAATTTTCCATTGTAAACGCTTCGGGCGATACTGTGGTTGTCGACGAAGAAACCTTGTTCTCTCTTCCTGTGGATTCCGCATTGACCGTCGCTGTTCGGGCTGTGGTCCCTGTGGGGCCGGATTCCGGCAAAACCGACACCTTGATCACTAAAACTTTTTATTTGAAATCGGGAAAGGGTTCCGACAATTTGCGCTTTACGACAATCGGCGGAGATGAAACCTCCAAGGTCGATTTGGAAAAGGGCGTCGGCAGTTTCCAAATTCGGGCAACGGCCGCCGTTTCGGGGGCGAATTTTTCGGCGAATGGATTTGTTTCGCCAAAAGATCCTTCGGATTTTCTGTTGAGTGAAGTATTTCCCGGTTCCCTGACTTTTGAAAATCCGGATTTGCCGATTCTCGACAGCGCTTTTATTTACGATGCGGACGGCGACGGCAAAGGCGACAGTATCATCGCATATTTTTCCGGAAAAACGGATTCTGTCTCCTGGGATAGCATGTTTTACAGTTGGCCGAATGAAAAATTCCGGGAATTTTCCGGTGATTACAAGCGCGCTTCGAATGGAAGCGTGATGGAATTGTTGGACGTCAAAACCTCCATCCCGGAAAATGTTGCTGCAGGGGAGCTGAAAGTGTATGCAACTTCTAAAGTCAGCGGATCAAGCGGAGTTCTTCAGGGAACAATCGAAGATAGAATTGGCCCTGTCATCCAAATGGCGACCCTGATCTCCGGGACATCCGGTGCAAAGGATACGCTTATTTTGGATTTCAACAAGGCGCTTGATACATCGTTTGTCGAAGGTTCCGTGTTGCAGCTGGCGAACGGCGACAAGGTAGAAGTTCAAGCGGTGACGAAAAAAGGAAAACGCTGGACTTTTGTTGTCAAACCGGGAACAGTGGTCGTTGGAGATTCGCTTTCTGTGGTTGTCGGCTTGGGCGATTTGGGACTTGTCGCCGCCGATGGGAATACGGCTCGCTTCAATTTGCCCGCCGAGGTTAAAAATGCGGGACGCGTTTATCTTTCCAACGAAAATAATGGATTTTTCGATTCGGACGCAGATGGCCGGATGGATTCCGTGACCGTGGGATTTGAAAATCCGATTTCAAAAGACGATTTGAAAAATATACGCATTCAGTTCTTTTGGAAGGATACGAGTGGCGGGGAATTGCTGCTTGAACCGGATCCCGAAAATTTAAAGCTTTCGGCAGACGGCAAGACGGTTTCTTATGTATTGACCGAAGATGAAATAGCACGTGTACAAAAAGATTTGACATCCATCGACGATTCCGAAGAATACGGTTATGCGGCTCTTGAAAACATTTCTGTCGTGAACGGGGATACGGTTTCTTCATTCCAGTATCTCGACATGAATGACCGCATGGCGCCAGTCGTTTCTTCGACATTTCTTTCTCCGGAATCGGACAGCCGTCGAAGCCCTGATCGTTTGACGGTGACTTTCTCTGAACCAATTGATACAGCCTCCATTGCGAACGCCAATTTCTTGGGATTTATTGTCGATGGGGATTCTGTGTATTTGGACTTCTCCTACGCATCTTGGAATGACGATTTGACCCAGGTGACGCTTTTGGTGGCTGCAGACGTCGAACTGCTTTCGAGGGCGAATCCGAACGATTCTTTGTTTGTCAATTCGAAAGCGAAACTTTCGGATTTCAGCGGCAATGCGGTTGCGGAAATGGCGAAAATCAAAGCGATTGAAGGGGATCCGCGGGTTGTGATGGAGACGGCTTCGCTTGTCGGATTAGACCGTGTGGCGTTGGCTGCAGATGGGCCGGCGTTTACGGAACGTTTTTTCCCCGAAGGGACTTCGACTAAAGATGAAATGGGAAAATCCTTGGGCGTGATGCTCGATGTCGCTTTTGCTACGATATTCGATGATTCGACGGGGGAATCACTGGATTTGGAAAAGGTCGGTTTGCACTGGACTCTGGATGTTTATACGAATATGGGAAATTTCGTGGCTGGCGGTCATGGGACGATTCATTGCGACGATCCGGATTTTGGCGAAAACTGTTTCGAAAATGCGAAGCGCCTTTATTTGCGTTGGAATTTGCGTTCGGCTTCGGGACGCAAAGCGGGTGTGGGTGTTTATTTGGCCCAGTTCCACTTAAAAGTATACGGGGCGAAAAATTCGTATACTTATGACAAAATTTTCAAATGGGGAGTCCACGGCGGCAAGGGTGGCCTTGCGCTGGACGACTAACCGGAGGTTACCGATATGAAAACACGACAAATAAAAATTGGGACGATCCTCTTCGTCTGTGCCGTGGCCGCCACTTGGGCGGACAGTTCTGATTCAGTGACCGTTAATGCGCCGTATAATCCGGCGACGGGTATTTGGATTCAGCAAGTGGGCGATTTGTATCCTTCTGCCAGTACAAAAGAGACGATCTACTACACGCGTTACAGTGAACAGTTGAGCGCCAAGTCCGTTGATTATTATTACGACGGAAACGGTTATTTGAAGCTTTCCAACAAAAAGCTTCTGTGCCGCACGAAAGGCGCCGATGGCATTGTGCATCATCCGGATGGCGACTTGCTGGTTGCCGGTCAGGAAAATAACCAGATTTACAAAGTCAACAAGACGGCTGCCGATACATCCATGGGCAAGTGCGTTACCAAAACGGAGAATGCCGGTGTCGGTTCTTCTACGTATCATTTGATGGTTGATCCGGGAAATGACGTGTTGTGGTCTGCCGGGATACCGGGAAATCTGGTGACGTTTGCCATTGATTCGCTGACGCAGGGACGCTTGAAAAAAATTCGTCAGGTGAAAGTCAAAGGGGATGTGACAAATATTACGACGATTGTTTGGGATAAAAACGGGCAGGCGTATTACACCCGTTCGAGCAATCTCGGAACGATTTCCAAATCTAAGCAGAATAACGCCCAATTTGGAAAGATTGTCAAAATGACGTGTGCGACGAAGGCGAATCCGTGTCCGGCAAAGGATATAACTGAAATCGAGACAAAAACGTTGATCGATTCGTTGAAGGGTGCTCATGGAGCGAGTTTTGACGAATATTCCAACACGATTCTCTTGTTTGGCGATTCCCATATTGTACAAATTGATCCGACGACGAATAAGGTGGTTGCGGATATCGATTTGCGCAAATACATGTTTCCCGACAGTTTGATGACGGGAAGTTATTCGGGAAACTGGGCGGAATCCCAAAATTACGCCATGAAAGGAACTTCGGAAATCCGCTGGCTTTTGGACCAAGGAACCGCAGACCACAAGGGACACATTTTTGTAGCATCGAATTCTGGGCATATTGTCTTTATCGACTACACCTCCAACGTGAACAAGCGTATCGACAACAACATTTTGATTCACGTTCAATGGATTGACAATTACCTCGACGACTTGGCTCCGATTGCGGGTGCGGGCTCTAATCGTACTCAGGCGAATACGACTCCGGATATTTTGGTTTCTTCGAGTTCCCGCAGCTCTTCGAGTGCCGCCATTTTCCATGAATCCTCTAGTTCGGGCAAAGTATCTAGCTCTTCTACACCGGGACAGAGTTCCAAATCCAGTTCGAGCAAGGGAGGCTCTTCGGACAGTGGCAAATCTTCTGGCTCCGAAGGGGATTCATCGGATAGCGGTAAATCTTCTGGTTCTGAAGGTAATTCATCGGATAGCGGCAAATCTTCTGGTTCTGAAGGGGATTCTTCGGACAGCGGCAAATCTTCTGGCTCCGAAGGGGATTCATCGGATAGCGGCAAATCTTCGAATTCTGAAGGTAATTCTTCGGGTTCAACAGGAGGCTCTTCGGGTTCAACAGGTTCTGGCGATGACAAGGGACAAAGTTCTTCGGGATCGGGCTCTACGGGCTCTGGCGACGAATGGGTTCCTCCTTGGGTGACGGATTCCACCGTTTACGAAGGTTTTGATGATGAAGGTCAAGAAAATCAGAATGGGACCGATGTTTACCCGACCAATGATAAACGCGATAAGGGCGACACTTTGGTGACCGGAGGTTCCAAACTGATTCCTGTCACGTCGGATTCGGCTGGAAAAAATACAATCATCATCAACGGAAACACTTATGTGACCGGAGATGGTTCCGCATCGACGACTTTGCCCAGTTATGGTTCAGATTCCGTTTCTTCGACAGGACGTGAAGACGTTTATGTGGGAGACGTTATTGAAATCACGCTGGATGCGAATAAATTGAAAGACTACTTTGGAGATGCGGATTCAATTTACGTTTCCGGTTCGGAAGGCCTCCTATTCACGGATCCGACAAATCCGAGCGATCCCAATGCGAATTTGGCCGTTGGCGTGAATGGCAAGGACCTTTCAATTTGGGTAACTGCAGATACAAGCGTATCGGTGGGCAGCATTTACTTTACGGATAAAGAAGGCCATCTGATTATATTCGACGGTATCAACTTCTACGATCCGATTCCCCGGACAGAAACGTCTTATATTCAAGATGCGGATGAAGACGGGCTGCTGGATTCTTTGGAAGTAATTCTTGCGGATACGATTCCCGAAGGGCTTTCGGCGACAGGGCTTGCGCTTGTCGTTAATGGAGATACGTTGGCGGTGAACAGTGCATTGACCGTTGTCGGATCCCGAATTTATGCCAGCGCATCGGATTTGGGACTTTCTGCAGACAGTTTCCCCGATAACGCCCGGATTATTGTCACCTACACAAGTGATGAAACGGGAGCGAATTACCGTCGCGATGGGCAATTATTGCAGCTTGGTTCCCATGTAATCAAACAAGCGTATGCGATTCGCAGCGTGGGTGGCCGTGACTCTCTCTTTGTCGAATTCAACATCGACATTATCCCTGCGGATTTGAGCAGCCCGGAAATGGTCGTTTGGTTGAACGGCTTGGGATTCGATTTGGACAAGGTGAAGATTTATTTGCCTACGCGGAATACGATTATTCTCGTCGGCGATTCCTTGGGGTTGAACGGTCAAACGGATTACGTGACGCTCGCACCGGGGGCGACTTTTGAAAACCTTTCGTTCATAGCGACTGCGGAATACGACAGGCGAGTTCCTGTGAATGTTTTGGACCGTTATCCGGCGGCGAAATTGGTTGAATATTATGATACGGATGGCGATGGTGCGCTGGATTCCATTGCGGTTCGCTTCTCGTCTAAGGTGACGAAAGCCGAAATGGAAAACTTCTACTTCTCTTTCCCCTGGTATAGCTCTCGCGGCTTGCTGATTGAATTGCAGGCCCAGCCTCGCGATTTGATGTTGAGCTCCGATGGAATGAGCGTTGGATGGTTTGTGACAAGCAATGTCAATGTTGCTTCGGGACTGACAAGCATCGGTTCGGATATTCCGCCGGCGACGCTGTATTCTTATTACAATATTTTCGGCAATTCCTTTGTCTCTACCCAAACGATCGCCATTGCGGATAAAATGGCTCCCGTCGTTGTCGCAGCATCACTCCGCTATGGTGAAGATGACAAGCGCGATACGCTCAAGGTGACATTCTCTGAAGCGGTGGAATATTCGGCGCTTTCCGGGAAGGATTTCTTCGCATATATTCACGGCAAGGATACGATAGACTTGGATCCGGTACGGATGCTTTGGGATGCGGACGGCAAAAGCGTGCGCCTTATTTTGCGGGAATCGACTGATGGAATTGTTCCCGGAGACTCCCTCTTGATTGTTCATGGCAAAAAATCCGCCATTGCGGATGTCTATGGCAACGAATCGGTGGAGAACGCGTCGCCCGTCGTCATCGGCGGCCTGTTGGGAAAAATGGTCGAATCGGTTAAAATGGGCTTCTTTGATCCGGAAAAGTATGTGACGAACACGTTGAATTCGGTCTCTATCTCTTATGTGCCCAATCGTACTCGGACTTCGGATTTGAGGGACGAAGGAACTTTGGGACATTTGATTTCGCTGGGAGAGCGTTTTGTGCCGCAGCTGATTGATGGTGCAAAGCTCAATGCGGACGGCAATTACGATCCTGCTATTTTGGATAGCATCGACCCGGGAGATGTCTTTGTGAATTTCAGCGTGAGCTACTTTGACAATATGGGTCATTATGTGACGGATACGACGTTCAATATTCCGTGCAACAGCCCGGCTTTCGGATCTTCCCAGAATTGCCTTACTACGGACAAGAAAGTCTTTGTCAACTGGAATTACAAGGATCACACCGGCCGCTTGGTAGGCTCTGGCGTTTATATCGTTGAATTCAAGCTGGTTGTCCGCTACAAACAGAAAAAAGTGCAAGAAGAAATGCGCGATAAGTGGGGCGTTCGCCGGAAAAAAGCGAAATAATTGTCTGGGCTTTCCTATATTTTTCCCATGATTCAAATTGGAAAAACGGAAACTGCCCTGAATCTGGCGATAGAAAAGCGCGGCGCTTTGTTTGCCGTGCTTCTCGATCCCGATACTTCTGATGATTCTGCTCTTCTGAAGGCGGGCCTTTTGGCTGCAGAAAATGGAGCCGACCTGCTGTTGGTTGGTGGATCGTTCATGGGAAATTTCAAATTGCCGGCTCAGGTGGCCGCTTTGAAAAAGGAAGTGCCTTTGCCGGTCGTCCTTTTTCCCGGAGGCGCATCGCAGGTTGTCCCCGGTTTTGACGCCATTCTCTTTACGACGTTGGTAACTGGGAGAAATCCGAATTATTTAATTGACGAACAGGTTCGTGGCGGCGTTTTGGTGCGGTCTTTGGGCATGGAAGCTATCCCGACTGCGTATGAACTCATTAACAGCGGAAAACGTACGGCGGTAGAATACATTAGCAACACGACACCGGTTCCCGCCAACAAACCCAAACTTTCAATGGTCCATTCCATCGCTGCGGAGCTGATGGGAATGCGTTATGTGTATTTGGAAGCGGGTTCGGGTGCGGAGACACCAGTGCCTGTGGAACATATCGCCTATACGCGGAAAGCGACCAATTTGACGATTATTACGGGAGGTGGTATTCGCGAACCGGAGTCGGCTGCGGCTCGCGTTGCCGCTGGGGCGCAAATCATCGTAACGGGGACGCTTTGGGAAAAAGTAAAGGACCCTGTTCTCTTAAAGGAATTTGCAGATTCCATTCACGTAAAAAATTGACCTTTTCTTTTGGATTTGAGTATTTTTTCCCCGAACGATTTTTGATTCCGGAGTTCTTATGGATAAAAAAATAGCCCTGACTTATCTTTTGCGCATTCTCGGCGTTATCCTCGTGTGCGTTTACTTTTTTGGGCATCCGATGCTCAACCGCTTTTTTCCCGGATTTCCCATTTCATCCTTGAATTATTTCTTTTACTCGGGGCTTTTGGCTTATCTGGCGGGAGCTCTCCTTTACTATCTCTTCCGGAAGAAAATTGCAGACAAAAAGTTGCGTGACGAAGAGGATGAAAACGGATGATTGTCGTCGAAAATCTTCAAAAAACGTATCGCACGGGATTCCTGATGCGGGAAAAAAAGGCCCTTTCCGATGTTTCGTTCCATGTGCCCAAAGGATCGATTTATGGATTCATCGGACCGAATGGCGCAGGCAAATCGACGACAATAAAATTGATTGCGGGACTTTTGCGCAAAGATTCCGGCAAAATTCTTGTCGCGGGACTGGAACCTTCGCAGGTTGAATGCCGAAAACATTTGGGATATTCTCCGGAGCAGCCCTATTTTTACGATTATCTCACTGGTCGCGAATTGATGCGCTTTTACGGAAGGCTGTGCGGTCTTTCGGGAAATTTGTTGGAAGAGCGAATCTCATGGGCACTTTCGCTTTTGAATGCGGACAAGGATTGGACTAGCCGTCGGTTGCGCACATATTCCAAGGGGATGATGCAACGGATTGGAATTGCCCAAGCGATTCTTTCTAAGCCGGAACTTCTGGTTTTGGATGAACCGATGAGTGGTTTGGATCCTGTTGGCCGTAAAGATGTCCGCGAGGCGATTCTTTCGTTAAACCGGGAAGGTGTTACCATTTTTTATTCCAGCCATTTGCTCTCGGATGTGGAAACGGTCAGTCACCGGGTGGCGATGATCGTCGACGGGAAGATTGTCCGCGAAGGAACCCTAGATGAAATTACTTCGAACGCTTCGGCGGAATACCACGTGCACGTGTCAGCGGATATTCCCGAAGTGGATTTGCCGCCGAATGTCAAAGCTCAGGGAACGACTCCGCGGGAATGGGTTTGCAGGGACTCTGTTGCGCGGGATGCCTTTTTGGAGTTTTGCCTCAAATCGGGATTGCCCGTGGAACGCATTGAACATCAACGTCCCAGCCTAGAAGATGTCTTGACGGAGGAAATTGCCCGTGCAGAACATTGAAAACATTGGAATTATCGCTTTGAACACGTTCCGTGAATCGGTGCGCAACAAAGTCCTTTACAATATCGTCTTTTTGGCGGTTGCTCTGGCTTTTTTCAGCATTTTGCTGGGGGAATGGTCTGTCTTTGACCACGCTTACGTCATTAAGTCAACGACGCTCAGCATCATGTCGCTTTCGGGACTTTTGATTTCCGTTTTTGTGGGAATCGGTTTGGTGCAAAAAGAAATTCAAGGGCGGACTGTATTGACCTTGCTTTCTAAGCCGGTGGGCCGCTCGGTTTTTCTTGTGGGAAAGTATTTGGGGCTTTTGGCTGTCATCGCCGTGCATTTGCTCTTGTTGACTGTTGTTTATTACCTGATTTTGGCTTTGACGGAATCGGATCCGACACTTTCCCTTTTGTGGGCTGTTTACATGGTTTTTTGTGAAATGGCCGTGGTCATTGCTGTTGCGCTCTTATTTTCAACTTTTTCGAGTCCCGTCCTCTCAGCCCTCTTTACGATTGGTGTCTATGCGGCGGGAAGGCTTTCCGGCGAGTTGATGGAACAGGTTCGATTTGTGCGTCGGATGGGAGAAGTGAATGGATTCGGCGGCGTGGTTTTAGAAAAAGTGGCGGAATTCGTCCATGCGGTTTTTCCCGGACTTTACCGGTTTGATATATCCTCTTATGTCGTGCACGGGGTGGCTCTGCCTGCGCACTATGTCCTTTTGAATACTTTTTACGCTTTGGGTTATATTGGTCTCTTTTTGGCCATTGCCAGTTGGTGGTTTAGCCGCAGGGATTTTGTATGATGACCCGGGATCAAATTATGGCGAAAGTCCTGTTTTCGAACAGGATTGTAACGGAAGCGCAAATTCAAGAATTTTGGCCGCGAATAGATGCGTCGCATCATTTGGGCGAGCTTTTTTTGCAAGCTGGTATTTTGGATAAAGCGACTTATGATACTGTAACGCAATATGTGCAAAATCTAGAAGCCAAACTGGCCGCCGCCGAAGAAGAAAAAGAGAAGGAACATTCGGCGTTTGAACGGCCTGCGCCCAAGGTGAATCCGGTCAAAGTAGATTCGCCGCCCTCTGCGCCGAAGAAAAAACAACCAGAAGAAACGCCTTTTGCTATCGAAGGGAACAATCCGTATGGCGATATGCCGACGGAAAAAGTTCAGGTAGAGCAAGTCGAAGGCTTGGAACAGACGGCGATTGCGCCCGGAGTGTTTTCGGAAGAAGAACCTGCAGAAACTGAATTCGATGGGGAAGAGTCTTTGCCGGACCGTTTTGAAGTGGATAGCGGGGAAGGCGCTGTCGCTGTACCAGACTCTTTGACGGAAGAAAATTCCCTTGCGCAAGTGCTGGCTTTTGCGCGGAAGGCTCGGGCGACAGACGTTTATCTTTCGGCATCGAATCCGGTCGCTTTGCGCATCTTTGGCGTACTTCATTATGCAACGGAAAAACCATTTGCGGAAAAGACGATTTCGCGCTGGTTGTCTGAAGCGCAAAAAGGGTTCGCCGACGGTTACGAACCCTCTGTCGGAAAAGATTTCAGCAAGTCTTTCGCTTTGGAGGGTGCCGGCCGCAATCGTTTGACGGTGATGTGGAACGGCTCTTTGCCTGCACTTTCCATCCGCTTGATTTCGGGGGAGTCTTTTCCGCTTGAAAGGCTTTGCTTGCCCGCATTTTGCGAAGATTTTTTGAACCTTCCCCATGGTCTTTTATTGTTTGCCGGTCCTTCGGGCAGCGGGCGTTCGACGACTCTCTATGCATTTGCGGAAGCGCTCGCCCAAAAACGGGACGTTCTGATGGAGTCGATAGAAAAACCGATTGAGCGCCTGTTGAAAAATGCGAACGGGATGACTGTGCAAAAAGAAGTCGGTCTTCATGTGCTTTCTGGCGTTTCTGCTGTGAACGAAGCCGTGCGAGATGGGGCGAATGTTATTTTGTTTGACCACTTGGAAACCGTTCAGGAATTGTGGGCTTTGTTGCGCGCTTCTTCTGCCGGGGCTTTGGTCTTGGCCGTGGCCACGGGCAGCGACGTGTATGGACTGCTTTCACGACTATTGAGCGCGGCGGGAGATGCTGCGTCTGAACTCGCGTTCGCCCTTTCCGAAGAACTGAAAGGTGTCGTTGTTCAACATTTGATTCCTGTCATTGACAATGGCGGTTGGACTTTGGCGGCAGAAGCGTTTCGCATGACAACATCCATTTCGGGGCTTATCCGGCAGGGAAATTTGATTCAGATTCCATCGGCATTGGCTGCTGCGAAGAATCAAGCGCAAACACTCGATGACGCATTGCAAAATTTGGTGGATTCCGGTTACATCCGGGGTGAAGACGCTTGGCGGCGCTCTTTGAACCGTCGCCGTTTTGCGGCTTACCGCCCAATGGATAGGAGGAACTGAAATGGCGGATTCGCTAGAAAAATTGTTGGAATATTCTCTCCAGATTGGGGCTACCGATTTGATTTTGGCGGAGGGTTTGTCGCCGGCGGTGCGCATGGCTGGACTTGTGCGCGCTATTCCCGACGCTCCGGGACTTTCTTTTGGGGATTTGGAAAAATTTCTTGGAAATCTGGACGGAGAAAACGGCATGTTTCGCGGCGGACCATGGTGCGGAGTGGAATGGCGTGTCCGCTATTCCCGCGAGGCGTTTGGAATGATGGCCCTGTTGCATCCGATTGGAGCTTTGGCCCCGACGTTAGATTCTCTTTCGGTTCCGGAAACGGTCAGGAGTTTGCTTGGAGCCGGTTCCGGACTACTTCTGTTTGCTGGGCCGACTTCGTGTGGTAAAACGACGACCGCTTCTGCTTATATTTCGGAACTTTGTTCGCAACGGGTCTTACGAGCGGGATTTTTGGATGCCTTTCCTGAATACGGCATTAACGAAGGGATGTGCCTTATTCACCGTCGGCGAAAAGAAGTCCTTCTTTCGGATGAAATCGCTCAGGGAATCCGTTTTGGGACGGACTTGTTCTGGCTTGGCGATTTGGATACGGAATATTTGATTCCGGCTTTGCGCGCTGCGGAATCAGGCGCTTTGGTTGTCGCCACGGTTAACGCAGGAAGTGCCAAAGATGTGTTGAGTTATCTCTCCGCTGCAGAAAAGATGGAAAACAAAAAACTTTCGCGGACGTTGCTTGCCGCCAACTTGAAAGCGATTGTTTCTGAACACTTGCTGCTTGCGCAGGATGGCTCGTGCCTGATTCCCGCTTGGGAAGTGCTTTATAACGATACGAATGTTTCCCAGCTGATCGAATCCGGAGAATACCACCGGATTCCGCAGGCAATGCGTTCCGCTGTATCCGAAGGGATGCTTCCTTTGGACGATTCGTTGGCCGAACTTGTCCGCGAAAAACGTGTTTCCAGGGAATCTGCCCGTATTTACGCGTTAGACGAATCTCGATTCGTGTAATTGGATATTTCATGACTTTTCGGAGCGGATGCGCAACGATTTTACTTTTGGCTTCGCTTTTGTGGGCTGAAGTACCTTCTGCGGAATTGGATTCTTCGGGTGTTTTTGAAAAAAAATCTGTTTTGATTTTGGAAGGCGGCGCCTTTTCTCCGTGGTATTCTTTGGGAGCTCTTTACGCTGTCAGGGACTATCGGATTCCCATTGATTCTGTGGTGGGTGTTTCGTGGGGAGCCTTTGTTGGCGCACTTTGGAGTTCTGGCTTTGAACTGGATGAAATCCAAAGGATTTTGACGGATTCTTTAGCGGTTTCACTGATTTTGGAAAAGGAAACGGCTCCGGAGTTTTCGCTGGATCTTCCGATTTCTTTTGACGGGGCTCCTTCGCTTGCGTTTCGGTTTACTCTGTTTGGAGATTCTTTGGGCTATGCGCATGTCCGCAAAAAATCTTTGGAACCGGACTTTAGCGGTTTGAAAACGGCTTTGTTGAAATTTCGATTCGAAGAAGCTCTGAGCCGTGCAGATTCCACTCTTGTCCCTTTTTCTGCCCTAGCCTGTGAAAGTGGGACTTTCCGCGTTTCTACAGTGCGGGAATCGTGGCCGTTTGCCAAAACATCTGGAGACAAATGTCCGGGATTTGTTCCCGAGGATTCTGCATTCAACATTGTCGTCATCGCTCATCCTGTTCGTGAAAGTATTTCGCGGGATGCCGATTTTGTCGTCGCCGGCTTAGAAAGTGCCGCGGCGCGGATTCGAAAGAGAAAGTCTCAGTTCCCGGAACAAAATCTGGTTTTGGTCAGACCCCACGCCTTGCCGGATGTTTCGCCTCTTGCCTTGATGCGCGCAGGGTATGCAGATATGGAAAAAAAATTGGGAGAACTCTCTGTGTTGGCGGCCAGGGAAAAAGAGAGCCCTTTGGCAAAGGATTCGCTTTTTCCCCGATTCAAATGGGAGCCTTCGTTTGAACGGGTTCCGTCCGCTTATTTTTCGCACGCGTCTTCTTTTTGGAATGTAGCGGATACGGGCTCGCTCGCTCCTGAAAATTTTTTGTCGCGGATTGCACTTTCGCCTTTTTACGATTCGGTGCGGGTGGAGGTGGATACCGCCGGAATTGCGAAAGTTTCGGCGTTGGCATCGCCGTTGATAGAATTCCGCTTGGGTGGATTGGGTTCGAATTTGACGGGGCCTTTGGCTTATGCGGGAATGGATTTTCGCTATGTGGATCAATTTGAATACGCATTTTCGGTGGACGGCTTTGCCGGGGAACATTCGTATGCGATTCGTCCGAAATTAGAAGTGCGCGGCATGTTTGGAAATCGCGGCAGTTTTAGTGTTGCGGGCAATATTTCCAAATGGGAATTGCTAAAAGGATATTTTTCGGAATTGCCAGAAAATTTGAAGATGCGTTTTGTCCGCACAAATGATTTGAATGTCGCTTTTGATTTCCGGGATTCCTTGGCAGATTTCCGCATTCAAGTTTTGATGGAAGAATCTGAATTTGGAACGTATCGTACCGAAGATGGGGAAAATTTGCGAGTCAACACCTTGATTCCGGAAATCTCGATTGTCCGCCGCCGTGGCGGCTTTGAAGGCTGGTTCAGTGGAAAAGGATATTCCTTGGACGGCAAGGCTGGATTTCGGTCTGTCAATTTAACTCAGGATGGCACTGGTTCTGCGCCACTTTATTTTTCTTCGGCCTTGGATGTTCAGGCGGCGTTTTCGCCGGTGCGTTTTTTGTCGTTGGGAGTCGGCGCGTTGGGTGGTGTGAATATTCGGCGGGAATCCGGTCATGGTTATGAATACCCGGAAGCCTTGGAGGCCGCACCCGGTGATGTGGATTGGGCTGTTGACAACTGGTATCGATTGCATCCGGCGCTTTCGCCGTGGAGTGCCGAATGGAATTTCGCAGAAACGAGTTCTCATCATTATGCCGCGTTTCGCGCAAAGGCTGGATTACACGGAGTGTATTTTGGTCTTTGGATTTTTGGCGCATATATGCGAGATTTTGAAGAAAATCCTTCGATTGAATTGGAGGCGAATCGTTTACTGTTAGAACCACTTGTCCGCTTTGCTTATCGTTCGGTTGATGTTCGTCTGGGGATGAACCGTTTTGTTTCCCTGTCTGATTTTTTGGAATTTCGACATATTGATGATTATCGTTATTTTTTCCAAGTGGGCGCAAATTGGTGAAATTTTAAAAAATCTTCGATTTTATATATTTAGAAAGCTTTGGTTTGATTTGAAATCCGTTGTGAATGGAGTGCGGTATGCGCTTTTTATCGACTGATGTTAGTTTTTTCGTTTGTGCGTTTGTCCTTCTCGCCTGTAGTACCGTTTTTTACTATGCGCAAAAACGCCCTCAAAAAGATCAAAGTAAAATATTTCAGCTCATCCTTTTCAATCTTTTGCTAACAGCGGTCTCCGCCCTGATTGCAAATGGACTTACGCCGTTAGTTTCACCAGAGGTGAATGGATACAACATTCTTCAGCAATTTTTCCAAACTTTATATTTTGCCTTGCATACCTTGCTCGCTCCGCTGTTTGCCGTGTATGTCGTTTTGGTCAACAACTGGGGTGATGTCCGGACGGAGAAAACCATTTTCTTCTTTCTTTCGCCAGCATTCCTGCTAGAAGCTTTTGTGTTGACGAATCCGTTTACGGGGCTCATCTTTTATTATGAAAACAATGTGGAATTCCGTCGGGGAATTTTAGAACTGTTAATTTATGCGGAAGCGGCGGGGTACATATTCTTTGCCATGCAGCAGTTGCTCACCTATCGGAAAATGCTTTCCAGGTCGGCATCTGTCGCATTTTGGTTTTTTATCTGCTGCAGCTTTGTCGGTGTCGCTGTGCAATTTATTTTCCCTTGGTGTAAATTGGAATTATTCTTGGAAGCCATCTCGCTTTGGGGCGTATTGCTTTTGATTGAAATGGAAAATTTGCAGACGGATCCGCTGACAGGCGTTTACAATCGGCAAATGTTCTTGGCGGAAACCGAGCGTTATCTTCGGGCAAAGCGCAAATACATGGTTGTCGTCGTTTCTCTGTTGAATTTTAAAAACTATTTGAGAATGTTCCGGAATGATGATTTGGAAAAAGACATCAAAACGATTATCTTGTGGATGTCCAAAAACATCAAGGGGACTATTTTCCGGATTGCACAAAACAAGGTGGCGGTAGTCACGTTCCGAGACCGCCGAACTTGTGATGAATTTGCCGCGCGGTTCCGCATGATGGTGCTCAATCAAGAAAATTTTCCAAACTGCTCCAAGTTGCCGATAACGGCATGCGTCGATATTGTCCGCGTGCCAGATGAAATTCAGCGCCCCGAATTGCTTGTCGAATTGGGCGAAGTGGACGATTCCGATGGGTTGAAATCCGGAGTTATCATTCATCGCGAAGAAGACATCGAACAGGTTTGCCACCGAGTGGAACTTGTGCATCTTTTGGACGAGGCGATTCAGAAGAAAAGTTTTGAAGTTTATTATCAACCGATTTGGAATGCGGAAACATCACAATTTGACAGCGCCGAGGCTTTGGTCCGCCTGTTTGATCCAAGGTTTGGCCTATTGTCTCCGGAAAAGTTTATTCCCATTGCAGAACAAAATGGGATGATTGCCGATATCGGACGCATCGTCTTTGAAAAAGTTTGCCAGTTCTTGCAACGGGAACGGCCTGAACAATTCGGATTGAAATGCGTGGAAATCAACTTGAGCGTTTATCAGCTTTATGCGGAAAATACAGACATTCTGTTCCGCGGCATCATGGAAAAGTATGGCGTTTCACCGGACCGCATCAATTTGGAAATCACGGAATCCGCACCTTTCCGCGAAAGTGACGTTGTCAAGGAACGGATTGACAATTTGGCAAAGATGGGCGTTTCCTTTTCATTGGATGATTTTGGAACCGGTTATTCTAATTTGCTCCAGTTGCTGCAAAACGATTTCAAGAACATTAAACTGGATAAGGGGCTTTTGTGGAATTCGGGTGCGAAAAATTCGGACAACCTTTTGATTGAAATGATAAATATCATCCGCAAACTTCGATTTGACGTGGTGCAAGAAGGCGTAGAAACAAAAGACCAGCTGGAGCTGGTCTTGAAAGCGGGGGCAAATCGGATTCAGGGTTTTTATTTTTCGAAGCCGATTTGCGAAAGTGAATTGTTGGAATATTTGAAAGTGCGGAATTCCGCCTCTTGAATATTTTTAACCCTTTGCCAATTTTTTCAGCAGGGTTGCTTTGTCCGTTTTTTCCCACGTAAAGCGTTTTCCGGAACGGCCAAAATGTCCCAAGGCCGCAGTTTCCGCATAACCGGGCGTTTTGAGATTCAACATGTTGACAATTCCGGCGGGAGTCAGGTCAAAGCTTTCTTTGACGAGGTCCTCGATTTTGGAATCGGCGATTTTTCCGGTTCCAAACGTACGGACCAAGATGGATACGGGTTGCGAAAATCCGATGGCGTAAGAAAGTTGCACTTCGCAACGGTCGGCGAGGCCTGCTGCGACAATGTTCTTTGCCACATAACGAGCCGCATACGCTCCGGACCGGTCCACTTTTGAAGGATCCTTGCCGCTGAACGCACCGCCACCGTGACGACCCATGCCACCGTATGTGTCTACGATAATTTTTCTTCCGGTGAGTCCGCAGTCGCCATGTGGTCCGCCAACGACAAATTTCCCTGTCGGGTTCACGAGGAATCGGGTCTTCTTGTCAAGGAGGTTTGCCGGAATGACTTTTTTTATCAGTTCGTTTACAATGGATTTTTCAATTTGGGCGTGGGAGAGCGGCTTGCCTTTGATATCCGGGTCGTGCTGGGTGCTGATGACGACGGTATCGACGCGGATGGGCTTGTCGTTTTCGTCGTATTCGACAGTCACTTGGCTTTTGGCATCCGGGCGCAACCATTTGATTTTTCCACTTTCGCGGAGCTCCTGAAGCTTCGCCATGAGTTTGTGCGAAAGGGAAATGGGAAGCGGCATGAGTTCCGGGGTTTCGTTCACGGCGTAGCCGAACATCATTCCTTGATCGCCTGCACCTTGTTTGTCGTCATTTTTGCCTTCTGCGGCCCGGGCATCGACACCTTGGGCAATGTCGGGAGACTGCTTGTCGACGGCGACAATGACTGCGCAGCTTTCCGCATCGAATCCGAGGCCGGGGTGGTCGTAGCCGATGTCCTTGATGACTTTGCGGGCGATTGTCGGGTAATCGAGTTCCGCTTTTGTCGTGATTTCTCCGGAAATGACGACAAGTCCCGTGTTGACAAGAGTTTCACAGGCAACGCGGCTATCCTTGTCTTGGGTGAGGGCGGCGTCGAGAATGGCGTCGGAAATTTGATCGGCGACTTTGTCCGGGTGGCCTTTCGAAACGGATTCCGAGGTGAAAAAGTAGTGAGCCATGAGATATCCTGGGTTTGTTCCTGTTCGGCGCGGGCGAAATGCGGCGGCCACAGACAGAAACGTTTTCTATGCATAAATCTAGAAAAACGCATAAATTCTGGCAACTATGAATTTTCCGTGGAATTTGTGTAAATTGGAAGCATGGAATTGCAAAAATTTTCAAAGTGGCTGGACAATTTGCTTGAACCGAAATCATTCCGGGATTATTGTGTGGACGGTCTTTGTGTGGAAGCGGGCGACAAGGTGACGAAAGTGGTGACCGGAGTCAGCTTTCGAGACCGCTTGATCGATGCCGCAATTGAAGAAAAAGCGGATTGTATCCTGGTCCATCATCCCAATGGATTCTGGAATGGAGAGGCCCGGGTGCCTGTGGGGCGTTTTGGTGTGCGTTTGCGCCGTCTGTTTCAACATGGAATTTCGCTTTACGGTTACCATTTGCCCTTAGACGGTCACCCGGAAATTGGAAACAACGCTTTGATTGCGGAAGCGATGGGCACGAAGGTGCTGCAGGGATTCATGGTTGAAGGGGAAAAACCGGTCGGCGTGATTGCTGAATTTGAACAGGCGATTTCTGCGGAGGATTTTTTAAAACGGGCGGAGACCGTATTTGTACACGGAGTCCAACATGCGTTTATGGAAGGTTCAAAAAGGATTCGGCGGTTGGGAATTTGCAGCGGCAGCGGGGCGAGTGGATTGGAAGAAGCGTTGGCGCTTGGCTGCGACACGTTCGTGACCGGAGAAATCAAAGAATCGGTACCGATCGCCTGCGAAGAGCTGGGAATGAACCTCATCAGTTGCGGACATCACCGGACGGAAATTTTTGGCGTTAGGGCTTTGGCAAAAAAAATCCGGAATGATTTGGGCATTCCGGCAAAGTTTGTCGATTTGGACAATCCGGTTTAACGGGATTGTTTTGAATAAACTATTTGATGGTCGTGGTGAAGCGGAGGGCAACAGCCACATCATCGAGTTCGTTTTCGCTGAAAACGTTCAGCTGCGCTTTGGTGCGTCCGTAAGATTTGACCAATCCGACAGTCCAGGCGAAGTCATCTGCGTCGGCGTTCAGTTCGTCGCGGTTTCCGATGTGTTCCAATTCAAACATCAAATGGTCTAAAATGCCCGCCGTGGGAATTTCCACGCCGATGTAGAAGGGCAGGTGTTCCGAGCCCTGGGCGTATTCCGGTTTGACTGCCCAGCCTGCTTCAATGGACGAGGCGTTGACTTCGCTGTCGGTCGTTGTGCGGAGGTATGCGATTTCTCCGTAGAGCCTTAAATTTTTGACGAGGGAATAAGAAAGGTATCCGGCGACGCGATGTGTTTGTGTCGCAGAACGGTTTATCGCATCGAGAGCGTTTACGCGGTAGGCAGCGGCAAGCTCCAAGGGGAACGAAAATTTGAGGCGTTCTTCGATGCGGACGTAACCCGTGTTGAATTCGTTGTCGTTTGTGGCAAGCATCGCTTTGAATGCGGAAGGTCCCAAGTTCCAGCCGAATTCAAAGGCGTCGTGTGAATAATCGCGCATCATGAATCCGCGGCTTGAAAGGCTTTTGTCGACATATGTTCCAAAGTTTGTCGCTTGGGACCAGTCGGTTTTCCAGTGTCCGAGTTTCAGGTTGAATCGGTTTGCGCCCAGGGAATACTTGTAATTTGCCCAATAAAGGTCGGCGAGGATTTTATCGTAAGTTTTGCCGTCTATTTTGTTTCCAAAATGCGGTCCAAAAATGCGGAGCATCACTTGGGCGTCAAAGTCTTCGGACTTGTAAAGGCCGCCGATGTTTGCGCGGAACCAAAAGGATTCTAATCCGTCGTCTTCGGTATTTGCGACCGCTTGAGTTTGGATGTTTCCCTTGAGGACGAATCCGTCATCGGCCATGGCTTGGGCGGAAAAAACGATAGAAAGAGCGGCGAACGCTTTGAACAGTTTGGATTTCATGACATCTCCATGCGGAAAATTTTACCGATGCGTGTTCTTTCACAGGGGCGGACAAAATGTATTAAAATGAGAGCGTCTTTGAAAGTGCTTTTGCCGATTCGAAATGGGAAAATTTTGTTAAATTGGAAAATATGAACGTTGGGAATTTCAAAATGAATAGTTATGTTTTTTTGTCCGCACTTCTTGTTGCGGGTCTTGTCCATGCGAAAGATTTGACTCCGAACAAAACGCATGCCGTACTCCGCATCGCTTATACGAATTTTGACGATGTGCCTCAGCGGAATAAAAATCTCACCTTTGTCGGACACAAAAATCCAAAGAACAAAATTGCAGTCAAAACGGATGGTTACGGCGAAGTTTCTTTCCACATTCCCCGTGAAGACTCTTATAAAATTCTCTGTGAAAGTCTGACGGGTCCTTTCGAATGCGGAGAAACGCCTTATGTCTCTTTGCACGCAAGTTATGGCTCAGTCAACGTTTCTTTTGACGACACCCGGGCCGAGCTTCAGGGAGTTTCGTTCAAGGTGGGGAGCGCGGAATTAGTCCCGTCGACTCTTTCTACACTAGACAAAACCATTGCCGGTTTAAAGAAAAACGTCAAGGCGAAGGTGGAAATCGAAGGTCATACGAGTTCGGAAGGCGGCGAAGAGTTCAACATGAAGCTTTCTGAAGAGCGCGCAAACAGCGTCCGGGATTACATGATTCGCAAGGGCATTTCGGCAGACCGCATCACGGCGGTCGGTTATGGATATTCTCGTCCGAAGGCGTCTAATGAAACGGAAGACGGTCGCAAGCAAAATCGGCGGATTGAAGTGCGCGTGACCAATCCGGACGAAGTAGAAACTTCGGCGGAGTAATCGTTAAAAATTCTGCATCGCGCGGATTTGCGTTTTCCAAACGGCTTCCGGATCGTCGGAAGCCAACCAAGACAAGTAGGCGTTTCCGCGATAAGACCAGGCGAAAATATTTCGAATGCCCGCCTTGACAGCTTCTTCGGTCGCAATGGCGACGTCCCCTTCCCGTCCTTTTTCAATTTGGTAATTTTTAATCCACATTTGGGGCTCTTTGCCGTATTGAATCGCGATCCGGAATATCCGCTCGGATGTCTTTGCGTATGATTCCCGGATGGATTCTTCGGAAGCGCCGCGTTCCCAATAAGGATCACATGCAATTTCATCGACTGAGTCGAGTTTTGCCAAGCGTTCCCAGTTATCCAGCCCCGCGGGGAACCACGGCGGGAGCATGCAAATGCAGTTTCGTTTTTTCCGGGCGTGGACATCGCTTGTCATTTCGCGTAAAAAGTCCACTAGGGAATCTTCTCTGAATTTTTTGACTTCGTGGGTAAGCTCGTTTGGCATTTCGAAGCCGAATTTGTCTCTGAACTTTTCGCGGCAGCACGGGCATTTGCATGCCCAATTTTCCAAATGGCCTTTTTCAAAATAAAAGTGAGGCTCGTCCCAAAAAACGGTTTCCGCTTTTGACTGGCATACATCGGAAATCCAACGGTGCATGTAAGCGCGGAATTGGGGATGGTTGGGGCAGGCGGCGACAGACGTGTTTCCGTTTTGGGAAACTTGGCACAGGGAGTGGTTTCGCGCAGTCAGTTCGGAGTACGCCTCTCCACCAAAGACGCGCCCGACGCCCCAAGGGTTCACGTAGGATTTCAGTCCGAGAGATTCGGAAATGGCGATGAGTTTTTTCATCGTATCCGGATAATATTCCTCGTCTTCTTCGGACCACGTGTGCAGAACATGGGTGAAGCCCGCATCGCGGATAGCTTTAAGATCTTCGGCGGCCCTGTCGGGGTTGCGGACACCGAAGTAGGCGATACCTTTTTTCATCATCGGATCAACTGTTAAACGGGGTGACATTCGACCACTGCGGGGAGCAGGCTTCGACAAAGACGTGTTGCAGGACTTCTTCCCAATCCGCTTTGCAGATGGGTTTGGGCATAAAAAAGGCGTCTTCGGATTTTTCGACGACAGGGTAATCCTTTTCCACCAGTTCCACAACCCAGGATTCCGGGATGGCGTCGCGGAGACGTTTTCCAAAACGGATGGAGTCTTCGGTGGGGCAAGATCCGTGGTCTAAGACGATTAAAGCGGGGGATTCTCCTTGAGAAAGGGGCGTGTCCAAAGCCTTTTCGCCTTGCGAAAGTCCTTGACAGGCATAGATGGCTGTGTCTGCCGGAATATCGTGCGAAAGCATCCAGTCGAGCGTCCAGGCGGACAATTCCGACAAATCGGTTGCACGGTCATCAGAAATGAAAAAAATGTGTCCCACGGTCTAAAAATAGCTAAAAAATAAAAGATTCGCAATCAAAAGGCGCGGATGGGAGGGAATCTGCCAAATCATTCCGGTTGGGAGGAATATTCGCCGGGGGAAAATCTGTTTCGTCTGGATTTGAAAAGCAAAAAAGCTAAATTGGGGTTGATGCCCTCTTCTTTGCAGCTTCCTCCTTTGGGAGAATTTGATTTTATCCGGAAAATCCTTTCGAAAACATCGAGAATGGATTCGGTGTCGCCGTCGAAGCGCTTTTGGTTCGGGGCGGGAGACGACTGCGCCGCGTTTGACGGTTGGCTGGTCACCAAAGATATGTCGGCGGAAAATTCGCACTTCCGTTTGGACTGGTCCTCTCCGGAGCAGGCAGTGGAAAAGTGCATCGTGTCGAATGTCTCGGACATCTCGGCGATGGGTGGCTCGGCGAAAATCGCCTTGCTTGGCATTTGCGTGAACAAAAATTGGGAACCTTCTGTTAGGGAGCGCGTCGCCGAGGCTTTTTCACTAGGTTTTGAAAAGCGCGGCATCACGCTCGTGGGTGGAGATGTCATTGCTTCGGAAATGGGACTTTTTTCCGTTACGATGCTTGGGCGGGTAGACGGCAATCCGCTGATGCGTTCCGGAGCGCGCCCCGGGGATACTGTTTATGTTTCGGGGCCTTTGGGGGCTAGTGCCGCAGGCCTTTGGGCTTTTTTGCATGGAAAGCAAAACGAGCCGGATTTGGCCGAAGTTGTTTCCGGGCACCTCTGCCCGGTCATTGACGAACGCTTTGGAAAAAAACTTGTTTCGGTGGGCGTTGCTGGCGGCAGCATCGACATTTCTGATGGTCTCGGGTCGGAATTGAATCATTTGGCCTTAGCCTCACAAGTCAAGATCCGGATAAACGAGGAAGCGATCCCCGTTCATCCGGGCGCAGTGCGCCTTTCTCAACAGTTTGGCGTCAATCTCCGCTCATTCTGGCTTTCGGGCGGAGAGGATTACCGGCTGCTCTTCACCACATCGTTCTCTCCGGAGTATTTGCGGGAAAAAGGCATTCTTGCGCATCCTATTGGCGAAGTTCAAGAGGGCTCTGGCGTTGAAATGAGGAATCTTTCCGGGGAACTGGAGCCGATTCCGGTTTGTGGGTGGTCACATTTGTAGGCAGAAATGATTTGCGGGGTGGCGGTCCCCCTTGCAAAAAAGTATATTCTAGGCCAAAGCCTAAGGACTCTTTGTGGCGGTCGCCCGGAGGTTTCGGATGGCGGATTGTGGATGTTTTAATTTATGAGTCATGGAAAGTCCAAAATAGGCGAACTCCTGCTGCGTCAGGGAATTATCGATGAAGACCAGCTGAAGCATGCGATGAGCGAGCATGAGCGCACGGGGCTTGCCCTGTCAAAAATTTTGGTGCGCCTGGGCATGGTCAGCGAAGAAGTTTTAACGAACATTCTGGGTGTTCAGATGCGCAATTCGACAAGAATGCGTATCGGCGAACTTCTTTTAAAGCACGGTTATATTACCGAAGCGCAATTGAACAAAGCTTTGGAAGAACAGAAAAAGACGGGGCAGCGTCTGGGGCGCATTTTGGTGATGCTCGGATTTATGCCGGAAGAGCGCCTAGTCGAAATCCTCTCCGCCCAGTTCGAAGTTCCCTATGTAAAGCTGTCGAACTTCAACATTGACCCGGACGTCCACAACCTCATTTCTGAAGACGTTTGCCGCACATATAAAATAGTCCCTCTGTTTGTCACCGAAAAGACGCTCACCATTGCGATGACGGATCCGACGAATGTCCGCGTCATAGACATTGTCAAGTTCAAAGCGCAAATGGATGTCGACATTGTCATGGCCAGCGAAAAGGATGTCGCCTCTGCCATTGACCGCGTTTACGCATCGTCGGCCCCGGGAGATTCGCTCGAAGCCCTTTTGAGCAAGGCGAAAGGGGAAGACGACGATGAATTGCAAACGGTCGACCGGGAAGCGGAACAGGTGCAGGAATCCGAGCTGACTGATGAAGAAGGTCAGCAGGTGGTCAAAATCGTGACTTCCCTGATTCAAGAAGCAATTTCCCGCAAAGCGTCCGATATTCACTTGGAACCGCAAGAAACATATTTGAAGCTCCGTTACCGCATCGACGGCGACTTGCAGGTTCAGGCGCCGATTCCCGCGCGGCTCATGTCGCAAATTCTGTCGAGAATCAAGTTGTTGGCCAAAATGGACATTGCCGAAAAACGCAAACCGCTTGACGGGCGTTTTACTGTCCGTTTCCGCGGCAGCGAAGTGGACTTGCGCGTTAGCTCGTTCCCTGTCTCATTGAGAAAGCGCGGCGTTTGTGAAAAAATAGTCATGCGTATTTTGGACCCGAATTCGGGACAGTTCCCGTTGAAAGACATGGGGTTTGCCCCGGTGATGTTCAAGCAGTTCAAAGACGCCATCAACTCACCAAACGGAATCGTCTTGGTGACGGGGCCTACGGGTTCTGGTAAGTCGACGACGCTTTATGCGTCCATCCGCGAAATTTTGGATCCGACCATCAATATTTCGACGATGGAGGACCCTGTTGAATTGAACATTGACGGCGTGAACCAGGGACAGATCAATCCGGCAGCCGGATTTACGTTCGCCGCCGGCATCCGCGCCCTTTTGCGTCAAGACCCGGACGTCATCATGATCGGGGAAATGCGTGACAAGGAAACGTCTTCGATGGCGATTGAAGCTGCCCTGACGGGACACTTGGTGTTTTCTACGCTCCACACGAACGATTCATCCGGTTCTTTCCCTCGATTGCTCGAAATGGGACTGGAACCCTTCCTTGTCGCTACGGTGATGAAGGGAATTTTGGCGCAGCGTCTTGTCCGCAGGATTTGCAAGCATTGCAAGGAGCCCGTTGACATTTCTCCGGAATTGCGCGAAGAATTGCACCTTTCGCCAGAAATGCAATTTTATCACGGTCGCGGCTGTGAACATTGCGATGGATCTGGATACAAAGGCCGTTGCGGCATTTATGAATTTTTGGTTCCCAACGAATCGGTCCGGAATGCGATCGTGAAACACGCATCGGGCGAAGTCATCAAGCAAATCGCCATGAAGGAGTGCGGCATGATTACGCTCCGCATGGATGGTTTGCAAAAGGCGTTGGACGGCCTCACGACTTTGGAACAGGTTTTGGCGGCTTCCAACCCGGATGACAACTGATGGCTGCGACGGTGGATGTTTCCCGTTTGCAGCGGGAATTAAACGAAGAACAAGTTGCCGCAGCGGCGAAAACGGAAGGTCCTTCTTTGATTTTGGCCGGAGCCGGTTCGGGAAAAACCCGTACGATTACATACAAAATCGCCTATTTGATTTCTTCTTTGAATGTGGATCCTCGGCGCATTCTGGCGGTCACGTTTACGAACAAGGCTGCGCGCGAAATGAAATCCCGGATTCAGCAGATTCTTTCGGACAAGGTGAATCTCGAATGGATGGGAACGTTCCATTCGATTTGTGTCCGCATTTTGCGGCTTTGCCTTTCTAATGCCCGGATAGGGCAGGCGCTTGGTTGGAAAGTCGACAAAAATTTTTCCATTTACGATGACGACGACCAGAAAAAGGTCTTGAAAGAGATTTTAAAACCCATCTTCGGCGAAGAAATGGATGCGCAAAAGCTGAAACAGGCGCGTTCCGCCATTTCGCATTTTAAAAATAGTGTGCACAAAGAGACTTTGCCGGATGGTTCTTACCGCATCGTTTTGCAAACGCCGACAGTCGCCTTGGAACGGGCCGCCTTTTCGGATCAAGTGCAAATGGCGGGCATCTACAGGGATTATCAGGCGAAGCTTTCCGAAGCGAATGCGATGGATTTCGACGATCTCTTGCTGAATACGGTTGTCCTGCTGCAAAAACTTCCGCAAGTGGCTTTGCAGTTTGCGAACCGTTTCCGTTATGTGGTGGTCGATGAATATCAGGACACGAACGATGTTCAATATGAACTTCTGAAACTTTTAATCGACAAGGCTACGCAAAATGTGACCGTTGTCGGCGATGACGATCAGAGCATTTACGGTTGGCGTGGGGCGAACATCGACATCATCCGGAATTTTTCGCAAGATTTCGACAATGTGACCTTTTTTAAGCTGGAACGCAATTACCGTTCTTCGGCAAATATCGTCCAAGGGGCGGGTTCTGTCATTGCGCATAACGAGCGCCCCGCCGAAATGGCGAAGAATGTTTATTCCAAAGAACCGCCCGGAGAACCTATCCACGTTCTCAACGTCCTCGCCGATACGATCGAAGCGGACCAAATTGCAAAAAGAATCGAAGATGCCGGCAAAAGCGCTTATTCTGGAACGGCGATTTTTTACCGGACGAACGCGCAATCCCGCGCCATTGAAAGGTCTTTGAATAATCGACGGATTCCGTGTGTTATTTTCGGCGGTACCCGTTTTTGGGACAGAAAGGAAGTCCGCGACATCATGGCTTACATGCGCCTGCTTTCGAATCCGAAAGACGACGCGGCATTCCTCCGGATTATCAATACGCCGGCGCGCGGAATCGGAAACACTTCTCTCGACGCTTTGCGTTTGACTGCGGCGGCGAACGGGACTTCGCTTTGGGAAGCCCTTCCGTTTGAAATTGCGAAAGGCGGTAGGTCAGCGAAAGGCCTAGGCGAATTCAAGGCAATGGTGGATACCTGGCTCTCGCTTTTAAAAGAGGGCGAAGCGCTGCCGATTATTGCCGAACACGTCATACGGGATTCCTTCTACAAAGAGCATTTGAAAAAGGAAGACGAGACGACTGCGGACGAACGCGCCCGGAACCTCGATGAAATGGTGAACGCTTTCCGCGAATTTGAAGAAGAAAATCCGGACAAGGGGCTTGATGAATTTCTTCAGGAAATTTCCCTGTTGACGGATGCGGACAAAAAAGTGGAAAATGCGGAATTCCGCGTTACGCTGATGACCATCCACATGGCGAAAGGCCTGGAATTTGATACGGTCCACATAGCTGGCTGCGACGACGGCGTGTTTCCGCTTGTCCGCGAATCGGATATGCTCGCATCTCCGGATGAGCGCAAAAAACAGACTGAAGAAGAACGGCGGCTTTTTTACGTCGGCTGTACCCGCGCCAAGAAAATCCTTTACCTTTACCATGCGGGTCGCCGGTTTTGGCAGGGAACATTGAAACCTTTTGGCCCTTCCCGTTTTTTGGAAGAAATAGATCCGGCGACAGTTTCTGTCGAAGGACATATTGAAGAAGATACGGCGAAGTTTACTGGTGAGCCGTGGAACCGTGGATTCCAAGGCTTTGCGGGGAAATCATCGGGAAGGTTCGGAAACCGTCCGGGAAACTTTTCTCGCGGATTTTCCCCAGTTTCTAAGCCTGCGTCGGGATTGCACAAAACGCAGCGCATCGTTTATGCGAATCCGCCTGTTGTCAAAAAAAACAAGCCGGATGTCCACGTCGTCTATGATAGGGATTGTGAAAATCCGTTGCATCCCGGAGTCCGGGTGGGCCATTTGAAATTTGGCAAAGGCGTTGTGACAAAAGTGTCGGGTTCTGGAGAGAACGCCCGGGTCGAAGTGAAATTTTCCGACGGAATTGTCAGAAAATTGATTTTAAAATACGCAGGACTTGAAATTTTGGACTAGTTTTGGCTATGGAGTTTTCTATTTTTAAGGAGAACTCAAGAAAGGTCTGGATATGCTCAGCAAAGAAGAAATTTTGAAAATCGCAAAGCTTTCCCGTTTGAAGGTCTCGGATGCGGACGTGGAATCCGTTTCGGCACGCCTAGATGAACTTCTTCACCATATGGAAGATTTGAGGTCTTTAGACCTTTCTGAAGTGGAACCGATGACCGGCGTGGAAGATGCACCGACGGTTCTCCGCGAAGACATTCCGCAACCTTCGCTTTCGCACGAACAAGCGTTCGCCAACGCTCCGGAAGTTGAAAACGACCATTTTGTGATTCCCAAAGTGATTGGCTGACGGCAGGCAAAGACAATGACTGCCGTTCATTGCGTCGTTCCCGCTCGGTTTTCTTCGTCCCGATTTCCGGGAAAACCGCTTGTCCCCATTTGCGGGCGTCCGATGATTCTCCGCACCTTAGACAGGGCTTTAGCCGCCGGGTGTTTTAAAAGTGTCGTCTGTGCAACAGACGACATTCGCATTTTAAAAGTGGTGGAGGCGGCCGGATTTGAAGCCATTCTCACGTCCGAAGCGGCGACGGGTTCTGACCGTGTCGCAGAAGCCGCCCAACGGTTGGGTTTGGATTTGGTTGTGAATTTACAGGGAGATGAGCCTCTCGCGGATTTGGAAATGCTTCGTCAGGTGGCTTTTTCGCTTTCCCGCGAACCGAATGCCTGGGTGAGCGTCGCCGCACCGCTTTCGCCTCTTGACAGGGACAAAAATTCCGTGGTGAAAGTGGAAGTAGATTCGATGGGCTATGCCGTGGATTTTGTCCGCCAGCTGCCCCCGGAGCCGCGGAAATGGTTCCGCCACGTGGGCGTGTATGCTTATTCCGCAGAGTCTAGGGCGGAATTCGCCGCCCTGCCGCAATCGGATTTGGAACGGGAACGCTCCTTGGAGCAACTCCGCATTTTGGGAAAACGCCCCATTCGAATGGTTTTTTGTACATCCCTTTCGGCGTCGGTGGATTTACCGTCCGATGTCCAAAAGGTGGAAAACATTTTAACCAAATGGAAAACAGATGAAAACGGAAATTGAATACAATGGAAAAACCAAGTTCATCATTGTGACGGGAGGCGTCATTTCGGGTTTGGGAAAAGGGGTTGCTGCGGCAAGCATCGGAGCTCTTCTTTCAAACAAGATGAAAGTTGTCCCTGTCAAGTGCGATGGTTACCTGAATACGGATCCGGGAACGATGAATCCGACAGAACATGGGGAAGTCTATGTTTTGGATGACGGCGGAGAAGTCGACATGGATTTTGGCCATTACGAGCGCTTTTTGAATATTACGGCCCGCTCGGAATGGAGCCTGACGATGGGGAAGGTCTTTAAGCTCATTTTGGAAAAGGAGCGGCGCGGGGATTATCTGGGGCATACTGTGCAATTCATCCCGCATGTGACAAACGCCATCAAGTCGCATTTTTATGAAGTCGCAGCCAACGAAAACGCAGATGTCCTGCTCATTGAAATCGGAGGCACTGTCGGCGATCTCGAAAATCAGTTTTTCATCGAAGCTGCCCGCCAGTTGTCGCACGAAGTCGGATGTGAAAATTGCATGTTTGTCCATCTGACTTATGTTCCGATTCCTTCTGGGGTCAAGGAACAAAAGTCCAAGCCGACGCAAATGTCCGTCCGCGAATTGAACGAACGCGGCATTTACCCGGACATCATCATCGCCCGCTGCGAAGAGTTTTTGAAACCGCACATCAAAGAAAAAATCGGACTTTTTTGCAATTTGCCACCTTCCCATGTTGTTTCCGGAGTCGATGTCCGTCATGTTTACGAGTGCCCGCTAGTCTATGACAAAGAGGGTGTTCCCGAAATTTTGCTGAAAAAACTCCGGATTTATGCGCCGCCCAAGTTGGATGCGTGGAGCCGTTTGGTCGACACCATGAACAGGAACGATACGAATCCGCGCAAAGTCTTGACTGTTGCCATCGGCGGCAAATACACGCGTCTCGAAGACTCTTACGCGAGTGTCGTCGAAGCGTTGAACCATGTTTCTGCGCATTTGGACCTCCATGTGGAAATCCGCTGGATTGATACGGAAAAGCTGGAAATGCACCCGGAAGAAGTCGAAGCGGACATGAGGGGAATTGATGCGGTCATCATTCCCGGCGGATTTGGGACTCGCGGCATCGAAGGCAAAATTGTCCTCATTGAATATGTGCGGGAACACGGGATTCCTTTTTTGGGAATTTGCTACGGCATGCAGCTTGCCGTGGTGGAGTTCGCAAGGCATGTTTGCGGCTTAGCCGGGGCGGGAACGATGGAAACCGATTCGGATTCCCACCGCGTAGAAAATCCGGTCATCGCTTATCTCCCCGGACAAGATAAAATACGCGAAAAAGGGGCGACCATGCGCTTGGGCGGACACGACGTCCTTATCCGCAAAGGTTCTTTGGCTGAGTCTGTTTACGGCAAAACGGAAATTCGCGAACGGTTCCGCCACCGTTATGAAGTCAATCCCCAATACGTAGAACGTTTGGAAAAAGGCGGGCTTCTTTTTTCGGGAAAAGCGAAAAACGAAGATATCATGCAAATTCTCGAACTTCCCGGGCATCCGTATTTTGTCGCGTGCCAGTTCCATCCGGAATTGAAGAGTTCCCTTCTCCATCCGGCGCCTTTGTTTATGGGACTTTTGAAGGTGGCAGATGAACGGGCCTGAAAAGAAGGTCTTTAGATTGGCTTTAGCCTTGTTCGCCTTGGGATGTGTCGTGACGTTTTCTCCTTGGGATCCCGTGCCGCAAATAGAAACTTTCTCTTATGCGGAAGGGGAGCCGTGGAATGGTTCGAACATCCTCGCCGACACTCTGGGTATTCTACAAAAATCAACGGATTCGCTGCATAAGCGCACTAAATCCCTTAAAAAGGCAAAGCCGGCTGTCCATTTTCCCATTTCGATAAACCGGGCGACAGCTGCGGAATTGTGCGCCATCAAAGGCGTGGGGCCGAAACTTGCAGAAAGGATAATCGCTTACCGCTCAAGCCATGGAAAGTTTTCCGGGCCGTCGGATTTGCGGAAAGTATCCGGAATCGGCAAGAAAAAAGCGGAAAATATTCTCGGCTTCGTCGTTTTTGACTAGATTTATAAAAAATAGGACGCAAGTTGTTGATATGACGGAAGATACGAAGTTGCATCTAGGCATTGAAGCGGGTGAAGTCCTGCTCAAGGTGGCTCTTTATGATCCGCAAGAGAAGAAAGTCGTCAAAACGGCGATTCTCGACACGGGATCGAATCCGCTGGATGACGTTTTCGCTTTTGAATCCGCTTTGCAAAAGTGGATGGCGGAAAACGAGAATCTTGAAATAGGAACGGTCGCTTTGACCGTGTCCTCATTTCGCGCTGTTGTCAAGCAATTGATTGTTCCGCCAGAGGCGACTGATGTCCGCGAATATCTCGAATGGTACTTGGGAACCCTAGTCAATGCGAATGTGGGCGATTACATTTTGGATTTTGCCGAATTGGGAGAGTCCGAAACGGGGCGTTCTGTTTTGCTCATCGCCTTGCGAAAAGTTTGGGTCGACGCCATCCGCAAAGGATTCCGCGACCAGAACTTGGCCCCGAAAATCCTCGAAGTCGATGCCGTTTCCTTATTGAACCTGCTCGAAGCGGGGTCGGCGATGGATGGCAAGCTCCAGTGCGTCATCAAGGCAGATGTCACCGGCGTCATGTTGCTGTGGGTTTCGCAAAACAACATCCGGGCGTTGCGCTGCTGTTCAACCCTTGATTTGGCGGGAAAGGAACGCGCCGAAGCCTACGCGTTGCTGTCGAACAACATTTCCGCTCAAGTAAAAATGGCGAATGAAATCAACGGTGTTTCCGTGAACCAGTATCTGCTTTGCGGTGAACTGGCGACCGATATCCTGTTTGTTGAAAATCTGCGAAAGGCCGTGGACGACAAACCGATTTTGCCGATGGATTCTTTTGCTGAAATCCGCTTGCCTGTCGATGAAGAAAGCGCAAGCCACGTACTTTCCTGTGCAGGGGCGATTGGCGTTGCCCTGAGGAGCGCAAAGCATGATTGAATTGAACTTGATTGAAGCGGCATCCCGTCCCGTTCCTGTTTCTGTCGCTCCCCGGGTAACGGTTTCGAAACGGGCAGAGTCAAAAGAAAAAAAGCGCACCGGGTTGTTGGCCGTTGCCGCTGTTTTGGCGTTGTTGATTGTGGGTGTCGTCGTCTTGAAATTGGTGGGCGTCCCCAAGGCACTCGAAGGCGTGTTGCCCGCTCCCGTGCTCAGTGTTCTCGGAATTGAAGATCCTAGCCGATCCGGTCCGGAATTGGGGATGCGGATTTCTGGTCAAACGACGACTGCCGGTGGCAACATTGCAAGCCGCCGTGCCGAAGAGGAGGCTGCCGCAGTCCGGAAGGCCCAGGTTGCTTCCCCGGAACGCGTTGTCCAGGATATCCGTCCCGAAATTTTCCAAAAAGAGAAACGCTCCGCTTATGCGGATTTGCTTCCCATGGAAAAAGTCGTTTTCCAAAAGTCGATGGCGGCGCAAATTCTTGCCTTTATCAACGCGGTGACTCCAGATGGAGTGAGCTTTGCGGACATCGTCTTTGAAGCTCCGAATTTTTATTCCATCCGCGGAGTTGCAGAATCTCCCGTGATTCAGAAGAATTATTTGGAACGCTTGAAAATGGGAAGCTCCGAATTCAAAACACCTCAGCTTCCGGAGAACGCTCCGGCGACATCGATTACCGCATACGGCGTTCTTTCTGCGAAATCGGACGCCACGCCTGCTGCCGGAATCATTTCCTTTGTCAAGGAAAGCGAACTGGCGAAAGAAACGGAAACGCTCCGCGGGTTGGATGCCGGTGGAAAAATGCGTTTTTCCGGATTTAAAAAACCGAAAGTGGAAGATTTTGGCGTTTACAAAAGCACGACTTACCATTTGACGACTTCGGCGGATTTTCAAACGGTGTTGCGCTTTGTGGACGCCCTTTCCAAAAGTCCAGTCCGCGTTGGCATTGAAAAACTCCGGATGTCTGCCGCCGGCAAAAACGGCGTTTCGACTTCGATGACTCTTGTCGTCTATACGCAAGACTGATGCCGATTCGCGTTTCTGGCGGTGAATTTCGCGGGCGGCAAATCGCCTCGCCGCTTTCTTCCAAAACTAGGCCTACCGCGGCGATGACGCGCGAAGCTCTTTTCAACATTTTGCAAGATGTCTCCGGATTCCGCGTCTTGGACCTGTTTGCCGGGTCCGGAATTATGGGAATCGAAGCGATAAGCCGGGGTGCGGCTTCTGTGACTGCGGTTGAAAAAAATGCGGCGCAGGCGCGTTCCATCGAATCGGCGTATCGCAGCTTGGGAATTTCTGAAAAGCTTCATTTGTGTGTAACCGAGGCGTTGCGCTTTGCGGAAAGGGAACAGAAATCCGAAAACCGTTTTGACCTGATTTACGCGGATCCGCCTTTTACGGAGGCGTATCCCGATTTGCGCTGTGTTTTACCGCTTTTATCTGCCGGGGGAGTGGCCGTGTTCGAAGTGCCGTCCAGGCATCTTCCCGATTGGTCTTCTGCTTGTCGAATCCGCCGTTATGGGGAAAGTTCGCTAGCTTTCTTTTACGCATCTTTGTAAATTTGTGCCATGGAACGCATTGCCGTCTTTACAGGCTCTTTTGACCCTTTTACAGTCGCCCATTTGGCGATTGCACAAAAAGCGGCGGAAATTTTTGACCAGGTGATCATCGCCGTGGGGAAAAATGTTTCCAAACGTCCCCTTTTGCCCGCTCATGTCCGGGAGCGCCTTGCGGCCAAAGCCGTAGAGTTCTTGCCGAATGTTCGGGTGGATTCTTTTGGGGGGCTTGCCGTGGAATACATGAAGACAGTCGGTGCCAAATATCTTGTGCGCGGTATCCATTCTGCGGCGGAATTTGACGTGGAGCGCGATTTGGCGTGGAACAACCAACGGCTTTTTTCAGAAGCGGAAACGGTTTTTTTTCCGCTGGAACCGAAATTTGCCGGCGTTTCCAGCTCGGCGGTCCGAGAAATTTTGCATTTTGGCGGCTCTTGTCCGCATCTGGTCCCAGCATCCATTTACGCAGACCTTTTACACGAATTGGAGAACCTTTCATGTTCGGACTGAAGCCTTTCGGAATGCTTTCTAGCCCCATCCGGATTTTGTTGATAGCAAATGTCGTCATTTTCGCCATCGGTAATTTGCTGCCCGTTTTGGGCGATTATCTGGTGGCTTACGGCGCGCTCCGTCCGGTCTTTTATTCGGAAATTTGGCGTTACCTGACTTATGCGTTTTTGCACGGCGGCTTTTGGCATTTGGCGTTCAACATGCTTTCGCTTTGGATGTTCGGAGACGACGTGGCGACGGAAATCGGTTATCGCCGCTTTTGGATCCTCTATCTCTTCTGCGCCGTTTTTGCGGGCGTTTTCAGCATTCCGTTCTATCTGATGGGTGTGATGTCACCGTTTTCTTACATTGTCGGTGCTTCTGGCGCGCTGATGGGCGTTTTCGTGGCTTATGCGTGGCTTTTCCCGAACCGCGGCATTTTGATGTTCTTTGTTATTCCGATGCGAATCAAGCACGCCATCTGGTTTTTCATTGCCCTGGATATTCTTTTGGCGCGTTCCAATGATTCCGTTGCCCATTTCACGCATTTGGGCGGCGTTCTTTCGGGATTCCTCTGCATGTATCTTTTCTCGCACAACATTTGGGACAAATTGCGCGGAGAATTTCGGGAAAGTCGGCGGGATAAGCCGCAGCGAACACAAGATGAACCCCTCGAAGGGGAAGTCGCCTATTTGGACAAGAACCGTCAACTGGATATGATTTTGAAGAAAGTAAGTGAGAGCGGCGTGTCTTCGCTTTCGCCATCGGAAAAGGACTTTTTGCTCAAGGAGAGCGCGCGCCGCCGCGGTCGCCGCTTTTAGGAGGTTTTATGAAGAAGGTTTTAGGATTCGGGGCTGCCCTGGTCGATCTTTTGGTGAATGTCGATGACGATTGGCTGCAAAAATGGAATGCGGCCAAAGGCGGTCAATGTTCCATCGCTTATCCGCAGATGCAAAAAATCTTGGAAAGTGCGCCAAATCCCCAAGTGGTTCCTGGCGGAGCCGCTTGCAACACGATGGTCGGTGTTGCAAAATTAGGCGGTCGCGCATCTTTCTTTTCAAAAACCGGACGCGATGCGCTGGGCGAGGCTTTTGCAAAGCATTTGGCGGAGAGCGGTGTGGAAAACCGTTTGTTGACTTCTTCTACGGCGACAGGGACGGTCCTTTCGGCTGTGACTCCGGATGCGGAACGCACGATGTTTACCTTTTTGGGCGCTTCGAATGAAATTGTGGCATCCGATGTGACTACGGACCTTTTTGATCAGGTCGGCATTCTGTATTTGGAAGGCTACCGCGCTTATGGTGAAACGTGTTTTTTGCGGATGGTCGAAGAAGCCCGCCGCCGCGGAGTCAGAACTGCCCTTGATTTCGGGGCGTTTGGCGTGGTGAACGATTGCCGTGCGCTTTTCAATAAACTTTTCGCCGGCAAAGAAATCGACATTTTAATGGCGAATGAAGACGAGGCGAAGGCTTACACCGGGGTTTCGGACGAGGCGGCTCTTGAAAAGATGGCGAAGCTTTGCCAAATCGCCGTGGTGAAACTGGGAAAGCGCGGTGCGCTGATCTCGGCGGAAGGTAAGGTGTTCCATGTCGAAGCAGGAAATGCGAAAGCGCTCGACACGACGGGTGCCGGTGATCTTTGGGCTTCGGGATTCCTTTACGGATTACTCGACGGATGGTCGCCGGAACGCGCGGGGAAATTGGGCAGCCTTGTTTCAAACGAAGTCGTGCAGGTTGTCGGCGCGAAAATCCCGGAAGCGGGCTGGGCACGGATTCACGAGGGAATGCAAAATGTCTAACGAAGGCGAACTGCTGGAATGGATGCCGTTCGAAACGTTTTCTTCTGCGGAAGAAGCGAATGCGATGGTGGAACTTCTCAAGGAAAACGCCATTGAATCTAGCGTTGTGAACGATGCTAATTTGGGTGGCGATCCGCTTGGACTGGATTTTCAAAACCGCGGAGCGGATTCTTGCATTGTCAGGGTCCGCGCAAAGGATATCGACGTCGCCCGCCGCCTTTTGGAAGCTCAGGTTCAAGCGGCTACTGCCGAAGTCGCCGATGAATTGAGTCTTGAAATGTTGAATACATTCAGCGATGAAGAACTTTTCGATATGCTGCGGAAACCCGATGAGTGGAATCCGGAAAATGTGACTCTCGCCAGGAAAATTCTCTCGTCGCACGGGAGGGATGTTTCGGATGCGGAGATGAAACGCCTTTTTGACGAACGCATTGAAAATTTGCGAAAGCCGATTCCTGTCAACAAGGCTAGTGTTTTTCTCGCTTTTGTGGCGGGCATCGCCGTTATCGCTTTGGATGTGGTGAATTACTTTTACCTAAAGTCTTCGGAATTTCTGTATTTGCTTGTCCTTGCGTTCATTGTGGCGTGTTTGGCTTTGATTGCCGGACTCAACTGGACATATCGCAAGAAACGCTTGCCGGATGGAGAAAAGGTTTTCGTTTATTCGAAGCGGCTGCGCGCCGTTTCTTTTGTGGAAACGGTTTTGGCGGCCTTTGCTTTGGGCATGACTGTTTTGGATATCGCCGTCCGCACGGTGTAGAGATTTGGAAGTTGGCTGCGGATTTCAGAGAAATCCGCATGGGAGGCATGAAAAGTCCTTGTTGACGACTTTTTATGTAATTTTTTTGGGGGAGTTTAGCAAGCTTTTTTATGGTTCCATATAAAGAATGACGAATCATTCTTCAAATTGAGGGAGCATTTTGTCCCCGAATGTCCCTATTCGAGTTTTTATGTTATGGTTATCATTGGAAATGAATCTAATGATAAACAAGGAGGCTTTATGCCAAAACCGACAAATGATCCAAATGGTGCAGGATTCCCGTCAAAGACAGGAAGGCCGTCTGGCCCTGGGCGCGGCAATAATCAACCGGGGAGGAAGTAAGTAGCGTCACGAATGTGTCCGGAAGCCCAGTCTGAAATTCGGCTTATTTCTTGCGCGGGCTTCCGGATTTTATGTGAGTTTTTTCACGCATGGGATTGACAAAGTGTAAATTTTCAGTTAGTTTTATTTACATAGCGGAAATCCGCAATTTTTTTGAGCATTTGCTGCTTATTCTCGAGTCTGTAAATCGGCAAAATTTCCAAACGCAGAGAATAGAGATGGCAAACGCTCACGTCCCATTCGGGGCGTGGGTCGTTGTCGTTTGTTTGCGCGTAATGGTTTTGCCGAACCTCAGACTGCAAGCAAGCGGGAATTGAATCCCACGCCTTTTTTGTTGGCGTATTTTCAATCCATGCTCCTGGAATTTTGCCTTCCGCAAAGGAGTGTCGATGAAAAAGTTTTTTTTAGCGCTGATAGCAGGAATGTTTCTGTTCGCCTGTTCGGGCGAAAACGGCATCGACGGCTTGGATGGGCAGGACGGAGCGACTGTTGATGCGGATTCTCTTTCTGAAATTCTCCGCGATGAAATGTGGGACTCTTGGGATTCTTTAAAACGGGAAACTTACGATTCTCTTTATGGAAGCATTTTCGACAGCGTTTATTCGGACATTTATACGAAAAACGCCATTAAGAATCTGAACGCATCTATTTATACGCACAAAGAAACAATCAATTTGGCTTTTGCAAATCAGTATGATTTGATGTACAAGAACTACACCTCTCCGCAGCCGATTTCGGTGACTGTGCAAAATAAATGCCAAAATTCGTTTTCCATTTCTGGAAATATTTTGGTTTCGACTGCGGACGAAAGTTGCTCAGATAGAAAAGTTTTAGTTAAGGTTTGGGTTGATGGTCTGAGCGATACGGGGAGTGTGACGCATACCGTGTCTTCTGGGGAATCGGTGACTTTTGCGCCAAAGCTTTTTTCAATACGGAATCGTTTTCACTTTCTTCGCCGGAACAGGCTCAATACCAAATCCGCGCTTATGCGTTAGAAAACGAACGGGAAATCCTCTTTTATTCGGCCTCGGAACCGGTGACTGTAAATCCGGTGCAAGTGAATGGCGTTGAATATGTCGGCATCGAAAATAGGTCTTGGTTGACGGGCGTTTGGGTGACTCCCGGCATGGATTCCATCCAAAATATTTTGGACGATGTCGCATTGAAATTACCGGGTGGAACGCTCAAGGTTTATCAGCTGTATTCCGAAGACAAAATGATTTCTGCCAGTTCACAACGGGTTGTGCAGGCTATTTTCGAAGTGTTGCGCGACAGGGGAATTCATTACATTCAGAACGAAAGCGCCGGAAATTTAGGGCAGAAAATCAAGTATCCGATAGAAGTTTTGCGGAGTCGCAGTGGAATTTGCATCGAAACGACAGTTCTTTTCGCATCGATTTTAGAAGCGATTGGAATGCAGGCGTTTATTGTATTCGTTCCCGGTCACGCCTTTGTCGGCTGGCGGGTGGATAAAGATTCCGATACGGTTGACTTTGTGGAAACGACTCTGATCGGCTACGCCAATTCCACGTTCGACGATGCGAACGAATTGGCAATAGAATGTTATAACGAAGAAGTTTTTGCGGGAACATTTGAATCGGGGGAGTCGGAATTGATTGATTTGGAAAAAGTCCGCGAATACGGCATTTTGCCGAACAATATCCATTAAGGAGCTGTTTTATGAAAAAATGGATTTTGCTTTTGTCTGCAATTTTATTCGTCGGCTGTGCCACTTCTAAATACCAACTCAAGGAAAACTGGATTGACGACAGCGATTTGCAATTTGCGCTTGCGCATCCGGCTTTGAACGAATGGTATCCGCGGATGGGAGATCCGGTCATTATCGAATACCACGGGGATTCTGTTTACTTTGTATATAATTACAGACCGCCCCTTTTTGCAACGGTCAAGAATGGCGTGGAATACAAGCCCACGAACAACGATAAAGTGAACAACACCTGGGGAACCCGGAATGAAATTTTGGCGATGGTTATCGCGAACAACAAGTTGGTTGGAATCGTCAACAAGCCGGAATACAAGACCGTTTTGGATTCCCGCGTCGCAGAACAGAAACATTCGGTTCCGGTGTGGGCGTGGGTTGTTGGCGGCATAACAGCCACTCTTGTTTTGATGATGATATTTTGAAGAACAATCAATTGAGGTTTTTATGAAAACATTTTGGTCCTTTATCCTGTTTTCGTCGGCATTCGTTTTGGCTAACGAAATTTGTGCGGGCCTTTGCGGACCTTGCGCCTTGGGAAATAGCGATTCGACATGCGTGAAAGTGGATTCGCTTTGCCATTGCGCCGCCGTGTTGGACAGTATTTCTGCGATAAAGACGGAAGATCAAGATGTGCGCCTTGCAGCGGAATCAACTCTCGTTGCCGCTTTTGAACGCGGTTGCGAAGAAAAATTCTGCGGTTTCTACGTAAAACTCGAAAAGGATTCGGTGCGGATTGAAAATATTCCGGTACGACTTCCCGAAGAAAAAGCGGAACTTTACAAAGATTCTGCGGAAACGCCGAACGCAGTGTCGGAAGAACAGTTGCTTTCGCTGAGTGGAGAATGTCAGCGCTTTTGCTCCTTTTGTCCAGAAGAAAAATCGGCGGATTCAAATTGCATTCGCATCGAAGACATTTGCGGCTGCAGAGCGTTTGTAGAACAGCAAAAACGCTTGCAGGAAGCGGCTTCTCGTGACAGCATCGCTCAAGTCGAAGCGTTCTTGATGCGGAAAGAAAACGCGCAAATGGCCGCGGATTCCGTTTTGAATCGGCTGCGTTCCTCGGACGGTGAAGAACTCTTTTTGACTCTTTTCAATCGGGACCTTTCGCTTGTCGATATGCGAAATTCTGCAACGGAAAAGAAACCCGATGCAGATACCGCAACATCTGCCATCATTTTGCTCTCTAAAGAAACGGGCCCCCGCCGCGGAGATTCTTTGAAGGTGATTATTCCTGAAGAAAAAAAAGAACCTGCGGGAGAGAATGTGGAACTTCAAAAGACTCCGCAAAAATCGGACAGGACTTTGTATCCGGGGCTCATGTTTTATGCGGGAAGCTTTGAAGAGTCCAGTTTGATGGGATTGGATTTGATTAAAGACGCAACGTTCACGGCGGGACTGGGATTCTTTTTGCGAAGTTATTTCTACAAGTTCTACGAATACGGTTCATTCCAGTTCGGGTTGAATGCGGTTTACAACTACGCGGAGTATGATGCCGATGACTGCGATGGGGGAATCGTGTATCACAATGTCGGAGCGGAAATGCCTTTGCAATTTCGCTTCGGGTTTCCGATTGGAAAATACATTGCGCCTTATCTGAGTTATGCGTTTGTCGTGCGCAAACCGATTTACGTTTGGACGGAATGGTACTTGGAAAATGAACGTTATAGTTATTCTTATGGCTACTATAGTAGGGAGGAATCGGATTCGCCCAAGGACGCTTATAAATTGGGAGATTGGGAATTTTTGGGATTCTTTGGAATGGGTTTGGAAGTGGTCAGATACTTTTCGATTGAATGGCAAATGGTGATTCATTCCACGCGTACTTACGAAGATGAACCGCTCCATCCTTACGATGAATCTTGGCGGGTGAAGCTGGAAGTCGCCTTTTAGGAGGTCAAATGCATAGTGAACAAAATAAACGCATCTGGTTGATGAGCGGAATTTTCGTACTGCTCTTTTTCTGCTTGCTTGCCTGCAGCGACGAGAACGCCTTTTCTGCCGGAAAAGAAGATGTGGAAGAAGCGAAAGAGTATTTGTTTTCGTCTTCCAGTTACGAAAATGAAGAATACGCTTGCTGGGCTGGGACTTCTACCTATACGGATTTCTGGTGTTGTTCCAATTACGGCTATCGTTGTTATGAATATGAAGAGTCAGCTTGCTGGGAAGGGACTTCTACCCATACGGATTCCTGGTGTTGCTCCAATTACGGTTATCGTTGTTATTCATCGAGTAGCCGCTACGCTTATTCGTCGAGTAGTGCTTGCAATTCATGGTATGGATGTTCTTCGAGTAGTAGTTACACGTGGAGTTATTCCAGTTCGAGTGCGGCGAAGTATTACCTGGAAACTTCAAAAACGCTTTACTTTACGCTGACTTATTATAGACAGCTTCGCAAAATGGATGAAGATTATATTGGAGACGGAGATCCTGAAATTTCCTTTGAATTGAAGTTTGAAAAAACATCAGGGAATACGACGATTAAAAATTCCGGGGTGCTCTTGAAATTGTCTGATCAGGGTTCTTGGTCGGGGAGTAAAACGGCATCTTTTACAGTTCCCGTGTACACGGAAAAGATTTTCGTCTGCCCGATTTTTGTGGAAAAGGATGTCTTCTTTGATGACACGGAATACGGTTCCGGCTCTTGTTACGGCATCAAGGATGTCGGTTACTTGGATGATTTAAAAAGAATATACCAAGAAGATAAAAATACAAGCTATTATACACTGGAATGGAACTGGTATTTGGACTGAGGGAAAAATGCGTAAATTGGATAAAGCTCTTTTCGCTTGCGAGGGAATTTCCGGTTATAAAAACAGCGGAACTTTGAATGCTTGTTATAGCGTTTTTAAAGTTCGCTGCTCCAGTTTTGTCTATGCGGTAACTTCTAATTTCAAAAGTAAGAACTGCTTTTGTCAAACGGATTACGGCGTTTCGGAATGGACGGCGGAAACGGACAAGGCGACAGAAATGTCTGCGTCTTTGATGAAGTCGGCATCATTTGCGCAAAAACTGAATGTGGCCGCCGGGAGACACCTGTTGGATTTACACTTATAAAGTGAATGATGTTTATCCATCCTTTACAAAATAAAAGAAGAGAGGTTTTAAATGAAATTATTGAAAGTGTTGGCGATAGCTTCTATTGGTTTGCTTTCTGCCTGTGCGACCACGCGTTCCGATTACCACGACAGGGACGTTGCTTATCTCAATCGAACGAACATTGTCTCTTACGGGGCGGAACGCGCGAAAGTCATCAGCCCCGTTTTTTGGAGTAATCCGGGAAAGTGTTCCGAAATTGCCTTTTTGAAACAGGCGAGCCTTCAAAATGCGAAAATCAAGAATATCATTGATATTAAAATGGAACAGATTGATACGCATTCGACAAATTCTAGCTATTGCGAATATTCTGGGTTGGCGCTGAGTTATGAATCGTTGTCGGTGGAAGAAGCTCAAGAGTGGAATGATATGGAAAATTTGAACACAAAGAAAAATTTAACAACCAATTCGTTGGAAGGAAAAATCCCTCCAAATCAGGAAATTAAACCGCCAATTTGGCCGTATATTTGGGGAAGTCTTTCTTCTGTAGCGGCTCTTGTAATTCTGCTTGTGTTGATTTGAAAAGTTTCAACCATTTTCAAATTGGAAAATGAAATTCATTCACACTCTAAAAAAGGATACAAAATGAAAACAATTATCAAAATCACTTTTGCTGCGTTGGCTTTTGCCTCTTTTTCTCAAGCACAAATCTTTAGCGATTGCATGAAAAAGAAGCGGTTTTCTCGCGAAATGGAATTCAATTTGATGAAGCATTGCGTCGGGAACGATTCTTATATGAATGAGTACCAATACGAACAGAAAGTGAAAGATTGCGTTTGCTTTGTGGGGAGTCTTGCTTGTGAATATGACGGCGACGATGAAAAGTTGAACAGGGCGGCAGAAAAGGGAGCTCTTGAAAAAAATGATAAGAAGTACCGTAAATGCTTGGAAGCGAATTCGGATAAATAGGATTTGAGATGGCGAATGAATCCTTAAAAGAGGAGGGTATGAAAACTCTTCGGGATATTGACAATTTGATTGAATCTTGTAAAGAAACGATTCAAAAGTGTCGAAATCCAAAATCCCTCCAAATCAGGAAATTAAACCGCCAATTTGGCCGTATATTTGGGGAAGTCTTTCTTCTGTAGCGGCTCTTGTAATTCTGCTTGTGTTGATTTGAAAAGTTTCAACCATTTTCAAATTGGAAAATGAAATTCATTCACACTCTAAAAAAGGATACAAAATGAAAACAATTATCAAAATCACTTTTGCTGCGTTGGCTTTTGCCTCTTTTTCTCAAGCACAAATCTTTAGCGATTGCATGAAAAAGAAGCGGTTTTCTCGCGAAATGGAATTCAATTTGATGAAGCATTGCGTCGGGAACGATTCTTATATGAATGAGTACCAATACGAACAGAAAGTGAAAGATTGCGTTTGCTTTGTGGGGAGTCTTGCTTGTGAATATGACGGCGACGATGAAAAGTTGAACAGGGCGGCAGAAAAGGGAGCTCTTGAAAAAAATGATAAGAAGTACCGTAAATGCTTGGAAGCGAATTCGGATAAATAGGATTTGAGATGGCGAATGAATCCTTAAAAGAGGAGGGTATGAAAACTCTTCGGGATATTGACAATTTGATTGAATCTTGTAAAGAAACGATTCAAAAGTGTCGAAATCCAAAAGAGAAACAAGAATTGAATCACAAGTTGAATTTGGATGCGCTTCAAAAATATATCGGAAAAAAACGTTTTAGCTTTAACGCCTGTGTGGAAGAATGCTTGGATAAAAAATATCTGGATTCTTACAAGCAGGCAAGAAAGCGCATCAACAAAGGATGCGGAAGTAAGGCGGATAACGAAAAAATGAAAGATTTGTATAAAAGGATGGTGGAAAAATTCCAAAATATGGATTCCCTTTTTCGAGTATCGCCGCTTCCGGAAAAATCGAAGGTCTTGCACGAAAATTTGAAAAATTTCATGCGATGGGCATCGTCTAAATTAGACAAAAAAATTTTAACAAACAAGGAAATATCATGAATTGGATGAATTACCTGTTGAATATTGGAGAAAAATGGCTGAGAGGCTTTGCTCCGGGAATCGTCTTTGTTTTTATTTGCGAAACGCTTTTGGAAATGGTCGTTTCAACGGGATTTTTTGGTTACGATATGGTGCTGCTATTTATCGAAGGAAAACTGTTGACTTGGGCGGGCGGAAAACTGTTGAAGTTGATAGGAAAAGAACATTTGCCAAGAACTTTTTATTCCGCAACAGGAATTTTCGTTGCGCTGATTCTTTGCTGGGTGGGATGCTTTGTGAAAGAACTCTTGCGGGGGGAAACGGAAATTTATTTTTCATTGATACTGATTCTTTTGGGTTTTGCATTGCTCTGTGTGGCGGTCATCAAGAATGGAAAGTAAAAATCCAGTTTGATATTGAAAAATTCGTTTTAAATGGTGACTGAAGATGAAAATTTTTCATGGAGGGGAATATTGAAAAATGGTAAAAGTCTTCGGTTGCCGTGAATTTTTCTAAAAGTATATGTTCAAGAATTCCTCTTCAGCGTCAAACACATTCAACATTCATTCGAAAAAAACGAAAATTTTCGCCATTTTCTTGGGGTGCGCTTTGTCCCCGATTGTCCCCATTCGGATAGGTACATTTGTCCTGTAAACCTTGATGGCTTTTGCCGCAGAGATTTACGTTCTTCAAATTCCACATTGGTGGATTCACTATTTCGAAAAGGACCAAAAATGAATATAGTAAATCGTATTCGTTGTTGCTGTACAGGAAAAAACGGCAAACGAAAAAAACTTTATCCGACTTATAGTGAGGCGATGGAAAACCTTTACTATGCCAAAGAAACCAGGCGCGTTCATTTGCACGTTTACAAATGCCCAGAAGGTTTCGGATTCCATTTGACAAGCAATGAATTTCAATATTGAGGTAGGCATGATATCTGAAAAAGAATATATCCGTGCGATAGAAAGCGAAATTGAGTTGAAGCTTTCCGGATTTCAAACAAATTTCGTTGAGGTGAAGGATGTTGAAGATGTTAAAGGTTTTGAGTACGAGCTTTTACCCTCGGAAAGGACTCGTAGCAAATTCAATGATATCATCGACAGCTTTAAATCGAACTATAAAAGAGGATGGGGGTGTTACCAGATTTCCGAAAATGAAGTTCCCCATACCAAGTTGAAAAAGGAAAATTTTTTACAAATTAATCGGTTGAAAGATGATCGCCCTAACAGCGGAAAGGTTTTGATTTCGCTTTCCGCTTCGGTAAAGAAGGGATTCCTGTTGTGCATTGAACCTTCCATTCAACAACAACTCGCCGAAATTTTCGCCATTGAATCTTTAACGGGAAAAAAACTTTCTTTTCAGAGGGAAAGGATTCGCGATCGGTTGGATGAAGAATTTCCCATCATGATGGATTCTAAACAGCTGGCATTATCCCATTTATTCAAACAGGAAAATTTGACCCTGCCTTCGTTTGAAAATGTCGAATTGAAAGACGAAGATTACTTTGTATTGAAAGAGAATAATCGCAAAGGAAACGATGAACAGCGGCGTTTTGTGCAGACTGCGCTTTCGACGCCGGATTTTGCCTTTTTGGAAGGCCCTCCCGGTTCTGGGAAAACAACGGCAATTGTCGAATTGCTCTATCAATTGATGCTTCGAAATCAGCGTGTTTTACTCGTTGCCTCGACAAATGTCGCCGTTGACAACATTATTGAAAAATTTTTGGAGCTTTCTCCCAATGGTAAAGATTTTTGTATTCGGCGTTGTGGGGATGGAGACAATTCCAAAATCAGTTTTGTAGGAAAAAAATTCATTTCAAAAAATTTTTCAAAGACAGAGTTCGAAATGTTGAAATCCCGTTTGGGAAAATTAAAAAAACGTACGCCGGAACAGGATTTCTTGTTCAATCACTCCGAATCGGACAAAAACGCAAAGCTCTTCGACGTCATTGAAGAAAATGCTCCGATTGTTGCCGGTACGACGTTTGGAGCGTCTCTGCCGGAATTGCGCAAAAGGATGCAAAAGGAAAATTTTAATCCGCCTTTTGACTATTTGATTATTGATGAAGCGTCGAAAACAACGGTTCAGGAATTTCTCGTTCCCGCTATTTTGTGCAAACACTGGATTATCGTCGGGGACATTAAACAATTGCCGCCTTATGTGGACGACGCCGATTTCGCAAACAACCTGCAGGCGGCTTATCTAGATGATGAAGATTTGAAATTGAATCTGACGGCTGCATCCGACACGCTTCTCGCATCAAAAGGGAAGGACAACCGTCAAGTGTGCATTTTGAAAGAAAAAGAATCTGATTACGATGCGTATCTTTACCGGAAATACGCCGAAGAGAGGAATGTCCTTTTTGCCGATGCGGATAATGAAAATGATGCGGAACGGCTTCCGTTTGCCGATGTTATCCTTGGTTCGACAACGTCGTTTGAAAAATTCAGGAACGTCATTTCTCCGCGGATTACAACGGTTCGAGTGGCCAGGGATAAAGATTCGGGGCGCGTTTTGCACGAAGAGGAAATGCAAACTTGGATTTCTCAAGCCCGATACACGCGCGAAAAATGCTTTGGCCGTTTCAGTGAAAACGAACCTTTGGAATGGTGCAACGAAATGGCTTGGCGTGCAATTCGTCTTTTTGAACAGCGCGACAATGTGTTCAATACCGCTGCGGATTTAAGAGCATCGTTGCAAAAGGAAATTCAACTCTTGATTCCGGAATCCGGGAATGACAAAGTTAAAGAGAATCTCGATTTGCTAGAACAAATCTATTTGCCGTCTTGCATGGAAGTTTTTTTGCGCGGATATGGAAAGTATAAAAATTTGGCGTTGTTCCGCGGATTTTCCCAATACGATTTAGACCTGCGCCGGGTCAGCCTTTCTTTTCAGCACCGCTCCCATCCGGATATTGCAAAAATCGCTTCGGATGAATTTTACGGAGGCAAGGCGATGCGCTCGGAACACATGCGGGGAAAACGCGAATGGAATTTTCGGATTGATGGTGAGAGACATCTTCTTTGGAAGGATATCAAAGGAAAATGTGATTTGAAAAATTGCAATAAAAAGGAACAGAACTGGATTCGGCAGGAGCTGGAAAACTTTTTGAAGTTTGCCCGAAAGAATCCCAAAAAGTCTTCGGGAAAATGGTCTGTTGCCGCGCTTTCTTTTTACAAGGAACAGGCGGATGAATTGCAGCGGATTTGCCGGGAAGTTTTCAAGAAAGCGAAAAATCTTGTAGAATACAAGGCTGGCTCTGTGGATTCCTTCCAAGGGCATGAAGCGGATCTTGTCTTTTTAAGCTACAGCAATTCGCACCCGACCAATTTTTTAGAAGCCCCCAATCGGCTGAATGTCGCCATAACCCGGGCAAAATACATGATGGTTCATGTCGGAAATTTTCGGCAGATGTCAAAATCTCAGGGTGCGCTCGGACGTGTCGTACAGAAACTGAAAAATCATTCATTCAAAACAGGAGAATACAATGAAAATTGATGTGACTAACTTAATCGACCATTACCTTGTAAAAGGTGAAATTTCAAAAAGGTTCAAGAATCCCTGGATCCGCGCTTTTTTGATGTATATTCAAAATCATCCGCAGGCGACTGCCGAAGAAATTTCTCGCGATTTAATTCCTCGCGATTTGTTTGCAGACAACGGTATCGCCAGGCGGAACGCCGTTCAAAACAT
>CAZPKF010000008.1:53034-97013 GCA_964587155.1 uncultured Fibrobacter sp.
CGAAAAAATGAAATCCGAAATCCATGCAGAGTTTGAACTGACCGAGGATGAAATTGGTTCTCTTGACGATATAGGAGTTTTCGATGCGAATTAAAATTTCATCCGACAAAAAATTCAACGACTTGTGTGGAAAACTGCTCGCTTCTAGGCGGTGGAGCGTTTCCCGGAGGGGGGGACATGCCGTTTTAAAATATTCGGACAAGAATATTTCCGAGACGTTGACTGTTCCATCGTCACCGAGTGATTTGCGGGCTTTTCAAAATTTTTGGAAAGACTATTGCCGAAAAATCCGGCGCATTCTCATCCGTAAAAAGGTCATCTTCTCTTCGGATGTTTAATTTGTTGAAAATCGTTTTCAAGAACGGCTGGATGCCGTTTCTTGGATTGTTTTGAACAGGTTAAAATTCAACGATTCCGTAACAGCCGGCGCGGATTCTGTCGTTGTTCTTTTCTTGAATGATGCCGATGGAAAGTTCGCCTTGTACGTGGAAATGGGGAAGGATTCCCAGCTGTACCCGGGGGACCAGGTCAACCATGAAGTCGTCGGTGAAATTTCCTAGGCTTCCAGAAGTTTCAATGCCGACCATCGCCAAGATGGCCGGTGTGAATTTGAACTGCGGCGTTACGCCGATGGCGAATTCGGAAAGGCCGTCTTCGCTGACGATGCGGTCAAAAAATCCGAGACGGGCTTCGTAAAGCGTTGAGAATATTCTCGATAGCGGTTGGAGTTTCGCATACGAAAAGACAAGTCCCGATCCGCGGTCGTTTCCGATGCCAAAAAGGAAATCCGCTTCGATGGTGGAATATTCAAAAATTCGGAATTTTCCGCCCAAATCCAAATACGCTTGGACGCTTTCCAGATTGTCTTCAGTATCGAACAGGAGCTTGCCGCCGATTTCCCAATAGTCGTTGATGGCCAGTTGGGCGTTGAAAGGCAAGTAGCCGTCTTCTTCGTAGTTTGTGTAAAATCCCGCTCCGACGGAAATTCTGTCGCGGGTCATGAATTCCGGGCCGAACGTGTAGCGCGTGTCCCAAATGCGGTCCAAGGCAAAAGACGAAACCGAAAGGGTCAAAACGGTGAACAGGATGGCGGCAATTTTTTTCACAATCTAAAGATATTAAATCGGTGCACCGAAAAATTTCAAGAGCAGCGGATAAGGCGGCCTACGCGCAAAATGGAGTTCTTTTTGAGCCCGTTGAGTTTTTGCAAGCGGCTTACGCTGGTGTGGTATTTGCGCGCAATTTTGCTCAACGTGTCGCCGGGACGCACGCGGTGGTAGCGGTGCTTGCTCGCTTCTTTTTCGTGTGCGGCGTATTCGCTTTGCAATTCCAACATCGGAAACGCGATGCTTTCCGCTTCTCGAGGGCCTGTTCCAAATTCAAAAAAGCGCGTGGGATCAAGGGGCATGTCGCCCAGTCGCATTTCAAAATGCAAGTGCGGCCCCGTGGAGCGACCAGTGCTGCCGCCGAGTCCTATTGGCGTTCCTGCGTCGACTTCATCGCCGACTTTGACAATGTATTTGGAAAGGTGGGCGTAAATGGTCCGCGAAATTCCGCAATTTTCATGTTTTAAGACGATATACTTTCCGTAGCCGCGGCGTTCATATCGGACGCGGACGACTTTTCCCGGGAATGCAGCCCGGACGGTGTCGCCTCGTCTGAGACCGATATCGATTCCTTTGTGGATGCGGTAGTGCCGAAAGCCGAAAGGCGATGTGATGCGGCCACTTTCCAAAGGCAATGCGGAAACGGACATGTCGACGACCAGAATGTCCGGATTTTTTGCCCCTGCTTCGGAAAAATCCCCGGATTCATCTAGAATATCGGAATCCTCTTCGGAAAAGTTTTCGGAATTCGCCGTATTTCCCTGAAGGAAAGGCACTTGGAATTCGGAGTCCGGCTCGCCGGTTTCCAAGGCTTCGGAAGTCTCTTGCCCAAAGACCGCCTTCGCGGATGGGCTCAGCGGAACGACTTTCAGAACAGAAGCCGTGGCGAGGGTTGCGGAGAGCGCCCAAAGAGACCAAGTCAAAAATAGCGGTTTTTTCATTTCGGGGAGAAGATAATAAAATTTGAAAGTCTCTTTTGCCCGTTAAGCGAACCTTTTTGACCGTTGCTTTGCGGATAGCGACAGTTTACAACCAACAGGCAAATGGAAAATGCAAAGTTCCTGTCTTTTTGTGTGCATATTGTATGTAAAACGTTGAAAATTATGTCTAACATTCGGATTTACATCAATAATGTTCTATTTTTAATTTGCACATTAAAGAGGAATCTTTTGGCAATTGCCGTTTTGGGACTCTCCCTTTCCGGTTGCGGCGATGACGTGACCAAGACACGGTGAACGAAACGACGGGCGTTGCCCAGTTGGCAAAAGGTGAAACGCTTCCCGAATGCTCCGAAAGCGATGAGGGCGAAATGCTCTTTGCCGCGGATTTGGGAGCTGCCTACATTTGCACAGGAAAGGCTTGGACGCCTCTCCACGGAGCATCTTCCGCAGACACGGTCGTCTTGAAGGACTCGCTTATTTTCAGGGACACCCTTATCATCCGCGACACTCTGGTCGGTTTGAACGGCGAAAGTTGTACGGCGGAGATGCTCGATGACGGTTCGGGCTACAAAATCGTTTGTGGTAATGATTCCATCGGCGTCATTTTGCATGGCACAAAAGGGGATTCCGGCGCTCCGGGCGCAAACGCGGAAAATTGCACCCTTTCGGACGATGGGAACGGCTCCGTGAAAGTGATATGCGCCACACGGACACGGTCAAGATTTACAAGGCGGTGTGCGAAACGGAGGGAAACTTCGAGCAGCCCTCAGCCTTTCCGCCCGCAGCGCAAGCGGAAAGCACAAAACGTCAATCTCGCAAAAAAAGTCCGGACGATATCCGAACTTTGTGATTTCATTTCTGCGGAAACGAACTTTTGGGGAATCGTTGCCGGAATGCTTTGCAAAAAATGAAATTTACTTTTCAATCCCGGTGTAGATTTCGATAAAGGGACTTGATGCGGTAATGTGGATGGCCGAAGTGTTGATACCCAACACCAGTCCAACGCTTCCATCGGGGGAGTTGATGAGGGAAAGTTGAGAAAATGTTTTTTTCTGGCTGACGTTCGGCGTATTGGAAATGTTGCTGAACTGGAGCGTCAGGACTCCATTTTCAAGTGTCCATGTGCCTTCGTCGATTTCACCGCCGATGCCCAAGTTATCACCGTCAATGCGCTTGTCGGTGGAATAAGTGACAGTGAAACTGTCTTTCGAAAAGACCAGCTGCGTGGGCGCAGTTAGGGGTGACAATACGGTACCCAGATTGTCGCTGTAAAGGGCGTTCAAATTCCACGAAGCCGCCCCCGTGAGGCATTTCGCCGAGATGCCTTCGGCACATTTTTCCACCAAGGATTCTTCGCTGCTGCTGCTCGATGAAGAGCAGGCTGTGAAAAATGCCGAAAGGAACAGGGCAGAAACAAGAAAGGTTAATTTTTGCATAAGATTTCCTCTTTTTTGCATAGGAATATAAATAAATTCTATCAAAAAATCATTTATCCATTTTCTTTTTTCTGCACGGGGTTCACCAGGGAAGTCTTTCGTTGCGGGCCGTGTGGAGGCGGTAGCCGCTTTCGTCGAAAATCGCTTCAACGCTGCCGCGTTCCGAGGTGTTCAGCAGGGGAATCTTCAAGCTATCCAGTCGCTTCACCACTTGGGCGTGCGGATGCCTGAAACGGTTTCTTCTTCCATTTGAGGCTATTGCCACGTCGGGTTTGACGGCCTCTAAAAATTCCCGCGAACTGGATGTTTTGGATCCGTGATGCCCCAATTTCAACACGTTTGATTGGATGGGAATATCCGTTCTGAGAATTTCCCGTTCGCCCTCTTTGGTCAAATCTCCCGTGAGAAGCAAGGATCCGCCAATCCCGGAAATCCGCAGGGTGATGCTGTTGGAATTCGTTTCGCCGCATTCGGTTGGATTGGGATGAATGACGCGCATTTCCCATGTGTTCTTTTTTTGATAATGTTGAAAAGTCGTTTCCGAAAAAACTTGGCCGCGTTCCAAATCTTGGATAGGAATACCGCGCTTGGCGGCTGTCGATAAGGCGGCGTTCCATTCGGGCTTTTCTGTCGTTCTTGCGCAGCCTTGTATCCAGAGCGTTTCAACCGGAAATTCGTTGAGCAAAACGGCTAGTCCGCTGTAGTGGTCCAAATCCGGATGCGTGACGATGATGCCTTTCAATTTCCAGATTCCGGATTCTTGTAAAAAGGGAATGATTTTGTCGGTGGCGACGTTCCGCTTGCCCGAATTGACTCCTGCATCGACAAGGTATGCGTTTCCCCGGGGGCTTTGCACAAAAATGCAATCACCTTGGCCGATGTCCAAAACGACAACTTTCCAAGAAGGATTTATTTTGATGGCGACGGCGTTCCACAGAAAGTAAGTGGAGAACGAAAGAAGTGCGCAAAGCGTCATCCACCGTGCGCATTTATTCTTTCGGAATGCGCCCAAGGAAAGGAGGAGCGCTCCGCCTAAAATTAATATCCACGGCGGAAACGGTCCCACGGTTACAGAAGCGAGAGTCCAAGAAGAAATTTTCTCCACGAGAAGTGCGGAGATGCGAAAGAGAAATCCTGCCGCAGAACAAAAAATTCCGGCAACAGGCGAAATGGGAAAGAGCAGTGCGAAAATTCCAGCCTGCATTCCTAAGCTCACCAGCGGTACCACGCAGATGTTTCCAAAAATGGAAATGGGAGAAAGCGAATGGAATGACCAAATGAGAAAAGGCGCTGTAGCAGCCGAAGCGACAAGCGTAATCCAGATGGAGTTCAAAACATTGCTTTCAAAAAATTTCCAAAGGGGATTTTTTTGCAAACTCGGATTTTTCGGGGTGAATGGGGAACGTTTTCCGTAGGCGATGATTCCCGCTGTCGCTGCCGCCGAAAGTTGGAAACCCACGTTCCAGATGATAGACGGATTTGCGAAGGTTAAAAAGAGAATAGCGACACCTAGCGAATTCAGACTGTCCGCTTTGCGTTCGAGGAGGGAGCCTGCTTGGACAACGGAAAACATGAAAACGGCCCGGTAAACGGCAGGAGAACCGCCGGCAATGGGCGCATACAGGAGCATCAAAAGAATGGCGATTGTCTTTGCTGCCCGGTGAGGGAGCCGCAACGCTTTGAGAAGCAGCAGAACCATTCCGGAAAGCAATACGATGTGAAAACCGCTGATGGCTAAAACGTGAACGATTCCTGCGCGCCGAAATCCGCTTTGAAGTGAATCGGGGATGCTTGAACGGTCCCCGGCTAAAAGCCCGGCCAAGAGTCCTGTTTCCGCTTTGGGGAGAAATTGCGCAAAGTAATTCTTCAACGATTTCCGCAACCGGGAAAATGTTTTTTCGGGAATCCAGCGGCTTTGCAAAACCGAAAAATCTTCAAGATTTCCGTAGCCGGCAAGTCCTTGGCTTTTTAACCATTTCGGCGTGTCGAAACTGCCGGGAACCGTGGGAAATTCAACCCGGAACCATTTTGCCCTGTAACCGATGGAATCTCCGGGGGCGGGGTAGGGAGGTGTCTTTTTGGAAAGGCGGACTTTTTTCCCATCGCCGGAAAGAATGACGGCGACACCTTCGGCGCGTTCCAAAACCGATTCGACAAAACCGGAACCTTCTTTGGGCAATTCCCGGAAATGCTCGGATTTTTTGGCTTCCAAATTTTGAAACACAATAAGTTCGATTCCTAGGAATAGCAAAGCCGCCAAGGCGATTCGACGGGAAAACGGCGCAATTCGCATCAAATACAGCAAAAGCGTAGGAACGAAGACGGCACCATACAGGGGAAATTCTGCCGAAGCCAGAAAGAGAACGGCGCAGAAAAACGCGGAAAGTGCGGGTCTTTCGGAAAGGGGGGCAAAAAAGTTTTTCAATTCCTCGGACATTTCTCTTTCTCCGTTTGTTTTTGACTATTTTGAAAGCATCACTTGAATAACGCTCCAATGATGAAAAAGAAGAACTTCCTGATTGTTTTTTTGTCCGCACTCCTCTTTGTGGGTTGTGGGTTGTTCGAACAGGAATCTTCGGAGAATGAAAAATATTTTCCGCCTTTGGATCTTCCATTTTCCCTGTATGCGAATGATCTGGCGAAAAACGATTCTGTCGCAGCGACCCTTGCCACGGGAACGCTCTTGATGGTTCATCCGGGAGCTTCTTATGAGTTGTCCTTTGACGCGGATTCTTTCAAGCGTCCGCCGATGCTGGAACTTTACCGGTTGACTGTTTTGGAAGACGCGTTTGCAGTGGGGAACCGGACGCGGAAACTTTCGCCATTGGATTCCGCTGGGCGCTGGATTTACCGCTTTGTCTGTAGCGAAGAAGAGCGGGCTTATTGGGCGGCGACGCTTTCGGATGGAAAGTCTTATTACACGGGAAAAATTAGCAACCTCTCGTTGGAAGGAGTGGGGGCGTATGATCTCCGGTTCAATTTGAATTTGATCGTCGTCGGAGAATACGGCGGTACTTCGGACAGCGTTTCCGTAGAAATGCTGTCGCGGCGGATGTTGGACGCTTTTCGGGCTGCTTATGCAAAAGGCGGCGTCTTTATCGATACCATTTTTGTTCACCGCGCTTCGGAACGGACGGATCTCCGGACGCGTTATCCCGACAACAGGCCTTGGCTTGCTGGGAAATCCAGTCCGGATTATTTTCTCACAGAACTGGGCGGTTGGCCGGAATCTCTTGGGGAAGAGGGCGTTTATGACGCTTTGGATTTGGTACTTGTGCATCGGATAGAATTGTCCGGCGTTTTGGGATATTCCGTTTTGTTTGGCGGAAGCCTTGGCGGTGGAATAGGAAGCACCGTTGTCATTGGAACGCATTATTATCAGGGAGGTTTTGAAGAATATTCCCAGACGGCGGCAGAAATTGTTGAAACGGCGGTCCATGAAAGCGGGCACTTTTTCGGATTGCGGCATACGACTTCGACTCTTTCGGACATCAAAGCTTCTGGGGACGCATCCAATGTGGAAGACGGTATCGACGATACGCCTTTTTGTGAGCGGATTATCGCCGCCAAAAGCTTGGCCGTTGCCGAAAACCTGCCGATTCGCCCGCTTCTCGTTTTGCCGCGGATGCGATGGCACTTTTTCGGATTGCGGCATACGACTTCGACTCTTTCGGACATCAAAGCTTCTGGGGACGCATCCAATGTGGAAGACGGTATCGACGATACGCCTTTTTGTGAGCGGATTATCGCCGCCAAAAGCTTGGCCGTTGCCGAAAACCTGCCGATTCGCCCGCTTCTCGTTTTGCCGCGGATGCGATGGGCAGCGTCGGAGCCTTTCGCTTGTCCCGATGCCCTGAATCCGATGTTTCCGACCGTTTCGGATGGCGAACTGGAACCGTTTTCCGAAGGGCAACTTTCTCTGTTCCGCAAAAACTTATCCCTTTATCCGCACTGATCTATGGCGAATCCCCATCAATTTTCTGAACAAGCTGCCCTCCTAGCCTTTATCCTTTTGCCAAACTCCGAATGGCCCGCGGAACTTTTGGAGGCCTTGGAACAAACCTGGGGGGCTATCCGCCATTTGGGGAAGCTTTACGCCTTTGACAAAACGGATTATTACGCTCCGGAAATGGGTGGGGGGCTGTATCGCGGCGTTCTTTCGTTTGAAAAAACAGTCGCACCCGAAGAGATCGGGCGCGAAAAAGAATTGTCCAACGCGTTTGAACAGAAGTTCGCCGTTTCTGGCGGGCGGAAAATCAACGTGGATATTGGTTACATGGATTTGGACAAAGTCGTCTTGCCCTCTTACAAGCGCGGTCCGTTCAAATTGTATGCGGGCGCGGGACTTTGGCTCGATATGATTTTACATTATGCGAAAGGGCGTTTTGTTCCCACGGAGTGGGCCTTTGACGATTTCCGCCGAAATCCTTATGCGCACGACCTTTTGCTCATCCGAGAAAAGTTCAAAAAAGCGAAGCGTTGAACGGCTACTTGATTTCCACTTCGACTTTGGGTTCGGCGGGAATGGGAGCTTGTTTTGCGGAAAGGGCTTTATATGTCGTTGAATCGATTCGCTTGTAACTCGATATGATGTTTGCAAATTCGTAATAAGCGGAATCCCCCCGGACGCGCATGGCGATGGGCATTTGTTCGGAATTCATTCCCTTGAGGACGCTGTCCCCTTCGAGGCTCGCATGTAAATCGCCAAAAACGTTGCGGATGGTGTAGTCATTGGAGTCGGGGGCTGTTTTGAAAACTTCGAAAACATCTTGGTCGGAGCCTTGCCAATAACCAGTGAAAATGGGCTTTTCGCTGGTTTGCTGGGAACATGCGGACAAGAGAAAGAGGGCGGAGAATGCGCCAATAGAGAAAAGTTTGTTCATAAAGACTCCGTGTTTTTTTAAAGATAATAAAATCCGAGTTCAAAAGTTATTTTTGCAGGGTATGCGCGCATTTCTTGTCTTTGGTCTTGGATTTTTTTCTTTCGCAGTGGCGAAGTGGGCTGCAGACGATGTGCACCGTCTATTGCTTCGGCGGACAGAACAGAAGCCCGGCGTTTACATGGAAAAACTCGAAAGCGCCTTGGATACGGCGGGGATTATCATTGTCGCGGAATACCATAAAGTGATGGGGGATTCTTACGTGCCGACGATTACCAGTGCAAATGATTTTGCGTGGCATATGCGGTTTTCCAAGCATTATTACAATCGGGCGCTGGATTTTCGCCTTGTGGATGTCCCCCCGTCGAAAAGGGCAAAACTGGTTTCGGCGATTCAAAAAGCGCTGGGGGACAGGTTTTTAGTCCTTTGGGAAAGGAATGGAAAATTCAGCGAACATTTGCACGTGGAATTGCGCTGAATCTTACGGAGAAACGTCCGCACAACAGCGGAATCCGACAAAGTTGTACTGGTTTTGCGGATAAAAACTGTATTTGGTGTCGGTGCACTTGCTTTCGTTTTGCGTGTCCCAGCTGCCTCCGGCGACCAAGTAGCGGTTGGGCATTTCTTTTGCCGGTGTGTCTGTCCATTCCCAGAGATTGCCGTTCATATCGTACATTCCATACCAGCTGCGGCATTGCTCTTTGCGTCCGGCGCGCTTAGCCGATTTGGAATTGGTGTTGCACTTTGACGGCTTGTAATTTTTGCCATAAGCGTAACGGAATCCGTCTTTCCCTTTGCAGGCGGCGCTCCATTCGTCGAATTTGCACAGGCGTTTCCCTGCCTGTTTGCAAAGTTCTACGGCTTGTTCGTGAGAAACCATGTCCTTGACGATGGCATCCGGCTGGTTGGGATATTCATATGCGTCGACGCAAACCGTTTTTTGACCTACGGGAACGGGATAAGCGTTTTTGCCGCAGACATTGTCGCTTGCCATATCGTAATGGACGCTTTGCCAAGATGTTCGGTTACCTGCAGAATCTTCGGCAAAGTAAAAAACATCGCCGGTTTTGTTGTATTCGACAGGAGCTGTCAATTCTTGTGGATGAAGCGTGTCGCCTATAGAATAGAAAGTTTTGCACTTGATTTCATCGCATTTGACTTTGAGTCGGATGGGGTCGTAATAACGGCCTGCTGGTGGGACTATCGAGGCTTCGGGGGGGATGGAATCCCGATTCGCATAGGCGATGCTGTCCGCTTTGCGGAGGCTGTCTTGTTTGGCTAGACTGTCTTTCAAGGCTTTCGCTGCTTGCTCTAGGCTGTCTTTTTGTGCTTTCCGGATTTTCGCTAAGCTGTCGCGGATGGCTTTTTCGCGTTTTTTCAGGCTGTCGTTTTTCGGCGTTTCTGGGGCGGGCGCTGGCAATTTGGAAAGGCTGTCTTCGCGGGCTAAACTGTCTTGTATTTGGGCAAGGCTATCCCCGACTTTTTTCAGGCTGTCGTTGATCCGCTCCCTTTCCCTTGCGACGGAAAGGCTGTCTATCTGCATTTCACGCGAGTTCAACGTTTCGCTCGCAAGGTTCGAAAGTTCACATTGAATGATGAACAGGAGCGTAAGGAGGATTATCATGGCGACAAGGACTGTCACGCGCTTGCGCTTTTTTCTCGCACTGAATTCATTCTTTGATGTGTTGTTTTGGTTTGCCATGGAGTTCTCGTTAAAATAGGGATATCATTTTTTATTGCTGTCGTTTTCAAAAAGATCGCGCCAATGCCGTTTGATTTCTTCTTCGACTTCTTTGACGCTGAGCTTGCGCCGGAGTGTTGTCCGGTAGGCGATGGAAATGTAGCCCGTTTCTTCGGAAACGACGATGACCATGGCGTCGCATTCGGCGGCGAGGGCTTTGGCGGCGCGGTGGCGCATACCGTAAGCGGAATCTTGTTCCGAGGTGATGGCCGGCAAAGGAAGAATACACCCGGCGGCAACGATGCTATGGCTGTTGAGAATGACCGCACCGTCGTGCAAGGCGGAATTCGGAAAGAATAACGCGCGCAAAAGGCGGGAACTGATGCGGGCATTCAAGAGTTCGCCGGTGTCTGCATAATTGCGGAGTCCCACTCGCTTTTCAAGAACGATTAACGCTCCGAATTGATTCTTCGCCAAATCCTGAACCGCCGTGCCGATTTCTTCGGCGACTTTGTCGAGTCCGCTTTCGTGAAAAAAGAGGGTCTTCAGATTCATCCGGGCGACAGATTGTCCGATGCGGGTCAAGGCTCCGCGGATTTCCGGCTGAAAAAGAATGACAAGCGCGATGATTCCCAACGTTGCCAAATTGCTGAGCAGCCAAACGATTGTGTGCAATTCCCACCACTGCGCAAGGAACCAGATGATGAGAAGTAGTCCGCCGCCGATAAACATTTGCACGGCCCGTGTTCCACGGAAAAGCAAGAACACGTAATAGGCGACAATCGACACCAAGAAAATGTCGAGCAGATCGGCAAAGCGAACATCAATGACACCGAATAACTTAAACAGGTTCATGGCGGAACGCCTGGAGAATTTGCAGTGATTCTACCGTTTCACGGACATCGTGAACGCGGAGAACGGATACTCCGGAAAGTGCGGTGAAAATGCCCGAAACGACGGTTGGTATCAGCCTGTCGCTTTTTTCAAGCCCCGGAATTTTTCCGATATAAGACTTGCGGGACATTCCGTAAAGAACGGGGAATCCGGTGGCGGTAAAGTCTTGAACGTGGGCTATCAAATCCAGATTGTTTTGCAAATCCTTGCCGAATCCGATGCCCGGGTCAAGGCAAATAGTGGCAGGGTCAACGCCCAAATCCGTCAGTTGTCGAGCGGAGCGGAGCAGGGAATCGCGGACTTCACGGACAACGTCTTTGTACGGAGCGAAGTCCTGCTGCATGGTGCCGAAGTTTCCGCGCATGTGGTTGAGGACGCTGGCCGCTTTGGTCTCGGCAATCGTCTTCGCCATGTGCGAATCAAACTGGAGCGCGCTGATATCATTGATGATGTGGGCCCCCGCCTTCATGCATTCTTTGGCTACTTCCGCTTTGACCGTGTCGATGGAAATGAAAAAGTCGCGCGAGGAAAGGAGCGGCTGTAATTTTTTGACAAGGGGAACTACCCGATCGATTTCTTCGGATGCGCTAACGGATTTGGCTCCCGGGCGGGAACTTTCTCCACCGATATCGATGATTTTTGCGCCTTCGTCAAGGAGCTTTTGAGCATGGACGAAGGCTGCTTCCGGCGTATTGTGCGTTCCACCGTCGAAAAAACTGTCCGGGGTGACGTTGACGATTCCCATGACGAGGGGAACAGGCTTTGCCGTGAGAAGGTCGTTGCCGACTTTCCACGGATTCGCTTGGGATTTTTGCAAATAGCCGGAAAAGGAGGTCATGCGTTTTCTCCTTTGGCGTCGACAGCCGGAGTTTCGGGGACAACCTGTGTCGCTGCGGGAGCGGGCCGTCCCGGGTCGGGAGGCGGCATTTCGTCTTGACGCTCTTTTTCGCGTTTTTTCGCCAGCTGTTCTTGGAAAAGGTACGTTCGGCTCTTTTTGGTGCTGTCGAGTTTTTCGCCCGCTAAAATGCGGTCGATTTCTTCGCGGTCCAGGACTTCGTATTCAAAAAGGGCGTTTCCGAGAAGATCCAGCTTTTCGCGGTTTTCGATCAAGAGCTGTTTTGCTTTTTCGGTCAAGCGTTTGACTAGGCTGTTGATGGCACCGTCAATCGCTTCGGCCATTTTTTCGGACATTTCTTTGGGCTTGCTGATTTCGCGGCCCAAGAAAATTTCGCCATCGTTTCGGCTGTAACACAGCGGCCCGACCGTTTCGTCAAATCCCCATTCCGTCACCATCTTTCTTGCAAGTTCCGTGGCGCGGGCGATATCGTTGGAGGCTCCGGTGCTCTGATGGTTGAAGCAAATCATCTCGGCGAGACGGCCCGACATGAGAATCATGATATTCTCTTCGGCTCCTTCTTTCGACATGGAAACGCGGTCTTTTTCCGGTAGGGACATGGTGACGCCCAAAGCGCGTCCGCGGGGGATGATCGTTATCTTGTGAAGCGGATCGGCATGTTTGCAAAGGAGTGTCATCAAGGCGTGGCCGGATTCGTGGAACGCCGTGTGGCGTTTTTCTTCGTCGGACATTAGGAGCGTGCGCCGTTCTGCGCCCATCGAAAGTTTGTCGCGCGCTTCTTCGAAATCTTGCTTGGTGACTTTTTTGTTGTCGAACCGGGCGGCGAGGAGTGCCGCTTCGTTGACAAGATTTTCAAGGTCCGCACCGGCGAGTCCGGGAGTTCCGCGGGCAATATCTTTGACGTTTACATCGTCAGCCAGGGGAACTTTGCGCTTTTTCAAGTGGACGTTCAGAATTTCTTCGCGACCGACCAAATCGGGAAGTCCGACAACGATTTGTCTGTCAAAACGTCCCGGGCGCAACAGCGCCTTATCCAAAACGTCCGGGCGGTTTGTCGCCGCAATCAGAATGACGCCTTCGTTTGCGCTGAAACCGTCCATTTCGACAAGGAGTTGGTTCAACGTCTGTTCGCGTTCGTCATGGCCACCGCCGAGACCAGCTCCGCGTTGACGTCCGACAGCGTCGATTTCATCGATGAAGAGGATGCAGGGAGAATTCTTTTTTCCCATTTCGAATAAATCGCGGACACGGGCCGCTCCCACTCCGACGAACATTTCGACAAAGTCGGAACCGGACATGCTGAAAAAAGGGACGCCGGCTTCGCCTGCCACGGCGCGGGCTAGCAGCGTTTTTCCTGTGCCCGGAGGCCCAACGAGCAAGGCTCCTTTGGGAATGCGACCTCCCAAAACGGCGTATTTCTTGGGGTCTTTCAAGAATTCGACAATTTCATAGAGGTCCGCTTTGGCTTCGTCACAACCGGCGACGTCACGGAATGTCGTTTTCGATTTGCCGTTATCGTTCAACTGACGGGCTTTACTTTTGCCGAAAGAGAACATTCCCATGCCGCCCTTTCCTCCGGTTTGACGGCTCATCATGTACCAGAAGAAGAGGATGAGGAGAATCGCCGGGAGAAAGGCAAAAATCCGGTCTAACCAGGAGGTTGTCTCGTGAATGATTTCGACGTTGACCGCTTTGTCCTTTTCCCAGGAATCGATTTGCTCCCCGGTCAGGTTCAAAACGTGACTGGTGAAAGCGATGGTCCCATCGGAAGTCGATTCTGTTTTGGTCAAACGGGAAAGGAATCCGGATTGCGGAAGCTTTTTGCGGTCTTCTTCGGTCATTGCCCGCGTGCCTTCGACCGTGATGCCGTCGAGAGTGCGGTGGAGCTTTAGGCTTTTGATTTCTGTCGTGGAATCGCCCATCATGGCCAAAAATTCGGTCCGCGTCAGGGATTTGGCCGGTTCATCGTTGTAGAGGCGCATAAAGAAAAGCACCATCAGGAGCATTGTCGCAATCAGGAAAAAATTCCTGTTTTGGAACGCCGAGGGGGCTTTGGGCTTATTACTCATAAAAATCCTTTATCCGAGGAGGAATTCCGAAAATTTGCAGGACTTTGTTCCCTTGGGCAAAAAGGGGAATGGAATCTCTGACAAATGGCGGAACGCCGTTTTCTTCGAACCATTTCTTGATCGATTTGGAGTTTCCGTGTTGCGGCGTGTACACGTCGCCAATTTTTCGAAATCTCCATTCGCCGGGAACAGTTCTCCGTTTTGAAAAAAGATACAAATTGTGAATGTCCAATGGCTGAGGAAATCGGCAGAACCAAAGGATATGCCGGGATTTTTCAATTAGGATTTCTCCACCGCGGCACGTCAATTTTGACAGGAAGGAGGTCCCACGGGGAAGGGGAAATCCTTTTTGCAAAAGCCAAAGTCGTAAAATTTCCGCACCGCCGCTTTGGCTTTGTTCGAAAAGTTTTTGTACGGCGGCGTCGTGTAACGCGAGAATGTTCCGGTAGGGGGCGCATTCGGCGGGAAACGGCCAGAGCTTTTCGGGAAGAAGGTAAGGCGAAAGCGCGTTTTCTGCCGCGCGTAAAATTTTTCGGTTGGCGGAAGCGGCCAAAGAAGCTATTTGGGAAAGCTGTTGGACTGCGTTTGCGTTTTCCTTGGAGAGTGTGGGCAAAAGTCCCAGTCGAATGAAATTTCTGGAGTAAGCGGTATCTGCGTTAGTCTCGTCCTCGCGCCATTCCAGGTGGTTTGTCTCTGCGTAATGGAGAAGATCTTGTTTTGAAATCCGCAAAAAGGGCCTGAAGATTCCATCGGATCGGACTTCGCTGATGCCCGAAAGTCCGTGAACGCCCGTGCCGCGCAAAATGCGCATCAAAACGGTTTCCGCTTGATCATTTGCGTGGTGGGCCGTGGCGATGAAATCCGCATTGACTTCTGGCAGGGCGGCGATTTCATGCAATGCCTGGTAACGGGCGATTCGCGCATTTTCTTCGACGGAGCCGCCCGATTTCAGTTGGGCACCGTCTAGAAGGCGAAGGTAAAAGGGGAGGTTCCACTGTTTTGCCAATGCTGCGGCGAGTTCGGCGTCTGCATTCGCAGTTTCTGCCCGGAGTCCGTGGTGAACATGGGCGATTCCAAGCCATTTCAGTTGAAAGCGTTCCCTGTTTTTGACAAAATAATCGGCGAGGCAAACGGAATCCATTCCGCCGGATACTGCAAGGAGAATGCGTTTTCCGCACAATTCCCGTTGCGGAAAAGAGTTTGGAGAAAAGTCTATTCCCCGCATTTTTGGAAGAAGCAGCTGCGCGCTCCCGTGTGGCAGGCGACTTGGGGACCTTGCATCCGGACTTCGAAAAGGAGCGCGTCCGCATCACAATCGGCATACCAGTTCACGACGGTCATCACGTTTCCGCTTGTATCGCCCTTGTGCCAGTATTCTTTGCGGCTACGGCTGTAAAACACCATTTCTCCGCATTCATTTGTCCGCCTGAGCGCTTCTTTGTCCATCCAGGCCATCATCAGCACATCGTGCCTGTCTGCGTCCTGCACAATGGCGGGGATCAGTTCTTTATCGCCGAATTTCACTTCGAATTTGATTTTTTCCAAAAGTTCTTCAAATTTCATGATGCAAAGCTAGCAAAACAAAAAGGTTCTGGGCCGTGGGATTTATTCCCTCAGTTGACCGTTTCCGACAAGAATCCACTTGTAACTGCAAAGGCTTTCGACACCCATTGGACCGCGGGCGTGGATTTTGTCTGTTGATATGCCGACTTCCGCTCCGAGACCATAAACGCCGCCGTCTGCAAGGCGCGTGCTGGCGTTTACCATGACGCTCGAAGAATCGACGTTGGCCAAAAAATAAGATTTGACGGTTTCGTCGTTTGCAACTAGGGATTCTGTGTGGCGGCTCGAATATTTTTCGATGTGTTCGCAGGCTTCTTTGACGCCGTCAACAAAACGGATGCCCATTTTGAATGCCAAATATTCGTGATGGTAAGCGTCTCCGTTTTCAAATGCTTTTACATCGGAAAGGCGTTTTCGGGTTTCTTCGTCGCCGAAAAATTCCACATTTTTTTGCCGCAGCGGGGCAAGAAGCTTTTGTACGGCCGCATCGGGAAGAGCCTTGTCGATGAGTAAGGTTTCAAGGGAATTGCAAGTTCCCGGTCTTTGCGTCTTCGCGTTGTCCACGATTTTTGCCGCCATTTCCATATCTGCTGACTTGTCGACGTAAATGTGGCAGATGCCGTTGAAATGCTTGATGACGGGAATGGAGCTTTGTTCCACGACTGCGCGGATTAAATTTTCTCCGCCGCGGGGAATGACCAAATCCAGATATTCCCGCATTTTGAGCAGGGAACTGACAATCGCGTGGTCCGCGTGTTCAACGATTTGGACTGCGTTCGGGTCAACGTTGAATTTTTTCAGGGCGTTCCGAAAAATGTCGGCTAGAATTTTAGAAGAGTGCAGGGATTCCTTTCCGCCGCGTAAAATGACGGCGTTTCCCGCTTTGAAACAGAGAGAAGCTCCGTCAATGGTCACGTTAGGACGGCTTTCGTAGATAAAGAAAACACAGCCGAGGGGAACGGTGACCCGTGAGATGTTGACTCCGTTTTCGAGCTGGCGACTTTCTAAAACTTTTCCCAGAGGATCGGAAAATGCGGCTATTTGCTCTGCGCTTTGCGCCATGCTTTCGATGCGTTTGCTGTTCAAGGTCAAACGGTCGTATTTTGCCGGAGAAAGTGATTCTTTGCTATTTTCCAAATCTTTTGAGTTAGCCTCTAAAATACGTGATTCGTTTTCACGCAAGGATTTGGCGACTTCGGAAAGTACGCGGTTGCGGACATCGGCACCGATGGTTCGAATGTTTGCCGACGCCGTTTTGGCGTTTTGAGAAAGGGTTTGGGCGTAAACTTGGATTTCTTCTTGAGTCATACTATTAAATTAGAAATTTCACCAGCTGACTTGCAAATTTCCACTCATGCGGTAGCCTTTGGCGTCGCCAGTGAAAAAACTTTGTGCGTAATTCAAGGCTATCCATTCGAGAGGCGTCAGCCGGAAACCCAAGCCGTATTCGCGGTAATGCATGGTTGTGGCCTTTGCCAAAAAGGTCCTGTCTGTTGCGTCGTATGGCGTGTGGATGTCGTACAAGTTTCCGCCAAAAGCAGTGTCTTTGGCGACATTCGATGCAAAAAATCGGAGTTCAAGACATTGGTAGGCGGCTTTAACTTCTGTGTAAAATTCTCTTGAATTCGGCCCCAGCTCGGATCCGAAACTTTGACCGTAATGCGTGTATGAGTAACCGGCGCCTTTGTGGTGCGTGTAAACCCAGGGCTCTATCCAGGTGAATTCCGAAAGGTATGAAAGTGTTATTGGTCCTAATTTCCGATTGTCCGTGCCCACTCCGATGCTCGCCGCCCACTTGTTTCCCCACCATGAATCATCGAACATGCTGGTGACTTTTTTCATGTCGTCCCAAAGCATTTCTCCGTAGATTTCCCAATTGGGAATGGTCTTGATGCTGATGTCGAAGCCCAATCCTGTATTTTCAAGATCTCCGGTATAGTGTTGTGCGAAGATGTAAGGGACAAAGGGGGCTGCGTAAATCCATTCAAAACTGCGGTCTGTGCTGTCCGCGTCGGCGTTCGCATTCGTTCCTGCGTTTTCGACTGTGCTCCCGTAGATGAGCGTTTCGTTGATGCCAAAATGGATTTGGAAGGGAAGGGATATTTCCAAGCGGTGGGCGTGGAAATATTTGTCTTTGTGTTTGTCGTGGTAAAGTTTTCCGGCGTATTGCGTATAAGTGAACGGACCAATGGCGAATTCATAGCCGAAGTAAGGCGTTGGGGCTGGTTTTGAAATATGATCCGTCGAATCCATCCAGGGACGGTAATTTGTATTTTCGCCTTTGAGTGAAAGTTTGTTTCTCCGCGCGGGACCCCATTCCAAGTAATCGACACCGCCAAAAATGCGGGCGAATTTGTGGAGGCGGTATTCGCTGCTTGCCGTAAAGTAGTCCCAAGTACGCGAATCGTCGCTTTGGACGTTGAACGGGATTCCTTTGTAGGGATTGTATCCCGGATCTTTGTAAGAACGGCTTGTTTTGTCGCTCATGACGCTCGCACTTGCGCGGAAGGAAAAGTCCTGAATCGCACCGTTGACGAACAAACGCACAAAGAGGCTGTTTTCCGTATGATTGTCGTCGTTATCCGTGTGGGTGAATCGCGAAGTGGAAATTGAATCGCCGAGAGTTCCGCGGATGCGGATGTATGCCGAAGAATCGCCAAAGCCAATGTGGCCGGGAAGGTCTTGGCTTGCAAATAAAGGCACTCCCAGAACTAGTAAAAAAAGGAACATCCATCTTTTCAGAGTTTGCATTTGAATAGTCCTATGGAAAAAAGAAAAAGAGCGGAATGAATTTTGATGTTTGTCCGCGCATCGCTTGAAAGAAACGCTTTGGGCAGCAGCAAAAGAATCCGCACAAGGCTTCGAATGGCGCGGAACGCGCGAGAAAGCGCAGCCCCTCTGATTCCAAAATGTTTACGGTAAAAGTAAAGTTGCGAAGCGTCGTGTTGCAGGCTGCGCGATAAAGCGTTTTTTGCGGAGCCGCCATCTAAATGAGTGATGGATGTTTCCGAGTCTATAAAAAAGGGAACGCCCAATCGATGTGCGCGGTAAGCCCAGTCAACATCTTCGTAGTACATGAAAATGTTTTCGTCAAAAGGACCGACTTTTTCCCAAGTTTCAATGGTCATCATCCACGCGGCTGCATTCGTCCATTGGGCTTTTCGAAACGGGGTGTTTGGAACGGAATGCGTTTTTCCGTGTACGTAACGCTCTGCCTTTTTTTGCGTGCGAAATGCGTTTAAAAAGAACTGTAAGTGGGGAATTTTGGAAAACCAACTTTTTTGAACGCTTCCATCGGCATTCCGAAGTTGTGGAGAAATGACAGCGTTCGGAAATTGGGACAGGTCTTTTTGCAAGGCTTCTAAAGCGCCTTCTGGAATGCGCGTGTCGTTGTTTAACAGGAAAATGGAATCAAAAGAGGTCGCACCGTTCCTAGCGAGAGAAACGCCGCGGTTGTTTGCAGAACCAAATCCGAGATTTGTTCCCGGCGAAAGAAATTGTACATCCGGAAAATCGCGTTTGATGTTTTGTTGCGTGCCGTCGTTGCTGCCGTTGTCGACGACAAAAATTTGAAAACGTTCCCTGGGCTGTTTGTAAAGATCGTTCAGGCAATTTTTTGTCATTTCCCAGTGGTTGAACGTGACCAAGATGACGGCAGTCTTTTCAACGGATTTCATGATTTTCTCCAAATTTTTTTTGCCAGCGGAAGCCCGATGCAGGAAAAGAGAATTTGTTTGAATCGGTTCTTGAAACTTCCCGGCAGGAAAAGTTCTTGGCGGTGTTTCATAATCCACGGAAAATACTGGGGCAAAAATCCTTTTTTCTGCCGCCCTTGATGAAGTGTCAAAAGTTTTTGGGCAAAACGGACTTCTTCTTTGTTCAATGGAAATCTGTCTGCGTTTTGCAAAATGGTCTTAACCCAAAGTTCTTGCAGCCGCAACGTCTCGCTCATTTTTGGGGGAGGCTTTCCGCCGACTGCGTTGGAATCGTGCAGTCGGTAGCGGATGACCGCATTTGAAATACTGCGGATACCGCCACGCCTTTCGGCAAACATCGCTATCCAACGGTCGTGTACGGTGACGCCTTCGGGAATCGGCAAAATGGCTTTGAGCAGGGAAGTGCGGAAAAGCGAAACGCAGCCGGTGACGTTGTTGACGCCTGCGATTTGAGCTTTTAACGATACATGGTCTAGGAGGTTGGCAAACGTTCTCCAGGATGGGTGAATTTCTTTTCCGGAAGCGTCGATGACGACAGCATCGCCGAAAACAAGGGTGTTACGGCCGAGTTCCTTTTCGAGAATTTCCAACTTGTCGGGAAACCATTCATCGTCTTGGTCGGCGAGGGCGATTGTGTCGTTGTCGTCGGTGATCTCTTTTGCGATTTGGAGTGCCTTGTTGAACGCGGCGCGGTGTCCTGCATTTTGATTCCCTGCGAAAATTCGCAAGGGAAGCTTTTCTGCAAATGAGTGCAACAAGGAGACTGTTGAATCAGAAGATCCGTCGTCATAAGCGACAATCCATTCCGCTTTCCGCGTTTGACGGCAAAGGGAATCGAGCATTTTTGGAAGAAAACGCTCGCCGTTGTAAGTGCAAAGGACGATGCAAATTTTATTCATGAGCGTCCTGCGCAAAAATTTTTGAAAAAATGCGGTGGGTGTTCTGCCAAAAAGCTTCGGGTTCGCGCTCTTTTGTCAAACGGTTTCGCGTTTCCGTAAAAACGGCTTCGTCGTAATTCTTTGAAAAATGTTGAATTTTGAAAACCGCATCGGAAAGATTTCCCGGGGTGAAAGTCATCCAATCGGGCAAGGCGAATTCTTCCGCATATTTTTCGTTTGCGATTAAAACGGGAAGTCCACACGCCATCGCTTCGAAAATCACGAGAGGGTCCCCTTCGAAATGCGAGGGGAGTAGCAGAATGTCGAACTCGGACTTCATTCTTTGATGCAAGATTTGGGGCGGCATCCACTTGGAAATGCGTACGAAATCTTCAACGCGGTTCTTTTTTATCAAAGCGTTGAGCTTGTCTTTATCCGGTCCGTCTCCGATGATGTGGAATGCGCATGGAAAATTTTTCTCTTTCAAGATTTTCGCTACTTTCGGAATCAGGTCTTGCCCTTTTTGCGGAAAGTAAATGCGTCCGACGGTCGCGATGCGGAGTGGGGAACCGGGGATTTTTGGCGCACCGCTTTCGGTTGTGTTCAGAGGATTGGAAAGCCTGTGGACGGGAACTTCTTTTGCGATGAATCGTCTGAGCAGACGCTCTTGCGTTTTTGAAATGACAATCCATTCCGATATTTTCGGATAGACCGTTTTAGCCAAAAGATCGCGGATGGCACCGAATGCGGCTCCGGATTCCCGTTGGGTGTAAGCCATCGGACAGTATGAAACTACAAATATGCCGAGGCGGTTCGCTGCAAAAATCGCCGGAAGGCAGCGTTCGATGTTTCCCGGGCAGACGACCAAATTTTCAACGTGATTCTTTTGGAACAGATTCTGTACGGTTTTCCGCTTGCGGAGCGAAAGGTCTCGGAAAATGGGGAAAGGCGTACTCGCTGCGAAAGGAAGCCGGATCGCTTGAATTTTTGAATCCAGCGCATTTTGAAAAGAATCGCAGGAGTAAAAGAAAAGAATTTTCACAAACGAATCGACGAGGCTGTTTGCAATTCGAGCGGCAAGGATCTCCTGTCCGCCCCATTCGGGAGCGTCGCTGTAAAAACAGAGTTGACAGTTGACTTTTTGCATTGGGGAAAATATAAATAATCGGGGAATACTTCTTGTGTCGCCTTCGATTTTCAACTCCCCATCATCGGGCGATTGGAAAATGTGTAAATTTAATCCCATGGTTCCTAAAAAGAAAGTCGTCATCGTCTGTGACAAAAATTCCCGCACCAGTTTTGGGCGGTTGGCGTTGGATTTGGAACGCACCCTCTTTGCCGATTTTGACGTGACGATACTTTGGCTCAAAACGCCGAAGTATTTTCCGGAAGAAACGGTCCCGGATTCGGGGGAATTGGGCGTGAAGAGCGAAACGATCCATGCAGATTCTCTTTACTCCGGATTTTTCCGTTTCCGCGAACCATTCGCTGCTTATTTGAAAAAAGTTCAGCCGACGATTGTCTTTTTCATCCGCCCGGAACTCGGATTTTTGGTTCCGGTTGCCAAAGAAAAATGCCCCACAGCAAAGACGGTCGTGCTGATTCACGATACTTTTGCAGAGACGCTTTATCCTTTCAGCATCAAGTTCCGTTTGATTTCCCAGTTTTACGCAAAGCCTTCGGCCAAGGCGGATGCATTTGTTTACAATTCCCGTTATTCCAAGCGAGAAGCCGAAAAATTTTACCGTATCGCAAACCGTCCGAATGCGGTGACCGGTCTTCCGCTGAGTCCCATTTTTTTCAATTTGCAAACAGACAGGGCCTTTTACAAGTCGGGTCAAAGAGGATTTTGCGAAGGCTTGGGCATCCGGGGATTCAAGGCGATGGTGTTGAACGTGAGCCTTCCCGAAGCGCGCAAAAACATAGGGACATTTTTTGACATGGCGAAGGCCCGCCCGGATGTCGCGTTCATCCGCATCGGAAAAATGAACCGCCAAATTCAACTGCAAATAGAAGAACGCCGCCTGAAGAACGTTTTCCATTTTTCAAATCTTTCAGCGCAGACTCTCCGTGAGTTTTATCGGTATGCGGATCTTTTCGTGATGCCCTCTTTTTACGAGGGTTTTGGACTTCCGCCGTTAGAAGCCATTGCCTGCGGGACTCCGGCGGTGTGCGCGAAAACGACAGCTCTCGAAGAAATTTTCGAAGGGATTTGCCCGACGGTTTTTCCGCCGACAAACGTGGATGGCTACCTCGCCGTGTTGGATTCCGTTTTAGCGGGAAAGTTTGAATATGACGGAGAAAAAGTCTCTCTGTTGCTTTCTCGTTACAGCATCAAGACGATTGCTGACAAATTAACTTCTTTCTTTTACTCTATTCTCGACCGCTGATTCGCCGCCTTTCAGGGGACGGAAACGCTCTTGACGACTTCTTCTGTCATGCGGGAAAGTTGCGTCGCTTCAAGGGATTTTTTGTCCAGTTCTTTTCGGCCTTTGAAAATGGCGGTGCAAGTGGACGGGTGGTGCAGCGTGAATTTCAAAAAACGGAAGATGTCTAGATTCTTGTAACAGGCGCGTGCCGTTTCGCGCAAAAGGAGTTTTCGGGGTTCTGGGAGTGGCGGTTCACCCATTTGGGAGTGGGCGTTAAGACTTGGCATGGCGAACAGGTGTGCGCCGAGATGCAGCGCCCTCAATCCCAAGTCGAAAAAACGGACTTCTGTTTTGAAGTCGCGGTCAAAACCGCCCAAGGATTTGAGCAGCCTTGAAGAATAAATGCCGCAATGAGGCGAAAGGCTTGCCACCGGGCGAATTTCGGCATTCCGATTGGTCCGAAATTCCGCTTCGAATCCGTTTTTCCGGTGAAGGAGGGAACCCGATGAAATTACGGTTTTGCCATCGGCCAGTACAATTCGCGGCGACAACGCGTCTGCAAAGGGAAATTCGGCGCAGGCGTCGGCGACGCGGTTCAAAAAATCCGCAGAAACGCGGATGTCCGGGGAAAGCATCAACACCCATTCCGCATCGAATTTTTCGACAGATGTGGAAAAATCCTCGCCAAAGAACCAGCCCAAGGCGGGGTCTTCCATTTGTGGCTTTGAATCCGTTGAACTTAGTACGAAAATGTCGAATTGCCGCCGCATTAAAAGTTCAACCCCAATGCAATCCGGTGTTCGTTGCCAAGTCCCTGAGCCAAATAGGAAAATGCGTAGTCGATGGAAAATCGATCTCCCGCATAGCCGAGTCCCGCACTGAACATCCGGGCGTTTTGCGTTTCATCGGGCCTATCTGCCGATGAAAAAATTTCTTTGGCATCGCGCGAAAGGTCCAGGTAGGCGCGCGTCCAGCCCGCCCGCACAAAAAGGTTTGATCCAATGGCGTATTCGCAAGCGATGGCGATCGACGGTTCTGCATAACGGGGGAACGTCGATTCGGTATACAGGGTGAGTCGCGGAAGCATTCCCGGAATGTAAAAGCCGGAGAGTGCGAATGTTTCTTCTAGGCCGTAATCCGTATCGCCGTTTTCGACATAAGCGCGGATTATCTTGCCAAAATTTCGTGCGGCGAATCCGAATCCGAATTTTCGGGATGAGGCCTGCCAGAGGATTCCCCAGTCAAAGGCCAAAGCCATGGCGGTCTGGTCGTTTTCTTCACCGGTCAAGAGGTCTGTGGCGAATTTTACGGAAGAGCCGAATTGGAAATGGGGAAGCGGGAACGCCAGGGAAAGCATGGTGATGGAACTTTGCGGCTCGTAGGATTTTCCCGTTTTTTCGCCCTGCTCGTCGTAACCGTCAACGGTTCCGTAGCGCAGCCAGCCATAGCTCGCTTGGACAACCATTTTGTCCATTTGCCGCGCATAAGCGAGGAATCCTTGATTGTCGGCGAATTCTCCCGTTTGCCAGGAAAAGGCAACGGCGTTCCTCTTGTCGTGGTCCAAGGCGATTCCCGCCGGATTTTGCAGGATAATGCCGGGATTGGACGACTGTTTTGCCGAATTGGCGTTTTCCAAAGCGGCACCACGGGCACTGAGAAAGGAGCCGATGAAGGAAAAAGCTTCCTTTCCGGTGTCGTTTTTCTTGAAATAGGCCTGTGCGGAGGCGCAAAAGAGGAGAAAAAACGCTGGGAAAAAAATTTTTTTCAAAAAAAACATGGAAACAATTTACAAAATTGAGAAAGTTTACTAAATTGGCGTTGTCGGACTAATAGCTCAGTTGGTAGAGCAACGCCCTTTTAAGGCGTGGGTCGAAGGTTCGAGCCCTTCTTAGTTCACGAAACCGGTCGGATGATTCATTCGACCGGTTTTCTTTTTAAAGCGAAACCCATCGGTGAGGCCGATGGGTTTGAAAATTTTAAGTCGAAGTTGTCTTTGAAATGACGTCGTATAGGGCGTCCCTTTCGACGGGAACGAGGCTTTCGCCCAAAATCAGGGAGCGCATCCTTTCTGGACTCATGCCGATGGATGTTTGCGCGCCCGCCGCATGGGTTATCTTTTCTTCCATGATGGTGCCGTCTAAGTCAGAAGCCCCGGCATGGAGCGCCTTGAGCGCTGTCGCGATGCCCGTTTGAATCCAGTAGGCCTTGATGTGGGGAAAGTTGTCCAAGAAAAGTCTTGCAACGGCGATGGTGCGGAGAACGTCTTCTTCTGACGTTTTTGTAGCGACTTTGTGGCCGAGCGGATTGCTGTCCGGGTGGTAAACCAGCGGAATGAAGGCGAAAAAACCGGGGGCTTCGTCTTGGAGCTTTCGCAGCAGGGACATATGTTCGATGCGGTCTTCGATTTTTTCAATGTGGCCAAAGAGCATTGTCGCATTTGTCGGGATGCCCATCCTGTGCGCTTCGCGGTGCACTTCGAGCCATTCCGCGCCCGATTCCTTTTTGCCGCAAATGCGACGGCGGATGTCTTCGCCCAAAAGTTCCGCACCGCCGCCGGGAAGGGCGTCTAGCCCCGCTTGTTTCAGGTCGGCGAGAATTTCGCGAACGTGCCTTCCGGAAAGTTTGGCGAAATGGCAGATTTCGACAGCGGTAAAGGCTTTCAGGTTGGCTTTCGGAAATTCCTTTCGCAGGGTGGAAAGCATTTCAATGTAATATTCAAAGGGATGGTCGGGGTGGAGCCCGCCGACGATATGCAGCTCTTTCGCTCCGGCATCCACAGCGGCACGGGCCTTTTCGACAATCTTCTGCAAATCCCAGTCGTAAGCTGTCGGGTCGGACTTCCGGATTTTTGAAAAGGAACAGAAAGAGCAGTGGAGAACGCAAACGTTCGTGTAGTTTATCTGCCGGTTGTTTACCCAAAAGACGTTCTTTCCGTGGCGCGTTTCCTTTTCGGCATTCGCCCGCGCACAAAGCGTTTCCAGTGGGGAATGGAAAAGTTCCAGAGCTTCTTTTTCTGAAATTCTCATCAGTAGACCTTTTTGTCTTCTTTGTGTTTCCAACGTTCGAACGGGGCGTTCGCTCCGGGAAGTTCCTCCTTGTCAGCGGGGATGGATCTGGCCCGGGGCGATTTTGAAAATTCGTCGTAAATGAAGTCGTCGTCGAATCCGGCGGCTTTCGCATCGCTGCGGGACGATGCGAAGTGAATCCGCGCGCACCGCGCCCAGTAAATGGCCCCGAGGCACATAGGGCAAGGTTCACAGGACGTGTAGATTTCCGCACCGGAAAGGTCGTGAGTCTTCAGTAGGCGGCATGCCGCCCGGATGGCGTTGACTTCGGCGTGTGCGGAAGGATCAAAGTCCAGCGTAACGGAATTGGACGCTTCGGCTATGACCTTTCCGTCTTTCACGATGACGGCCCCAAAAGGACCGCCGCCTTGTTCCACGCTTTTTTCCGCGATGGAAACGGCTCTTTGCAGATATTTCAAAAGCATAAGGCTAAGATACAAAACGGCAATGGCGCGTTCAGCGTTTGGGCTTCTTGAAAATTTTGTAAAAACAGAAAACGTTCAAGGCTGTGATGGCTGCCCACGAAAGAATCATGAAGGCGATGCCGCTGGTAGAAAGTTCCATAATCAGGCCTCCTCGTCGGAATTTCCGACCGAAACGGATTTGACTTTGTCGGAACGCCCGCTTTCGGCGCGTCCGCTTTTCCAGGCGTACCAGATTGCCACGTTGACAAGGAACGCGGCGACGACCAGGAACAGCCGGAATCCCACGGTAAACGCTTTTTGTGAAAGGGAGAGTCCTGCAAAGGTGATGGTGGCGTCATCGGAAATGTGCCTGAGCAGCAAGACGTTCATGCCGTCGTGGATGAACCAGGCGACAAGGAGGGTCACGAGAGCGGCGGGGCACACGTAGCGGATGATGACGCGGAAAACGCGGGGGAGCTTCAGCGCGGCGCCTTCGTTCAGCAGGGCGAATGCTTCGGATTCTCCGGGATGCTCCTTGGATTTTTTACGTCCCAAAACAAAGGAGAATACGATGGCTTCGATGGTTCCCAAAAGTACAAGGAGGAAGCTTCCGCCCCAGAAGTCCAGCTCGTCGATGGCTCCGGCGGCAAGCCCCACAATGGAGAGCGTCCCGCCCAAAAGCGAAATGAAGCCGACGATTCCCACGGACTTTCGGCGCGAGAACTTCAGATCGTCTTCGCAAAAGCTGATGAGCGGCTGGATGATGGAAATGGCGCTAGTCACTCCGGCGATGAAAAGCATGGCGAACCAGAGCGTCATGAACGCGCTGCCGAAGGGTATCTTTCCGAAAACGAGCGGCATGCTTTGGAAGGCTAGCCCGAAGGTTCCCATCTTGGCGCATTCGTCAATGTTCGCCCCGATGACAAGGACGGCCAAGGGAATCACGATTGTCCCGCCCAAGATGATTTCCGCGAAAGCGTTCGCCGAATCCGCCGAAAGGGAAGAAAGGACGATGTCTTCGTTACGGCGGGTGTAACTTGCATAGCAAAAGACAATTCCCATCCCGAGGCTCATCGTGAAGAAGACTTGCCCGGCGGCGGCTAGCCATACTTGCGGATTCGTCAGGGCGGAAAAGTCCGGGTTCCACATGAACGCGAGCCCTTTTCCGATGTCGGGGAGCGTGAGGACGCGGATGACTAGGATGATGCCCATGATGAAGAGAATCGGCATGGAAATTTTATTCGCCCGTTCAATGCCTTTGCGGACACCGAGCGAGATCAGCGCCATGTTGCAGACGAATGTGATGGCGAAGAAGACGACGGCGGCGGGGAAAGGGCCTATCGATTCTTTCAGCGAGATGAAATTCCCGAAAAATTCAGTGATTTTTCCCGCTTCGACGACCGCCATCAGTTTTCCTGTCACGGAATACCATGTGAACGCCAAAATCCACGATTCGATGAAGACGTAATAAAAGATGATGAATAGTGGCGGCAATAGTCCGATGGATCCTAGGTACTTTCCCCAGCGTTTGCCGATGATTTTGTCGTAGGCGCCGGGAGACGTTCCATGCCGCAAAATGCCCGCATAGCGGCCCAGAGTCCATTCTATCCAGGACAGGGGAATTCCCAGGACTAGGAATGCGATGAGGTAGGGGATGATGAACGTGCCGCCCCCATTGGTGGCGGCTTGTACGGGAAAGCGTAAAAAGTTTCCGAGCCCGACAGCGCTCCCGGCCACTGCCAGGATGACGCCCAATTTCGAACCCCAATTTTCACGGGAAGAATGCATGTTGCCTCGATTTGACTGAATGTAAAAAACTCATCCGAAGAACCTCATGAAGCCTTCGGCTAGTAGAACAGCCGCCGAAGCGGCGCAGGCGACAGAGACTAGGCCCTTGCCGCACAAGGAAACGACGACAGCCGCCACAAAGGCGCAAATTCCCGAAATCCGACTTTCCGTCGCGAAAAAAATCGCGGGGACGGTCATCGCGGCGAGGACCGTGTAGGGAATGTACGCCAAAAAGGATTGCAAAAATTCGCTTTGGATTTGCCTCTTCAAAAGTGTGAAGGGCAGTGCGCGCAAAAGATAAGTGACTCCGGCCATGACTCCCAGGTAAAGAAGGTATTCTTTGACGGTCATGGTTTTACTCCGGAAGCTTGGGGAATGGGGAAAAATTTGGCGCAGAGGAGCGAGGCGGTGACCGCGCAAAGGATGATGGAAAAGCCGACGGAAATTCCCTGCAACGCAGGGATGTAATAAAAGGCGCAGCTCAAGGCGATGGACAGTGCGACCGCGACGCATATCGGTTTGTGCGCTTTCATTTGTGGGACGACAATGGCGACGAACATCCCGTAAAGGGCGACACCCAGGGCGTTCGTGAGGAATCCGGGCAAAATGTTTCCGGCGATGGCCCCGCAGAGCGTGCCGAAGGTCCAGCCCAGATAGGGCAAAGTCGACAGTCCCAAAAAGTAGGCGGGAGTCACGCGCTCCTTGGAACTGATCGCCAGCGCGTAAATTTCGTCGGTGATGCCGATGCTCAGCGCGAGACGCTTCCACGGGGAGAAGGACGGTGAAACTTTCTGGGAAAGGGATATTGCCATCAGGGAATAGCGCAGGTTGATGAAGAAGGTCGCCACGGCCATTTCCAAAAGTGTCCCCGCGGCTTGCATAATTTGCAATCCGGCGAATTGTCCCGCCGACGTGAGGTTCGTCATGGAAATGAGGGTGACTAGTGGCCAAGAGAGGATTCCTGAACCGGCGATGCCGAACGAAAAGGACACTGCGAAGTATCCGATGCCGATGGGCGCACCGTCAAAAAGTCCTTTTGAAAATTTCATGCCGCCAAAGTTAGCTAATTGAAAATTTGATTTTCCACAAATTGACAAAAATGCAGCATTTTGTTGAAGCGAGAAATTTCGTAATGCAAAAAAAACTCCGCGCGTCGGCGGAGTCGTTAAAGGGAATTGCTGTCGTCAGCCGCAGCTGTACTTCCCGGCTTCTTTTCCCACGTACTCGGGATAAACGCCGTCAAAGCAGGCTGCGCAATAATCTCCGGCGGCACCCGTGCATTCCTTCATGCCTTCGATGCTCAAGTAGCCGAGGCTTTCGACTCCCAACATCTTTGCAATTTCTTCGGGAGACATGCTGTTTGCCGCCAAATCTCCCGCATTTGGAAAGTCCATGCCGAAGTAGCAGGCGTGGGCGACCGGAGGCGATGCGATGCGGATGTGCACTTCGATTGCGCCCGCGTCGCGGAGCATCTTGGAAAGGATTTTGAGGGTGGTTCCCCGGACGATGGAATCGTCGACGACGCAGACTTTGCGGTTTTTCAAAACGCCTTCGATCGGGTTGAACTTGAGACGGACTTTCTGCGAACGGACGTTTTGTGTCGGGTCGATGAAGGTACGGCCCACGTAATGGTTCCGTAGCAGGCCGATTTCGAACTTGATGCCCGATTCACGGGCAAAACCCAAGGCCGCAGTCGTTGATGAGTCGGGGACGGGGATGACGATGTCCGCATCGACGGGGCATTCGCGCGCCAGCTGTTTTCCCATCTTCCGACGGATTTTGTCGCAGCTTTGTTCGAAAATTTTGGAATCCGGCCGGGCGAAGTAGATGTATTCGAAAATGCAATGCGCCAGGCGGCCCTTTTTGACGAAAGTCTCGGAATGGAGACCGTCTTTGGTGATGGTCAAGAGTTCTCCGGGCTGGATGTCGCGGACGTAGTTCGCCCCGAGGAGATCGAACGCGCAAGTTTCGCTGGCGACGCACCAGCTGTTGCCGAGCCTCGCGATGGAAAGCGGGCGGAAGGCGAAACCGTCACGGGCGACGTACAGCGTATCCTTAGTGAGGATGAGCATGCAGAAACAGCCGGTGAGTTTGGAAATGGCCTTTTTTATCGCCTCTTTCAGGTTCGGGGCCTGTGTCCGCGCGATTTCGTGCAGGAAAATTTCGGAGTCGGATGTCGTCTGGAAAATGTGACCGGCTTCTTCCATCTCTTCGCGGAGTTCCGACGCATTCGTCAGATTGCCGTTGTGGGCTATCGCCAACTGTCCCCATTTGCAGCTGACCAAAATCGGCTGGGCATTGGCTAGCGTACTGGAACCGGTGGTGCTGTAACGCACGTGGCCGATGCCTGCGAATCCTTGCAATTCGTCGACGTTGTACTCGCGGAGGAGGGTCGATACGAGTCCCATCGACTTGCGGACGCGGACTTTTTCGCCATTGGAAATGGCGAAGCCTGCGCTTTCCTGACCGCGGTGCTGCAGGGCGTAAAGTCCCATACAGACGTTGCGCGCGACGTTTTCACCGTTGTAAATTCCGATGACGCCGCATTCTTCGTGAAGTTCATCCAGCATGGATAGCCTCTCTAGTGATGGCGCAAATTTAACAAAAATGCTCTTTTTTTCAACGGGGAAAGGCTGCCTTGGCGGTTTATCGGAGTGCTTTTTCGTAAAGTTCCCCGGACGTTGTCCCGAAGTGCTTGTGAAGGGAGCCGTCCGTTCCCAGTTCTTTCAAGTCGGAAAGGAAGTCCCGGAAGGCGGAAAACGCTCCTTGCCCCTTTTCTTCAAAGAGGATTTCCACCATTCGGAGGGAATACCAGTAGAGCCTTTCGACTTTGTCCCGGTCCGTTTCGTCCGTGAAGGGGCGCGAAAGTTCTGCTAGTGACGGAGCCTTGCCCTCGGGGCGGGGAAGGCCGCGCTTGGAGGCGTCGACGAGCTGGGCCACGCCCTCGTTCGCAAAAGTCGGAATCTTGGCGCGGGACATCGCCCTGACGAATGCATGGGTGAGTTCGTGGAACAAAACGGGCCTGTAAACGCTCCGGTCTTGCATGGCGGCAGCCGGGATGCGCAATTTTCCGTCATACACGGCGAATGCCCATTCCGGCTTTTGGGCGCTTTCCCGGTTGTAAAGGACTGCGCCGATTTTATCTTCCGGAAAAAATCCGAACAGCCCAGCGAGGGAATCGTATGCGATTTCCAAAACGTTCAGCGCTTCGACGATTTCGATTCTCGAAAGTTCGCCCTCCATTTCTAAGCGGAAGTGTTCGCTGTTTTCCCGCCGCAATTCCGCTTCTTCTTTTAAAAGGACTGTTGATTTTTCGCGCAAAAAGTTTAAGTCCGGATGGGAAAACGGCAAGGAGTCGATATATGCCTTGACTTCAGCGTAACGGCCCTGTTCAAATAAAATTCCGGCCATGTGCATTTGCAGATTGGAATCGTCAGGAGATTCTGCAAGCAAAGCGGAAACGGCCCGTTCCGCGCATTTCCAGTGCTTTGCATCCAGGCATTCTTCCGCCTCTTCGACAAGTTCCCCGTGGCGTTTTCCGGCTTTCGCCCGTTCAAAAAAAGTCCGACCCGTGTGGAGCGAAAAGAGGAAAATTGCGGCGATGGAGAAAAAGACCGCGGCCCGCTTCATGGATTCCCCTTGCGGAGAAGGGCCTTGAAATAATCCCGGACGTCTGTCCAGCGGTAGTAGGGTGCTTGGGGACATTCCCCGTTGCATGCGATGGGCATCGTCTCTTCGCGTTCATTGTGGAGGACTTTCATCAAAACGGGAGAGCCCTTTTCTTTTGAACGGAAAAAGACGAACTGGATGTTCGCCGCCATCGGGATGATCTTAAAATCCGTCCACTTCGTGTAAAGGCTGTCCACGTTTTCCACTTTGGCGCTTGCGACTCCGATTTCAATCAGGCTTACCAGCGGAAGGATTCCCGTGTCGTGTCCAAAGCGGAATGTTGCGGCTATTTGCTGCGGAGAGCCGGACGTGTCCGCGGCAATCGCCCTGTCGGCTTCGTCCAAGATGTTTTGCAGCAGCGGTTTCGCACTTTGCGGACCCATGAATCCCGTCGCCGGGCAATTTCCCAAAACGCTATACCACCAGAAATTTTGCGCCTGCCAGCGGTAAAAGAGCTCGTCGTCAGTCCACAGGTCATTGAAGTCGAAGTTTGCGCTGTCCATTCCTTGGAGGCTTGAGGAGATTTCGTAAAGCTTTGTCTGGAATTCGTAAGGGTCGACGTTCTTTGCCGCGTAAGCCGAATCGCCGAACAAGAGCTTCATTTGCCGCCACGGATTGACGCGGCTGTAAAGCTTTGCGTTCGCGGAATCGCAGGCGGCGCTTTGGGTGATGGACTTGTCGCGCTTGGGTTTGATGAAAGACATCAGGCTCTTGCCCGATTCCAGCCGGATCCGGATGCCGGGGCGCTTTGCGCTGAGGGCTTGCAAAAAAGCCGACATGCTGACAAGGCTACGCGGTGAAGTGCTCGAAAAGGCTTCGACGTAAGCGGAATCCGTGAAAATGGCGGGATAGCGATCCACGAGGCGATTCGCGATTCCGCGGTGTTGGGCGGCACCCTTTTGGGTCAGGTCGCCTGCCCGGTTGGCGAAAGAGGCGTTCAGTTTGCGGAATCGTTCTAACGCGGATTTCCCCGTGGCGGAGAGCTTTCCTTTTTTAGCCGCTTTCGCAAGGGTCTTTTCCAGGTAGTCGTAATCCGCTTCGGAATAATGGTAACGCGAGCCGTGCCTGCCGTAATGGCTCACGTAAAACGCAGAGTATCCTTGTGGCGGTGGAGTTTCGGCTTCTGGCGGTTCCGGATAAATTCGGTAATTGCTGCCGAGGTTCGCCCTGTTTTGAAAAATTTCATCCCGGGCGGCATCGGCAAAGAGCGGGTTCAGGCTCAGCAAGACAAGGAATAGAGTTTTTGCGAAATTTTTCATGGGCATTTTTGAAAGATTCCGTTCAGGACAAGCGCAAAGAGGCCCGCGACCATCGCCGCTTTTGTCAAGGTTTCTGCCGAATGGAACTTGTTCTGGAGAGTGTCTTTGCAAATGAAAAACGCAAGGGGAACCAGCGGAAGCAAGGCGAGGAGGAAGGCGGGGGAGAACCAGCCCAGCAGGACGGGCACGGGCACGGAAAAAGTGGCGAACAGGATGAGTGCCGACGAGAGCGTTTTGGCTTTGGACTCCCCGGCGATAAGCGGGAACGTAGCCACTCCGGCTTTCAAATCCCCAGTTTCGTCTTCCAGGTCTTTTTGAATTTCCCGGGCGAGCGTGAACAGGAACGCGAAAACGGCGGCGGTGAAAAGGGGGCGCAGGTCCGCATCGGGGATGAGCGCCGCGCGGAGGAGAGGCGTTGCGCAAAGGAGCGCGACGACAGCATTTTTGAGCAGTGGAACTTGCTTGAAAAAACAGTCGTAAAGGCTTAGCACGGCGAGGACGGTGGCGAAAAATCCCAAGCGGAGCGCAGTGCTCCCGGGGATGGCCGAGAGGAGGGTGAGCAAAAGACAGACAAGGACGGCAGCCTTGGCTGCGAATGGGGAAACTTTTCCCGCGGGGAGTGGCCTGTCGGGACGGTTCACCTTGTCGCATTGAATGTCCAACAGGTCGTTCAAAATGTTGCCAAAAGCGATAGCGAATGCGAATGCCATCGCATCGGCTGCAAAAATCGCCGGCGAAAAGTGTCCGTCCGAGAGAAAATATCCCGCACCCAGTGTGAAAATCGCAATCAGGATGTTTCCGGGCCTTGCCATTTGAAAAAGGAAGCGCATGTGTGGGAAATTAGTAATTAGGAATGAAAAATTAGGAATGAGAAATGAGGAATTACAGTCGCGGACTGAAAATACTCTGTGGTGGGGTTTTGACGGAGAGCCTTTTCTGCGGATGGGGAGAGTTTTGCACGGTGTTGACGGCAAAGGCTAGCCGTTTTCGCAGGAAGGGCGTCAAGCGGACTTTGGTGCTGCTGACGAAACGTCTGTTCCGTTCTTTGATTGCGGGGAGGAAAATTCTCCTCGATTTTGAATATTGGTTTGAAGAATCGGATTTTGCAATTGTTGTCGTAAGGAAAAACTTTCGTTTTAGACGTAAAATCGGAAATGTTCCCGGTTGACGAATTTAAAAAATAGTGTTAACTTTTGAAAAGATTTGGGTCGGAGATGATTCTTTGGACCGAATTTCGGGAGATTTGGTACGTGAACGCAAAGCTTTTTGGAATAGGTGGATTGAAAGCCTTCTCTATGGGGAGGGAAATTTTGCGTTTGGTTGAAAGCTGTAGGGAATTTTAAATGAAACTCTCCAAAATGGAATTCGGCGGTTTCAAGTCGTATGACGATGATCCTCACGAATTGAGGTTTGGCAATGTCACCGTTCTTCTCGGGGCGAACGGCGCAGGTAAAAGCAATTTAATTTCCCAAAACTTAAAAGCAAAATGTTCGCACTTTGCCGAATGGCTTGAAAAATTGGAGGGTGTTTCTAATGGGTGAACAATCAAAAAGAAAGTCTTTGGAAGTGAGTTTCTCGTGAAGTATCCGCCTTACAGCGTCCTGATGAGCGTTTATTGGAAAGAGCGCCCGGAGTATTTGGAAAAAAGCTTTGCTTGTATTTTTTCGCAGAGTGTTTTGCCGAATGAAGTAGTATTAATTGAGGATGGACCTTTAACTGATGGCTTGAATGCGGTAATAACGCGTTATAAAAAGGAATATCCTGCACTTTTGAAGACTTTTTCTTTTGAAAAAAACAGAGGTTTGGGACCAAGTTTGCGTGATGGGGTCATGTTTTGTCAGAACGAACTCATTGCTAGAATGGATTCGGATGATTTATGCGCTCCGAATCGTTGTGAATTGCAATTGGAAAAATTTTTGAAAGAGCCTGATTTGGATATTGTGGGATGTTGGGAAGACGAATTTTGGAATTCGGAAGAAAAGCCTTTCGCTTGCCATAAAGTTCCTGAGTTTCATTCCGAGATTTTCAATTTTATGAAGAAGCGTTGTGGACTGTTGCATCCGACGGTTTTTTATAAAAAAAAGGCAGTATTGAAGGCTGGGAATTACCGCTCTTGTTATCTATTTGAAGATTATGATTTATTCGCCAGGATGTTGATTTGTGGAGCGAAGGCTTACAATATTCAAAAAGCTTTATATTCTTTGAGAGTAAATCCTGATTTATTTCGCAGAAGAGGAGGCTTTAAATATGCGAAAACGATTTTAGGATTTAAATTTGGGTTATGGCGTAAAGGCTTTTTTTCGTTTGGGAATTTTGTGGTAGGCGGTTTTGGGCACGCTGTTGTTTGTTTGTTGCCAAATCCGTTAAGAGTTTTGTTTTATAAGGTCTTTTTGAGGTAAAAAAATGACCCTCGCCCTCATAACCCTGCATCGCATTGTGAATTATGGTTCGGTTTTACAAACCTATGCTACGCAGCGAATTTTAGAAACGCTTGGAACTAAAGTTAAAGTTATCGATTATTACGACGAACGTATGACGATGCGCGGAATGCTGAAGCGTTTGAAAAATAAAAAGAATATTCTTCAAAACCCAATTCTTTTGTTGATTGCAAAATTGATAATGTTGCCGTCTTATGTGACTCGTTTTAGAGTATTTAAAAAATTTTTGAGAGATCAAATTCATTTGACGGAAAAAACTTATCTTTCTTTTGAAGAGCTGCAAGATCATATTCCCGAAGCTGATGTTTATTGTACGGGAAGCGACCAAGTTTGGAATTCCGGTTGGAATGAAAAAATAGACAAAGCACTGTTTCTTGAATTTGTAGCGAAAGGAAAACCCTGTTTTGCGTATGCGGCAAGTTTTGGAAAACAGAAATTGGACGATTGGGAAATTCCGGAAACGCAAAAACTCCTTAAAAAATATTTAGCACTCTCGTGTCGTGAATCCGCTGGTGTTGAAATCTTAAAAAATTTGGGATTTGAATCCCGGCATGTCCTAGATCCGACTTTGTTGCTTGATGGAAAAAAATGGAAGAAACTTGCGTCTAAAAAATTTGAAAATAAAAAATATGTCTTTGTTTACAATCTCAATCGAAATAAAAAAATTGATGAAACTGCGAAATGTTTGAGCAAACGATTCCGAATACCAATTTATACGGTCAGTTATTGCTATCACGAAATTCCTTTGCGCCAAGGAAAAGTTTTTGTAAATCCTCCGGTGGAAGATTTTTTATCGCTCCTTGCCAATGCTGCTTATGTGATTACGGATTCTTTCCATGCGACAGCTTTTTCCATCAATTTTGAACGTGAATTTTTTGTGTTTTATCCGGGACTTTTTAGTTCTAGGCTTTTGAGCGTATTAGAACTTGTCGGAACAAAAGAACGTGCGCTCTCTAAGCCGGAAGACGTCGAAAAATTTTTAAACCGCCTATTGGATTATTCTGAAATTCACAACGCTTTGCAAAAAGCGCGGAACGAGTCCATTGATTTTTTGAAAAAGGCATTGGAAAAAGCAAATGAAGTCGCATATAGAAATTAACAGAAATGAAGATTGTTGTGGTTGCAAGTGTTGTGAGCAGATTTGCCCTAAACACTGCATTTCGATGCGAGAAGATTCCGAGGGGTTTTGGTATCCGGAAGTTGTTGAAAATGAATGCATTCATTGCGGTCTTTGCGTAGAACGTTGTCCTTTACATAAAACTCCGGAATTGTTCCAAAAATTGCAGGAACCAAATGTTTTTGCCGCTACGTTGAAAAATAAAACCATTTTACAGAATAGTTCTAGCGGAGGATTATTTTCCGCTTTTGCTTTGGATATTTTGAAAGAGGGGGGCGTTGTTTTTGGTTGCGCCTTTAATGAAAATTTCAAAGCTGTTCATATTCCTATTTTTAATGCTGATGAGCTTTATAAACTACAGGGTTCCAAGTATGTGGCCAGCGATTTAAATGATACTTATTCGCAAGTCAGAAAATTTTTATCCGAAGGAAAAAAGGTTCTCTATTCTGGTTCGGCGTGTCATATTGCAGGGCTTCAAAATTTTTTGAAAAATGAAAGCGAAAATTTATTGACAGTGGAAATTTTGTGCCATGGAACGCCTAGCCAAAAATTATTTCGAAAACACTTGGAATATTTGTCGGAAACTTTCAATGAGAAAATTCTTTCCTATGCCTTTCGGGATAAATCAAGTGGTTGGGGATTGAATTATAAGACTAAGACTAAGACTAAGACTAAGACTATATACTCTCCTGCGGACAAGGACGCTTATTACGCTAGTTTTTTAAGAGGGAAAACTTATAGGCCCAGTTGCTATGAATGCCATTTTGCCAAGCAGGAACGCATTGCGGACATTACCCTAGGTGATTTTTGGGGAGTCGAATTATTCCATCCTGAATTTTACAATAAAATGGGGGTCAGTGCTGTTATTTTGAATACGGAAAAATCGAAATTCTATTGGAAAAAAATTTCGAATCAGGTGAATTTTGTTTCTTCCTCTATGAAAGAAGTCCGTTTGCGAAATCACAATTTGAATGCCCCAACCGTAAAACCCAAATGCCGTGATACGATTTACGAAGGTATCGATGATATTCCCTATTCCGAATTTCAAAAGCGTTTGAAGTTGTACGGAAAAGAGGCTGTGTTTTCTTGGGTGAAAAACCATCTGCCGAAATCATTTCGTTTAAAAATTAATCGGTTGGTTTACCGCTTAAAAGGACAGGGTCTATGAAAATCGGTTATTTGCTTCCCTCATTTACGGTTGTGTCGGGTTCTTCCGGTGGAATTAAAATGCAGGCAATGCAATGGCGTGACATGATGCGTTCTCGCGGTTATGAAGTTGTAGAAATTTCGGAATGGGGAGATTACGATTGGAAAACATTTGACATCCTTCATTTCTTTTACTTTGGATTTTCCTATTTGACCATTTATCAGCATTTGAAGAAACGCTACCCGCATTTGAAATTCGTTTGCTCGCCGATTATCGATTCCTTTATTTCATGCTTTATTTATAAAGCGATTTCCCTAATCAAAATTCCGAAACTAAAAGTTTGGAGCGAACCGGCAACGTTAAGGCATTTTCAAAATCTCTTCGATGTTTTTTTGGTGCGCAGCGATTATGAACGGAAATATTTGGAAAAAGGCCTTGGGGTTTCCAAAGGAAAAATTCGGAAAGTGCCGTTGAACGGGCGGCTATCTGGGGTGATGAATAAAGCACAAAAAGAAAATTTTTGTCTGCATGTTTCGAGAAATGACGATTCGGGAAAAAATGTTCTTCGGTTGGTCGAAGCCGCCTTGCGGTATGATTTTAACTTGACTCTTGCTGGAAGTATTTCCAATACTTTTAAAGAAAGACTTCAGGAAAAAATCGGCAAAGCGAAAAACGTCCGGATTCTGGGCCGCGTTTCCGACGAGACGCTGGTGGATTTGTACAAACGCGCCCGCGTTTTTGCTTTGCCATCCATTCGGGAGGGCGTCGGGCTTGTGGCCCTTGAGGCGGCGAGTTACGGCTGCGATATTGTGATTACGGATATCGGAGGACCCAAGGAGTATTTTTTACCGAATGCCATCGCTGTGAACCCGAAAAGCGTGGATGAAATCGGGACGGCGGTAATGCGCTTCTTGAATGGCGAGACTTTCCAGCCGACGCTGAAAGAAGCGATTGCTAAAAAGTATTCGGAAAGTCGGGTCGCGGACATGCTGGAAAATATTTATTCGATATAATAGTAAAAAAATGCCAGATCTTTACTTAAGAATTTTTCCGACTTACTATTTAACCATATATTCTATTTTATGGGGCGTATTCTTTTTATTTCTTCTTTTAAAACGCAAAGAAGTCCTTTCGATTTCCAATTTATTTGTAGGCTTATTCTTTTTGAATGCATTGATTTCTATTTGGATAATAAATAACCCCTATTATACGACTGCAAATATTTATCGTGGATTTTGTATAGAATCTTTCACTCCGTTATTGTATTTATTTTTAACTCTTTTGATGTGGGCGACTCCACTATTTTCAATAAAAAAAGATTCAATACAATCAGTGTATCTATATTCTCCAAATTCACCTAACTTAATAAAGAAATTTTTGTTTTACGGGATTATCGTCATCTATGTTATTGCCGCTTTATTTGTATTTTTGGCAAGTATTTCCCAAGTTGGAAATATATCTATGTTATATTCGTCGGATTCCGTATCTAAAAAAATTATTCAGGCGGAATACATATATACAATATGTTCTAAAAATACACTCACAAAATATTCATACCATGTTTACAATGCTTTTTCTGATTCAATGATAGCGATCTCGTTTTTCTTTCTTTCAAGAAAACGAAAAATTGTTGGCTTGTTGCTATTTGTTATAACTATTGTTTCTCAAATTTTATTAGGTGTGATTGCGATAAATCGACAAATTTTAATCTGTGTGTTATTAACGATTTTAATAACAAGCATACTTTTCAAGAATGTTTTGGATGGGAAAATCAAAAAGATTTTATTCGGAAGTTTTTTGATTTTTGCTATTGGTTTATTTGTTCCCGTTGTACTGATATCGTTTCTTCGCTTTGGTTCTAATATAAATTATACTCTATGGACAATGTTTCGATATCTGGGAGAATCTCCTATAAATTTTGCATCTGAAATTTGGTTTCATCAAAAAGAGTTGTTGTTGAGTAAATATTCATTTAACGTGTTTTGGGGTAAATCTATCGACCAACGTATTACAGAAGCTCGACACATTGCTGGTATATCTGGAGATTTGTTTTATACATATGTCGGTGATTTAATTATTGACTTTGGGCGGTTTGCTATTTTTATTATAGGCATTCTTATATGTATTTACTTTTTTCGTAAAAAGATTTCTAAAAATATTTCATTAGCTTCTTTGATATTTTTACAAACTTGGTGCATCATGTGCGTTGAAGGTGTTTTTTTGTTTTTTTATTGCCTCACTCCTACTAAATTGATAATTCCTTTTATTTTTTATTTCATCTTAAACGTTTCCCTAAAAAAACATGAAATACCTTTACGTTTTGACCAGCACAGAAAACGATAGTTTTTTAGAGCAGACTTTTGTTTCTATTCTTTCGTTGAAGCAAAAGACCGCGAACGCTTTTATAACGCTTCTTACGGATAAATGCACGGAAGAAACTTTTTTCCATGGGCGAGAAAATATCCGAGAGCTTTGCGATGAAGTTGTTGTAAAAGATTTGGATGAGAATCTTTCGGGCAAGGTGCGTTCCCGATTATTGAAAACGAATATGCGAAATTTAGTGGATGGGGATTTTCTCTACATAGATTCTGATACCGTTATTTTAGATAATTTATCCGAAATTGAAAATACTTCCGCCGATATTGCAGGAATACAGGATAGGCATTGTGTTTTTTCCAAAGGTATACAGTTTCATGCATCTCAAAAATTAAAATCTCATATATGTACAGACGAAAAATTTTTGTTATCAGAAGTTTACGTAAATAGCGGAGTTCTTTTCGTCCGCGACAATCAGCGGAATAGGGACTTTTTTAAACAGTGGAATGAACTGTATTTGGAGTATCTTCAAAAATATGGCATTAGTCAGGACCAGCCAACTCTTGCCTATGTGAATTACAAGAACAACTTTCCGATTCAAGAACTGGACGGTTCTTGGAATTGCCAGTTGCCGTGTGGTTTAAAGTATTTCAGAACGGCAAAAATACTTCATTATTTTACAAGCGGAAATATGCCGAAGGCGATTTCTTGCCTTTATAAGGAATGTGAAAAATTGGGATTCAATGAAAACGCAAGAAAATTGGTCCTCGAAAATTTTGAAAGTTGCGCATTCGATTTTGATGTTTCTTGTGTAGTTCTCGGAAATGAATATGAAATTACCAGAACGGCCTGTTATCGATTTTTTGTTTTTCTTTTTGCAAGGCACAAAAAGGTTTTCAATCTTTTTGAAAAAGTATTTTCCCTTGGTCGTGGAAAAGGTTTCTTTTTTAGATCAAGAAATGGGTGAGCAATATGAAAAAATTAGTGATAGTTTCGGTTCCCTACAAGCCTTTTATGGGCGTAATCAAAGACGGCTGCACGTTGCCGAATGTTGAATTTTTAATCATAGAAAGGAAAAAGCATTTTGCCTGGAAAATCCTTTTCCGGATTTTTCTTGCCTTGAAATGCTATCGGCTTGCCTTGCGCTGCAAAATTTCAAATTCCAACTACCGGGATTTTCAAAATTATGCAAAGGAGACGGAGACGAAATTTCTATTTTGGAGTCCGTTCTTTTTGTCTTGGTGGTATGCCATGGGACGTTTGATTCCTAAACAGGAAAAGGTTGTTTTTTGTTGGGCTCCTTTGGGGATAGCCAATCAAAATCGCTTTGACTTTTTTTATAAAAAAACACAGGCACTAGGCTTTGACTTTTTTACAATGAATTCCTCGGATGCAAAAAAATACAATATGCATTTAACGACACAAGTCTACCGCCGTTGGAAAAATTTGGAACAGATAACGTCAGAAACGGATTTTTATTTTTTGGGAAAATGTAAGGGACGAGAAAAAAAATTAGAACAAATTCAAAAAGCATTACTAGAGAAAAATTTTAAGGTGGATTTCAAAATTTTTGAAAATAATATAGAGAATCCGATTTCTTTTGAAGAAAATGTTTTAAATGCGATGCACAGTAGATGCATTGTGGATGTTGTTGCTTTTTCTGGCGTTTACAAACAAACAGATATGACTCTTCGTCCACTGGAAGCTCTTTTTTTGGGGAAAAAACTACTAACCAATTACACCGCTATTAAAGGTATGGATTTCTACCGTCCAGAGAATATATACGTTATCGACGCAGAGCTTTCGAATTTGGATGGAATTGAAGAATTTATGAGGGTGCCCATTGTTTCAATTGATGAAAAAATCGTCAACCAATACGAAGTAAACTTTTGGTTGGCAAAATACTTCTTGGGGAATTGTAAATGATTTTATCGAAAAAAGACTATCTGGAATATATTCAAGCCGACAAGAAAGCCTTGAAAACTCCCGATTTTAAAACTCGGTTTATTTGGTCCTTCCGCGATTTGGGCGAAGAAAACTACATTCTAAATTATACAACGGCTCTTCGAAAATACGAATTAGCTAAAAATTTATACAAGCAAAAAAAAACTCTCGCCAAACTTTTCTTTTATCTGTGGCATAAAATTCTGTTCAATCGGAAATGCCGACAAACTGGAATGTATCTTATGCCGAACGTTGTGGATTCGGGATTGAGGCTGATTCATCCCGGATATCGTTACATTCCCAATGTCGCTCAAATCGGGAAGAACTGCACCATTTTGCCGGAGGTCTTTATCGGCAAAAAGCATCCCGGCGAGAAGCAACCCTGTGTCTTTATCGGGGATAATTGCTATCTAGGCGTTCGCTCCACCATTCTCGGACCCGTTAAAATCGGAAACAACGTGACCATTGGGGGAGGGAGTGTGGTTGTAAAAGATATTCCGGATAATTGCGTTGTCGCCGGGAATCCCGCTAAGATTATTAAATATAAGAACCAAATAAACGATGACCAATCAACGTAAACTTGGCGCACTTCTTTCGTATGCGACGATAGCCCTGCAAAATATCGTAGGGATTGTCTATACGCCGTTCTTGATTCGGATGCTTGGCAAGTCCGATTATGGCCTGTATTCGCTGGTCACATCAATTATCTCCTATTTGACGCTTTTGGATTTCGGCTTTGCGGACGCTGTTGTTCGTTACACGGCGAAATATCGGGCGGAGGGAAAAACTCGTGAACAGTATTCCCTGTTCGGCTTATTTTCTGTCGTTTATGGCGTAATCGCATTCCTCGCTTTGATTCTGGGGCTAGTGTTTGTTTTTCATCTAGACTCCTTTTTTGCGGATTCCATGACCGTCGAGGAAATCCATCGCGCCAAAATAATGCTCCTTTGCCTGGTGGTGAATCTGGCTTTGACCTTTGTTTTCAGCGTTTACAAGGCGATTCTCGACGCCTACGAGCAATTTGTCTTTGTGCGCATCTTGAACATTTTGCGAATCGTTCTCAATACGGGAATTATGGTCTTGCTTTTGAATCTGGGGTTCAAGGCCGTGGCTCTGGTGGTTTTGATTACGATTCTGAATGTTCTGATTTTGGTTTCCAACTGCTGCTATTGCTTTGCCAAATTGAAAATCAAAGTTCTTTTTAGAAATATCGACTGGAGCAAGCTGAAGGAAATGGCCTCTTACTCCGTATTCATTTTTTTGAACGGTTGCATTTCTCAAATCTATTGGTTCTCCGGGCAGTTTATTCTGGGCATTTATCACGGTGCGAAAGTGATTGCCGTCTATGCGATTGCCATTCAACTTTCTTTTATGTTCAAGCATTTCACGGGAGCCATCAACTCTGTCTTTTTCCCGAAAATTACGGCTCTAACAACCAAGCTTGATTCTGCGCCTGAAATTTCACATATCTTTTTGAAAATCGGTCGTTTGCAGTATCTAGTAATTTCGTTGATTCTTTCCGGGTTTGTTTTATTCGGCAGGGAGTTCATTCTTTTATGGGCGGGGGACGGTTATCAGGATGCGTTCGCCATTACGCTAATCTTTTTTATAGCTTTAACTCCTGCGCAAACCCAGCAAATCGGCTGGCACGTCTGCAAGGCGCGCAATCACCTTAAATTTAGAACCTATACCTATTTCGCCATCGCGCTTCTTTGTCTCGCAGGGCAAATTTTCGGTTCCAAACATTACGGCATGGCGGGGAACGCCATTTCCATTGCCGCCGCCCTTCTTTTGATGGAAGGCCTGATTCTGAATGTCTATTACCAGAAAAAAGAACAAATTAACATCATCGCCTTTTGGAAAAATTTCGCGAGGCTTTCGCTGGTTCCTTGCGTTTGCGTGGTGGGCTTCCTGTTGGTTAAGACGCAAGTCCTTTTGGATTCGTGGCCCAAGCTGCTTTCGGGAATCGCCGCTTATAGTGTCGTCTTTTTCATCTTGTCTTATTTGTTCAGCTTGAACGAATATGAAAAGGGCCTGCTGCAACCGCTGATAAAAAGATTGGTGTAATCTTCCCTTTTTTAGGGAGTCGTAATGTAGAGTTTGGTTGTTTGGTCAGCATCTTCACGGGCGGTATTCCGTAGGTTGATGAATGCGGACGTTCGTTGTTATAGCTCCAGAATCATTCCGTGGCAAGCGTCTGAGCCTCGTCGATACTCCTAAACACATGCATTTCCAGCCATTCGTGTCGGGCTGTCCTGTAGAAACGTTCTGTGTCGGGTGTCCTGGCTGGGTGTGCAACAGCTTGATTTTCTTTTGTAGCGCCCATTCCGAAAGTTCCTCGCTGATGTATTCCGGACCGTTGTCGCATCCGATTGCCTTTGGCGAAACTATAGTGGTTTGAAAATTTGAGACAAAAATTTCGGATTCCTTAGTTGATGAATCA
>CAZPKF010000009.1:0-93097 GCA_964587155.1 uncultured Fibrobacter sp.
GCCTTCGGCAAAAACGCTAGGCGAAAGATGTGCGCATTTTTACGCTTTTTCGGCTATCCCGGCGGGGGGGCGCTTGGGGTGGAGGAATTAGGAATTGGGAATGCGGAATTTGAATGGTGAAAAGGAAGTCTCGTTGATGGGGCTCTGAGGGAATCCTTTTCTGCGGTGGAGGGGATTTTGCACGTGACGGAATGCAAACGGGGAACTAAGAAAAATGGGATTTCAACAGAAATACTTTTCTGTAACGGAGAGGAATTTGCGCGGTTTAGATGGCGGAGATGAAGCCGTATTTGCTGAGATTTCCTTCTGAATCCCGAGTGAAATGCTAAAAATTTTGCAAAAAAACAGAAATTTTCTCGGGAAGTCAACCGAAACGCTTTATTTTCGTTCTTTTGATTTTTGATTGTGCAATCTCGAAATCTTATTTCTATTTTTCAAACGACATTTACGAGGTATCGTTCTATGGCAGTTGAAGCCCAAGAAGCCAATTTTTTTACAACAAAACTTGACTTCGTAGTCAACTGGGGGCGTAAAAACTCCCTGTGGCCGTTCCCCTATGGTACGGCGTGTTGCGCTATTGAATTCATGAGTACGGAAACAAGTCCTTACGACCTTTCGCGTATCGGTTCTGAATACGTCCGTTTTACACCGCGTCAGTCCGATGTTTTGGCTGTCCAGGGGACAATCACTTACAAGCAAGCTCCCATCCTCAAACGGATTTACGAACAGATGGCCGAACCTAAATGGGTCATCGCCATGGGCGCGTGCGCTACGTCTGGTGGGGTTTACGACTGCTATTGCACGGTGCCGGGAATCGACCACATCATCCCGGTAGATGTATATATCGGCGGCTGTCCGAGCCGTCCCGAAGCGTTCTTCGACGCAATGTTCGATATCCAAAAAAAGCTTTCCGACGAGTCGTATATGAAGCAGCGGAACGAACGCGTCCGGGAACAAGTGGAACTTTTGAAGGCGAAGACCGCCGAGGCAAAACGGGAACTTGTCGAATATTCCCATGAAAAGGCCGAAGAGTTTAGGGAAAAGGTGAATCATATCAAGGATTCCGCCATCCGCAAGGCCGAATTCTGGAAGGAGAAGCCGTAATGGTAATGTCTGGAGACAATGTGAAAGAACCGGTCGTGGCGACTCCGGAAGCCCGTGCCGCATTCGAAGAAACCGCCATGAAGTCGCTTGAACGCTTCGGCTCCATCCGGTCGGAAAAGAATCCGTGGGGACTGACGGTGGTGGTCGCCCGTGAAAATTTGCGTTCGGCTGTTCAATGTGTCCGTAACGAACTCGGGCTAGACATGCTTCTCGATGTTGTCGGAATTGATTATCTGGGATTCAAGGATTACACCGGTCCGCGGTTTGCCGTTGAATATGTATTCAAAAGCGTTTACGAACCCGCGAAGCGCATGCTGATCAAAGTTTTTGCCGAAGAATCGGATTTGAAAGTCCCGACAATTTCTGACATTTATCCGATAGCCAACTGGCAAGAACGCGAAGTTTATGACCAATATGGGGTGACTTTTGAAGGGCATCCGGATCTTCGCCGTTTGCTGAACCATGTGGAATTTGTCGGGCATCCGCTCCGCAAGGATTATCCGGCCCATCGGCGGCAATGGCTTTCGACAAACGATTATTTGTACCCGGCTCTCGAAAAACGGTTGGAAGCCAAGGGTTACAAGGTCTTGGAACGTCCGGAAGAAATTTTGCCTCCGGAAGAAGAATATTTGACAGGGAGCGTTAAAAAATGAAAGTAAGGACTCCTGAAGGCGATGAAAAGAACTTGATGGTCTTGAACGTTGGACCATCTCACAATGCGACCCACGGGTGCTTGCGTTATATTACGGCTCTCGATGGCGAAAACATTGTGGCTTCTGTCGGCGAAATCGGTTATTTGCACCGCGGCTTTGAAAAAATGGCCGAACGGGGAACGTGGCAGCAGGTGTTGCCGCTGACAGACCGTTTGAACTATTGTTCGGCGATGATGAACAATTTCGCTTATTGCCGCGCAGTTGAACAGATGCTCGGCATTGAAATCCCGGAACGCGCCAAAGTGCTCCGTGTCATTGTCAACGAACTTTCCCGCATTGCGGACCATTTCATTTGCGTCGCCGCGGCGGCTCAGGATTTGGGTTCGACGACTGGGTTCTTCTACCTGTTTGATTCCCGTGAAATGACCATGCGCATTTGGGAAAAGTTGACCGGAGCCCGGTTGACGAACAGCTATGGCCGTATCGGTGGGCTTTACCGCGATACGTATCCGGGATTTGAAGACGATGTTCTCGCCGTCTGCAAACAAGTCGGAAAGAATTTGCACGATGTTCACGCCTGTTTTGACAGAAACCGTATATTCCTCGATCGTACTGTTGATGTGGGCAGCGTCTCTCCCGAAAAGGCGATTGGATTTGGGTGGACGGGACCTTGTCTCCGCGCAACGGGCGTGGCAAGCGACCTTCGCCACGACGAACCTTACTGGGATTATGAAACTTACGACTGGAATGTGGTGACGGGCACCCATGGCGATGTTTATGACCGCTTGATGGTGCGCCTTGCCGAAGCGGAAGAGTCTGTGAAAATCATCAGGCAGGCTTTGAAACGCCTTGCTCCTGGTCCGGTAAGCGTAGAAGACCCGCGTATCCGCGTGCCTTCCCAAGAACGCGTTTATCAAGACATGGAAGCGTTGGCAGGGCGATTCAAAAACGTTTTTGAAGGAATCCGCGTTCCTGCCGGTGAATATTTTTCGAGTTCTGAAACGGCAAATGGTGAATTGGGATTCACACTTGTTTCGGATGGTTCCGGACATCCTTGGCGCGTGAAAGTCCGCCCGCCCTGCCTAACGCAATTTGCCGCATTCCATGAAATGGTGGAAGGGGGAATGATTGCGGACTCCATCGCTTGCCTTTCTAGTATCAACATCATTGCGGGAGAATTGGACAGATGAGTCACATTGCCGGTGCCATTCAAGACGTTGCGAACAATACGCTCTCTTATTCCCGCGGTCCTGCGCCCGTGGAAACGCTCCCGTCTCCGGCGGATCAGGTTGGACATGCCAATCCGATTCAAAAGCAGCCGACGTGGGCAGAAATCGCCCCGATGCTCGAAACGGCTGCGGTGCGGGAACGCGTTGACGATTTGCTTTCGCGTTACCCCGTTAAACAGGGGGCTCTTCTCGAAGTCCTTTGGCTTGCACAAGATGCGATCGGTTGGCTTCCGCACGAAGCGATTCGTTGGGCTGCCGATGTTTGCGAATGTTCCGCCCCCCACGCTTACGGAGTTTCCACGTTTTACACCATGTATAAGCATGTGCCGACGGGAAGATTTTTGCTCCAGTTCTGCCACAATGTCAGCTGTCATCTGCGCGGCGCTCCGTCCATTTTGGCGTATGCCCGTGAAAAGCTCGGACTGAAACCCGGAGAAACGACTGCAGACGGGCTCTTCACGATTGTCGAAGTGGAGTGCCTCGCCGCCTGTGGAAACGCACCGGCAATGCTCGTGAACGATGACTATGCAACCAATGTCGAAAACGGCGAACTGGTAATGAAGCCGGGCGAATGCCTGACTCCGGAACGCCTAGACAAAATTATCGAATGGTGCAAGAACCGGGCTAAGGAATATCCGAAAGAGCCTCCGCGCGAAGTTATCGGCGGAAAAGTGAAGGGCCATGGAGGACATCCGGGCGCTCCCGGTGCTACGGCGAAACCGCAAGCAGCCGATTATGCGCCTCCGGCTCCCGTGTTGAATGTGGCAGCCCTTGTTGACGACAATGGGGCAACGCTCACATGGAAAGGTGCTCCGGAATTTACCGCACTTTCGGTAGAAAAATCGGTAAACGGCTCTTGGACAGAAGTCGGAAAGCCGGATGTCAAAGACAAGCAATTTGTGGATGCCGCCGGTAAAATTGGCGACGAATACCGCATGATTGCCGTCAGTGGAACTCGTACGGCGAAGCCGTCTGCAGTGGCCAAGGCGAAAGCGGCACCTCCGCCCCCTCCAGAAACCCAGGATTCCGCAACGCCAAAGAAGGCAGGTTGACGATGCAAGATTCGATGAAAGTCTGTACAGGAAATTTTGGAAAGAACGCCCAGAGTATTGAAACCTACAAGAAGCTCGGCGGCTATTCCACCATTTCAAAGACACTGTTCGAAATGTCCCAGTTCGAAGTCATTGACCGCGTGCAGCGTTCCGGACTTCGTGGCCGCGGTGGTGCGGGATTCCCGACAGGTATGAAGTGGAGTTTTGTCCCCCGCAACACAGGAAAGCCTGTTTACATTGTGGTGAACGCGGACGAAGGCGAAGGTGGTACGTTCAAGGATCATTTTTTGCTGCTCGAAGACCCTCACCGCTTAATCGAAGGTTTGATTATTGCTGGCTGGGCACTCGGCGCGCGTTCGGCTTACATTTACGCCCGTGGAGAATTTCTCCCTTGCATCGAAAGTGTGAACAAGGCTTTGAACGAAGCTTATGCTGCGGGATTCTTGGGCGAAAACATTCTCGGGACAAAATTCAGCTTTGATATTTTTGTCCACCGTGGAGCCGGAGCGTATATTTGCGGCGAAGAAACCGCACTCATCAATTCGCTCGAAGGTCAAAAAGGCCAGCCGCGTTTGAAACCACCGTTCCCGGCTGTTGCCGGTGCGTGGGCGTCGCCGACGTGCGTGAACAACGTGGAAACGATCATGTCCCTCCCGTGGATTTTTTCCCACCCCGTTGAAGAGTATACGAAAATGGGAACTCCCCGTGCGCATGGAACGAAAGTCTTTTGCGTCTCCGGAGATGTGAAACGCCCGGGAATTTACGAAGCTCCTTTGGGAACTCCGTTGATGGAAATGCTCACGAGTGAAGAATATTGCCAGGGAATTATCGGCAATTTGAAAGGCGTGATTCCGGGTGGTTCTTCTTGTCCGCCGCTTCTTCCCGAAGAATGCGAACAGGCGACTTTGGACTACGAATGCATGGCATCTCTCAAGACCATGTTCGGTTCCGGAGCCATCATCGTGTTTAACGATACGCACAACGCCGTCGATATCTTGGACGTGTTGGGACATTTCTATTCCCACGAATCTTGCGGACAGTGCACGCCTTGCCGCGAAGGTACGGGTTTTGCAAAGCGTGTCTTGGATGCGATTGTGCGTGGCGAAGGTCATGATGGCGATATCGAATTGCTGCAGGGAATTTCCGCCGGATTCGGAGGAACGACTATTTGCCCTCTGTCGATTTCGCTCGGCGGCCCGCTGAACGTCTACACGCGGAAATACCGCGCCGATTTTGAAGAATACATTGCGAAAAATCCAAATCATGCGGAACCCCGCTTGAGAGAGAACGTCCGTCTGGGAGCGTATTGGTAATCTTATGAGCAATCATTACAACATGCCTCATCTTCCAACAGCCAACAGTCCTCGTGTCATCATCGAGGTCGATGGTAAAAATGTGGAAGTGCCGGGTGACACGAATCTGCTCGAAGCTCTGAAAGCTGTCGGCATTGAAACTCCGCACGTTTGCTACCATCCGTATCTTCCGGTATCCGGTAATTGCCGGCAATGCCTTGTAGAAACGGAAGGTCCGCGTGGAAAATCCTTGATCATTTCCTGTTTCACTCCGGTGAAGGCTGGAATGAAAATCTACACGCCGAAATCCAGCGAACGCGTGAAAAACGCCCGTGCTGCCGTTTCGGAATTTATGCTGCTGAACCATCCGCTCGATTGTCCGATTTGCGACAAGGCCGGCGAATGTACGCTGCAGGAAAATTATGTGGAAGCGGGCAAGGATTCCAGCCGTCTTTTCCCTGAAATTGGGAAAAATTATCATGGAAATCCGGATCACCAGTTTTACGATACCAAGGGGCAGCTCCGTGGCGGTAAACGGGTCGATTTGGGACCGCGCGTCTTGTTGGACGAAGAACGCTGTGTTCAATGTGACCGTTGCGTCCGGTTTATGCGGGATGTTTGCCACGATGAACAGCTCCAGTTGGCTGCTCGAGCAGACAAGACTTATATCACGACATTCCCAGGTAGAAAACTCGATCACGAATATGATCTTTGCGTGACAGACGTTTGCCCGACAGGCGCAATGACCGCCAAGTATTTCCGCTTCCAACAGCGGGTTTGGATGCTTTCCCGCACAGCGAGCGTTTCGATGGACGATTCCCTGGGTGCAAATATTTGGTTAGATCACAACAACGGGTTCATCTGGCGTGTGATGCCGCGTTGCAATCCGCAGGTTAACCGCACATGGATTTCGAATTCCAGCCGTTTGGCTTTCCAGGATTTTTCCAAAGAGCGTTTGCCTGCAGGCGACTTGGACTCGTTGAAATCCGCCCTTAACGGTGATGGAAAAATCGCATTTGTTTTGGGCGGCTCCGCGACGAACGAAGATGCTGCCGCACTTTATACTTTGGTGAAAAAGCTCGGCGCCCGCGCAGAAGTTTTCGTTGGAACTTTTGCTCCGGTAGGGACTCCCGATGGCCTTTCCAAAAGTGGAGACCCGGTGGCGAACCGCGCCGGTTTCGCCCTGTTCGGCTTTGAAACTTCCGTTGATGAATTAGCGAAGCGCGCATCTGAATTTAAGGTTCTCGTGACTCTTTCCGCTGATTTGTGGGGAAGTGATTCCGACAAGGCGAAAGTCTTGGAATCCATTCCTTCGCGCATTTCGATTTCGGCGAAAAATGATGCGACTGCGAAAAAGTCGTCTCTTGTTTTCGGTGTGAATCACTGGTCAGAAGTCAGCGGAACGATGGTGAACGTCAACGCCATCCTTCAAAAGTTGAATGCGGCTCCGACTGCTCCCGATGCGGATTTGGTTCCGCTTTACAAGGTGCTTTTTGCATTGGCGGGAGAAAATGTGTGCTGCGCGGCGAAGGCTTACAAAAAGGCTGCGGAGATTGCGCCCAAACTTTCGACTGTTTCCTTTGACGCTATCCATAGCACGGGCGAATTGCTCGATGGAGTTGCCGTATGATGGAATTTATCTCATCCAAAACGTGGATCGAATGGCTCTTGATTGTGGTGAAGCTCGCTTTTGCGTTCGTCCCGGTCACATTCATCCTTTTACTCATTCCGATGGAACGCCGCGGAGCTGGTTTTATCCAAGACCGTCAGGGACCAAACCGTTCCTACATCAAAGTTCCGTTCTTTGGAAAAGTCCGCCTGTTGGGATGGGTGCAAAACTTCTGTGATGCCTTGAAATTGTTTTTCAAGGAACAGTACATTCCGGCCAGTGCGAACAAAATCTTGTTCAATTTGGCGCCCGCCATTCCTTTCGGATTGACGCTTCTCACACCGTGCGTGCTTCCGTATTTCGCTTCGCTGAATTTCAGCTTTGGCGATACGGTCGTTCACATTCCTGGGGCGAATGTCGATACGGATATTGGCATCTTGCTGATGTTCGGACTTTCTTCCCTGTCTGTCTTTGGCACGGTGCTTTCGGGATGGGCTGCAAAGTCCAAGTTCTCGTTCTTGGGAGCTCTCCGCGCGACAGCGACAAGCATTAGTTACGAAGTTTGCTTGGGAATTTCCATGATGGGAATGATTCTTTTGGCTGGGACGTTCAGCGTGGAAGGGATCGTGAGCTGGCAAGAACAGCACGCCTGGGGAATTCTCGTTCAACCGGTGGCTTTCTTCTGCTTCTTGATTGCTGCTATCGCCGAAACAGGACGGCCTCCGTTTGACGTATCGGAAGGCGATCCGGAATTGGTTGCCGGATATCATACGGAATACGGTGCCATGCAATTCGGCATGTTCTACATGGGCGAATACGGTCACGTGGCTATCAACAGCATGCTCGTTGCGTTCCTCTTCTTTGGCGGTTATGCGATTCCCTGCATGACGACAGCCGATGTTCAGGCGAATTTGGGCTATGTTCTCGCGGGCCTTTTCGGAATTTGCGCATTCCTCGCTTTGGCGTTTTTGCACATGGTTTACCGCTGGTTGCGGGCGTATAACCGCGGCAGCGCTTCGAATAAAGACGAAATCAACAAAGAATACCGTCTTTACAAGCTTATTGCCTGGGCCGCTGTCCCCGTTTGCATTGCGTTGGCGGTTGTCTGCGGATACTTTATTCATCCCGAAGCGGCGACATCTTTAAGCGACGGAACTTTAGTTTATGGTCCGGGAGTCGCCCTGGGAACTGCCGCTGTGCAATTCCTCGTGTTGATGGTCAAAACGGTGTTCTTCTGCTGGGTTTGGATCTGGGTGCGTTGGACTTTGCCGCGCTTCCGCTATGACCAGATCATGCATCTTGGATGGAAAATCTTGTTGAATATCGCCCTGTTGAATTTGGTCATCACCGCGATTGTCGCCAAACTTGTCATGGGAGGCAATTAATGGTTCGCGTTGTCAAGCATAAACCGATGAACTGGATTGAACGCCTTTATATTTTCGAGGCATTCCGCGGCCTGTTCACGACAATCAAACATTTTTTCCGCGGATTTTTCCGGTATGAAACGCTGCCGACTACGGGTTATCCGGAAGTCAAGCCTTATATTCCGCGGGATTACCGTTCCAAGCACCGGATGATGCTTCGTCCGGATGGTACGCCGCGTTGCGTAGCCTGTTTCATGTGTGCATCGGCCTGCCCCGCCCATTGCATCTTTATTGAAGCGGAACAATCTCCGGATGGGCGGATCGAAAAACGGGCGGCTCGGTTTGACATCGACCATTCTGTTTGCATCTTTTGTGGACTTTGCGTAGAAGCGTGCCCGGTAGATGCGCTCCGGATGGATACATGCGAAACGAGTTTCGTTCACCGCAAACGGCAGGATTTCATTGTGTCACTTTACGATTTGACGAATTGGAATCCGAAAGATTACCCGGAAAGCGACAAGCAAAGTCAGGTTGCGCCGGGCGGAAGTCAAAACAAACAGGCTCGTGAAGTCTGGGGAGATGTGAAACCATGTTAGCTTTAGCGTATTTTATCATTCTCTCCGTTATCGCCATCGGCTGCGGTGTTTGCATCTTTTTGACCAGGCATCCGCTTTACGCATCGCTTGCCATGATAACGTCAATGCTTTCCTTGGCGGGCATTTACGGCTTGCTGGGCAGTCCTTTTGTCGGCGTGGTCCAGGTGATGGTTTACGCCGGAGCCATCATGATGCTTTTGACGTTTATCATCATGGTTTTGAACGGTGCCCATGACCATTCTACCAAGCGTTTTGACAAGACTTCGGGATTTGTCCTGATTTCTGTTCTCGCTTTGGCTGGACTGCTTTCTGTTTCTCTTTGTAACGCATCCTTGGCTTTCGATCCGGGGACGACAAAGGGAACTGTTTCTGTGACCGCAAAAGCCCTGTTTGACATGGCGGCTTCCGGGCGCGGTTATTATCTCTTGTTTATCGCTGTGGGATTGATTCTTCTTTCCGCTATGGCGACTGCGGTCATTTTGGCGCGCAAGCGCATATCTTCGGATCCGGAAACGGAATCGTCCAAGGAGGTTTGCTGATGCAAGCGATGTATGTTCAAATCCTTGCGCTAATTCTTTTGACGCTGGGAATCGCAACGGCTCTTTGCCGCCGCAACGTCTTTTTCATCTTGATGGGTGTCGAATTGGCGTTGAATGCGGTGAACCTGAGCATTATCGGCTTTTCGAAAACGCTCGCAGGCGCGTTGAGCGTTACCGGGCAAATTATTCCGCTGTTCACGATTGCCGTTGCCGCTGCTGAAGCTTGCGTGGGACTGGCCATCATTATCTTGATTGTCAGGAATCAAGACAGCATTGACATTGACAATTATTCCAATATGAGGGGGTAAAAAAATGATTCCTCTTTGGCTTATCCCTCTGTTTCCGTTGGTCGGTGTCGCTGTACTGGCGCTTATCGCCCTCGCTTCTTCTGAAAGTGAAAAAGGTCCGGACGAAGGCCTTGTCGGATTTATCGGCACGATTTTCCCACTTCTCGCATTTATTTCCACGGGGATTCTCGCATGGAATATGCCGGACGGTGGAATTGAACAGACTCTTGGAACGTGGATCAATTCGCCGTTGCTTTCGGTGGACTTCGGGTTCCTTTTCGACGGCCTTTCCCGTACGATGCTCCTGTTTATCACGGGAATTGCAACCCTCATCATTCTGTATTCGACAAGTTACATGCATGGCGACAGGGGCTTTGCCCGTTTCTTCGCCTATATGAACTTGTTCCTGTTCAGCATGATTGTCCTTGTACTTTCCAATTCGCTTGTGTTGACGTTCTTGGGCTGGGAAGGTGTGGGACTTTGCTCCTACCTTCTCATCGGATTCTGGAACAAGGATTTGAATAATTGCAAGGCGGCAAACAAGGCGTTCATTGTGAACCGTGTCGGTGATGTGGGATTTCTTTTGGGAATGATAGCTCTTGTTTCCATCGGTGGCTCGGCCCTGTTGAATTATGCCGATTTGGTTGCCTGGTTGAAAAATCCCATCAACGGCGTTCTCGTGGTTGAAAATCTTCCGTTGTTGACTGCAGCCGGTTTGCTCTTCTTTTGGGCTTGCACGGCAAAAAGTGCGCAAATTCCCCTTTTGACATGGCTTCCCGATGCGATGGCTGGTCCGACTCCTGTTTCGGCTTTAATCCATGCTGCGACGATGGTGACTGCCGGTGTTTATTTGGTGGCGCGCCTTTCTCCGTTGTTTGTGGTTTTGCCCGGCGTTTTGACTGTAATTGCCATTGTGGGACTCGCTACTGCGTTTTGGGCGGCAGTTGCCGGACTTTTCCAAAACGATATCAAGAAAGTTCTGGCGTATTCTACCATTTCGCAATTAGGCTACATGTTCATGGCGGCAGGAGCCGCGGCGTTTGACGTTTCCATTTTCCACGTGTTCACCCATGCCTTCTTCAAAGCGACGCTCTTCCTTGGCGCTGGTGCCATTATGCATTCGCTTGCCGGAGAATTGGATATGCGCAAAATGGGCGGTCTGTTGAAGAAAATGCCCGTGACTGCTGTAACGATGCTCTTTGCTTATCTCGCAATCATCGGATTTCCGGGATTTTCGGGATTCTTTTCAAAGGACTTGATTCTTGAACGTCTGTTCGGCTTTGCGCCCACACTTGGGCCAGTCTTCTATGCTATCGCTTTGGCGACTGCGGTAATTACGGCAGTTTACATGACGCGTTTGATGGTGATGACGTTCCTTGGCAAATACCGCGGAAACCTTCCTGAAGATAAGATTCACGATGCCCCATTCCGCATGGCGTTCCCAATGGCCATTTTGGCTATCGGCGCTGCGTTCTCCGGTTTTGCGTGGAATGTTTATGTCGAAGGAGCCAACTGGTTTGAACGCTGGCTTTCTCCGGTGGTGGGTCTTGCACAAAAGATGGCCCATGCGGAAGAAGGTCCCATGCCGTCGGCTTTGACATTTGCCATTTTGGGAACTTTGGCAGCAATTATCGGTGCGCTTATCGGTTACAAAATTTTCGCCCACAAGCGGATTCCTGAAGTGAAAGGAACGGATGTGGCACCGAAGGGCAATCAAGCTGTTTGGACATTCCTCTTCGATTATGTCCACGCCGTATTTATTGCCGTGACTCGCTTTGCTGCTTTTGTGGCCGATATGATTGTCGATAAATTTGTCGCCGTCTTGCAATGGATGGCGTGTGCCATCGCCGTGATTGTCGGTGACGGCGTTCGGATGTTGCAAGTCCGCAAAATCCGGTTGCAAATTGGCCTCAGCCTTGCCGGCATGGTGCTTGTCTCGGTTGTCGCTGTGTATCTTTGCGGAGGACTTTTCTAATGCTTTTATACGCGATGGTTTTTGCTCCGTTCCTTGCTGCGCTCCTGATGGTGGCGGCTTCTGGCAAGGATGCGAAATCGGCAGCCCGTTTGGCTGTCATCTTCGCCGCTTTGATGTTTACATCGGGACTGCCGCTCCTGTTTGTGGATGGGGCGCTTCTTCCGGAGAAATGGTTCACCATTCCTTGGGTGGACGTGACCGTGACATTCTCGTTCGCAGTGAACGGAATCTCGGCCTGGATGGTCTTTTTGGCGAACATTATCACGCTTGCGGCGTTAATCAGCGCCCGCAAAACGCAGGGCGGCAACTACCGCAATTTCGCCATAGGGATGTTCGCTTTGCAAGGTGCCTTGAATGGAACTTTCTTGGCGGATGACGCTGTCCTTTTCTTCTTCTTCTTTGAAGCTCTTGTGCTCCCGGCGGCGATTCTTATTGGCTCTTACGGTGGTCAAGAACGCCGTGCCGCGGCTATCAACTTCTCTCTTTACACGCTGATAGGTTCCGCTCCGATGGCGGTCGCCCTGTGGTATTTGATTTGCCATGCCGGGTCTTCGCATATTGCTGCGGTTTCTCTAGTGGCGCAAAATCTCCCCGATAAAGAACAAGCGATTCTCTTTTGGTGCTTTGCTTTGGCGTTCTGGGTGAAAACTCCGCTTTTCCCCTTGCACGGCTGGCAGGCGCAAACTTATGCCGAAGCTCCGGCGGGGCTCAGTGCGGTTCTCACGGGTTCTATGTCAAAAGCGGGCGTTTACGGATTCTTGGCGTGGGTTATCCCCGTATTCCCGGCGATTGCCCAGAAAAATGCGACATGTTTCTTGTGGATTGGACTTTTCACAGCTGTTTACGGTGCTCTGATGGCGATGCGTGCCAAGGATATTAAAAAGCTTCTCGCATTCAGCTCCATGGGGCATTTGGGATTGGCTGTGGCCGGGGTCTTCACCCTTTCGGATTCCATGATTCCCGCGGTTCTTGTCCTGTTGGTTGGACATGGACTTTCGGCTTCCGCTTTGTTCATTTTGGCTGGGTCGGCAGAACGCTTTGCCGGTCACCGTTTGCTTGAAAAAATGGGCGGATTTTCGGGGCAGCATCCTGTTTTTGCATTCTTCTTTGGAACGGCCAGCGTTCTTGCAATTGCAATTCCGGGAACAGCAGGCTTTGTCGGTGAATTCCTCGTTTTACTCGAACTGTGGAATGTCAGTGCCGTTGCGGCTGTCGTTTCGGGCATTTGCATCGTCTTGACCGGCGTTTATATGTTGATGCTCATTCAAAAGGTTTTGTTTGGGCAGGCTAAAGAGCTTTCTGATGAACAGAAAAAACTCCGTTTCCCCGTTTCGGAAGCTTTGGCGACGGCGCCTCTTTTGCTTCTTCTCCTTGTATTTGGAATTTGCCCGTCGGCGATTACGAACTCGGTCGACAATTCTTATCAAGAAGAGCAGAAGGAAGAAGAGCTTGAAGCGGCGATTGCAGCCGCTACGGCATCTGACGAATTGTTGACCGAAGATTCTACCGAAGTCGTTTTGGAAATAAAAACGGAAACCGTTGATTCGGCAAATGCCTTGCCCGAATCCATTCCGGAAGTAAAACAAGTGGAGGCTGAAAATGTCCGCTAGTTTGATTAGTCTGTTGCCTGTCATTGTTGTCGCTCTTGGCGCAATGGCGTGTCTTGCCACGGAACCGTTCATTGCCGACAAGAACAAGCAAAAAGTGCTGCCCTGGATGGCTTCGGCGTTCCTCTTTTTGGCTGCATTTTCTTTTGCCGCAGTCGATTCGGCGAATCTTTTTGGGCTGTTGACTTTGGATGCACCGCGAATTGCATTGGGATTGGCGGTTCTTCTTTGCGCTTTCTTGGGAATTGGTGGTTTGCAAGTGACGCTTTCCCGGGAAAAATATCCGGCGGGGGAACCTTATGGATTGATCCTTTTGGCAACGGTTGGCGTTTTGCTCATGGTCTTTTCAACGGATTTCTTGCCGCTATTTATCGGAATGGAACTCGCCGCTTATCCAGTTTACGGATTGGTGGGTTTGCGTCGTAAAGACAAGAATGCGAACGAAGCGACATTCAAATATTTTGTTACCGGAGCTGTTTTCAGCGTCATTTTCTTGTATGGCATGGCGCTTGTTTACGGTGCAACGGGAACGACTCATTTTGGCGGGAATGTTATCGAAGGCCGCTCTGGACTTTACTTTGCGGGTTCGCTCTTGGCGGTATTCGCATTGCTCTTCAAGGCTGGTGCAGCGCCGATTCATTTCTGGGTCGCGGATGTTTACACGGGAGCCTCTGTCGCAGTGACTGGATTCATGGCGGCGGTTATCAAGGTCGGTGCGCTTGCCGCCATCGGTTCCCTTTGGATGCGTTCCGGTATTGAAAAATTTGCTCCGGTTATCATTATCGTTGCGATTCTTTCGATTGTTATCGGGGCTTTTTCTGGAATCGCCCAAAAATCCATCCGCCGTATATTCGCCTTTTCGGCTGTGATGAATGCGGGATTTATCGTGCTTGGCTTGCTCTTCAAAGATTTGAGCGCCATGTTCTACTTCCTCGTTACATACGCATTGGGTTCTGCGGGGGCGCTCGCCGCCATTTCTGGATTCAGCGGTAAAGGGGATGTGCACGAAACGTTGGATGACATTCGCGGTCGCGCTCGCCGCTTCCCGTTAGAGGGTATCGCCGCTGTCGTTTGCCTTGCCAGCTTGGCTGGGCTTCCGCCGCTTTCCGGTTTTTTGGCAAAGTTCGTCTTGTTTACGGGCGTTGTCAAATTGGGTTACGTCGTTTTGGCGGCAGTCGGATTCGGGCTTTCAATTGTAGCGATGTATTATTACCTGCGCATCGCTATCGCTTTGTTCGCTCCGGCGGAATCCGCAGAAAAAACGGTTCCTTGCACTTGCCAACTGGATGCTTCTTCCCGCTTTTTATTGCGCTTTGGCGTGGTGATAACGGCTCTTGGACTGATATTCTTGACCGTTTATCCGCTGCTTTCTCCAGTCGGAAAATTCTAAAATTTTGAAACAGACAATCCCCGGAATGATAAATTCCGGGGATTTTTTTATGAATCGTTTACAGGTGTTTTGTGGGGTAGAAATTCGAAAAAACTATATTTTGAACATGGATCAGATATTTCGTACAGGAATCGGTTTTGACGTTCATCGGCTGGTTGAAGGCCGCAAGTGTATTATCGGCGGCGTGGACATTCCCTTTGAAAAGGGACTTTTGGGACACAGCGATGCGGATGTTTTATTGCATGCGATCAGCGATGCCTTGCTCGGGGCTGCGGGTTTAGGCGATATCGGCACGTATTTCCCTGATACGGATCCGGCGTTTAAAAATGCAGATAGCCTGGTGCTGCTTTCGCATGTTGGCGAAGAAGTGGCGAAAGCCGGTTATAAAATCGAAAATATTGACAGCGTTGTCATTTGTGAACGACCCAAGGTGAATCCGTATCGGGATGAAATGAAAAAAAATATATCCCAAGCGCTGCAAATCCCTGTGGAATCGATCGGAGTCAAAGCCAGCACCAGTGAAAAATTGGGATTTACCGGACGCGGCGAAGGAATAGCCGCCCAAGCGGTGGCGATGGTCAGCAAATCAAGATAACTTCACCTGGCAAAAATTAAAATGAGGCGAGGATCTCACAAAGAATCTTCGCCTTTTATGTTGTAAATTGAACTGTAAAAAACATTTAGCTTTTTAAAATGTGCAAAACAGCCTGGCTGGTTTTTATATATTAAGCACTTCTTTGGTATGGAGGCACTCATCGTGCGAAAGCAAAATCAACGGACTGGTTTGTGGACCGTCATCTTAAAAAGAATTTCCCCGGCAGATTCTGAAAGGGGCTGTAGAAAAAAGCTGCTAGTAACGGAAGAGGGGTTGTTTAGAAGGGATTGACGGAGGTTTTATGTTTGGGGTCAGAGGATTTTTTGCGGTATTCACATTCACTATCGCTTGGACGGGGAATTGGGCTTTTGCTACAACAGCCATAGAACCGGGAATATCGACATTATTCATTCTTCTCAATACAAATTCTAATGGGAATACGGGAGAAGATGCATGTTGGGACAAAGAACTTCGAAATTACATTCAGAATAAAATTGTCGGGCAAAAGGGGCATGTGTTCTGCGGAAATTATGACTTGACTTTGCAAACTCCTGCAGAATTTGCCGATGATTTGGCACGTGCGGAATCGGGAGTTTTTTTTCAAGCGCAAAGGAATTGGTTTGAACACTCGGACAATCCGGCAATTCAATATTATAAAGGGCTTGGATGGGATTTACTTCGTCTTCAAAAAGAAAGACCCGACTTGGTCCCTTTGCGTTATATTGTCGTTGCGAATGGAGCGAGTGGGCTTGCCGTACGCGAATATATTCAAGGTGTAGATTATGGCGGTGAAATTTCAAATGTTTTGTTTTTCAATACGCCGCACGAAGGTTCGGGCTTTGCCGATCAAACTTTGTTTTCAAAACATCCAGAAGCAATTGAAAAGAAAAAGTCGGCGGCATCGTATTCTGCTTTGATTCCGCTTGCTCTTACGGCTTATGTCGTCGGCGGTACAGATGAACTCCGCCGTGTCATCATTTCTTTGGCGCGGAACGCTGTCTTTGGCATGACGGCGAATTTCTCAGAAGAGGTTCACCAATCTTTGAACGATGCGTATTTTTCGCATGGGAAAGAAAATTCTCCAGGGTTGTGGTATTTGACCCAAGATGCAGATGAAGATGATCCCGTTTACAGGAGTTTGATTGCCCAATCGGAAAGTTCAACGAAAGAGGTTCTGGGAGCAACGCAATGGTTGAACTCCTTTTCGCGGAGTCATGACTTTGAACATCCTCGGTATAATGTCATTTACTCGGAAGGACTTCCGACGATAGGGAATGGCCGCAGGACGTTGCCCGATTTTGTGGAGCAGGATAAAAATCATGTTTCCAAGGAGAAATTGAAAAGAATCGTTTCGGATTCTATTTCGGCCGTATTTAAAAAACAGGGAGTTGATTTGAATAATCTGACTCCAGAAATTGAAAAATTGGCAGAGGAGTTGCTTGACGGGGAGGTTTCTGAACATGTGCGAGAAGTCGCAGACAAAATGATGGAAAAGTATTCTGCATTGAAAGGCGTTTTGAAAAATGAAAATTTGACGGGTTATCTTCGAGGTGTTTCGGAATTGCGGACTTTGAAATGGAATCAAGATGATGTTTCCGGAAGTGTGTTGAAAATTATTTCTGTTTTGGAAAAACTGATTCCCGAAGAGTATAAATCGGAATTGTATTCTGTCTTTGTCGATAAGTTTTCTCGCAACAGTTTGGCTGCAATCGAAAATCTTTGTGCAATAGGAAATTCGTCGGTGCGGGAATGCTCTCGAAAGGGAATGGAAGTTGTGGCGAAAAATTTGTCAAATTATTCTTTGAATTTTTTTGATATGGGGACATTTGACGTGCCTTGGTACAGTGCGTTTGGAGAAAATGTCGCCGCATTCAAAGAGGCGACGACGAATCGCTTTGGGTACTCTATCGACAAAATTATTGCAAACAACAGGGAAGAATTCAAAGACTTGTACGATTATCAGAAAAAATTGAGTGATTTGGGAACACTGGAACGGTCGCGGGAAATCGTGGATACGGCATTGAACATCGGATGCGGTGTTTTGGAAAAAACATTTTCATTTTATGGGAAAATCTGCCGGGCTGCGGAATTTGCCACCAATATTGGCCTGATGGTAGAAACTTCTGAAAAAGTAAAAGATGTGGTAAAAGCGTCCAAGGCTCTTGTCAAAACAGGGGAGATCGCCCTGTGGGCCGCAATGCGGGAAAATTCTTCACAAAAAGTTCGGGCCTTGAATGGGAAAGAAATTGATGTGAAATTTTCGAATTTGGATTCCATGCTTTATACGGCTCCCCTTGTTTCTGTTGCGAGTGTCTTGCGCACACGGGAAGGCGCTGCAGATTCCGTGATACCCTTGATGTTCAATCGAAAATGTGAAGGGGAAATTTACGACGAAGCTTCTATGATGAAATCTTGCCGGGCGACAGGTCCTGACAATCCTTATGAATTATTGCGGGATGCATCCATGAAAGAAATGAACTTTTCAACTTTGTCGGGGCAGCGAATTCTTCCTTTAAAATGGGTTCGGTTTGAAAAAGATGGAAAGGGTGTTTTGCGCCGCCGAACGTCTTACGGTGCATCCGAATATTTTGTTACGGAAAATTTCATCCGCGAATTTCGCTTTCAAATCGACGACATTTCTCCCGATAGTTTGCGCCTTGTCAAAGTGGAATTTAGTTCGGGCATCCGTATCGCTTATGAACGGGACGAAAGGGGAAGTTGGACTGTTTATTATGGGGAACGTCCGGTGATGAAAATGGAAAAGAGTCCTGTTGACAAACGGGGAGAATTCGTGTTTCGTCCAGAAGAAATTTTGGAAAAAGCGGGAACGACTCTTTCCGCTGCCGAAGAAGACGGGTTGAATATCGTCAATGTTTATGTCGTCAATAAATTGGGACTGTCGGACAGTCGTGAATTTGCATTCTTTTTTAAAGCGACCGATTGGCTGTTAGAAGAGGGATTCCCGGAAAATGGAGCGATGGTTTCATCGTTGGGGAATCCGTTTGTCTATTTTGGAACGCTTGCGTATCCGGTAAAAGTAAAACGTGGCGGTGTTCGGATTTCAAAAAAGGAAAATGGTCAGTTTGCGCGCCTGGATTCTGTGGAAGCGGGATTGTCATTCGGAAAGCAAATAGGCAATGTCATGGTTTATGCGAATTTGGATAATAAATTCAACGGGAAGTGGGAAGAAGGCGAGTATTTGTTGGAATGGGATATTGCATACGAGTATTCCGATGGAACCGATACTTCGGAACGCCATTCGCAACTCGCTGTTTTCGCTTATGTGGATACAACTCCGCCAAAGTTGAAATGGAATCTTCCTTTGCGACACTTGAAAGGCGTTCCCTCGGAAGGGAAATGGGGAATGTTGGAAAATGAAGCTGCCGAATCGGATTTGGGCGTCCGGGCAATGCGGATTTTTGCCGTTGGAGGAAAAGAGGGCAAGGATACAGTTTATTTGGAATGGCGCTTTGGCACGGCGAATCGCGTTTATCGAATTGGCTGGAACGACAGTGTCAAAACGCTGAATGGCAAAGTTTCATTGCACGTGCAAGCCGTAGACTACTCGATTCCAGATGGGATTACTGAAGAACGGTTGCAAAAAGCAGTTGCGGATTCTTCTGATTTTTGGTCCGTAGTCTTGAATGCGGATGGAAAATTTATTCGCGGAATCAATGGAGTGGATATTTCTGACGATGTTTGGATTGATGCGCAAGCGCCCAAAGTGGTGAAAGGCTCTTTGCAAACCGAAGTGCTCTCTGAAAAATCCAAAACGGATTTTTCCCCTGGGAAAAAATCTTCCGAAGAATTTCTGTTGAATCAACAGGATAGGTTGAAACTTTCTTTCGATATCCAAGAGGAACATTCCGATTGGGGGACTTCGGAAGTTCGGTTGGACTTGATTTTTGCTGATTCTGCAAATCAGATAAAACGGACTTTTTCGGATAGCGTATCGTTCAAAACATCTCTGTTCCATTATTCATTTGAAGAGACTGGTGAAAACAGACTTGCCGATGGCGTGTATCAGCTTTTTGTACGATTGAAAGATTTTTCTGGCAACGTTTCTTTCGACACGCTTCTTCACCGGATTGTCGTGGACCGCACGTCCCCTGTTGTTACTGGAATTTACGGCGGCGATGTGGCATTTGCGTCTGCGTTGGATTTGAACGTGGGCAAGGCTTATGTGAATCAAAATGCGGATTTGCCGGCGAACCGATCGGATTTGAGGTGCTTTTCAAAAGTGCAGGTTTCCGAGATGTCGACGGAGTGGCATGGGGTGGATTTGAAAACGGACGGTAAATTGTCTAATGAAAAATGGACTCTGTCGATAGATTTTTCCAAATGGCAGTCGACAGCCCAATTGCCGGATGGCGTTTGGACTTTATTCTTGCGCTGTTATGATGCGGCGGGAAACTGGGGCGAAAATTCCGATTTTTTTGGAATGGGAGCCCGTTATCCCCGCTTTACGGGACTTTCGGATTCTTTGAATGAAATGTTTTTTGGAAATGTGATTTTGCGCGGCATTGCTCCGAATCCGGCTATCCGTGGAGGAAATGATAATCTAGCCGAATTTCGAATAGATTGGAAACGGCATGAATTGGAAGATGATGCTTGGACAGAGAACGGCATTGTTTACCTGTCTTCGGGAGTTCATTCTGCAGAACGGTCGCTCGCCATTTGGAAAATTCCAGAAGCGGCTACGGGAATTTACGACTTGAGACTTTCAGTCCGCTCCTGCAAAGAAAATGACGTTTGTCCGTGGTATTCTAGCGTTCAGGAAATTCCGGTTTATCACAAAGTATTTGATGAACAGGAAAAAATGCCGTTTATCCGATTTGTAAACTTGCCACAAAATCAGATTCCCGGCAGAATGGATTCTGTTGCTTTTGAAATGCGTGGGATTTTGGATACGGCGAAGTGGGCTGTGCAGGTGTCCTTGGAGATGGAGTCGCAAACATCGCCGGGAACGTGGGTCGTAGCAAAAACAATGATGTTTGATCCGGTTGAAATATCTCCATTTGAAGGGGAGCCAAATGGGTTGAAAAATGGACTTTCGATTTGGAAAGGGGAGGATGACGTTTGGAATTTGCGCTGGCATGGGGAAGCTTCCGGTTGGATGGATTCTGTGAGCGGGAATCGTTTGTCTCCATTTTTGAACCTTAAATATGTGCACTCTCAGATTTCTTTTGAAAGTGAAAACGCGAAAATGACTCAACTGGATTCGTTACAAGAGATTTCTTCGCTGAATGTTGGAGATACTGAAATTCCCGGTTACGATAGAAATGCCAAATGGTTGTTGAACGGAGACGATTTTTTAATCCGTTTTCGAGCGGAAGGCGCATTCACTGTGGATTTGTCTTCTTTGGAAGAGGGAAATGAAAAGATTTTTTGTGGCGGTTCGGGGCGTTTGGCGTCTGAAATTTCTTCTGTTTCTTATGGAACGGCGATTTTGTACGTGCATCCGGAACGACATCGCGTTCAATTTGACTTTGATGGGCTTACACGTGCCGGTTTGTATCCTGGCGGAGAACAGGTTCGGTTGAAGCTTTTTGCTTACGACAAAAAGAATGTCAATCGTGTGCTGTTGGATTCTGCAGCGTGGCTTTTCAATTTGGGAAAAGCTGAATTGAAAAGCTCCGTTTTGGACACAGGAATATTTTATTTGAGACTTTCCGATTCGGTGAATGGGGGGAGTTCTTTGGCGAAACAAAACCTTGGATACTCCTTTGGACTGATTGGGAAAAGTGCGAACGTTTCCGCTTGGATAATTTCTCCAGATGGAGTTATTGTCAAGACGCTGATGGAAAAAGAAAAAAAACTCGCGGGAAATAATCCGCAGGCTTATACGTTGAATTGGAATGGAATGACTGATGAGAATTTTGCAGCGACACAAGAAGGCGTTTATCGAATTTTGGTAAAAGCGTATAATGATGAAGATGAAGTTGTTTCGGAATTGGTTTATCCATTTGAATTGAAATATGCGACTGGGTTGGTGAACGCTCCGAAATCATTTCGTGGTGAAGTTGCGGCAGAACTTTTGATGGATGAAGCTATTGAAGATGAAAGTGGATTGCGTTTTGTCGGCGATTTGGATTACTTGGTGCGCGTAAATGCGGAAGCGAAGTTTCTGCCAGAAGAAGAACGTTCTTTTTGGTACCGCTGGAAATGGGATGAAGAAAATCCGGGTGTGCAATATCCGGCAATGTATAAGTTGTATCGGCCGAGTTTAGGCATTTGGCGTCAACGGGACAAATTTAATGTGGCAGTGGTGACTTTGTTGATTAGTTACGCTTATGGACTGACCAGTTATCCGGGGTGCAACCATCAGTCGCGTGCTGTTTCGTATCAGATTCGGCTGAGGAATGTCCTTTTCGACAGGTCTTCTCCAGAAGCCGTATTTGATTTTTCTTATAAACCCAAAAATAGATCCATTATTGGATATGGGGATGGCTCGCGGCGGTATCCGATTTTGATGGCGGTGAAAGTTTTACCCGCTTACGAAATAAAAAATCTTGTGGAATCTTTTTTTGGAAACGACAGTCTAAATTCTGGCAATGTGGAATATGACACATCGAATGATTGGGATGTTTTTTGGAAAGATTCTGTTTTAAATGCGAATTGGTATCAGAAAAAGAATTCGGCGAAAAGTCTTTCGGATTGGTTTGGCAACTGGGGAGGAAAAACGGTTTATTGGGAAGGAATATCGTGGAACGGAAATTCCAATCTGTTCTGGTATGATTCGCCGCGAATTCCCATTGTACCCGAGCCCTCTTTGCTTGGTTTAGACAAAAAGTGCGCCGTTTCACTAGAAGAAAATGCGCAGGCGGAAAAAGCCATTTGCGAAGATGACAGTGTGCAGATAAATCACCGCATGTATAATCCGCATGCGAATATGTTGAATGTGTTCGTCGAAGGTAACGGAGACGAATTTACTTATGGCAAGAAAAACGGAAGTATCGGTAGTTGTGATGGCCGGAAAAATAGCTTAAAATCCATTGAAGGAAAAATACATTTCCGGGTGAATGATTCTTATTGGGACAATACGGAAAAAGGCTGGGGATACAATAATTTGGCAAATCGTTATCTTCGGCTGGATCCGACGAATAAGACGTTGTTCAGCGAGGATGGCTATTTTGGAAATTCCCTAAATTCGGAATCTTTGACCAATCAACATGATGGCGAAAAAATGGTCAATTGCGTTCTCGGAATGCGGAAAAATCCCGATAATTGCAAATTGAGCGCATTTGAATCCTTGTATTTTGCAATGCGAGATGTCGATGATAATCCGCTGTTGTTTCCAGACGAAAGACCGATAAACACGAGTGTGGGTAGAAGTTTTTGGCTTTCTCGTTATCGGTGGAATTTTTTCAATGCGACTGACGATTATATGGCTTTGGCGGTCAATTCATCGACAGGGAAATGGGTCGGTGTTTTGGAAAGGAATGAACTTTTTGATTATACGAATCCCAAATTTATCAATGCGAACTTTGATGTTCTTCCGTTGAATATTCATTTTTGGGTTGCTCCGAAAATAAGCGCCTCTAGGGCGCTAAGCCCTTCGCGGATGCCTAAAGAAGCTTTCGATTATCCGTATCCGGGGACGGAAGAAATGTTCCGCACCGCATTTTCTGAAAAATGCCATGAAGGCTTTCGCTGTTATCCGGGTTTTGCTTCCCGCATCCATTACGGAGTTGGAGACTGGACGGAAGAAAATTGGGAAAAGGAATTTATCCTTGACGGCTATCTTCGAAATAATGTTTTGGCGTCTCAAGCTGACGGCAAAGCGGTGAATGTCAACAAAACATTTCCAAGGATGACTGATGCTTTGGACAGTGTCTTTGAATATAAAGTTTCTACTGCAGACGTGGATGCAAATGGTCGTTGGTCTGTTCCATTTAAAAACTTGCAAACGTTGCCGCGATTCCGTTCTGTTTACGGGCATCCTGTAACGGGCGAACTTGTCCCTGAAATATTGCGTACAAATTCGTCGAAATCGTGGAAGGTGGAATCCGGCGCATCGAAAAAATCTTTTTTTGTCAATGACGGAGTTTTGAAAAGAAGCGTTTTGGAATATGTCCGTTCCAAAGATTTCAAGCGAAAACGGATTGGGGGTGAAGTTTCTCATGCTATTCCGTTTGCCTCTGTACTTTTGCAAAACCCAAAAGTCTCCTTGTTTTCGAGTCTTTGGTTTCAAAAGAAAAGCGTTACTGATTGGGGAGTGTTCCGCCGCGATTCGTTGAATGGTGAACATCCTTATTTGGAAGTAAAATGGGAAAAAGACAAAACGGAAAATTTTGATAATGCCCTGTTCTCTGTCAAAGTCAAAGAGATTCCGTTTAATCAGCGGATTGAAGAAATTGCGACGCTTCGCGGGCGTGTTCCTGGTGAAAATTCCAAATGGAAGCTTTTTTACACGAAAGACGGAATGCTTTTCCCGGCGGCTTCGGGAACGCAGGATACGATTCCGGAAGAAACGCCTTTCCCCGTTTTGGATTATTTGAACGTTAATGAACTTCAGGGAAATACATCATTCTTTTTAACCTATGGATCTTCGAACGATGCAACGTATTTCCGACAACTCGACGTTCATGTGGGGAATCTCGTTAAACCGGAAGAGTCCCATGAAATTCGTTCTATCTATGGAAACGTTTCCGTCCATTTTCCGGCAGGCGCTTGGGGCGAAAATGCGGTGGATGTCACTGTTCGAACCATTTCGTCGAGAGATTATAATTTTGCGGCATTTGACGGATTTGATTGGGTGGGCCCGATTCTCGAAGTATTGCCTTCTCATGAATTTTCAGATACGACGCGACTGCCGGAAGTCAGCGTGATGATTCCCCGTTCAACGATAGAAGCAAAGAATTTGGATGTTTCAAATCTTAAAATATACAAGCCGAATTTTAAAACAGGTGAAATTGTTGCGTTGGAAACGGAAATGGCGGGTTATTACCTCGGAAATACTCCTGTTGACGTTTCCCGATACCAACTGAATGAAAAAAATTGGGACCGGGTTCGTTTGAAAGCCGTGACTCGGAGCTTTTCGACTTTTTTTGTAACGGATGCGGACAAGGCTTCTAAAATTAAATGGGAAAATTCACCCTCGGCAGATGTGCAGGGATTATCATGTGGCGAAATGCCGTTGGACACTTTGTGGGCGGGGACTTTCAATGGCTGGATAGAATTTCCCTATCCTTGTCTTGGAAACAGCAATTATCGACTTCAGCTTCGGCAAAAATCGGCTGTTGTGACCGAACATCAAGGGATTTCCGAATCGCCGATAGTTTGGAATGTCCGGCAAAATGAAATTGCGGGAATGCACTCGAAAGTGTATGATTCCAGGGTATTTTTTTACGGCGTTGACGGCAATTCAATTCCTTTGCAGGGACCATTTGTCCGACTGGATTCTGTGGCTCCGGAATTTAAAGGAAATGTAACTGTGGACGTTTTGGAAAGAGGTGCTGAAAAAATCTTGCGCGTAGAATCGGAAGCTTCTGACGTGGGAAGTGGAATAGCTCAGACCCGTTTTGACATTTACTTTGGCGGAAATCTTTTGGAATCGCGGACGGTTCCTGTTGACTCTGTACTTTTGGAAGATTTTGTGATCAGTCGAAAGGAGTTGTACCGATGCGTTGGGTGTTTCGCGACCGTTTCTGTTTCGGTGGAAGATGCTGGCCACAATTCGGTAAAAACGACTTTAAAATCGGCTCATCTGTATCCCTATCCGACAACTCTTGTGCTGTGGTATCCGTTTGCCGAAGGAGCCGGATCGACTGCTTACGAAATGATGGGGACGGGAATGGATATGGGGTTGGAAACGGTTTCAAAGCCTTGGATGAATGGAAAAGCCTTGCACTTGTTCCGTGGGGAACAGGCGATGAGTACGAGACTTTTGGGTAAAGAAGAATCAACGCATTTCAGTGTGGAAATGCAAGTATCTGCAGGAAAAAATCTGGGCGCGATTTTAAGCTTTCTGGGAGAAGTCCCCTGGAGTGTGGGGATAGATGAAAATAGGCATTATTATCTGGAAATTCCTTCGGGGAGAACCGTTTTTGCTGCCCGGGCTGAAATGGCGGTGAAAAATCATTTGGTATGGACTGTTGATGGGGAACGGGCTTCTTTTTATCGGAATGGAATTCTGGAAGAAGAGAAGAAGTTGCCCGCAGCCATTGCGTGGACGGGAAATGGAAAATTTGGCGTGGGAAATTTAACGGCAACGGGGAGCCGCTTGGGATTCTCCGGGTATCTTTCTGGGGTGCGCTTTTACCGTTCGGCACTTTCAAATAATCAGGTTTTTAACCTTTACCGGGATGGATTGGATTTAGAAGATGGAGAAGAAGCTTTTGTCCGGGCGGTAGATTTGGATTTTGACGGATTGACTGTGGACCAATCTTGCGGAGTTGCCGGGAAGTCTTATTTGCGGCAAAAAAACGCCAAATCTCATGGGATGATAACGTGGAATGTGGATGTTCCGGATGGCGAGTATGCCGTTTACTTGTTGATTCGCGGACGGGCATTAGAAAAGTCCGAAGTAGAAGTTTGGGTCAATGGGAATTCTTATGGGACATCTCAGATTCGCTCGGATGGAATGTGGAAAAGCCTTCGCTTGGAATCGATGGTGTTGAATTTGAAATCGGGGAAAAATGCGATACAGTTACGGCCTTCGGATAATTTGGGAATCGCCGGTGTGGCAATTGTTTCTGCGAAGCAAAACCGGGCTGCGGACAAGGTGTATTACGGTGAGGGAGAATGGACAAATCCAAATCCGAAAGTTTCTGTCAGAATGCAATACGATTCTCCTGAAGATAAAACTTGGTCTAGGATGCGATTCCAAATTGAAAATTTAACAGAAGAACGGTTTGAACACGCCCGAATCCGCTATTATTACAAGGGAGAGGGAAATGCTGTCGCTTCTCAGGTGTTTTATCCTGGTGGAGGCTTAATAGGGATTTTTCCCGATGCGGGAACAGTCCATTACGCAGAATATGAGCTGACTTCGCCGATAGAAAAGAATGGTTCCGGTAAAAAAAGTGCGCTTTATTTTGGGCTTTATCGATGGCCGGATTATCGTCCTTGGAACATTGAAGATGATCCCAGCTATGAAAAAATGGCGGAATCACAATTTGCAGAAGCTTCGGGAGTTGCCGTTTTGGATGCGGACGGGAAATTGCTCAATGATTGGGCGTGTTTTGACGAAGACGGTGGAATGGACGCAGAAAAGGAGAAAGTGCGCGCTCTTGCAGGGGATGAAAAATTCGGTTCTTCTTTGGGGAGTGTTGTCACTGTGGTCGTCGAAAATGTGGGAAAACAAGTTGTCCAAGGATTTGAAGTCCGGTATTATTTCCGCGATGCTGGCGAAAAAATAGCCTTATCCGTGTATGATAGCGCCGGTGCGAAAGTAAAGATGGTAAATGTGGGAGGTGATTTGCATTATGTGTCACTTCTTTACCCCGAGGCTGTTCTCAATCCCGGAGAGCGAAGCGCATTTGGAAATGGGGTAAAATTTGAACTGTATCATTCGGATTATTCTGCGGATTTCAATGCGCTCGACGATCCCTCGTATTTTGGAATCGGCGGGAGAGAGCTGGTTTCGGCAGATTCCGTTGTCGTATTGGACCTTTACGGAAATTTGATGTGGGGAAATGTGCCCCAGCCGGCATTTCAAGAAAAAATTGTTGTCCCGGAAGATAACGGTGAAATTCTTTTCCGCGAAGGTGACGTTATTTATGTCATTGTCGAATCGAAAGATTCTTATTCGTTACAGGTGGTGAATGCGGCGGGGATTCCTCTTGAAACGCTCTTCGAGGGAGTTTGGAATCAAGGGGAACATGCTGTCGATATATCCGGACTTCATCCTTTGCCGGGGACTTATTTAGTCCTCCGTCGAGGAACTCAAATCTTAACTTGGCAACTTCTTAAATGAGGAAATAAAAATGAAAAATCATTCCCAAAAATCCATACGCCTGTTTTTCGCCTTGGTGGTAATTTGCCTGGTGAACTTTTGGGCCTGTTCAGACGGCGAAGGGTTCAGCGCAAGCGATCTTTGCCCAGCCGAAGGAACGAATCGATACGGTGAAGCGAACCGCGGCGTTTTTGTCGATGAACGTGATGGTCGCGTTTACAAGTATACGACTATCGGTGATCAGGTTTGGATGGCGGAAAATTTAAATCACAAAGCGGAATTCACTACGTGTTATGATGGGGATGAATCCAATTGCGAAGTGTGGGGCCGCCTTTATTTTTTGGCAGACCAAGTGCAAACGGGAACGTTTGATTACGACTACCTGGATTCAATCTGTCCACCGGGGTGGCATGTGCCTACTTTGGATGAATGGAAACGGATGATAAAAAATGTTGGAAAATTTGAAGATGAAGAAACGGCTCATCGATTGTATAGTACATCCCTTTGGAAGGATGCTTCGAGAAATGGCGACGATGAATGTGGACTTTCAATAATCCCATCGGGAAAAGCTTATGGGCTCGATCGAGGGGTGGAACTGCAGTCCTGCGCCTATTTTGTTACCGCGACAATGAAACTTCCTGCATGGCTGTACGAAATAGAGGCGTGTTTCAACATCCAAATCTACGCTTCTGATGATGGAATGTCTATCCGGTGCGTTAAGGATTGATTTCTGGTAAAAAATCACAATTCAAATAGGAGAATGCTCTATGAAAATTCAATTCATACTGGTTTTTATGGTGGCTGTTTTTGTTGCGTGTTCTAATGATGGCAATGGATTCAGTGCAGGAGACGTTTGCCCTGTTGATGGGACGAACCGATACGGCGAAGCGAACCGCGGTGTTTTTGTCGATGAACGCGATGGCCGCGTTTACAAGTATACGACTATCGGAGACCAAGTTTGGATGGCGGAAAACTTGCACTACGAATTGGCGATGAATTCAGTCGTGCATCCGCGAACGGGAGAGATGGTTAGTGCCGAAGATTCCTGTTGGTTTCCAGAAGATAATTGCGAAGAAATGGGACTGATGTACAATTGGAATGCGGCTTTTTACGCTTGTCCCAACGGATGGCATTTCCCCATTTACTGGGAGTGGATTACTCTTGTCGAATCAATGGGCGGTCGGTCGGAGGCCAATGTCCGTTTGCGTGCGACGACGGGGTGGAAAGAGCTGAACCGCGGTGAAAATATCAATGGAACGGATGATTGCGGATTTCGGGCTTTGCCGTCACAAAAGCAAGGTCGTGGGACCGGGTATTCGGGATATACTTATGAAGCGTGGTCTTACACAGATGAAATTAACGTTTTTTATTTCAAGACTTATTCTTATGGCACTGAAGTGAAAATGAATACGGCTGATGCGAGTGAATGGGAAATGAAATCGCTTCGTTGCGTTAAGGATTGAATATGCGAAAATGGTGTGCTGTTTTAGGGCTTGCCTCCATGGAGGCCTTTGCTCTTTCGTTGGAACAAGTTCAAATGGATTTGCAAAAAAATTCCATTGCAAAAGATTCCGTTGAAATGAATATCAAAACGACGATTCGTTCCGCTGCCGGTGAACAATCGGTATTCACTTATTTTGTTCAAAAAGGAACAGAAAAAATCTATGCGGAAATCAAAACGCCTTTTGCAAAAAGGCGGAGTATTGTCAATGGAAATCGCGTCAAGACGGTAAATTTAATTTCGGGCGAAGTTCAAATTGTGCCTTATCAAGGTGAAACTTTTGATTTTTTTCCCGATTTCAATTTTGCCCGGATGGCTTCTGGAGAATGGGAAGAACCGAAGCTCCTTGCCGACAGCATCTTTGTCATTGAAGGTCCGGAGGGGACGCTTTTTTACAATGCCTCAGAAAAGCGGATTGAAGAATTGATATCGGAAAATTTTCAAAAAACGGTGAATGTGAAATTTTCCTATGATGCGGCAAACCGTTTGAAATCCGTGACGGTGAAAACTTCGGCACAAGGCTTAGAGAGTGCAGCTTTCGTGGATGTTTTGAAGCTTTGCCACTCGAAAAACTTCCCGGACCGGCTTTTTGAATTTTGAAGTGAAAAATCCCATCCAGTAAAATTCCGAAAGTCGATAAAAACTTTTGAATTTTGGATGGGATTTTGTTTTTGAAAAACGTCTAAAGTTGGATGATTTTTTCGTTTTCCATCAACTGTTCGAACGTTTGGCGTTCGCGGATGACTTCTAACTTGTCGCCGTTTTTCATGATTTCTGGAGCAAGACGGCGACTATTGTAATTGCTGGACATTGCGCTGCCATAAGCGCCTGTATCGTGCAAAATCAAAAGGTCTCCGACTTTTGCTTGTGGTAATTTGCGACTTACCACGAAACCGCCTTCTTCTTGCGTAAAGACATCGCCCGACTCGCATAAGGGCCCTGCGACGATTGCGTCTTGGGTTTCGCCTAATTTTCGACCGTCTCTGGAGACGATGGAGATGGCGTGGTAAGAACCGTAAAAAGAAGGACGTACCAAATCATTGAATCCGGCATCAATCAAATAGAACAGGTTGTCGTCTTGCTTTTTTATGGCGCGGATTTCTGCCACAAGCACGCCGCTTTCTGCGGTCAAATAACGTCCCGGTTCGACTTCTAAAGAGATGCTATGCCCAATAGATTGCGCAATGTCCTTGCGTGTCTTGTCCCAAAGGGAATAGTAGGCTCCGATATCGATGCGGTTTTCCTTTTCGTCTTCCCGGTAAGGGATGGGAAGACCGCCGCCCGCCGAAATCATTTGGATGTGGGAACCGAGTCTGCGCGAAGCGTCGCGCATGGCATCGCAAACATTGGAAAGATGTTCAAAATCCGATCCGCTGCCAATGTGCATGTGCAATCCCGTAATCCACATGCCGTTTGCTTGGGCTAATTTGACGCAATCCTTGATTTGGGAATGCCAAACGCCGTGTTTTGAAAGGGGACCGCCCGTATTTGTTTTCCGGGAATGCCCATGACCGAAACCGGGATTGACGCGCAACGTGAGATTTGAACGGATGCCTGCGTCGGCAAGCTGTTGAATCATGTCGGGCGAACCGACGTTCACGTGGATTTTGTATTGCTTGACCAAATTCAAAGCGTCTCTGTCGAAGATGTCGGCTGTGTAAACGATTTGAGGGACGCGCTTGTCGTTTTCTTCGCCTTTGTATCCGGCGCGAATCGCCCGGACGATTTCCCCGGCGCTGACGGCATCCACGCAAACGCCATTTTTTTTGGCTAGGGCTAGGATGGAAATGTTGGGACAGGCTTTTTGTGCGAAGCGGATTGTGTCAAAGCATTTGAGTTCCTGAATGCGCTTTTCAATGACGCTTCTGTCGTAAAGCCAAAAAGGGGTGCCAAATTTTTCGGCACCCTCTCGGATTGTTTCTTCTGAAAAAAGCGGATTAAACATTCTTTACGCTGTTTTCGCCACCCTGACCGTCAGGAACGCGGTCGGGATTTGCTTGGTCGATTTCCCAGCTTCCGTCAAAAACGAACTTGTATTGGTAAGTTCCCGCAGCGAGTTTCGCTTTGAGAGACCACACGCCTTGTTCTCCCTTTTTCATTTTGGCGGGAGTCCAGTTGTTGAATTCGCCGGCGACTTCGACCATCTTGGAATCCGGAGAGTAGGCGTTGAAAACGACTTCTGTCAATTTTGCCTTGACTGTTTTTTTGACGGCTTTTTTAGCGACGGGAGCCTTTTTTTCGGCAGAAACCTTTTTCGCCTGAGCGGGTTTCTTTTCCGCAGTCTTCACTGCTTTCGGCGCTTTTGCTGCAGAGGTCTTTTTTGACGCAGCCGCCTTCACAGTTTTTGTTGTGGATTTCTTTGTTGACATAAATCAACCTCCTTATTGTTACGAACAAATAATAACAAAAAAACAATCCGTTCTCAATACCTATATTTGATTTTATGAAACGACCGCAAATAATTGCACCGAGTGTGCTGAACGCTGATTTTTTGAATTTGCAATCCGAACTGTCTGCCATTGAGCGCGGCGGTGCGGGGCTTGTGCATTTGGATATCATGGATGGACATTTTGTTCCAAACATTAGTTTTGGCCCGGGAATTTCCGGACTTATCCATCGGGGGACAAAGCTTCCTTTGGATTGCCATTTGATGATAGCCAACCCGGAGCAATTCGTCGAAGAATTTGCAAAAATGGGAGCTGCTTATATTTCTGTTCAAGCGGAATCGACTGTGCATTTGGACCGCCTTTTAAATCGGATCCGGGAACTGGGCGCAAAGCCTGCGGTGAGTATCAATCCGGCAACGCCGATCGAATCTATCCGATGGGTTTTGGAACTGGTGGATATGGTACTTGTGATGTCCGTAAATCCGGGGTTTGGCGGTCAAAGTCTGATTCCCTATTGTCTGGAAAAAATTCGGGAATTGCGAAAGATGAAGCCCGATTTGGATATTGAAATTGACGGGGGAATCAAGTTGTCAAACATCCGCGATGCGCGTGATGCCGGAGCAAACGTTTTCGTTGTCGGCAGCGGTATTTTCGGTAAGGATTCCCGGGAAGACGCTTGCCGGGAATTGGTGAATGCCGTAAACGGATAAGAGATGCGGAAAAGAAAAAGGCTCTCCTGTTGGAGAGCCTTTTTTGCTTGACGCAAAATCCGATTACTTGCGCGGATCGCCAGCGTAAACAGCCTTCTTGCCGAGTTCTTCTTCGATGGCGAGGAGACGGTTGTACTTGGCGACACGGTCTGTACGGGAAAGAGAACCGGTCTTGATTTGTCCAGCGGCGGTGCCAACGGCCAAATCCGAGATGAAGGTGTCTTCGGTTTCACCGGAACGGTGAGAAACGATCGGAGCGTAACCCTTTTGCTGGGCAGTCTTGATGGCGTCGAGCGTTTCGGTGATTGTGCCAACCTGGTTCACCTTGATGAGGATGGCGTTTGCAATGCCTGCTTCGATACCTTCGTTGAAGATTGTCGGGTTGGTGACAAACAGGTCGTCGCCAACGAGGTTGATCTTCTTGCCGAGTTCCTTCGTGAGGAGCTGCCAGCCGGCCCAGTCGTGTTCATCGAGGCCATCTTCAATGGAGAAAATGGAGAACTTGTCGACGAGCTTTTCGTAATACTTGACGAGCTGAGCATTCTTGTAGGTTTTGCCAGTCGACTTTTTGAACGTATAAGTTTCGCCCTTGTCCCACTTGTCCTTGATTTTCTTGTCGCAGAATTCAGAAGAAGCAACGTCGAGAGCGATTTTGATGTCTTTGCCGAATGTGTAGCCGGCAGCTTCGGTCGCTTCCTTGAGGGCGGAAAGAGCCTTTTCGAGGGTCATCAAACCAGTAATCTTCCAACCGAATTTGGCCTTCGCATCTTTCTTGATGGCAACGCCCGGAGCGAATCCGCCTTCATCGCCGACGGTTGTTTCGTAGCCGGCTTTTTTGAGGACACCCTTGAGGGCGTGGAAAATTTCGGTCACCATCTGGAGACCGGCGGAGAACGTCTTGGCGCCAACCGGAGCAATCATGAATTCTTGGAAGTCGATCGGAGCGGAAGAGTGCGCACCGCCATTGATGACGTTGCACATGGGGCACGGGAGAGTGAGTTTCTTGGTGCCGTGGAGCTTTGCAATGTATTGATAAAGCGGAATGTTTTCTTCTTTGGCGGCGGCAACGCAAACGGCCATCGAAACGGCGAGAATTGCGTTTGCTCCGAGAGTGTCTTTCTTCATCCGGTCGCCGTCAAGAGCGATCATGGCTTCGTCGATAGCTCTTTGATCGAAAACGTCCATTCCCTTGATTTTCTTGGCGATTTTTTCGTTCACGTTCTTTACGGCCTTGGTTGTGCCCTTGCCGCAATAGGCTTTTCCGCCGTCACGGAGTTCGCAGGCTTCGCGTTCGCCGGTGGAAGCTCCACTGGGAACCTTCGCAACGCCTTCGACGCCGGATTCGAGAACAACGATAGCTTCGACAGTCGGATTGCCACGGGAATCCAAAATCTGGCGAGCCTTGACGGACTTGATTTTTGTAGCCATATTTTTGCCTTTTGGTTAAAGTGTAAAACCTTGTCAAAAAATATAAAAATTTAATTCGAAATTTATTTCTAAAAAAGTTTTGCGGTAGTCAATTCGTTTCGTTTGTGAAAATTCAATTCAGCGGGAGTGCTTATTGCGGAATTCTTTGGGCGTGCATCCGGCGTATTCTTTGAATGCGTGAGCGAATTTACTTGAATTGGTGTAACCGACTCGGGAGGCGATGGTGGAAATGTTCGCGTTCTCTTCGGAGAGCATTTGAACTGCCAATTTCATTCGATAGGTTTTCAAGTAAGAGTAGATGGAAAAACCGTAAGAAAGCTTGAAATATTTTTTCATCTGCGTGGGACTCATTTCGGTGCGTTGTGCGAGTTCTTCTAATGTGTAATGCCTGTCTGCGTTTTTGCGCAAAAATTCCCGAAGAGCCATTAGTTTCTTTTGGTAAATTCCCGGAACGAAATTTCTGTTTTCGTAATGAGTCTCGGAATCGAGCCTGCTGAGAAATAAAAGGAGTTCAAGGGTTTTTATCTTGAAATAGGGAAACCGAATGTCTTTGGGTAAATGGTAAAGTTCCGAAAAAATGTGTTTGACCCTGTCATCTGCACGAAGGGTGAATGGTTTTTGCAAAGATTGCATTTGATGAATTACGCTAGGAAAATCAACATCTATCATAGAGAACATGTTTGAAATTTCTGAACTTAAAGGCGAAAGAGAAATGGCAACGCCAATGCCGTGGTAACGGCGAAGTGGATATTTGTATTCGACATCGTTTGGAAATCGGTTTAAAAGCATCAGCCCGTTTTCTTCAAAATTTTTTGTTTGGGAATGGGAAGTGTTCCATTCCGCCATTCCACTGTGGCAATGCAAAACGATAAGATGCTCGCCGGGCTGATTCAACGTAAATTGAAAATTTGTCAAGTGAAAATTGCAGAAGAAAAATTGCAAACCGGGCAGTACATTGTAAAAAAGAAGACGTCCTGTTCCGGACTCGTTTTGCAGCAGATAGTGGGAAAACGATTCCGATGCTTGTAGTAAAGTCATGTTTTTATCGAGGATGGGAAATATCATCTGGAATTCCTTTTGGTAAATAGTTAGATAAATCTAAAATTATTAGTTTTGACGAATTTTTTGAGACTAAAATAAATTGTGACTTTGACTGTGCAAAATTGGAATTTGGATAAATCGACGGGATTTTGATTGGGCATTTGTTCTTGTCGAAAAAGGAATTGTCTGATTGAATGTGGATTTTTATTTATTTTAAAAATCAAAAGGAAATTTTTCGGTATATCATGGATCAGGATTTGCAACCACAATTTATTTCAAATGCGCCGGGGAATACGATGCAGGCGTTTCTCGAAAAGGAACTGTCGGATTGTGAACATTTTGTCATCAGTGTTGCCTTTATTTCTCGGAGTGGTTTGGCATCTTTAAAGCAAACGCTGTGGGAACTTGAAAAAAGAAACATTCCGGGGAAGATTCTGACAACGGATTATTTGACGTTTACGGAGCCTTCGGCGCTGAAAGCGCTGAGCAAGTACAGAAACGTTGAATTGAAACTTTTCTGCTGCGATAAAAACATCAAAGGGTTTCATACAAAAGGGTATCTTTTCTTTCGGGAAAAGGTTGTAAGTGTCACGATTGGCAGTTCAAATCTTACCGGAAATGCCCTTGCTATCAACAAAGAATGGAATGCGTGTTATTCGGTAGAAGATGATTCGACTCTTTTTCGAAATGTGATGTGCGATTTTGAATCTCTTTGGAACAGCCCGAATGCGCATATGGTTACGGAATCCGTTCTCGATGAATACGCACAAATTTATGAGGATCAAAAACGGATTTCCCTTGAGCTTCAACGCCAAAAAATTGCGCTCGAAAAGGCTGCCGCCATTTCGGAATCCAAAAACTTAACGATAAATCAGGTTTTGTTGGAACCGAATTCTATGCAGCTAGAATTTGTTCGAAAGCTAAACTTGATTCGCGCTTTGGGAAAGGACCGCGCTTTGTTGATTTCGGCGACAGGAACTGGAAAAACGTATGCGGCGGCGTTTGCTCTAAGGGACATCAATCCGAAGCGAGCACTGTTTCTTGTGCACAGGGAACAGGTTTTGCGCAAAGCGATGGAGTCGTTTAAAAATGTGTTCGGTGAAACGAAGACGTTTGGACTTTATTCGGGAACGTCTGATGAATCGGACAGGGATTTTGTTTTTGCGACAATGCAAACCATGGCGTTGCATTTGAAAAAATTTTCACCGGAAGAATTTCAAATTATCGTCATTGACGAAGCGCACCGGATTGGTGCGGGTAGTTATCAAAAGATGATGCAGTATTTTAAACCGAATTTTTGGTTGGGGATGACGGCGTCTCCGGATCGAAGCGATAAGTTCGATGTTTATTCTGCATTTGATCATAACATTGCGCATGAAATTCGCCTGCAAGAAGCGATGCGCTTGAATTTGCTCTGTCCGTTCCATTATTACGGCATTACGGATGTTTTTGTCGAAGGGGAAGAAAAAGACAAAAAGAATTTTTCCAGATTAGTTTGTGATGAACGCATTGATTTTATCATTGAAAAAGCGAAATATTTTGACCATAGCGGAAACCGTGTCCGTGGACTTGCGTTTTGCAGCTCGTTAGAAGAAGCGAATGCGCTTTCCCAAAAGTTCAATGACCGTGGATATAGAACGGTTGCGCTTTCGGGAAAAGATTCTCAAAATGCGCGAGAGCTTGCGGTTGAACGGTTGGAAAAGACGGGGTCTGATGGCGCTCTGGATTATATTTTTACTGTGGATATTTTTAACGAAGGCGTTGATATTCCGTGTGTCAATCAAATTTTGATGCTTCGCCCGACAGAATCGCCCATTGTTTTCATTCAACAGTTGGGACGCGGGCTTCGCAAAGCGGAAGACAAAGAGTTTGTGATGATCCTCGACTTCATCGGTAATTATTCCAACAATTACATGATTCCTATCGCCTTGTCCGGAGATAGAACGTACAACAAGGACAATATTCGACGTTATGTTAGACAAGGTGTGAACGCTTTGGAAGGTGCGTCGACTATCCATTTTGATGAAATAGCCAGAAGGCGAATTTATGAATCCATTGATTCTGCCAATTTCAGCGAAAGAAAGCTCCTTCGGGAATGTTATCGAAATTTGAAGTATAAATTGGGACGGATTCCAAAGTTGATGGATTATGAAGATTATGGAGAAATTGACGTTCTGCGCATTTTTGAAAATGCAGCCTACGGCTCGTATCATGCCTTTTTGCGGAAAGAAGAAAAAGAAGATTATCCGATCCGGTTTAACGTGCTGGAAGAAAAATATTTGCAATATGTCTCTGCAAAATTTGCGAATGGGAAAAGACTGCACGAACTGTTGGTATTAAAAAATCTTCTGGATGGAGACGGTCTTTGTGTAATGGGGAAAACGTTTTCTTCCTTGTTGAAAATGGGAATTTCTTTAGGGGAAACAACGCGTAAAAATGTGGAAAACATTTTGACAGGATGTTTTGCTTCGGGAGTGAACAAAGATATGTACGCGGAAATTCAGTTGATAGAATCCGATGGGAATGATTTTTCCATTGCTTCGAAATTCCGGAAGTTGTTGGATAATGTTGAATTTCGCAATCAGATGGAAGAAGTCGTTGAATTTGGTCTTTTCCGAAATAAAAAATATTACAACAAAAGATACAAAGGGACTTCGTTTTGTCTTTATGAAAAATACACTTACGAAGATGTATGCCGATTGCTGGATTGGGAAAAAAGCGAAGTTGCGTTAAATATCGGCGGCTATAAGTACGATAAAAAGACGCACACTTATCCGGTGTTTATCAATTACAAGAAAGAAGAAGACATCAGTGCAACTGTGCGATACGAAGATCGTTTTTTAGACGAAAGGACTTTGATTGCCATTTCTAAATCGGGCAGGACATCGCAATCGGAAGATGTTCAAACCGCAATACATGCGGATTCTCAAGGAGTTCAAATGGATTTGTTTGTACGGAAAAATAAAGACGATCGTACTTCTAAGGAGTTTTACTACTTGGGTCGTTTGCATGCTACAGGTGAAAAAAAGGATTTTCTCATGCCGAATACAAATAAAACGGCAGTGGAGATTACATACAAATTAGAAACTCCGGTTCGCCGGGACATTTACGAATATTTGGTGGGATAATGAAACGGATAGAAGTGGTTGCGGGAATCATTCAGAACGGCGAAAAACTGTTCGCGACTCAGCGCGGTTACGGAGAATTCAAAGATGGGTGGGAATTTCCAGGAGGAAAAATAGAAACCGGAGAAACTCCGCAAAAAGCTCTTTCCCGCGAATTAAAAGAAGAATTAGCCGTTGATGTTTCTGTTGGGAAATTTCTGTGTACTGTTGATTTTGATTATCCTGCCTTTCATTTGACTATGCATTGCTTTTATTGTTCGATTGTTAGAGGTGAACTGACCCTTTTGGAACACGAATCGGCCAAATGGCTTGATGTTTCTGAATTGCGGACAGTGAAATGGCTGCCTGCGGATGTTGAAGTGGTGAATGCGTTAGAACGGGAATTTGCAATTCGGAAGTAGAATCGTGAAATGGAAATTTGTGGACAAAAAAGAGGCTCCACGGAAAAGGTGAAGCCGCTTTCGCAAAAAGGAAACTTTGCGTGATGTTAAAGGTGGAGGAGCGCGTTTAACGGTGATATTTTTCCACGAGTTTTCGGCAGTCTTCAAAGAAAGGGCTTGAATCATGCGGTCCGGGAGCGGCTTCGGGATGGAACTGGACGGCTATCATCGGGACTTTTTTGGAACGGAAACCTTCAACCGAATGATCGTTCAGATTGATGTGGGTGATTTCTAATTGTGAAGGGTCGATGGAATCTTCGAGGACGGCGAAGTTGTGGTTTTGCGACGTCACCATAACGCGTCCTGAATCTAAAAATTGTACGGGATGGTTTCCACCGTGATGTCCAAATTTGAGTCTGCCTGTTTTTGCTCCACAGGCAAGGCCTAGAATTTGATGTCCCAAACAAATGCCCATGACGGGGAGCTTTCCTAAAAATTTTTTTGCGTTTTCCACGGCATCTTTGACTCCGGCGGGATCACCTGGACCGTTCGAAAAGAAAACGCCATCTGGCTGCAGGGATAGAACTTCTTCGGCGGGCGTGTAGGCGGGGACGACTGTTACGCGGAATCCCTGAAGTCTCAGATTGCGGAGAATGTTTCGTTTGATGCCAAAATCATAAGCGACAAGATGGAATTTCTCGTCGGGTATTGTTTGGGGCATTCCGAATCCTCGCACCATTTCGTCTAGAACGGAATACTTTTCTTTGCAAGTTACGGTTTTGACCATGTCAATGCCGTCTAATCCAGGCCAAGATATTGCCTTTTGAACGCCCTCTTCTGGAGAAAAGTTCCCCGATGTACAAATGAAACCTTTGACGGTCCCTTTTTCGCGGAGAAGAAGGGTCAGCGCCCGAGTGTCGATTCCAGCTAAAGCGGGTATGCCGTAGCGGATGAGTGCCTGGGAAAGGCTTTCTTCTGAACGCCAATTAGAATCGGGATTGATTTGTTGAATGAGCAAACCGCCCGCTTGGAATTTTTCGCTTTCCATATCCTCTGCGTTTACGCCGGCGTTTCCAATTTCTGTTTCGGTCAAAACGACAAATTGCCCAGCATAAGAAGGATCGGAAAGGATTTCTTCGTATCCAGAAAGGGACGTGTTGAATACGACTTCGCCAAAACTGTCGACGGGAGCGCCTACGGAATATCCGTAAAAAATGCTGCCGTCAGATAAAGCGAGGAATGCTTTGCGTTCGCGTTGGGATTTCCATTTTTCTTGTAATGTCATTTTCTGATTTCCTTATACATTCACTTTGGGAGCGTGGCGTTGATATTCTTGAATGGAACATACTTCAACGCCAAATTTGCCGTCACCGGATTCGCCCTTCATATCTTCTAAGCCTTCTATGGTGGCTTCTAGCGCATCGATGGTCGTGGTGATGGGAATGCCGCGGAGAATGCATGTAGAACGGATTTTGGCTTCGTCTTTGGCGGCTTTGGCGCCTGGAGTAGGCGTGTTGACAATCCACGCCAAGTCTTTTTCGTCTATTAAATCAAGAACGTTTGGACGGCCCTCTGAAATGCGGAAAACACCATGAGTTTTGATGCCGTGATTGCGGAGGATGGTGCTGGTTCCGCGGGTAGAATAAATTTCAAAGCCGAGCTTCACAAGTCTCTTGGCGAATGGGACTACGGATTCTTGGTCAGAATCTTTGACGCTGAGGAAAATGTTCCCTTGCATCGGAACGTAATTTCCGGCGCCGACCTGACTTTTGATGTAAGCCATTGAATGCCTAAAATCAAGCCCCATTACCTCTCCTGTTGATTTCATTTCTGGAGAAAGAATTACATCGACTCCGGGAAATCTGGCGAAGGGGAAAACGGCTTCTTTCACGGCGAAATATTTTGGCGTGAACAGATGCGTGTATCCCAAATCTTTGAGTTTTTTCCCCGCCATGACTAGAGATGCCAATTTGGCAAAAGGAATGCCTGTCGCCTTGGATACGAATGGAACGGTTCTGCTTGCCCGCGGATTGACTTCGATGACGTAAATTTCGTCTCCGTGGACGGCGAATTGAACGTTCATCAATCCGACGACATGAAGTTCTTTGGCAAATTCAATGGCCAATTTGCGCAAACGGTTTTGGATTTCTTGCGAAAATGTCGGAGGGGGAATTGTACAGGCGGAGTCTCCGGAGTGGATTCCCGCAAGTTCAATGTGTTCCATGATTCCGCATATTTCAGCCGTTTCTCCGTCGGAAATGCAGTCGACGTCGCATTCTGTCGCCTGTTCCAAAAAATGGTCAATAAGAATTGGCCGGTCTGGAGAAACTTCTAAAGCTTCTTCGTCCATGTATTTCCGAAGTCCTGCTTCGTCATGGACGATGCACATAGCGCGTCCACCGAGGACAAAACTCGGACGTGCCAAAACAGGAAATCCGATTTTGTGTGCGATCGCAATAGCGTCTTCTGCCGTTTGTGCCATGCCGGACGGCGGTTGCAAAACGTGGAGCTTGTTGACGATTTCTCCAAAAAGTTTTCTGTCTTCTGCGGCATCGATCATTGCCGGGGATGTTCCGATGATGTGGACTCCGTTTGCTTCGAGTTCATTTGCCAGGTTTAACGGAGTCTGTCCGCCGAATTGAACGATGGCGCCGTCGCATTTTTCGTGGCGGTAAACATTCAAGACATCCTCAAGAGTCAGCGGTTCGAAATAAAGTTTGTCAGAAGTATCGTAGTCTGTGGAAACGGTTTCTGGGTTGGAGTTCACCATGACGGTTTCAAATCCGGCTTTGCGCAAAGCGAAAGAGGCGTGGACGCAGCAATAGTCGAATTCGATTCCCTGACCGATACGGTTCGGACCACCGCCCAAAATCATGATTTTCTTTTTGCCTGTTGGAGATTCTCCGGGGCGGTTTCCTGTGCCGTCGCCGAGCTGTCCCAAAGTCGGGTTGACGATGCGGTTGTCGCGATGACGATAAGTGGAATAGAGGTAGGGGGTGTAAGATTGGAATTCTGCAGCGCAAGTGTCCACTTGGGCAAAACTGGGGAAAACGCCCGCTTTTTCGCGGGCCGTGCGGACTTCTAATTCGTGAGAATGAAGGATCCAAGCGATTTGCCTGTCAGAAAATCCCAATTCTTTTGCTTGGAGAAATAATGCGGGATCTTTCGAAAGGTTGTCGAGCGTTTTCGCTGAACGGATTTCATCTTCGAAAAGGGAAAGTTCTTGAAGTTCGCGAAGGAACCATTTGTCGATTTTGCAGAGATTGTGAACTTTTTCGATAGTCCAACCTCGGCGAAAAGCGGCGCGAATGTAAAATATGCGTTCTGACGAAGGTCTTGAAATTTCTGCGGCGAGAGCTTCGTTGTTCGCTTGCTCGTAATGGAAATCTTTGCCATCGGCTCCGTAGCCGGCGCGTCCTGTTTCCAAAGAGCGCATCGCTTTTTGAAAAGATTGTTTAAAGGTTCGGCCTATCGCCATGACTTCGCCAACGGATTTCATCTGGGTTCCGAGAGTCGTATCTGCGCCATTAAATTTTTCAAAGGCAAAACGGGGAACTTTCGTAACAATGTAATCTATCGAAGGTTCAAAGCAGGCCGGAGTCACCTGGGTGATGTCGTTTTGAATTTCGTCGAGAGTGTATCCTACAGCCAGTTTGGCGGCGAATTTTGCAATGGGGAATCCCGTTGCTTTGGAGGCTAGCGCCGAAGAGCGGGAAACGCGGGGGTTCATTTCAATGACGACGATTCTTCCGTTTTTCGGATTCAGTGCAAATTGGACGTTGGAACCTCCGGTGTCGATGCCGATTTCCCGCATGACGGCAATGGATGCGTCGCGAAGTTTTTGATATTCGCGATCGGTGAGGGTTATCGCAGGGGCAACGGTGATGGAGTCTCCGGTGTGGACGCCCATCGGATCTAGATTTTCGATGGAACAGACAATGACGCAATTGTCTTTGTTGTCCCGCATGACTTCGAGTTCAAATTCTTTCCAACCTTCAATGGACTCTTCGATGAGGACTTCGGAAGTGGGGCTGTAATACAACCCGCGTTGGACGATGGTTTTGAACTCTTCTTCGTTATGGGCGATGCCGCCGCCGGTTCCGCCCAATGTAAATCCCGGACGGATGACAACGGGCCAACAGTCCAGTTCGTTTCGAGCGGAAATGGCTTGTTCCAAAGTATTTGCAGAAACGCTTCGCGGCATATCCAATCCGATTCGTTCCATCGCTTCTTTGAAAAGTTCCCGGTCTTCCGCTTTGTTGATGACGTCGGGTTTTGCGCCGATCATTTCAACATTGTAGCGGGACAGGACTCCTTTTTTATGGAGTTTCATCGCTAGGTTCAGAGCTGTTTGTCCGCCGAGTGTCGGCAGTAAAGCGTCGGGTCGCTCGCGCCGGATGATTTCGGTAAGGGCTTGAGCCGTTAAAGGTTCGATATAGGTGCGGTCTGCAAAATCGGGATCCGTCATAATCGTCGCCGGATTCGAATTGACCAAGACGACTTCGTAACCTTCCGCTTTGAGAGATTTGCACGCCTGAACTCCGGAATAATCGAATTCACATGCTTGCCCGATGATGATGGGCCCGGAACCGATAAGCATGATTTTTTTGAGATCTTCGCGTTTTGGCATAATACCTTCGATTGAGCTGAATCGAAAAAAGTTTAGCAATTTGTCTTCCCGGAAAACAGGGAAAATTTTATCTTTTTTGAGCCAGGAAAAAGGACTCAAAATGTCCTGATGGAAACTGTTCTCTCTAGAAAAAAAATTACAGGGAAAACGTACAAATTTGTTGTGTGCTAACACAAAAATGTTGAATGCGTAAAGTTCTTTTTTTGCGGTAAATCGTGGATTCAAAAAGAAATTGTTAAATGCCGGTTTGTTTTTTGATGCTTGAATTTGGCGTATTTCACGCCTTCTCTGGACTGCAGATTTCCTTATGCATGCACTTTTGTGTTTTTGAAATGTTAAATTGTAAATATGAATTTGAAGTTTTATCTCTTTTGGCTGCTATCTTACCTTGTTGGCGTTTTGTTCCTTTACTTGGTGCCGGATGAATCCCTTTCCACATCTTTCCGCTATCTTTTCTTGGGTGCGTGGGGTGCTGCACTTGGTGCGCTTTTCAACGTCTTGCAGAATCGGCAAATGGAGCGGCGATGGAATGACGATGCGGAAAACATGTTGTCCCGCAAACAACCCGAAACGCAATTCATTCCTATTGTCGGCGGAGTGGAACAGCTTCCTGAAAATGCGCCGGAAGCGTTGGGAGAAGATGGAACGGCGCCCTTGTGCAATGTGGTGGAACGGCGTGTGCAACCGGAATTTCCCAATTCGGACTGGCTTGATTTTTGCCATGAACTTTTGCGTAATCGCCCGTTCCCGGAAATTGTTCGCAGTTTGAACGATTTGCTGCCAAAAATCTTCAAAGGCGCATCGGGTGTCCTTTATATGTATAGTAGCAATCAATCCGAGTTGCATCAGATTTTTGCGTTTGGAGAAAATGTTGTCAGTGATCCTGTTATTGCTCCGGCGGAGTGCGCCAGTTTTGACAGCGCAAAAATTGTTGTAGCGGATTATTCGGATCCGCAGCATGTAAATGGATGTACTCATTTGCATCATCGGCCGCAGGGATATTCTTTTTGCGCGCCTGTCGAAGGACTGGAAGAACACTTTGGCATTTTGACGCTCCAAGTGGATGCACTCCCTGAAGGAGATTCTGTGGAATCTTGGAAAACGAAGCTTTCGGCTGTTGCCACGGCTTTTGGACTTTTTGTAGCCAATCAAAATTTGCAAAACCGTTTTAAAACGCAGAGTTTGCGTGACCAGCTCACCGGCCTTGTCAATAGACGTTATATGGAAGAAGCTTTGGTGCGCGCCGTCAGTGAAGCACGTCGCCATGGAACACCTATCGGCATCATTATGCTGTATCCGGACAATTTGGAAGAAATGAAAGATGAACACGGCTCCCATGTTGCGGAACAGATGCTTTGGGAACTTGCGCAAAGGCTCCCACGTTATATTCGGACGGAAGATATTCCTTGCCGTTATGCGGAAGATACGCTTTGTGTGCTGCTCCCGGGCGCAGACAGAGTTCGTACGGAACAGCGCGCTGAAAAGATTCGCCATGAAATTGAAAATTTGCAAGTGGCTTATGGAAAATTGATTTTGAAAACGACACTCAGCTTGGGCGTTGCCACTTATCCAGAAAATGCAAAAGACGCAAAAGATCTGGTGACCAAAGCAGAACAGACGTTGCGGCAAGCCGAAGCGTTGGGCGGGAATCGAGTTTGCTTGGCTCAGGCGGCATCAAATAATCAGTAAAATCGGTTAATTTGTAAAGAATCGAAAGCGGTTTCTGAAAACGGGAACCGTTTTTTTTGTTTGGTGTTATCAAAAAAAACGATAACTAAATATCAAAAAACAGTATTGGACAAAGCGGATTTGAGGTTCTACATTGTGGCTGTTCAAAACGAGGATAGCCTATGAAGATGAGACTAAAAGGCGCGCAAGCCTAGATATTGCGAAGAACCGTTACTTGAATCCGGTAAAAATTGATTCAGGAAAAATTTACCGCAGCGAAGTCTGCAACCAAATTTAAACAAAGAGGTTTTTACCATGACGATTACAAACAAGAAATACCATTTTGAAACGCTCCAGCTTCACGTTGGCCAAGAACAGGCTGATCCGGCGACAGATTCGCGGGCGGTGCCTATTTATGCGACAACATCTTACGTATTTCACAATTCTCAACACGCGGCGGATCGATTTGGACTTCGCGATTCGGGAAATATCTATGGGCGCTTGACCAATTCCACGCAAGGCGTTTTGGAACAGCGAATCGCCGCACTTGAAGGTGGATCCGCCGCGTTGGCTGTTGCATCTGGCGCAGCGGCGATTACGTATGCGATAGAAGCTTTGGCACAGGCGGGGGATCACGTCGTTGCGCAAAAGACCATCTACGGCGGCACGTATAATTTGCTGAAGCATACGTTGAAACAGTTTGGTGTTGAAACGTCGTTTGTGGATGCGCACAATCTTTCGGAAGTGGAAAACGCCATTCGCCCCAATACAAAAATTCTTTACTTGGAAACTCTCGGAAATCCAAATTCAGACATTCCCGATTTGGATGCGCTGATAGAATTGGGACACAAACACGGTTTGGCCGTTGTCGTAGACAATACGTTCGGTACGCCGTATTTGATTCGCCCCATTGAACACGGCGCAGATGTTGTCGTCCATTCCGCAACGAAATTTATCGGTGGCCATGGTACGACTTTAGGGGGAATTATTGTTGAATCGGGAAAGACGAACTGGAAGTCCGGAAAATTCCCTCGAATCGCCAACCCGAACGAAAGCTATCATGGCGTCAGTTTTGCTGATGCGGTTCCCGGTGCGGCTTTCGTCACGTATATCCGGGCGATTCTCCTTCGCGATCAAGGAGCTTCCATTTCGCCGTTTGCCGCATGGGCGCTTATCCAGGGAACCGAAACGCTTTCTCTCCGGATTGAACGTCATGTGCAGAACACGAAGAAAGTTGTGGAATTTCTCTCGAAACATCCGAAGGTAGCTTCGGTAAGCCATCCGAGTTTGCCCAACCATCCGGATCATGAACGTTACCTCAAATACTTCCCGAACGGAGGCGCATCCATATTCACGTTTGAAATTCGGGGCGGTAAAGAGGCTGCCTGGAAATTTATCGACAGCTTGCAGATTTTCAGTTTGCTTGCGAATGTCGCCGATGTGAAAAGCCTGGTCATTCACCCGGCATCAACGACACATTCTGAATTGAACGAGGCGGAACTTGCTGATCAGGGGATTACCCAAAGCACGATTCGGCTGTCTGTTGGAACAGAAAACATCGAAGACATTATCGAAGACCTTTCCCAGGCGTTCGACAAAGTTTGATTGCCTTTGGGAACCGTAAAAAGGATTGATGTTGAGAAAGATCCGCATTTCAGCCTATTGAGGTGCGGAGCTTTTTTATTATTGTGACAACCATTTGCTGGAGAGATGAATATGACTTCCGCTTATAAACGTGTTTTGACGATTCAAGACATTTCCTGCGTTGGACAGTGCTCGCTTACTGTCGCCCTTCCCATTATTTCTGCTTGCGGCATGGAAACTGCGGTATTGCCGTCTGCAGTACTTTCGACTCATACGGGAGGTTTCAAAGGTTACACGTTTCGGGACCTCACCGATGATATGCCCAAAATTCTCGCTCATTGGCAAAAGGAAAAAATTTTCTTTGATGTCTTTTACACGGGCTACTTGGGCAGCGCCAAGCAGGTCGAATATGTTCTGGACATTTTGAATTCTGTTCGGAAGCAAGACAGCGTGAACGTTGTGGATCCGGCCATGGCCGACAACGGCAAACTTTATCCGGGTTTTGACGATGCATTTGTCGAAGCGATGCGCCCTCTTGTCTCGGCGGCGGATTACGTTTTGCCCAATATTACCGAAGCGGCGCTTCTTACGGGGAACGATTACCGCGAATCTTACAACGAAGATTACATCAAAAAGCTTTCGGCGGATTTGGTTGCGTTGGGGGCAAAGGCCGTTGTGTTGACTGGCGTGAGTTATACGCCGCAAACGACAGGTGTCTCCGTATTTGAAAATGGCAAGATTTCTTATTACGCCCATCGGAAAATCGAAGGCGGTTGCCATGGGACAGGAGACGTTTATGCGTCTGCTTTTGTCGGGGCACTTTCCCGGGGGAATTCTCCGTTCAAATCGGCGAAAATCGCGGCGGACTATACGGTGAAATGCATCGAAAATACCCAGGGCGACAAAGAACATTGGTATGGCGTTAAGTTCGAAACGGCGATTTCGACCCTTCTTTCCGCGTTGAACGGGGCGGCAAAGTAAGCCACTTCTAACTTGCCTGCTCATTTTGTAAAAAGATGCTTCACAATAAAAGCGCTTTTGCTATATTTGCGCGGAAAAATATCGTAGGAACAACAAGAGGTCAATTATGTCCACTTTGAACGAACAGGCTTTAGCTTACCATGCAAGCGGCAAACCGGGAAAGATAGAAGTTGTCCCGACTAAACCGCACAGTACGCAGACGGATCTGGGCCTTGCTTATACGCCGGGGGTCGCCGTCCCCTGTCAGGAAATTGAAAAGGACAACAACAAGGCTTACGATTATACGGCCAAAGGGAATCTTGTTGCGGTGATTTCGAACGGTACGGCTGTTCTCGGACTGGGTGACATTGGGGCTGTCGCCGGAAAGCCTGTGATGGAAGGCAAGGGACTTCTCTTCAAGATTTACGCAGGCGTCGATGTTTTCGATATTGAAATCAACGAAAAGGACCCGAAAAAATTCGTTGAAATTGTCAAGGGAATCGCGCCGACATTTGGCGGAATCAACTTGGAAGATATCAAAGCGCCGGAGTGCTTTGAAATTGAAGACACGCTGAAAAAAGAACTCGACATTCCCGTGATGCACGATGACCAGCATGGAACGGCCATCATCAGCAGTGCTGCTCTGGTCAACGCCCTCACTATTGCGGGTAAAGACATCTCTGAAGTCAAATGCGTGGTGAATGGAGCTGGAGCTGCGGCAATAGCCTGCACAAAGCTTTACCTTTCTCTCGGCCTTAAAAAAGAAAACGTCGTCATGGTCGACAGCAAGGGCGTTATCCGCAAAGACCGCAAAAATTTGACTCCGCAAAAGGAATTTTTTGCAACGGATCGCACCGATGTTTCCACGTTGGCGGAAGCGTTGAAAGGCGCAGACGTGTTCCTCGGACTTTCCAAACCGGATGTTTTGAATGCGGAAATGATTCAGTCAATGGCGAAAAATCCAATTGTCTTCGCTTTGGCGAATCCGGTTCCCGAAGTCTCTTACGATGTCGCAATGGGTGCCCGCGAGGACATTATTTTTGCCACGGGTCGATCGGACTATCCGAACCAGGTGAACAATGTTATCGGATTCCCCTACATTTTCCGCGGTGCGTTGGATGTCCGCGCTACGGAAATCAATGAACACATGAAACACGCTGCTGTTCGCGCCATTGCGGATCTTGCGCACAAGCCCGTTCCCGATGTTGTCAATATCGCATATAATTCCGAACGGTTCTCTTTTGGCCGCAAGTATTTGATTCCGAAGCCGTTGGATCCGCGGCTGCTCACGGAAGTTTCTATTGCCGTAGCGAAGGCTGCTTGTGAAAGCGGTGTCGCCCGTAAGCCGATTACGGATTGGGACGCTTATTACGACAAGCTTCGCGACATGATGGGTTACGACAATAAACTGATGCGCGATTATACGGACATGGCAAAGACCAATCCGAAACGCGTCGTCTTCACCGATGGCGAAAGCGTCAATACAATCAAGGCTGCCGTGCAAACGCTTGCCGAAGGTGTTGCGAAGCCCATTCTCTTGGGCAACGTGGAAAACATCCAAAAGATTTTTGCCGCAGAAGGACTTTCGTCCGAAGGTGTGCAAATTATCAATCCGCGCTCTGCCGAAGAAATTGGCCGGCGTCAAAAATTCGCTAAGCTTTACAGCGAAGAAAATGGCCGCAATGGCATTACACTTTCTCAAGCTTACGATGAAATGTTCCGCCGGGACAGGTTTGGAATGATGCTCCTCAAAACGGGTGACGCGGATGCGTGCCTTGTTGGCGGAAGCAGCCGCTTTGCCGATGCCGCGGAAACGGCGAAAAAAATCATCGGTATCCGCAAGGATTACAAGCATTTTGGAGCGCTCCATATTCTGAGCACCAAAAAGGGAACTTATTTCCTCGCCGACACATTGGTGAATGCCGATGCCGATGTGGACACGCTTGTCGATATTGCCAAACTGACGCATGATGCTGTTCGTTTCTTTGCGCACGAGCCGGTGATGGCTATGCTTTCTTACTCCAATTTCGGCAGCGATCCCAAAAAGACGGGTTGCGCACAAAAGGTTCGGGAAGCGGTCGCCAAACTCCACGAACAATATCCGGATTATGTCGTCGATGGCGAAATGCATGTGAATGTTGCGTTAGACGACAAGCTTCGCGACAGCAAATATCCGTTTACCAAACTTTTTGGTCAAACGGTAAACACGCTCATCTTCCCCAGTTTGAGCGCAGCCAGCACCACGTGCCGTATGTTGTTGTCGATGGGCGTTACCGAAAGCATAGGTCCTGTGCAAATGGGATTAAACAAGCCCGTGCATTTTGCCGAAGCGGATAGTTCGTCTCACGAGCTGTTCAAATTGGCGGTGATTACTGTCGTTGATGCTATCGCACAAGAACAAAAAGAGCGCAGCACAAAATCGCACTGATTTTTGCAAAGACGTCTTTCGCCCCGGGATTCCGGGGCTTTTTTTTTGAACGAAACGCCTTTTACACGGAAGTTGCGGAAAAAATATTTTGCTTTCCAAATGCCGTTTTATTTTTCAAAACAATGAAAACGGTGCTTCGAATTTTTGCGTGGATTTATTTGGGCGTATTTGGAAATGGATGTTCTTCTCCTGATGCGGCAAATCCGATGGAAGAATATTTCTCACCTTCGTCGGGGAATGATGCTGTTTTGCTTTCTAGCTCTGCTGGAGTCCCTGCGCAAGAAAGAGATTCCGCTGATACGGAAATGTCGTCTGCGGTTTATCCGTATTCTTCGAATTCAACAGAAAGTGCTTGGGATTCGACTCCCAATGGAATTCCCTATTTGAAAATAGCGACAAACGATGGCGCTAAAATCGAAGTGGATTACGTCCTCTGTTCCATTCGATTGAATGGAAATGGAGTTTACGAAAACGTTGTTGTCGATAGTGTGAAAATTAGACAGCGAGGAAATTCAACGCGGATTTATTACGACAAAAAACCGTATCGGATAAAGCTTCCCGTAAAACAATCTCTGCTTGGACTTTCGGCAAATAAAGACTGTGTCCTACTTGCCAATTACCGCGACCCGACAGGGTTTATGAATGCGATTGCGTTTGACATTGCCCGCGAAATGGGTAACTTCGCTTTTGTGAATTCCAACCGATTTGTCGATGTGGAATTAAATGGAGAATACATTGGATTGTATCAGTTGACAGAGCAAATTGAACGCGCCAAAAGTCGTGTGAACATTGGCGTAGACGGAGTGCTGCTCAGTTTGGATGTGGACGATGGACCGGAAGAATCTCCTGCAGCGGGGAATAATTTTGTTTCTTCCGTTTATCGGATGCCCGTGGCTGTTAAATATCCCAAAAATCCAGACGGGGCGACCCTTGATTCTATCCGCGAAGATTTTGCCGTTCTTGAAACGTTGATTCAACAGCAAAAAATAGATTCCCTCAAAATGCGAATGGATGTTTCTAACTATATCGATTTTATTCTTCTCCAAGAAATTACGCGAAATGTAGAACTGGCCGCTCCGCGGAGCATGTATCTTTATAAAGAAAATGGAAAATATTATCTGGGACCTGTTTGGGATTTTGACGGCGGATTTGCGTTTGATTGGGCTTCGATGACAGATGGTCACAACTATTTTTCGTCACAGACTTTTTTGTTCGAAGACTTCGTGTATAAAAATTCCATTCCCGGATTTTTTGCGGACTTGTTTAAAGATTCCTGTTTTGCTGCCGATTACGAATCGCGATGGAAAGAACTTCAACCTGAAATTCTCTCCGTTCCATTTCAAAAGCTGGATGCGTATCAAAGAGAAAACGACCGAGCGCTGAAAAAGAATGCGCAGCGTTGGCCTATTGACAAAGACTTCGAAGAAGAAATTGGCAATTTGAAAAAATGGTTAGAAGAGCGTGTGCGGATTTACACAGGAACCATTCCTGTCGAAGAATCGCAAAATCCTTGGATGGGGTTTCGCTGATTAGTTGGCTGGTTGAAGCTTCCGTCCGCGCAAATCAAAATGCTCCCCTTGAATTTGAACTTCGAATGCACCGTCTCGCACAAGAATTTTAGCAACGGACTTTGCCTGTGTTCTGTTTTGAGGACGGTGCATGGCGGATGTTTCTTCGTAAAGCGGCGTTAACGCGTCTGCCCATAAACGGTGCATGGCGGCTCCGCCGCCGGTTTCTGCGTTAGGATGCACGCCATCGCTGGCTAAAAGTTCCGGATGTTCTTTGAAATAAGAGAAAAAGTCGGGACCTTTGGGGAGGCTGTTCACTTCTACCAGAGAATCCAAGGCGCTCAAGTAGAGAGGATTCACTTGCCATGTGGCTTTTGCGGAATCTGTAGCGATGATGCGGGCGATAATCGGTGTGATGCCATGCGCTTTGGCGGAATCAATAATGGTTTGCATGTTTTCAATGTAATTTTGCAAATTCCAATCTCCACCACCCCAAGCGTCATTTGTTCCCATTTCAATGGCCCAAAAATGGACGTTACCGACGTTTTCCAAATACTGAGGAAGATGGGCTACGACTTCGTCGCTGTTGATGCAGCCGATGCCTCCGCGGAGCATTGCGGGCGTGTGATCGGGGAATTTTTCGTGAATGAGGGCGGCTGTTGTTTTTGTCGTATCGGATTCTTGTTGTTTCAATCCCATTTGGCTGATGCTTGTTCCCATGAAGAACCACGTGTCGTCGCCACCGTCTGTTACGTCGAATACTTCGATTTCAAGAAAACTTCCCATTTCATTTTCTGAAGAAAACCGGATCCAGGATTTTTCTGCGAAATCGATGTTCACGCCGCGTGAAAGAACTTCATTTCCGGTGATGACGTAAGCTGTATCCCAATCGCCATCGAGTCCCGTAGTGCTGTTTCCGGAGGTCAGAATGGAAAAATCGGAAAGAGTTGTGGTCGAGTGTCCGCAATTCGAAGTGTAATTTCCCCAGCCAACTTCGCCGTTTGCATAGAGTTCCCACGAAACGAACAATTTAGAAGCGCCCTTTCCGACGGGAATGGCGATATCTTTGGCCGATACGGATTTCCAGTTTGTTAGACTTCCGTCGGTCAGAAAATTACTTTGACCAGAAGGGAGATAGGCTGGTTTTCCGGAAGAAAGATTTTTATTTGGCAAAATGGCCAAAGCGAATGAAGTGCAGAGGGTGATGGTGGCGAAAATTTTCATAAGAGGTCGTCTTCTTTGGCGAAAATTGTTTGATTCTGTTACAATCTATATTTTCTACAAGGATCGGTCGTTTCAAAAGCTATCTTTATCTTTAGATTCAAGGAGATTTTGTGAGATCAAAAATTTTTAGTTTTGCATTCGCCGTGCTTCTTTGCACCGTTTCTGCCTTTGCTACGGGAACGCCGGACTCTTCTGCTGCGCTTTCCGAGGGCTCTATCTATTCAAAAATCACGGGTTGGTATAGTGAAAATCTGAATTACGGCTCCGTTGCCCTTTTGATGGCGATAGAAAGCTCATTTATTCCGTTTCCCAGTGAAGTTGTCGTGCCGCCCGCGGCTTACAAAGCGCTCCAACCGGATTCCGGGTTGAATATCGTTTTGATTGTGTTGTTCGCCACGCTGGGAGCTTTGGTGGGAGCCTTTGTCAATTATTATTTGGCTAAGATTTTGGGGAAGCCGATTGTTTACAAATTCGCCGATTCGCGGATTGGGCGCATGTGCCTTCTCGATTCTCAAAAAGTGGAACAGGCCGAGGCTTTTTTCCGCAAGCACGGAGCAATTTCCACTTTCGTCGGCAGGTTGCTTCCGGCGATTCGGCAGTTGATTTCAATCCCGGCAGGGCTTTCGGGAATGAAGCTCTTTCCTTTCGCCCTTTTCACAGCGTTGGGCGCTTTGATCTGGAATTCGATTTTGGCTGTTCTCGGCGTCATTGCGCATGGGCAAAGTGATATGATTGAAAAATATAACACGGAACTTTCGATTGCCATTTTGGGACTTGCCGGAATTTTCATCTGTTATGTTTTGTACAAAGGTCTCCGCAAAAAGAAATCCTGATTTTTTGAAATAAGAGAAAAATCCGATGGACAACCATTCCGAAAAGCCTCTTGCAGAACGGCTTCGCCCCGCGACCCTAGATGATTTTCTAGGGCAGGGGAAAATCCTTGGCGAAAACAGCATGCTGCGTCATGGCATTGAATCGGATGCGGTTCCCAGTTTGATTTTTTGGGGACCTCCGGGGTGTGGAAAGACAAGCCTCGCGAACGTTATCCGGGTTTACACGAAAAAACGTTTTGTCTCCATTTCTGCTGTAGAATCCGGGGTCAAAGAAGTTAAAAATCTTTTGAACGAAGCCGAAGCGAATCGAAAGTTGGGGATGGGGACGATTCTTTTCATCGATGAAATTCACCGGTTCAACAAGGGACAGCAGGACGCGCTTTTGAAAGCCGTAGAAACCGGAACGGTGACGTTGATTGGTGCAACGACGGAAAATCCCGGTTTCGAAGTGAACTCGGCGCTCCTTTCCCGGTGCCAGCTGATTCTCTTTGCACCGCTTTCCACCGATGACTTGGCAAAACTCGCATTGCGCGCTTTGAAAGAAGATCCGCGGGGGCTATGCCTTTCGGATGTTGAAATTTCTCAAGAGACGCTTTCCCGCTTGGTCGCACAAGCGGATGGCGATGCGCGATTCCTGCTGAATCAAGTCGAATGGATTGCCAAAAATTTAGGGGGGCGAAAGGTTATCGATGAAACTCTCCTGGATTCGATACAATACAAGAAGCCTCTCCGTTATGACAAATCGAGTGAAGAACATTACAATTTAATCTCGGCACTTCACAAGTCTATCCGCGGAAGTGATCCGGATGCGGCCGTATATTGGCTGCACCGGATGCTTCAGGGTGGTGAAGATCCAAAGTTTATTTTGCGGCGATTGACCCGGATGGCCATGGAAGATGTCGGTTTGGCGGATCCCAACGCTCTTTTGCTTGCAAATGCCGCCCGCGAAGCGTTTGAATTCATGGGAGTTCCCGAAGGACTCATCGGACTTGACGAAGTGGCCATTTACCTTTCCCTTGCGCCCAAAAGCAACAGTGTTGAAGTGGCGGGGATGGAAGTGGACCAAGTGATTCGGCGAACGGGAACTCTGCCTGTTCCCAGGGCTTTCCGGAATTCTGTCACCAAGGTCGGCGAAATGCTCGGCTATGGGAACGGCTACCGCTACGACCACGATAGTCCCGGGGCTTATTCCGGGCAGGAACATTTGCCAAAAGAGCTTGCCGGAATGCATTTTTATGCGCCAACGGATTATGGCCGGGAAAAAAAGATGGCGGAAAGGCTTGCCGAATTGCGCGCCATCAAAGAAAAATCCGAATAGCGCAAAACGTCGACTGTTTGGCAAAATTGCCCGATAAGGGAAAGTTTTCCTTGGATAGTTTGTCCTTTTTCAACCTTTTTAATATAGTTTTGGGAAAAACTGAAGGAGTTCCGAATGAATTTCAAATTGCTCGCGGCGGCGGCTGCTTTGTGTATTTCTCCGTCTTTTGCCATTTTGGGCATTGGCGTCCACTACGCTCCGAATTTTGGGACCAGCCTTGACGCTTCGGGAATGGAAGAGATTACCGGATTCAAAGCCGGCGGTAAAGAACTTGCCAAGGTGGAATTTGCTCATGGATCTTTCAGCAGTTTGCAGGGCTTGGGTCTCAAAGTGTGGGTGGACATTCTCCCGATTATCGATGTCGAAGCGACTTACAATTTGCAATGGGGCTCTTACAGTTCGACTTTCGCCGTGACGGGGATTGACGGCAAGACCATTGAACGCGATATAGAACTGGAATTTGACGGCGTTCCATTTGGCAAGACGACTCCGAAATTTGTCGCAATGAATGGAGACCTTTCCATTACGATTCCCATGACAAGCCTTCCCATTATTCGTCCCTACATCGGCGGGGGAATCACCTATTATCTGAGCACTCCCATTATGAGCGCCAAATTCATCAACGGTTTTATGGAAAAACTCGCCGATGCAGATTTGCAAAACGCTCTTCGGGATGGAACGATGGACGAATCCCAGGCCAAGAAACTCGCCAATGAACTTTCTTCAAAATTGCAAGACGATGGTTTGAACACAAATGTCGGCGGCCATGTGATTTTGGGTGTCCGTGCCAAATTGCCGATAATTCCTATCGCTGCTTATGTAAACGGCAAATATTATTTTGGCATTGACTACGATGACGAAGTGGATGCGTCTGCATTTGTCCTCGAAGCGGGCGTGGGATTTGCTCTTTAAGGCATTGAAGTTGGAGTTTTTCGCATGGACAAAAAAAATACGAACATCACGATTCTCATTGTTGAAGATGAAATTGCGATTGCTGAAGGCTTGGTCGATTTGTTGGAATTTCAAGGTTATCGGGTCAATCATGTCTCCGATGGCAATGCGGGCCTTTCTGAAGGATTAAGTGGAAAATACGGACTGATTCTTTTGGATTTGATGCTGCCGGGGCTAGACGGCTTTACTGTGTGCGATAAAATCCGCGAAAAAGACAAGGATGTTCCCATTATCATTCTATCTGCCAAGAATTCCGACAAGGATATTATTGACGGTCTGAAATATGGCGCTGACGATTATATTCCAAAGCCCTTTGCTGTCCCCATGCTTTTAGCCCGCATCGAAGCGGTTCTCCGCCGTTCTCGTTTGACAATGGAAGGTGATGGAAAATTGGCGGCCGGGAATCTCCGGGTGAATTTCCGTGAATATTGCGGATTCCGCGGCACGGAAAAGCTTACGTTCACCCGCAAGGAAGTCGAAATTCTCGAATATCTTTGGAATAACCGTGACCGGGCTGTTCCCCGGGCCGAGTTGTTGAATAAAGTTTGGGGTTATGAAAATGCGGAATCGGTCGACACGCGCACTGTTGACATCCACATTACAAAGCTCCGCAAAAAAATTGAAGACGATCCTTCGCATCCGCGCTTGTTGGTGACGTTCCGGGGCGAAGGTTACCAGTTGCGGGAAACTCCGGATTGATGAATCGGCTCAAGCTGATTTTTATACTTCTTTTTGTCGTCATCGCGATTCCCGTCGCGCTCCTTTTAATCAATTCGTATCGGCATCTTGAAACGGAATCGCAATACGCTTATAAGGAGCAGGCGTATTTCATCTTGCAGATGTTGAATCAGCGCATTTACGATGATTTGGCTGTCGAAGAGCAACGTTCTTATTCCGAATACCGTTTTATTCGCGCGGTTCCTGTCATTGGCGGCGAAGAAGTGACCCTTTCCAAATTGGCGGAACTCCCCATTCGCAGTCATTACGGCGGAATGATTGGATATTTTCAGTTGGATCCTGATGGGGAAATGCACACGCCGGTTCTTCCCGATGGCATTTTGGAAAAAATTCCAGTCGAAGACCGTGCCAAAAGGGAAGTTATCCGGGACAGCATTTTTAATGTGTTGAAACAATTGGATATTCACAATGAAGGTTTGAGCCGTACGCAGGTGCAAAGTAGCACGCAAGACAGCCTGGACAAACTTTATGGGCAAAATTTGAAACTTGCGGTCAAATTGAATGAATCCAAAAAATTCCAAAGGCGTTACGAACAAAGTTCTCAAACGGAAAGCTTCCTGTTCGATGTGGAATCTGCTAGGATTCGCCGCATATCGGAAAACGGAAAAGAAGAGGATGAAGATCCCATCCAGGTTCCCAATATTTTTGAAGTGGAAATCGATCCGTTTCAGGCGAAATTCAACAAGAATTACATCGTCTATTTTCGGAATGTTTGGCGGAACAACGAACAGTTCATTCAGGGATATGCGGTGCGTCTCCGACCTTATTTAGAAAATTTGGTCATCCATGAACTGCAATTCAATCCTGCGGAATTGGGCCTTTCGTTGGAATTCGGATCCAAGGACAGCGCATTTTTTACGTTTGGCAGCTTGGCAAATTCTCTGGGCGAAATTTTAAATGTTCCGCTCCAGTTCCCACTGAACGAAATGTTCCTGACAGCTTACTTGACGGAGCAAGAATCGAATTCGGGACATACTGTGCTAGTCCTTATCGGCCTATTGATGTTCGGGGCGCTGGCAGGGGGCTTTGTCGCCGTTTACCGTTCCACGCGTTCCCAGATTCGGCTGGCGAACAAAAGGCAGGATTTTGTTTCTGCGGTCAGTCATGAACTGAAAACACCGTTGACGGCCATTCGGATGTATGCGGAACTGTTGCAAAATTCCTGGGTGGCAAACGAGACTAAGCGGCAAAAATATTATAGACTCATTGTTTGTGAAACGGAGCGCCTTTCGCGGCTGATCCAGAATGTGTTGAATCTTTCCAAATTGGAACGCGGAAACTGGAACGTCCAGTTTTCTAAAATCAATCCCAAAGTCATCTTGGATTCTTTTGTCGCGACTTACACGCAAAACATTGAAAACAACGGATTTGATTTGACGGTCACCAGTGATATTTGCTCCATGGAATTGTCTTTGGACAAAGATGCTGTGATGCAGATTTTGACAAATGTTGTCGACAACTCGCTAAAATTCGCCCGAAATTCCGCATATAAAATGATCAATTTGGAACTTCGCGTTTCCGAAAACGATGTGTATTTTGTTGTCCGCGACTACGGACCGGGAATTCCGGCTAAAGAATTGCAGCATGTTTTTGAAGAATTCTACCGCGTCGGAAACGAAATGACCCGGACGACGGCGGGAACGGGCATCGGTCTTTCGATGGTCAAAAAGCTGTGCGATATGGCCAATATGAAAATTGAAATAGAAAATGCGAATCCTGGATTGCGTACAAAGCTGCATTTGCCGCTGATTCACATCTAAAATTCGGATGGAACGCCACAATAAAATGTTGAAAATCCCATTTGAATCGCTTCGTTTGCTAGATTTAAACTGAAAAAGAGAGGTTCCCATGACGAAGGACGACATTCTTGAAAACCCGGACAATTACGACCTTTCTATTGAAACGATCGGAAAGTGCACGCTGCTTTCTCCGATGAAAGGTTTGGAATTTGTCGATGATTCGGAACATGTCAGCTTGACGACCGACATGGCGACCATTCAAAAATTTATACGCCTCGGAAAGGACGTCCCGTCGCTAGAAGCAGCGGGCCCGCGCAAAATGATTTACCATGATCCATCTTGGACGCGGGCGGCCATTGTCACTTGTGGCGGTCTTTGTCCCGGTTTAAACAACGTTATCAAGAGCCTTGTCCGCGTTTTATGGTTTGATTACGGAGTGCGCAACATTTTCGGCATTCCTTACGGCTATCGCGGATTGAATCCGGATTATGGCTACGCTCCCAAAATTTTGGATCCGGATATCGTCGACAACATTCAAGAAGACGGCGGAACGATTTTGGGCAGTTCCCGTGGAGAGCAGAGCTCCGAAGTCATGGTGGACACGCTCATGCGTTTGAACATCAATATGCTGTTCTGCATCGGTGGGGATGGAACGCTCCGCGGTGCGCGGGATATCGCAAAAGAAATCAAAAGACGTCGTCAGCCGATTTCCGTGATAGGCATTCCCAAGACGATTGACAATGATTTGAATCTGGTGGATAGAACATTCGGTTTTGAAACGGCTGTTCTCGCTGCGTGCAATGTCATCACCAGCGCCCATTGCGAAGCGAACGGTGCTTACAATGGTCTTGGCCTTGTCAAGTTGATGGGACGAGACTCTGGGTTTATTGCGGCGGATGCGGCACTTGCTACAACCGTTGTCAATTTTTGCCTGATTCCCGAAGTCCCCTTTAAATTGGAAGGCGAGGGCGGACTTTTCAATGCGCTAGAAAATCGTTTTTCCATTGGGAAAACTCATGCCGTTGTGGTTGTCGCAGAAGGTGCCGGTCAACATCTGTTCAAAGGCCTTCCCCAGCGGAAAGACGCTTCGGGGAATATTCTCAAATACGATATTGGCGACTATCTGGTTGAAAAAATTAACGAGCACTTCAAAAAAGTGGGCATGGAGATCAACATCAAGTATTTTGATCCGAGCTATACAGTTCGCAGCATTCCGGCAAAGGGAACGGATGCCATTTTCTGTCATCAGCTGGCGGATAATGCGGTCCATGCGGCGATGGCCGGGAAAACCAATATGGTTGTGGGCAGCATGCATGGAAAATTTACTCACGTTCCCATTGATTTTGCTGTCAGTGAACGCCGTAAAATCAAGCCAGACAGCCCGCTTTGGCACGCCGTTCTCGGATCGACTCGGCAAATGGACTATTTCTCCGGCAAGTTTGCCAAAAGAAAAAAACAATAATTTGCGAACATTTTTCTGGAGTTAACTTTTCTAAGTTAGAATCGTATGCTGAAAAAAGAAGAAAAAGTCATCATTCGTACGGCGCTGATGGAATACAGGAACCTTTTGTTTAAGGCGTTCCACGGCTTGGAAGAAGAAAAGGCTAGAATTGCCGCGGTCAACAAACTTCTTCAAACTTGGAAAATTTAATCGTCCGATGATTCGAACGTTTCTGTTCTGTTTGCTGCTTGTGGGCATCGCATTCGCCGGCAGCGATTTGGACAGTGCGGAATATTGGTTTCAAAATCGGGCGGTGCATTCCAAAAATGATCACGCCGACTCTGCGGTTGTCGAAAAAATCATATTCTTTTACAAACGCGCGCTGAACGATTCCGCCTCGGAAGAACGGGCTGCGGAAGGTCTTCTCTATGTGTATCATTTTAAGGGATGTTATGCGACAGAAGATAAGGACACGCGTCTGAAGCTGTTCGCCGAAGCGAAGGAATTCGGAGAACGGATGCATGTCAAATATCCGAAAAACAAAGCCATAACATCGTATTATGCGCAGAATCTTTCTCTTTGGGCGCGGGAATACGGGCCTTATCAAGCGGTCAAAGAAGGCGCGGCCAAAAAAGTTCGAGACCTCTCTACGGAAGCGGAAAATTGGCAGTTTTTAGGACGCGCTCACCAGTTGTTGCCCTATATCCCTATTTTGTTGAATTGGCCGGACAAAGATCTCGCCGAAAAATATTTGGTCATGGCGTACAAACAAAATCCGAAAGACCCCAATACGGTGCTATTCTTGGCGGAATTGCGTTTTGATCAAAAACGCTATGAAGAAGCGTTGAAATTGGTGAACGAAGCCATTGAACGCGGTGTTCGGAACGAATTCGTTGTCGAAGACAAGCGTTCCCGTTGGAAACTCAAAGACTTGCGCGGAAAAATCCGAAAAAAGATGGATTGATGCAAAATCCTTTTTTAGAGTTTGACGCCAACAGTAAACTGTATCACGCAGGCAAGGCGATTGCCCTTTCGAAAAGGGACTGTCTTCGTTTTTTTTGTAAATTTTCTTTATATGAAAAAATTTGTAGTCCCTGCAATTTTGCTTGTTCTCGTTGTCGCGCTGTTTGCGTTTTTAAAAGCGGATCCCTTTGAACCGAAATTGGACGGCGCGCGTTATTTGGCGTTGCGGGAAGAAGTCGACCATGTCGACATGGATGTTTTTGCAACGGAAAACCCAGAAGAAAAAGAAAAACTGGTTCTTCTCCGGGACTCTTTGTGGGGTGTTTTAATCGCCATGAGAAACCTGGAATCGGAAGCTTCGGAACAGGCGCAGGCTCCGTTCCCTGCTGAAAAAGAATCGGTTAAGTCAAAATCCGAAAATTCCGGGATGGATGTTTTTATCTTCATTATCGGAGGACTTCTTGTTTTGATCGTCCTCTTGGGAGCAGTTTTCTTCTTTTTGCGCAATCGCCAAGAGGCCATTACGCGGCAACTTGAAAAAATCCGTGAAGAAAACCGGTTCAAAACACCGAAAAGTGGATTCCCTGATGATCCGACGTATGTAGGGCGTACGCGGGTGCACCGTTCCATTATCGATGATGTCAAAGCGGACGCACCGTCTTCGGAAATTACACAAAACACGTCAACTGCCGATGTGGAATTTGAAAATTCCAAAGGCGAAGTGGAACATCCTGTTCTTCGGCCCACGGCCAAAGAGCGGATTACTAAAGCGATGCAGTCCCTTTCCGATACGTTGTCCGGTTTGCGTTCGCCCAAAGGGGTTCACCGCGATCCCGATAAATTGACCAAGTATCGCGCACCCAGTCACAATACGCTCCAGACTGAAGCGGTCCCCAAACCGAATCCGCTTGAAATGACGCGCTTTGACAGGGAGCGCCAAGACAAAGAAAAGGTGTTGCAGCTCAACCGCAGAGGGTATACGCCATCGGAAATTGCCCGGCGTACGCAACTGTCCGAAGAACAAGTGGAGACTGTGATTCGGATTAAACGCGAAACCGGGGAATAAAATGCGTTACCGTTTTCGCTGCGAATATTTGGGCAGCGCCTATTTTGGCTGGCAAGAACAAAATGAACACGGCAAAACGAAATTTGTGACCGTCCAATCGGCATTGGAAGAGGCCTTTCGGATAGCTTTGCGGGCTCCCGTTGATTTGGTCGCCGCCGGGCGCACGGATACGGGGGTTCATGCTCGCGGACAAATGGTGCATTTTGATTTTGACGGCGAAATCGATTGCCAAAAGCTGATGCGTTCCATCAATGGCTTGGGGCATCGGACGGTCAAAATTCGGGATTTGGAACGTTGTTCTCCGGAGTTTCATTCCCGCTACGATGCGGTTTCCCGGTATTATGTGTACACGCTGTTTACGCGGCCTGTCGCTTTGCAACGGGATTTCGGCTGGGAAATCGGCCATTTGCCGGTGGATTACGAAGCAATGCGGCGCGAGGCGACTTCCTTTATCGGAGAACATGATTTTATCCGCTTTTGCATTCCGCGGCATGATGGAAAAAGTACGGTTTGCCGTTTGACCCGTTTTGAACTGGTCAAGGTGAACGATTACATATCGGAATGGCATATTTTGGGGAACCGTTTTTTGCACAGGCAAGTCCGCGCAATGGTAGGAACGCTCTTTGACGTTGGGCGCGGGCGTTATCCTGAAGGTTCTGTAAACGAAATTTTTGCCGAAAATTTCAAAGGCGAACGCACAATGGCGCCGCCGCAGGGCCTTGTCCTCGAAGACGTGATTTATTGAAGATTGTTGTCGGGTTTCGCTTTAGAAAGCGTTCAAAACGGCTGGGTGAAAATCCTGTTGAAATGTGAAACTGTCGGTTTTAGAAATCGGAGCATATTTAGAGTCGGCAGCTTAAAAAAAGAGACGCCTAAGGCGTCTCTTTTGGTGAAGATGAAAGGTTTTACTTTTTGCTTTTGGCGTATTCCGCTGTGTCGAGCGCGATTAAAAGTTCTTCGTTCGTGGGGACGACCATTGCCAAAGGCGTTGAATTTTCGGCGCTGATAAGATGGTCAGAATTTTTTCCGTTTTCCGCATTGCGCTTTTCGTCAATTTTAAATCCGAGGATCGCCAGATTTTCAAGAGTCGTTTCACGGACGAGGGCGCTGTTTTCTCCGATTCCCCCGGTAAAGACAAGAGCGTCTAAGCGCGGGAGCGCCATAGCGATGCCGCCGATTTCGCGTGCCAATTTATAACAGAACACTTCAAATGCAATCTTTGCGCCTTCGTGGCCATCTGCAGCTTTTTGCGTAATGGTGCGCATGTCGTTGCTCAAACCGGAAAGACCGAGAAGTCCGCTTTCTTTGTTGACCAGCTGATTCAAACGGTCGATATCGAATCCCAGTTTTTTGTTCAAGAAAAAGAGAATTGCCGGATCCAAAGAACCAGAGCGTGTACCCATGACAAGTCCGTCGAGAGGAGTGAATCCCATGGTCGTGTCAACGCATTTCCCGGCGTGGATGGCGGAACAAGAACAGCCGTTGCCCAAGTGAGCTGTTACCAGGTTCAATTCTTCGGGTTTCTTTTTTAAAATGCGCGCCGCTTCTGCGCTCACGAAACGATGCGAGGTTCCGTGGAATCCGTAACGGCGGATTTTGAGTTCTTCGTAATATTTGTAAGGAATGCCGTAAAGGAACGCTTTGCGTGGCATTGTTTGGTGAAACGCTGTATCGAATACGGCGAGTTGCGGCAGATTCGGGAAAATTTCCGTGGCGACTTCCATACCCGTGGCGTGGGCGCCTTCGTGCTGGGGCGCGAACAGGATGATACTGCGAATGTAGTCGATAAGATCTTGAGTTACAGGTTCGGACTTGATGTATTTTCCGCCGTGAACGACGCGGTGTCCTACGGCTTCGATGGAGTCTATCAGTTTTTGGGCCGTCAAAAATTTCTGGACTTCGACGACAGCTTCTTTGTGGGTGGGGCAATCGAAATGAAATTCGGTTTTTCCTTCGGGACCTTTGGCTTTGACGTGGCCATTCACTCCGATGTTTTCAACAAGTCCGTTGGAAAGGGATTCTTTTGTATTTGTGTCGATAACGGCGAATTTGACGGAAGAGCTTCCGCAATTTAAAACGAGAATGCGCATGATTCCACCTTGAAAATGTTTCTATAAAAGGTAAAAACTTTTTGTTGGAGGCGGAAAAATTTCAAAAGAAAGGCGGTTAAATTTTTAAGTTTTGCTCATGCGTCTTTGGGCGAACATTTCTTTTGTCGCGCGTTATGCGTTGGCGTGGATTTATCGATGTGGGTATTCTGTTTCCCGCCGAGTCCTTTATCGGCCCAAACCATTTTGTTGGAAAAGCCGATTGATCATCATTGGGTCTTTTCTTTCGGGGGGCGCGGGGAAAACGCCTTTAGTGGCGAAAATGGCAGGCCGCTGGGCGTTGCGAAATTTTCGAGTGGCAGTTCTCTGCCACCGTGCTGCTTGGGATGAGTTTGAAATGCTCCAGAAATCTCTCGTCGGCGTGGATGTGTTCTTGACTGCCAATCGTTATGAATTGGCGAAAAATTTGGACGGTGATTACGACGTTATTCTTTGTGATGGTGGATTAGAAGATACACGCTTTGTCGGTGCGGACATTTTTGTTCTCCGCTGGGCGGAAATCGCGGATTCGATCAAATGTTTGATCCCTTTGGGAAATTGCGTTAGCTTGGAAAAGGATCACCCGGATGCGATTCCTGTCGAATGCTTTCGCCTTGCTGAAAAATCAAAGGAAGTGGGGTTTACAAAAAAACGGTTGTGCGCATTTTTTGGCATATCGCAAGTGAAAAATTATTTCGGGGAATCTCTCTCCGCAGGGGCGGAGGTTTGCCTGGTTACTGGGCTGGGCGCTCCCGAACGTTTTGTCCGCGATGTGGAAACGCTTGGAATGGCAGTAAAAAAGAAGGTTTTTTTGCCGGATCATTCTCCTAATTATGCGCGTTATTTGAATAAAGAGTTGCGTGGAAATTATCCAATTGTTTTGTCAGAAAAAGATGCGGCCCGTTTGGATGACCGCATTCGAAAAAATGCCCGACTTTATGTAGCAAAGGAAGAGGTGGAAGTCGGTGAGCTGTTGGACGATTATTTGAACGCGGCTGCGGGCGGCGCTTTCAAAAATCCACCGTCCACGTTGTAAGCGTTGGAATATCCCATTGAAGTTAAATATTCTGCAGCGGCTCGGCTGCGTTTTCCGCTGCGGCAAAAAATGAGAATTTTTTTGTCTTTGGGGAGTTCTTTGTATCGGACTTGGATTTGTTGCAGGGGAATGTTGATGGAGCCTGCGACTGTGCCGGAGGCGACTTCTTCTGGCGTGCGGACGTCAACGAAAATCGCCGGGGATTTTTTGTCTTTGCTCAGGTCTATCGCCTGTTCCCAAGAAATCGTGGGAAACGGTTCCTGAGCGTTGCCGGCAAAGGCTGGAATTGTCAACAGAATTCCCAACAGGGCGAAAAGTAAAATGGGTTTCTTCATAAAAACTCCTTTTTATACAAAAGTATTAAAGAAATCGTTGGTGAAAAAATGAGCGGAGCTGTTTGTGGGTGAAAACGAAAATCGTCGAACTTTTGAATTACAGTTGCTCGTCAATCCACTGAAATCTTTTCTTTGTCCAAGTAATCATGGAGTCGACGGCTTCTTGATGCGATTTGTATGAATGCCGCAACGCCCAAGTGTAAGTATTGTCTAAAATGGGCCACCGTTTGAATTCGTTTTGCATGGAATGGGAAATGTTCTTTTGGTATTGGGGAATGCTGTCAATGAGTGCCCGGAAAATTTCTCTGTGTTCTTTCCAGTACTCTTTTGCCAATTCCCGCATTTTCCAATCGCTGAGAATGTATAGATTCCAACGGTAGTTTCGGATGAACCAGTTTTCGGGCATTTGAAATTGTGCCCGCGATTCGTTTCCAAAGCTCAAGTCAAAATCCCAAAGAGGTCCGAAATGGATTGTTCCCCCTTTTTCCCAATAAAAGAAAACGCTCCGCGTGAATTTTCCATCTTCATTTTTAGAAAATTCCTGCACCCAATAATTCAACAGAAAATCATGGATATCAAGCCAGTTCGTGATGGAATCTTTTCCCCAAAAATTTCTTTTGTGCAAATAGATTTCAAAACTGTCCAGGTGCGACTTTGCCATCGCCATGGATGCTTTTGAAATGTTTTTTGGGGATTGGATGTGGATGATGTTTCCGTCGAGTGTTTTGAAATAAGGCTCGTCGTATTTTTTTGAATCTTCTTTTTCGAATAAAAAACTGGAGTCGTTTTCTGGAATGTTCAAACGCTTCTTGGCGATTTTGATGTTTTCTGAAAACATATACACGCCTTTATATTCGCGATTCAAGTAAAGTTCTACGTATTGCATCCGCGGTGTGTATTTGGCGCCAAGCCAATTGGAAAGCCGTGTCTTCATCCAATTTCGCAAGTGAGTTTTGTCGCCGTAATCCGATAACAGCAGCCAGTCGCGGTTTTTGGGCATTCCCAAAGGGGATACTTTGTCTGTAAATTCCAGTTTCAAACTGTATTTGGGAACGTTAAAACTTGTGTTTCCGCGTCCGCGGACGGTAAGCTCCCAAATATCAGAAATCGGAGCGTCTTTGCCGTAAATTTGCAGCCGGGCGGGAATTTTTGTTGTGCGGTTTCGGACTTCTCGAAAGTTTTCAGTTTCAATGACTATTCGGGGAATTTCTGCATAAGGATATTCTGAGTCGTCTAGAGGCAAGTATGCGCTTTCTGCTGAAGAGTAGACGGGTTGGTTCCACAGACAACTGGTGAAAAGTAAGGGAATCAGGTAGAATGTTTTTTTGAAAAACTGGCGCACGTATTTCAAATATACACAAAAAGGCGTTTCTCTTGAGGCTTAGAACGAGATGGAATTAAGGACCTCCCGAAAAATTTCTAGGTTTTATACAAACAAACTTTTCACCTTCAACAGGCAAACACATGGCATCGAAAAAAACACAGTCCAAGTCGAACCTCGAAGTTCTGGAAAATACGGTCCAGGCTTTCAAAAAGGCGTTCGACGACCACATTCATCATACGATGGCCCGTGACGAACGCACGGTGACACAGCACGAAAAATTTTTGGCAGTCGCCTATTCTGTCCGCGACCGTCTTATCGACCGCTGGATTAAAACACAAGAGGCTTATTACAACAAGGATGTCAAGCGCGTCTATTATCTTTCGCTGGAATTCTTGATTGGACGCACGCTGGGAAATTCCGTTTTGAACCTCGATGTGGAAAAAGCAGTCGAAGATGCGGTCTCTGAACTTGGCATGACTCTCGAAGAATTGCGGGAAGAAGAGGTGGACGCAGGACTTGGCAACGGCGGACTTGGACGGCTTGCCGCCTGTTTCCTCGATTCCATGGCGACTCTTGAACTCCCGGCGACGGGAATGGGCATTCGTTATGAATACGGAATGTTCAATCAGAAGATCAAGGATGGCCAGCAAGAAGAACTCCCGGACAACTGGCTCCGTCTTCCGAATCCTTGGGAAATTGCCCGCCCGGCTAATTCCATCAAAGTTCCGTTCGGCGGTTATGTTGTCACATGGACCGATGAAAAGGGAAAACTTCGCAATCGCTGGGAAACAAAGGACTATGTCCTCGCGCTCCCTTATGATACGCCGATTCCCGGGTACCGCAACAATACGGTGAACAACCTTCGCCTTTGGAGTGCTCAGAGCGCAGACGAATTCGGGCTTGCTTACTTCAACAACGGGGATTATCTCGCTGCAGTGCAAGACATGGAACTTTCCGAAACAATTTCGAAAGTCCTTTACCCGAACGATTCTTCTGTGAACGGTAAAATTCTGCGGTTGCGTCAACAATATTTCCTTTGCGCGGCTTCGTTGCAGGATATTGTCCGCCGTTTCAAAAAACTTCATGATGGCGATTGGAAACTTTTCCCGGAAAAGGTGGCGATTCAGTTGAACGATACGCATCCGGCGATTTCCATTGCAGAACTCATGCGCATTTTGCTCGACGAAGAAAATCTCGAATGGGATGAAGCATGGGAAATTACGACGCACACGTTCGCTTATACGAACCACACGCTCATGCCGGAAGCACTTGAAAAATGGCCGGTTAGCTTCTTTGAAAAACTTTTGCCGCGCCATCTCCAGATTATTTACGAAATCAATTCGCGTTTCCTTGCGAAAGTCGCCCTCAAATGGCCCGGAGATACCGCGCGTCTCACTCGGATGTCGCTCATTCAAGAAGGCAACGAGAAGATGATTCGCATGGCGTATCTTTCGATTGTCGGCTCTTTTGCAGTCAACGGCGTTGCCGCTCTTCACAGTGATTTGTTGAAGACCAGCCTTTTCAAAGATTTCTATGAATTCTGGCCGGAAAAATTCAACAATAAGACGAATGGCGTGACTCCGCGCCGTTGGGTCCGCAAAGCGAATCCGTCGATGTCCGCTCTTGTTTCTTCCAAAATTGGAGAAGATTGGGTCAAGAATTTGGACGAAATCGAAAAGCTCGAAAAGTTTGCAGGCGATGCCAAGTTCCGCAAGGAATTTATGGCGGTCAAGCTTGAAAACAAAAAGCGTTTGGCGGCTTATCTCAAACGTACGCAAAATGTCGACATCAATGTGAACACGTTGTTCGACATTCAAGTAAAGCGTATTCATGAATACAAGCGTCAGCTTTTGAACATTCTCCACGCGATTCATCTTTATCTTCAGATTAAGGATGGCAAGGAGATTTTGCCGCGCACGATTATGATTGGCGGCAAAGCTGCTCCGGGATATTGGATGGCCAAGCAAATCATCCGTTTGGCGAATGCGGTGAGTTCCATCATTGACAGCGATCCGGATTGCAAAGGGAAGCTCCAAATGGTGTTCCTTGAAAATTACCGTGTGAGCTTTGCCGAAAAAATTATCCCTGCAGCGGATCTTTCGGAACAGATTTCGACGGCGGGTACAGAAGCGTCTGGAACCGGCAATATGAAGTTTGCGATGAACGGTGCACTGACGATTGGAACTCTCGACGGAGCGAACGTTGAAATGCGCGAAGTCATCGGGGCAGAAAACTTCTTCCTCTTCGGTCTGACTGTAGAAAACGTGCAAGAACTTCTCGCCAAGGGATACCGTCCGCGCGACTTCTACGAGAAAGATGATGATTTGCGCCGTGTTCTGGATTTGATCACGAGTGGATTCTTCAGCCCGGATCATCCGGAAACATTCCGTCCGATTGTAGACAAACTTCTTTCGAGTGATCCATTCTTGCTTTTGGCGGATTTCCGTTCGTATATCGAATGCCAGAAAGAAGTTGCCAAGGCTTATGCCGACAAGGATAAATGGGCCAAGATGGCGATTCTCAATGTGGCGCGGATGGGCAAGTTCAGTTCGGACCGCACCATCGATCAATACGCGAAAGAAATTTGGCATGCGAAAGCTTGCCCGATTTCGCTCAAGTAAAGGCTTCTTTTTCTTTCAAAAAAGCTTCTCCGCAAAGGGGAAGCTTTTTTTGTATAAACGAAAACCACCAGCTAGGCTGGTGGTTCCAAAGAAGCCTTCTGGCGGTGCTGAAAAAATTCTCTGGCTAAATTTGTGGAGCGGTTTGGACACTGCGCCACAACAAGCCAAAGGATTTTGGAAAACATAAAAATAATGGCTCACACGAGCTGGAACTGCAAATGTCACATAGTCTCGCGCCGAAATTCAGACGGAAGGCGTTTATCATGTTCCGTATTCGGGCGGGGATACGACGGAACTTGACGGATACGCCTATGATTGGGCTACGGCTATGGGACTTGACTCCTCGTTTCTGGAATTGAGTGCGGAAGTTTCGGAGGTACTTGATTCCGTTCATCAGGGAATTTTTCCGAATGGATAGCATATTCCTTCCAAAAATGAATAGCAAATGCTTGAAAATTACGTGGACTTGCATAATGGAAGTGAAAACGTTTCGACAAGTTTGACATCCCTTTCGGGATGGAAACTGTCTTTCTCCGGAACGGAACAAGGGACGAATCGATATGGTTTTTGAAAATAGTGCGAAACGGAAATCGCATAAAGGCGACCGACTTGAAAACGGGAGAAAAACTTCCCACGCAAAACATTCCTGCACAAAATCCCGTGGACTAGCGCGCTTTTGACGTTTTTTTTGAAAAAGCCAAATGAAAAAGGAACCGGTCAAAACCGGTCCTTTGCTCTGCCAAGATGGCGATTTGCTTGGCGACGACAATTTGCGTAGGAATAATGGATTCTTTTTAAAATTTGAACTTTATCACTTGCAAGTTAGCCTAAGGTTAAAAATGTCGATATTTTTAGGAATATGAAAAAATGGATGTTGTACGCATTGAGCGTCATTTGGGTTGTGGCTTGTTCTGAATCTTCGTCTGCACCGAACGAATACGAGGATGCGCTTTCTTTTGTGAAAGAAAACTCCTCTTCTTCGGTTTGGGAAAAGATATCTTTTTCCCATTTGTCATCGGCATCTGGGGAACAGGGGCTTTCTTCGTCAGAATGGAGTCTTTCTTCTGCGGGGACGGCGTCATCGGCTTCTGGAGAAATCCCGACAAGCGCAGCCATGTCGTCGGCTGTCGGCGAATCTTCCTCGTCGATGAAATTTGTCGCATCGTCTGCGTCTGAGGGAACCGGCGAATCTTCGTCTGGAATCTCTTCTTCGGGAGGCGATTCTATTTGGATAAAAGCAGAATCCATGGCGGAACTTTCGGAGAAAGTTCTTGAACGCGCTGCGGAATTTCGGGAAGCGGTTGTAGATTCTCGAGTCCGAAACGGAATGTATGTGTATTCGACAACGGTTAACGATTATTCGGCGTCGCCGGAACTGTTGGCTGCGCGGCTTGCCGTGTTCGGCTTCAAGGATATTTATCTAAGCCCGGGATCGACTTCTGATTACAAAAATCCTTCGGATTGGATGAAAACGTTTATTCGGACTTGTTCTTTGCTTGGCATGGACGTTCATGCCATGCGGCTTTCTGTTGTCGGCGAAAATACGGAGCTGCTTACGTCAGAAAGTGCGGTCGATGAAGAAGTGGAACTCGTTGTTTCGTATAACGCCCGGGTGGCGACAGCGGAAAAGTTTTCGGGCATCAGCGCAGATGTAGAAGTGCATACAATAAAGTCTGGATTCTCGTTTGTTTGGGATAAGGGCGCTCAATCGGATACGCTTCTCCGCATGGCGCAAAGCACTCTTAAACGGGCGAATCAGGCATTAAAAAAGGAAAATCCGGAGTTGAAACTGGCCGAGGCGATTGCAATGCAATACGACAAGTATTACAACGCCGAGATTTTTACTCATGGCAGCTCGTCACAATTTTTGGAATCTTGCGACTGGGTAATCCTCATGGATTATTATACTGTGGAATCGCAATATATGCGGTATGCAAAAGCCAGTTTGGATAACGCTCAAAAAGATAGAAGTGTGAACGTGGCAATTAAAGTGAAAAAGAACGCCAATGGAACAAATGATTATTTTGCAACATGGGACGACATGATGGTCGCCGTCAAGAATTTATTTAACGGATACGTTTCTTATTCGGTGAATGGGAAACTCCCTTTCCGCGGAATCGATTTTTTCACGTTCGAAGGATTTGAACAACTGTGGAACAATTGAATTAAGGATGCTTCAAAATGGAAAGAGCTTTTTCGATGGTTTCTTCACCAATGCCAAAAATTTGGTGCAGACGGAAAACTCTTTCGGATTCGGGAATGGCTTCGATACGGGAACCGTTTTTGTCGCGGATAAGCAGATTGCCTTTTTGAAAATAATACTGGATTCCGTGTTCGCGGTCGAGCTTGTTCAAAACGGGATAAGTCATCATTTCCCGGTGAAATGAATCGCTCCAATGTTTTTGAAATTCTAATGGGGAAACTCCGCGTAAGTCAAATTCAAATCGAAGTTTCATGGAATTGGGAGCGAATCCCGTATAAAGCCCGAGAATGCCGTTTTTCACATCCAAACGGACAGCGTTGGGGACTAGCGGAAAAAACGCTTGGGCTTTTCCATTGACGGATTCTTGGGGAATTTTCAATGGATCGAAAATCAGATAACCGGGGTCAAATAAAAAGTTTTCGCCATCGAGTGGCAGCGTGAGCGCGCAATGGACGTTTTTTTCAATTCGCTTGTCGCCCATCAAAAGCCTGGGTGAATATTGCATTTCCCGCAATTCTTGGAACAAGTGCCATGTGAGGCTAAAGCACGTTCCTCCGCCCATCCAAGAATCCAGATCGTTTTCAAAACTGTCGTCGAGTTTTCTTGCCCCGTCGGCGCTTTTGGCTTCTGCGTAACGGATAATCTTTGTCAAGTTCTCGTATGTAACAGACGACAGGCGTTCACAAAGGGATAAAATTTCTGGAGGCATGGTGATTCGGCTGCTTACAGTCGCCCTTCATAAACGACGAGATTTTTCCCATCGATGGTGACGGCTAGTCCGGGTTCCAAAATCCGGAAGGCGTTTTTGACTCCGCACAACCAGACGAGACGCGGATTGATGAGCGGCAGGGATTCTTGCGGAATTTTGCATTCGCCTTCGACAATGACTCCTCGGACTTCCCGGAGAACGGGAATGTATTCTTCGGTGAGAACGGGACAAAGGAGAATTTCGCTGCATTCCTTTCGGAGGAGCATGTATGCTTCGGTCGGGGTTTTCGCCCGCAAAATACGCCCGCTTGCTCTGGGATAGTCGGAGCTTACGGAACCGCCGGCTTCGGCGCGGGAAAGTTCATTGCCAACGTAAAGAACTCGGATTGTGTTGACGACAGAAGCGGAAAGCGGAAATCCGGAAACCATGACTATCTTGTCCGAAATGCGCACTGCGCCCGAATCGTGGGCGCTTTTGATGGCGTTTTGGACCATGTCGTCGGAATCGGTCACAAGCTCGGCGAACAGCGGAAAAACGCCCCAGTTGAGCAGCAATTGGCGCTCGACTTGAGGATGTGGCGTAACAGCCAAAATGGGCTGCTTGGGACGGAACATGCTGACCATTCTCGCCGTGTTTCCGCTGAGCGTTGGAGTAATGATGGCAGATGCGTTTACTTCGCGGGCTGTTTGATAGGCGCTTTGAGAAACGATACGGCTGACTTCTCCGTGCAAATCCATCTCGAAAGTTTCGCGCATTTTCTGATAATACTCGGGGGAATACTCTACGGTAACGGCGACGCGGACCATCGTTTCTACGGCTTCAATGGGATAATTGCCGTTGGCTGTTTCTCCGGAAAGCATGACTGCGTCTGTGCCGTCGAAAATGGCGTTGGCGATGTCTGTCAATTCGGCACGGGTCGGTCGTGGGTGCGAAATCATGGATTCGAGCATTTGGGTAGCCGTGATGACGGGCTTTCCCAATTGTCTGCAAACTCGGATTACGTGCTTTTGCGCCAAGGGAATTTTTTCTGTCGGAAGTTGAACGCCCAAATCTCCGCGGGCAAGCATGATGCCATCGGCGACCGCTGCAATCTCCCGAATGTTGTTCAACCCTTCTTCATTTTCAATTTTTGCGATGATTTTTGCTTTGGAATTCAGGGTTTCGAGGTAACGGCGAATTTCTTGAACTTCGCTTGCGTAACTGACAAAACTCGCAGCGATAAAGTCGACATCTTGTTCTACGCCAAACCGGATGTCTTGTTTGTCCTGTTCGCTCATGATGGGAAGCCCGGCGTGGAGCCCTATCAAATTCACATTTTTCCGACTGGAAATTTCGCCGGAATTTTTGGCGATGCAGCGTACCAGAAAACCATCCGATTCTTCGACTTCCAGTTCTATTAATCCATCGGCGATTAAAATGCGGTGCCCTTTTTGGACACGTTGAGGAAGGTCTTTCCAAGAAACGGACAGTCTCGCGGGCTCTGAATCTTTTGCCGCGGACGTTTCGGCGTCGTCTGTGGAAACAATGACGGTGTCGCCTTTGTGGATGGGGACGAGAGCGTTTCCGGGAGTAGTTCCCGTGCGAATTTCAGGGCCTTTGGTGTCGAGCATCAGAGCGATGGGACGTTTTAGCAAAGAGGACACGCGTTTGACGCGGTTCATGGCGTCTAGGTGCGCTTCGTGAGTGCCGTGGGAAAAGTTGAACCGCGCGACGTTCATGCCGGCGAGGATCAGACGGGAAACGATTTCATCGTTGGAAGTTGTCGGTCCCATGGAACAGACAATTTTGGTCTTGTGCGTAAACATAAAGTCTCCATGTTCAAGATAAAAAAAAGGACTCTAGATCGGTTGCCGCAAAATTTTGATTCCCTTCATTTGAAGGGGGACTCCCGGATTTCGGGAGGATTGCCGTTCTTTGGAACGGGCATTTATTGTATCTTTAAAACAGATGGCACACATTTTGCTAAAAACAGCGAAAGGCTTTTGTCGAATGGTGGGACCGCTTACCGGTCTTCTTTTCGCTGCGGCGTTTTGGGCCTGCTCCCCCGCAGAAGAGGAGTTGCCGCTCGATTTTGAACCCGCTGAACGCCCGATGATGCTCTTTTCCGATACGACGCTTCTCGATTTTTACGAAAAGGATAAACTTTCGTGGAAGGTGAAAACGGCTTATCTCGAACGTTGGGGCGGGACGGAAAAAATTTTCGCCAAACCCATTTTGGCAGACATTTTTGACTCTCTCGGGGAACGCTCCGCTTTTTTGCGGGCGGATTCTGGAACGCTAGACACCCGCATGAATTACGTTTACGCTTACGGTCACGTTTACGCGTTGACGCCCAAAGGCGCGTCTGTCCGGGCGGACTCTTTGCTTTGGAATAAAAAAGATGACCGGGTGAAAACGGAAAGTTATGTTCGGGTGGTGAGCGAAAACGGAGACGTTTTGCAGGGAAAAGGATTTGAAAGCGATACGAGAATGGATGATTGGAGAATTCTTTCTGAAGTGACGGGAATTTTCCAAGATGCGGCGAAACGACTCAAGGAAGAAGATAAACGGCAAAATGAGGAATCCCTTGAGCACTCGGCGGGAGAATCCAAATGAACCGCTTCGCTTTTGCCCTTTTCGTTTTGCTTTTTTGGGAACTGGGGATTTCGCAAACATCCCCGTTGGTGATGCGCCATGCGGATAATTTATCTGTAACGCAAAAATCCGGATTCTTGTTGCTGGAAGGTCGCGTGCGGTTTACGCATGATTCAGTTGAATTTCGGACGCAAAGGGCCACGTGGAATAAAAATCTTGATAGAGTGGATTGCGAAGGGAATTTTCTCTTTACCCATCCCGACGGATATATTCAGGCGCGGACGGGTTCTTACCAGAAAAAATCAGAAATCGCGACGGCAAAAGGAAATGTCGAAGCCAAAGATTCTGCGGGAACATACGCTTTTTTTGGAAATCATCTAGTTTACAACAAAAAGAACCGTTTTCTTTCGTTGACGTCAAAGCCTCTGTTGCATCAATATCAAAAGCAAAAAGATGGTAAAATGGATACGACTGCTGTCCGTGCCGAAATTATCACTTATGATCAGAATGCGGAATTTGCCGAAGCGTTTCGCCACGTTGTCATAACACAGGGAACGATGATTGTTACGTGCGATACGGGATATTTGGACAAAAAGAACAGCTGGATTGCGCTCAAAGGGTCTCCGAAGTTCACGATGGATGGTTATGAGTTGACGGGAGATTCTATTTATTTAACGGTCGATGCGGACAAGCGAACCCTCAAAAGTGCGCTTGTCGTGATGAACGCCAAGGGTAAACAGCACGAAAAAGGAAAAAGGGGAAAGCCCGATCAGTTTACGGAAGCGGTAGGGGATACCTTGTTTGCAGAATTTGAAAGTGATAAAATCAAGAGCCTTTACGTGAATCTCAACGCGCATGGCCTGTTTTACGAAGCGGACTTTTTGAATTACAAAAACAGCATGGAAGGTGGCCGGCTGGATCTGTCGTTTCAAAATGGGAAATTGAAAGGCGCATTGATTTCGGGAAATGCCCAGAGCACCTATTTTCATATTCCCGAAAAAAAACGGATGATTGAAGGCAAAAATGAGGCTGCCGGGGATACTATCCGCATTGCGTTTCTCGATGGGCAAGTGAAACATTTAAAGTTGGCTGGTAAAAAAACGCTTGCCAGTGGGCGGTATATCGATTTGACGAAAGAAAATATTGTGCCGTTGATAGCCGTAGATTCCATCGTTGGGAAAGAGGGAAAAAAATGAAAAATTTGGTGAGAACGATTCGGACGGAAAAAATTTCCAAAATTTACAGCGGACGAAAAGTGGTGAGTGAAGTTTCCATCAGCGTTTCCCAAGGCGAAATCGTTGGACTTCTCGGGCCAAATGGCGCGGGCAAAACGACTTCTTTTTACATGATCGTCGGCATGGTCCGCCCAGACTTCGGTCAGATTTTTTTGGATGATGTTGAAATGACCGAAAAACCGATGTATCGGCGGGCCAGGTTGGGTGTGGGATATTTGCCGCAAGAGGCTTCCATCTTTCGCAAGATGAGCGTTCAAGACAACATCATGGCCATTTTGGAAACGCAAGGGTTGAAACGTTCTGTGCGAAAAGAACGCTTGGAACAACTTTTGGAAGAATTTAAAATTACGCACATTCGAAAGACGAAGGCGATGAGTTGTTCTGGAGGAGAGCGGCGGCGCTTGGAAATTGCCCGCGCACTTGCTTCGAATCCGGATTTTTTACTGCTCGATGAACCTTTTGCTGGCATCGACCCGATCGCTGTTGCCGACATTCAATCCATCATTTCCAAGTTGCGGGAAAAGGGAATGGGCATACTCATCACGGACCATAACGTCCGCGAAACGCTTTCGATAACGGACAGGGCTTATATCATGTATAAAAGTCAGGTGCTGACAGAAGGGTCTTCGGATTATTTGGCGAACAACGAAGAAGCGAAACGAATTTATTTAGGCGAATCGTTTCGTTTGGATTGAGGAGATACGGAAATGGATTTGGGAATTCAACTAAGACAGGGATTGAAATTAGAACAGAATCTGTCTCCGCAGATGTTACAGTCGATAAAAATGCTCCAGATGAATTCGCTAGAACTGGAAACGGCGATAAATCAGGAACTGGAATTGAATCCGCTTCTCGAAGCGGATGAATCAACCGATAGCCGGTTGGAGTCCATCGACACGCCTGTCCGCGAAAATGAAGGCCGTGATGGAGACGACAACAGTCATGAACTCATGGAACCGGGAAGTGAAAATTCCATTGACTGGGAACAATACTTAGAAGATGGTTTTCGCAATGCTGAAGCGCCATATAAAGATTTAGGCGGACGGGATCCCGATGAAGAATTGCGCCCGGAACCGACTCGTGATTTGAGTATGCAAGAAGTTTTGAAAAATCAGCTACGCGAATGGAAACGCCCGCCGCGCATTGTGAAAATCGTTGAATACTTGATTGATTGCGTTGACGATGACGGTTTTTTGGCTTCAGCGGATAGGAATCTCATTCCCAACGAGAACGTGCAGGAATTGCAAAATCCGGATTTTGCCGAGGTAGAAGAAATTCTCCAGAAAAAGAAAAATTTGGAAGACGCATCGTATCCGGTTCAAGAAGCGTTTCATGTGTTGCAGTCTTTTTCGCCACCGGGAATTGGGGCGCGGGATTTGCGCGAATGTTTTTTGATTCAAGCCTATCGGATTCCGGATTTTTCGCCGATTGCCATTCGGATTTTGGAAAACTATTACAACGAATTGAAAGATTTGCGTTATGCTGCAATAGCCAAAGCGATGAACATTTCTACTGAAGACGTTCAAAAATCGGTTCGGGAACTTTCTTGCCTTTCTCCACATCCGGGAACGCAGATAAACAATGTCCCCACGCAAGTTGTTGTTCCCGACATGGAAGTGATTGAAACGGAACCTGGGAATTTTAAAGTGGTGATGCGGCGGGAGCATATTCCGCGACTACATATAAATGAAACGTATCGAAAATTACTGCACAGCCAAACGGCCAGCAAAAAAGACAAGGATTATGTTCGAGAAAAATTGAATGCGGCAAATGCTTTTATCAAGAGCATTGATAATCGGCATAGTACAATTGAACTGGTGATGAATGCGATTCTTGCAAAGCAGCGAGATTTTTTTACCAAAGGACCGGAAAACTTGAAGCCGATGATCTTGCAGGATATTGCCGATGAAATCCATCGGGATCCGAGTACGGTCAACCGGGCGACAAACGGAAAATACGTTGAAACGCCTTTTGGCATTTACGAACTCAAACAGTTTTTCAGTTCTGGAGTGGTCCAAGGAGATGGTTCTTCCATTGGATCGGCGAAAATTTTGGATGCGATAAAAAATCTTGTTGCAGAAGAAAAGAAGTCTTCGCCTCTTTCAGATCAAGCGATTGCAGAGGCTTTAGAAAAGCAGGGAATGAAAGTGGCGCGCCGAACTGTCGCCAAATATCGCGAAGAACTCAAAATTTTGCCGGCGCGGCTGCGAAAAAATGTTTAACCGTTGAACTTCCAAAAGCGGTATAAATATTTTGCCGTTTGGATGGGCGTTTTCAAAAAGGCGCGCTTTTGGTAACCGCTGAGGGCAAAGCCCTGTAAAACTTTATACAGCCCAATTTGACTTTCGCGGTCCATGTTCAACAAGAATTTCCGGAATTTCAAATAGAAATCGTGCATTTTCCCGAAGTTGTCTTCACAGCGTTTTTCGTAAACGCTAAGAAATTCTTTACTCAAATTGTTCGCTTTGAAGCCCTCGTCGATGCGCTCCGCGCATAGGCGGCCTGCACGCATGGCCACCGCGATGCCGCCACCGGTAAGAGGGTTCGTGTGATGGGCGGCGTCGCCGACGAGTGCGAAACGGTCTGCTGTATAATGTTTCAAATTTCCAGAAACGGGAATCAGCCCACCGACGACGTGGTTGATTTTTGCATCGGGGAAAAGTTTTTTCAGCCATCCTAAGGTGACTTTATAAATATCTGTGTCCGGTTTTGGTGGAATCAGGAATCCCGCACCGAAATTGGTGACGTTGGACTTTTGTTTTGGGAAACTCCAGATGTAACCGTCATTGATGAAATCGTGACCTTGCCAAAAGGTCAAATAATCCGGTTTGGTCAATAAGCCTTGGACTTCAATGTCGACGCCGCAACATGTGCTTGCCGGTTTTTGGGCGGAATCCATTCCGAGGAGCCTTCCCATTTTACTTTCGACACCATCGGCGGCAACGACCATTTTGGCCCGGATGTCTTGGATGTTTTCTTCTGATACAGAACCGTTTCCGTCGCCTTTACCAAAAGCGATTCGAACTGTCCGATAATCTTCATTGATGTCGCCGATGGAAATGGCCCTTGCACAGGTGACGACTTCTACGCCGTCTAGCTCTGCCAAATGCGCAAGCCATGGATCGAATTTTTCCCGGTTCAACATGATTCCGGTATTCGCTTTGGGCGCCTCGATATTGACTCCATCTGGTCCGTAAATGAAAAGGCCGTTGATGATGGATTCGACGCAGCTTTCGTCGATTGGGCCGTATGTCTGCAAATCGGCGAGATTCGTACTCGCTTCTCCGCAACGGACAGGATATCCGATGCGTTCGCGTTTTTCAATCAAAAGAACTTTATACCCCAAGCGGGCGAGGTTTCTCGATGCGACGGAACCTCCCGGACCTGCACCGATGACAATGACATCGTATTCGTTATTCGGCACAATCCACCTCTTCTATTTTCAAAGCACCGACGGGGCATGCGCGGACACAAAGACCGCATCGCTTGCAAAGATTTTGATCGATTTGCAAATTCAATCCGATCATGTCCAATGCCATGAAAGGACAAATTCCGACACAGCCGGCACATTCCAAACATTTTTCGCGACGATGTACCAATTTTTTCATAGGGAGAAATATAGATTTATTGCATGGTGAAAGAAATTTGGGAACGTCTTTTCATTTGTTTTTATTTTGCTTTGGCGGCCTGTTCTTCGCCAACGGTTTCTGCAGATACATCAGAAGAAACGCCTTTGGGTGGATTCGACGCAGCTTTCGTCGATTGGGCCGTATGTCTGCAAATCGGCGAGATTCGTACTCGCTTCTCCGCAACGGACAGGATATCCGATGCGTTCGCGTTTTTCAATCAAAAGAACTTTATACCCCAAGCGGGCGAGGTTTCTCGATGCGACGGAACCTCCCGGACCTGCACCGATGACAATGACATCGTATTCGTTATTCGGCACAATCCACCTCTTCTATTTTCAAAGCACCGACGGGGCATGCGCGGACACAAAGACCGCATCGCTTGCAAAGATTTTGATCGATTTGCAAATTCAATCCGATCATGTCCAATGCCATGAAAGGACAAATTCCGACACAGCCGGCACATTCCAAACATTTTTCGCGACGATGTACCAATTTTTTCATAGGGAGAAATATAGATTTATTGCATGGTGAAAGAAATTTGGGAACGTCTTTTCATTTGTTTTTATTTTGCTTTGGCGGCCTGTTCTTCGCCAACGGTTTCTGCAGATACATCAGAAGAAACGCCTTTGGGTGGGGAAACTCTAGATAAAAATTTTTCAAATAAAATTTTGACGGAGAAATTCCTTTTTTCGATAGATTCGCTGGGGACTTATACCAGTCGGGATTCTGTCGCCGGGTATCTTTGCCGATATGGAAAGCTGCCTGGAAATTATAAAACAAAATCCGAAACTCGCAAATTGTTTGAAGATTTGGGAAATTCTTTTTCAAAGTGGAACTTCAATCCGTGGGAAACGCTGGGAGTGATGGTAGGTGGAGACGTTTTTTCAAATCGGGAAAATCTGTTGCCAGAAAAGAGTTATCGAGAATGTGACGTTGATTATTCGGGAAAAAATCGCGGCACAAAACGGTTGGTTTATGCGGACTCGTGCGTCATTTATTACACGGGCGATCATTATTCCCATTTTACACAAATTCGTTAACGTTTTTGCTCCGGGAAACGCCTCTTGTTGAAGGGGAAATTTTTCTTTTTTCACAAGTTAAAATGTTGCGTTGTTTAGTTGACGGATGGGATTTGTTTTTCTAACATCAGCCTCCGATGAAAAATTTGGAACGTGATCAGATTGATTTTGGCAAGATGAACATTCCGCAATTGTTCTTCAAGCTGTTTATTCCCACCCTTCTCGGCATGATTTTTATGAGCATCCTCAACATTGCCGATGGCATTTTTGTGGGGAAGGGCGTTTCGAGTGATGCACTGGCCGCTGTGAATATTGCTGCTCCGGTATTCTTATTTTCTTCGGCGGTTTCCTTGATGTTCGCCAGTGGCGTGAGCATTGTGGCTGCAGTCCATCTTTCGCAAGGGAATGTGAAAGCGGCGAACATCAATATGACGCAATCCGTTATCGCCCCTTTGTTTCTGATGGTGATTCTGAGTTTTCTCATTTTCTGTTTTCCCAAACAGTTGAACTTTATTTTTGGCGGGTCCGAAATATTACTGCCCTATGTGAAAGATTATTTGCGCGGAATTTTTCTGATGCCGATTTTCAGCGTTTTCCTGATGGTTGGTACATTTGTTGTTCGATTGGACGGTTCTCCGAAAATGGCGATGCTCTTTCAGATTGTTCCGGCTCTTTGCAATATTTTCTTGGACTGGCTTTTTATTTTTCCTCTGCAGCAGGGAATTTTTGGCGCAGCCGTGGCGACGGTCATTTCGGAAGTCATCGGAACGGTGATGGTTTTAACATATCTTTTTAAATATTCCAAGACGCTTCATTTTTACAGATTGAAATGGACGCGGACGAGTTTGTATTTGGGATTTCGCAATGTCCGTTATATGATGAAATTGGGGTTCCCTACATTTATTGGAGAAATTGCCATTTCCGCGTCCATCATCGTGGGAAATTATATGTTCATCCGTTATTTACACGAAGATGGCGTAGCGGCATACAGTGTCGCTTGTTATCTGACTCCGCTGATTTTTATGTTCGGGAATTCCATTGCACAAAGTCAGTTGCCTATTTTGAGTTTCAATCATGGTGCAGGGAATGGGGAACGCATAAAAAAAACGATTCACGTTTCGGTTCTTTTTGGCGCAGTTCTTGGGCTCATTCTCTTTTTTGGTTGTATTTTCATTTGCAATCCGCTGATGACGCTGTTTCTTGACGAAGGCTCTAATGCGCATCGGATTGCTTTGGATGGGTTCCCCTATTTTGCAACGGGATTCTTGTTCATCACGTTGAATTTGGCAGGCATTGGCATTTACCAAGGATTGGAAAACGCGAAAACGGCGATGGTGTTTATGTTTTTGCGCGGTTTGGTTTTTGTTATTCCTGTTTTTATCCTGTTGCCGAAAGTACTTGGGGAAAAGGGCTTGTGGCTTTCGATTCCCGCCGCGGAAGCGGCGACTTGCGTGTGCATTCTCCTGTGGACCTTTTTTACTACCAGAAAGAAAAAATCCGCATCAAGCGGATTGAATTCTTGAAATGATCGGCGGTCTTGGATGGACCGCTTTTGATTATTCCAAATTTCCGGGGAAATGCGGAATTTTGGCGAAGCTTTTTTGGAGCTCTTCTTCGGTGGGGATGGAATCCCCCATGGTGCCGTTGTTGAAAGCTTCGTATGCTTTCAAATCAAAGTAACCGGTTCCTGTTAAGCCGAAGACGATAGTCTTGGATTCACCGGATTCTTTGCACTTAAGAGCTTCATCGATGGCAACGCGGATGGCGTGACTGGATTCTGGCGCTGGGAGAATGCCTTCGACGCGGGCGAAAAGTTCCGCAGCTTCGAAAATGCTTGTCTGCTCTACGGCGCGAGCTTCCATGAGCCCATCGTGATAAGCTTGCGAAAGAATCGGAGTCATTCCATGATAACGGAGACCGCCGGCGTGGCTTGAAGATGGAATGAATTCTGATCCGAGTGTGTACATTTTTGCCAAAGGACAAACGTGTCCCGTGTCGCAGAAGTCATAGGCAAAAACGCCTCGTGTAAAGCTCGGACAGGATGCTGGCTCTACGGCGATCAGACGGTAGTCCCGTTCGCCCCGGATTTTTTCTCCGAGGAACGGGGAAATGAGTCCGCCCAAGTTGGATCCTCCGCCGGCGCAGCCAATGATAATATCCGGGGTGACGTTGTACTTGTCTAGGGCCGCTTTGGTTTCAAGGCCGATGACTGTTTGGTGCAGCAGGACTTGATTCAAAACAGAACCCAATTCGTATCGATATCCTTCGGTATGGGTTGCAACTTCAACCGCTTCGGAAATGGCGCAGCCTAGGCTTCCCGAAGTTCCCGGAAATTCAGCGTTGATTTTTTTGCCGACTTCTGTTGTCATGGATGGCGAAGGGGTGACGCTTGCGCCGTATGTGCGCATGACTTCGCGGCGGAAAGGTTTCTGTTCGTAAGAAACTTTCACCATGTAAACTTTGCAATCCAGTCCAAAGTATGCGCAGGCCATTGAAAGGGCGGTTCCCCATTGACCTGCGCCGGTTTCCGTTGTCACTCCTTTGAGCCCTTGCTTTTTGGCGTAATAAGCTTGTGCAATGGCGGAGTTCAGCTTGTGGCTGCCGCTAGTATTGTTCCCTTCGAACTTGTAGTAAATCTTGGCGGGAGTCTGCAATTTCTTTTCAAGGCAGTATGCGCGCACCAACGGAGATGGACGATACATTTTGTAAAAATCGCGGACTTCCTCCGGAATGGGAATCCAACGGTCGGAATCGTTTAGTTCCTGCTTCGCCAATTCTTCGCAAAAAATCGGAGTGAGTTCTTCTAGCTTGAGCGGTTGATGTGTGACCGGATGAATGAGCGGTGCGGGCTTGTTCTTCATGTCGGCACGGACATTGTACCAAGCCGAAGGAATTTCGTTTTCGGAAAGGTAAATCTTATACGGAATCTCTTTTTCGCTCATGCGATTCTCCTCAATTTTTCAAGAGCAAACTTAACAAATTTTGAGCGAAAGGATTCTTTGTCCGATGTGGTCATCTGGATTATCCAAATTGTCCCGTAATATAAGCTTTAGTACGTCCATCTTCGGGGTTTGAAAATAGCTTTGCCGTATCGCCGGCTTCAATGACTTCGCCCAACAGAAAAAAGGCGGTTTTGTCCGATACTCGGGCCGCTTGCTGCATATTGTGAGTGACCATGACGATGGTGTAATCCTTTTTCAAGTTCAAAACGAGTTCTTCGATTTTTGCCGTGGAAATGGGGTCCAGTGCGCTTGTCGGTTCATCCATCAATAGAACTTCGGGCGAAACGGCTAAGGCCCTGGCGATGCAAAGCCTTTGTTGCTGTCCACCGGAAAGTTCCAACGCGTTTCGTTTGAGGCGGTCTTTAAGTTCTTCCCAAACGCCCGAATCCCTAAGAGATTTTTCAACGATTTCATGAAGTTTTGATTGGCTTCGGATTCCATGAGTTCTTGGTCCGTATGCGACATTGTCGAAGACGCTCATCGGAAAAGGGTTTGGCTTTTGAAACACCATTCCGACCCGTTTTCGCAAAATGGTCTCGTCGATGTTTTCCAAAATATTTTCACCGTCGAGTAGAATTTTCCCATTGATTTTACAGCCATCGATTAAATCGTTCATCCGGTTGATGGATTTGAGAAGGGAACTTTTTCCGCATCCCGATGGGCCGATAAAGGCGGTGATTTCGTGCTCGAAAATGTTGAGATTGACATTTTTCAGTGCGTGGAAAGTTCCGTAAAAAAGATTCATGTTTTGAATTTTGATTTTTTCCATATCAGATTTTCCCGATTTTTTGAGACAGTTTTCTGGATATTCCGTTGAGGATGAAAACGAATAGAATGAGGACGACTGCTGTTGCAAAGGCTTCGCCCGTGTGGAGCGCTTCGCGTGAAAGTTCATACATGTGAACGGAAAGGGTTCTTCCCGAAGATAAAATGTCTTTGGGAAAATCGGCAACGGTTCCCGCTGTATAAATGAGGGCGGCAGTTTCTCCGATAACTCTGCCAACAGACAGGATAATTCCTGCCAAAATTCCGGGAACGGCTGTCGGCAACACAACGGAAATCACGGTTCGCAATTTTCCTGCGCCAAGGCCATAAGCGGCTTCACGGTAACTGTCGGGAACAGCTAAAAGGGCCTCTTCTGCAGTCCGGATAACTAATGGGAGGATCATAATGGATACAGTCAAAATGCCGGAAAGCAGAGAGTAGCCAAAATGCATTGATGACACAAACAACAGCATGCCGAAAAGTCCGTAGACGATGGATGGAATTCCAGAAAGAGTTTCTGTCATCAAACGGACAACGGCGACGAATTTGTTTTTCTTGTGCGCATATTCCACCATGTAAATGGCAGAGAAAATACCTAGTGGTCCGGCGATAAGGATGGCTCCGAGAACGATCAGCAGCGTGTTGAATATGGCCGGCAACAGGGAGACGTTTTCGGAGTTGTAAACGGTGGAAAATAAAGATGGTCGGATAAAGGGAATGCCTTTTAGCAAAATATAGAGAATGAGAAATCCCAATGTGCCTAGAGTGATTAAAATGGCGGCGAAGGTTAAAATTCTCAGGAAAAAGGACAGGGGATGACGCTTTGCCAATTGAAGGGAAAATAAGAATCGATTCAACATTGGATGGCCTTCTTTTTGAGGATGGAAAACAGAATGTTGATGATCAAAATGAATGCGAACAGAACGGTTCCTGTGGCGATTAAGGCTTCGCGGTGCAAATCGGCCGCATAACCCATTTCAAGGGCGATGTTTGCGGTTAAGGTGCGCACACCGTCTAAAAGGCTTTCTGGAATGCGAGCCTGGTTGCCTGCGACAAGGATTACAGCCATGGTTTCTCCAATTGCCCTTCCAAATCCTAGGACGAATCCTGCTGAAATTCCTGATGCTGCTGCGGGCAAAATGACGCGGAAAATGCTGCGTTCGCATGTATCGCCAAGGGCTAAGGCTCCTTCGTAATAATGGCTTGGAACGGCGCGCAAAGCTGCTTCGGAAACAGAAACGATTGTCGGCAAAATCATGATTCCCAGCAAAATGGACGCGGATAAAATGCAGGCTCCGGTTCCTCCGAAGTTTTGCCGAATCAAAGGAACGATAACCATCAATCCGAAAAAACCGTAAACGACGGAAGGAATTCCGGCGAGCAAATCAATGGCGGGCCGTAAAATCCGATGCGCCTTTTCGGGGCAAAACTTGGCAAGATAAATTGCGGAAAACAGCCCGATGCTCCCGCCGATGAAAATGGAACCGACAGAAATGAACAGACTTCCCAAAATCATAGGGAAAATCCCAAAAGACGGCGGTTCGTCGGTTGGGGCCCATTCTGAGCCGAATAAGAACTCAGGAATCCCAATTTTTGCAATGGCGGGAATTCCGTTTGAAAAGAGAAAAAGGCAAATGAGAACGACAAAAAAGATGCTGGTCAACGCAGAAAGGAAAAAAACGCCCTTTGCGCTTTTTTCTCTGAAACATTTGGATGCGTAGTGTGCCATAAAATTCCTGTTTTTTGAATTAGAATTTAGAGATGCTGTGTAATGGACATTTGAACTTTTTGTAAAATCGAAGTAAGGACAAAAGCAATCTCGAACGGAGATTGCTTTTTGAAAAAGGGAATTGAATTATTGGATAGTTGTCGTAAGCCGCGCAGAAACGGCGATGTCCGAAATTTCATTTTCGCTGTAGAGAGAAACTTGAGCTTTGCTGCGCGAACCGATTTTTTTCACAATGCCTGCAGACCATCCAAATGCGTCTGCGCCTGGGTTGAGTTCTTCTCTGTCTTTGACGTATTCGACTTCGGCAAAGGCCTTGTCAAAAATTCCGGCAGTCGGAATTTCAATTCCAACGTAAAGCGGGAAGTATCGGGAATCTTGACTGTAAATAGGTGAAACAGCGTTCCCCGCTTCAATGGATTTTGCGTTGACGTCATCATCTTCTCCGGTTAGGATGGCGGCAAATTCACCGTAAACGGAAAATTGTTTGGCGAAGTTGAATTTGGCGCGAAGATTCATTGCATGGGTCAAAACAGCAGAATATTGAATGGGGTCAATGGCGTTGACGCGGTAGCCGAATCCAAGTTTCAGAGAATTCCCAAGTTTAAAATCATCGTTAATCCGAATGTAGCCGCGGTTGAAATTGCCGTCACAAGCGCCAATCATCAAGTTGAACTGATTCCAATCGCTTTTGTGTCCCACTTCAAACGCGTCGTGCGAATAATCCCTTCCGAGAAATCCCCGCTTGGATATGTTTTTGTCCAGATAAGCTCCGAAATTTCCGGCGCCATCTGTATCTGTTTTCCAATGACCGAATTTTAAATTGAGCCCGGAAAATTTCCATTTGTAATTTCCGTAATAAGTATCCGCTTGCAATTTATCTGCTCCGTTATTAAAATTTGGAGCGTACATTCTAATGGTTAATTTGGCGTCAAAATCTTCGGAACTGTAAGACCCTCCAATGTTTGCACGGAACCAGAATCCATCGAGATTATTTTCTTTGCTGTTGTCGTAAAACGATTTGGATGCTTGCGTTTGAATATTTCCATTTAATTGGAATCCTTCTGCAAGTGCGGATTCGAAGGCTGCTGCTAGTGTTAAAGCGAAAAGTGTTTTTTTTATCGTCATCGTAAACTCCTTTGGGAAAATTCCCGGCTTGAATGACGCAATTGAATTTAGGAGACGTTTGTAAAAAAACTCGTTGAATTTGGGTAAAGTTTGATGTTCTTTTTGAAAAAAGAAATGAAATAAATTGGACTTTACTTGGAATTTACGGGAGACCTTTCAGACCTTTTACAAAAGGCGCTTAATTTATGTGCACACTCAAAACAAAGGAGTTATTCTATGAACAAAAACAAGATTACATTCATCGTCGCAGGACTGCTTTCCGTTTTCTTCATGGCGGCATGCAATGAAACGAAAAAGTCCGAAGTGGCAAAAAAAGAAATAACTGTCATTTCGCGAGAAGCCGGTTCCGGAACGCGAGACGCATTTGCGGAGTTGGTCGGGACCTTTGTCAAAGAAAATGGCAAAAAGAGGGATGTGACGACAAAAGAGGCTTTGACGATTGACGGAACGCAAGGCGTTTTGTCGACAGTTTTTGGAAATGAAAATGCGATAGGATACATTTCACTGGGATCTTTAAACGAAACGGTAAAGGCGTTGAAAATTGAAGGCGTAGAAGCGACAAAAGGAAATGTGAAGTCAACAGCGTATCCGATATCCCGACCGTTTAATATTGCGGTAAAAGGAGAATTAAAAGATGTTGCTAAAGATTTCATTGAATTTATCATGAGCGTAGACGGTCAATCTATCGTTGATGCAAATGGTTATGTCAGCGTCGTGAACGGTTCAAAGTACAGCGAAAAAAATCTTCGTGGGAAAATAGTCGTTGCAGGCTCTTCGAGTGTTTCTCCGATTATGGAAAAGTTGAAAGAGGCTTATATTCGATTGAATCCAAATGTGGAAATTGAAATTCAGACGACGGATTCTTCATCTGGGATGATGGCGGCCAAAGATGGCGCTTGCGACATTGGAATGGCAAGCCGCGAATTGAAAGTCAGTGAAAGTGAAATTCTTCGCAGCATGACGATTGCCCGCGACGGAATTGCGGTCATCATCAATCGGAAAAATCCAGTTGACAATATGACTGTCGCTACATTGCGGAATATCTACACGGGAAATATGCGCTTTTGGGAACAGGTTGAGTAAGCAGAAAAGTTTGCCTATGCAAAAATCCCCGTTGTTTCAACGGGGATTTTCTATTTTTTGCGCCGTGAAAAGCAAGTCGGTTATTTTGAACGCATTGAAAGCGGCCTTTCCCTATACGGTTCCTATCTTTGCAGGTTTCTGGTTTTTGGGATTGACATACGGCGTTTACATGAATTCTGAAGGATTCTGTTTTTTGTATCCGCTTTGCATGAGTTTTTTGATTTTTGCCGGTTCCATGGAATTCGTGACTGTTTCGCTTTTGCTGGGAACATTCAACCCGTTAGAGGCTTTTCTTCTCACCTTGATGATCAATGCGCGGCATCTTTTTTATGGAATATCGATGCTTGATCGATTCCGCGGTATGGGAATCAAAAAATGGTATTTGATTTATGGAATGTGCGACGAAACATTTGCTGTGAATTATTCTGCAAAAGTTCCCGTTGATGTCGATCGAGGCTGGTTTATGTTTTGGGTGACAGCGCTCAATCAAATTTATTGGGTTTCAGGCGCTGCGCTCGGCGGTATTTTTGGATCGTACATACACTTTAACACCAAAGGACTGGGGTTCGCGATGACGGCAATGTTTACCGTTATTTTTATGGAACAGTGGATTCGGGAAAAAAACCATGTCAGTTCGATTTTGGGATTTGTGGTGACTGTGCTGTTCTTGGCTGCGCTAGGTGCGGAGAATTTCATCATACCATCGATGTTTGCCCTTTTGATTTTACTTTCGGCACTTCGCGGGCCAATAGAAAGGAGGTTTGAATCATGACATTGACGCAACAAATAATCACGATTGGTGTCGTTGTTTTAGGAACGCTCTTGACACGATTTTTACCTTTTTGCCTTTTTCCGGCAGGGAAACCCACTCCTAAATATGTGCAGTATTTGGGAAAGGTTTTACCGGCATCCGTATTTGCGCTTCTTGTTGTGTATTGTGTAAAAGATGTTTCTTGGAATGTTCCACCATACGGAATTCCGGAAGGCGTTGGAATTGCCGTCACGGCGGCATTGCATTTGTGGAAACGCCAAATGCTCGTTTCGATTGCCGGTGGGACGTTTGCGTATATGTTTCTTGTTCAATTTGTTTTCGTGTAAAATATGGATGCGTGTGATTGGTTTCTGCAACATCCGCTGGCAAAGGAGTACCACGATAAAGAATGGGGAACGCCTGTGCACAGCGATAAAAAAATGTTTGAATTTTTATTGATGGAATCAATGAGCTGCGGTCTTTCTTGGATGCTCATGTTGAAAAAACGTTCGATTTTCAAAAAATGCTTTGCTGGATTTGACGTTGAAAAAGTGGCGCATTTTACCGATGAAGACGTTTTTCGCATTTTGCAAACGCCGGGAATGATTCGTTCCGAAAGGAAAATTCGCGCGATGATTCACAATGCGGGTGTTTTTATCGGAATTGCCAAGGAATTCGGATCTTTTTGCGAATATCTTTGGGGATTTACGAATGGAAAAACGCTGATTTACCAAAGTCATCAGCAAGGCGTTTGGGAAATGCACAATGCTCTTTCGGATGGCATCGCCAAGGATTTGAAAAAACGCGGATACAAGTATATGGGAACGGTGACTCTGTTTTCACATTTGCAGGGAGTCGGTCTCATCAATGACCATTCAAAAGCTTGCCCGCGGTATTGGGAACTTTTGAAAACGACAAAAGTGGAAGAGCAAAAATGAAAAAAGTGAACATTTTAGAAGGCTCTTTGTGGCGGCAATTGTTGCAGTTTGCCGTTCCGCTCGCGCTGACGGGAATTTTACAGCAGCTTTTCAATGCCTCGGATGTTGCCGTTGTTGGAAGATTTGTCGGAAAGGAAGCCATGGCCGCAGTAGGGTCGGCGGCTCCGATTGTAAACATAATGGTAAACGTTTTTGTTGGGCTATCTGTCGGGGCGAATGTCGTCATTTCTCAATACCTAGGGAAAAAAAGCTTGCGGGAAACTCATGCCGCAGTTCACACGGCGTTGATGATTTCTTTTTTCAGTGGAATTTTGATTTGGATTCTTGGCTGGATTTTGATGGAGCCGATGCTCCGATTCATCGAAACGCCGGAGCAAATTTTTCTACAGGCCAAAGTTTATCTCAAATGGTATTTCGTCGGAATGCCGTTTATGATGCTTTATAATTTTGAGTCTGCCATTTTCCGCAGCATTGGCGATACAAAATCGCCTTTAATTGCACTTGTGATTTCGGGCGTTTTGAATGTGCTCTTGAATGTTTTATTCGTCGTTGTTTTCAAAATGGGCGTGGCTGGAGTTGCTGTGGCGACGCTTCTTTCTGGCATGGTGAGTGCTGCGATTCTGTTTGTGGGACTTCGCCGTTCGCACCAGTCGATTCACTTGGAATATCGGCGATTGAAAATGAATGCTGGGATTTTTTGGAAAATTTTAAAAATCGGCATTCCGGCTGGTTTGCAGGGAGTCGTTTTCAGCTTTTCGAATCTTTGCATTCAAGGGGGAATCAATTCGTTAGGGCCTGATTCCATGGCGGGTTCTGCAGCGGGGTTCAACATCGAAATCATGGTTTACTTTGTTGTGAATGCATTTGGACAAGCTGCGGTAACATTTGTTGGGCAAAACTTTGGCGCGAGAAATTTAAAACGTTGCACGCAAGTTGTTGTGCAATGCATGCTTCTTGATTTGATTTTTACAAACAGCCTAGGAGTTTTGCTTCTCGCTTTTGGAGAAAATATTTTGGGACTTTTTTCGACAAACGAAGCTGTCGTTGAATATGGACTTGTCCGCATGATTATGGTCATTGGATTTGAATCGTTGAATGTATTTATCGAAGTTTTGAGTGGTGCTGTCCGCGGGTTTGGAAAGTCCTTTATGCCCGCATTCATCTGTGTCGTCGGGATTTGCGGTGTTCGACTTCTGTGGCTTTACACGGCATTTGAAGCTAGTCCGGATTTTTTGACATTGATGACAGTCTATCCGGTCAGTTGGGCTTCGGCGGCATTTGCCCTTGTATTCTGTTATTATATTACAAAACGCAGCGTTTTTCGATTGCCGAAGAAGCGAAATATTAAAGGAGTTCTCGTATGAAATTGATTTCTTGGAATGTAGCCGGTGTCAGAGCCTGCATCAAAAAAGGTTTGCCGGATTTTTTCCGGGAAGTCAACGCAGATGTTTTTTGCATGCAAGAAGTCAAAGCAGAAATGCATCAGATTGATTTTCATCCAGAAGGTTATCGGGAATATCTTTATCCGGCTAAGCGCAAAGGATATTCGGGCACAATGATTTACAGCCGCGAAGAACCTCTTGACGTTAGGTATGGGTACGGGGAATGCGAATATGACGACGAAGGTCGCTGTATTACGGCAGAATACGGAAAATTTTATTTGGTAACGACGTATGTTCCCAATGTCAAACGGGACTTGAGCCGCTTAACGTCCCGGATGCATTTCGAAGATACGTTTCGCGCATATTTGAAAAAACTTGAACAGCATAAACCGGTCGTTTTATGTGGGGATTTGAACGTTGCCCACAATGAAATTGATATTTACAACGCCCGTGCCAACCGTGGCCATGCGGGATTCACCGATGAAGAACGCAGTAAATTTTCAGAATTACTTTCAAATGGATTTGTCGACACGTTCCGCGCCCGTTATCCCGAAACGGTAAAATACAGCTGGTGGAGTTATATTGGGCACGCTCGGGACAACAACGTAGGATGGCGTTTGGACTATTTTGTCGTCTCAAAAGGCTTGTTTCCGCAGGTAAAAGATTCTCTGATTTATGACGATGTCTTTGGCAGCGACCATTGCCCGGTAGGGTTGATTCTGGAATAGCTTGTTTATGCGTAACCGTATTGCTTGCGCTTGAAAACAACGAAAAAAGCAGACAGCGAAATGGCGGCGACTTCGGTGACGAAAATGGAAAACCAGATGCCGTTTACGCCAAAGAATTGGGGCAGAATCAACACGGCGGCGGTTTCAAAAAGAATGGTCCGACTTACCGAAATCGTCGCCGAAAGGAGTCCGTTGTTCAATGCTGTAAAAAGGGATGATGCGTAAACGCAGAATCCGCCGAATAAAAATGTAGTGGAACAAATGCGGAATCCATGTTCCGTCAAGTTCCAAAGTTCGGCGTCATAACCGACGAAAATTCCCGAAAGCGGTCTTGCGAATAGTTGCGCCAAAACAAAAAGGGATACAGAAGTTGTCCCGATGATTCGACAGCTTTTTTTGAACAGATTCTGCAGTTCGGCGCGATTGTTCGCACCATAATGATAAGAGGTCAAGGGTGCACATCCGGTACTGTAACCAATGAACAGAGAAAAAAATACAAAGGATACGTACATGATGACTCCGTAAGCGGCGACGCCGTTTTCTCCGGAAAATCGCATCAGCTGAAAATTGTAAAGGATTCCCATGACAGACGCAGCGATTCCCGACAAAAGTTCAGAGGCTCCGTTTGTACAAGTTTTGACAAGAACTTTGGGCGCAAAACGGGATTTTCCCAAATGCAAAAGGGAATTTTTCTTTTGAATAAAGTAAAGGAGAGGGATGAATCCACCAAGGCATTCGCTGATGACCGTGGCGATGGCTGCGCCTTTTAATCCCCATAAAAAAATGCCCACAAATAAAAAGTCCAAGAAGATGTTCGTCATGCCTGCAATTAGGGTGACGACAAATCCCATTTGGGGCTTTTCTGCTGTAATCAAAAACGTTTGAAACATGTTTTGCAGCATGTAGGCTGTCATGGAACAAAGAGTGATTCGCCCGTAAATTAAACAGTTTTCAAGAAGCTCACCTTCGGCTCCAATCAGTTCCATCATGGGTTTCAGCAATAAAAAACCGACGAAAGAAATTGCGATGCCGCAAACAGCTGTAGAATAGACGATGAGTGAAAAATTTTCATTCGCCTCCCGTTCTTTTTTCTGTCCCAGCTGGGCGGCGACAAGTGCGCTTCCGCCCGCGCCGAACATAAATCCAATAGAACCGAGAATCATCAGTACAGGCATTACCAGGTTCACCGCGGCAAAAGCCTGTTTTCCCGCGTAATTGGATACAAAGAATCCGTCGACGACGCCGTAAATGGATGTGAAAAGCAGCATCCCAATGGACGGCAATACAAAACGGAAAAGTCGCCGGTAGGAAAAATGATCGGAAAGTTGAATGGGCACGCCCGCAATATAGAAAGTTGTAATGCAGAGCATTCCATGCAGAAAAATTTCAGAAAGGAGCTTCACAAAAAAAGTCCGACTAAAAAGTCGAACTTTTTGCAAAGCGTTTTGAACATTTCAAGAAATCAGCAGGATTGCCAAAACTTGAGCGCTTAGAATCCGCAAGAGCATCGTCAACGGATAAACAGATGCGTAACCCACGTTGGTCGCTTCACTATTCGAAAGGCCGTTGGCAAAAGCGAGGGCGGGAGGATCAGTCATGGAACCTGCAATCATGCCGCAAAGGCTCAGGTAGTTGATTTTGAAGACAACGGTTCCGATGATGCCCACGATGATTAGCGGAATAAACGTAATCAGTGCGGCAAGTCCCATGTAATAGAAACCGTCGCCATTCAGAAGAACGTCAAAGAATCGAATACCGGCGTTCAATCCTACGCAAGTGAGGAAAAGTGTGATTCCCAATTCGCGTAACATCAAGTTTGCACTTGCTGCCATGAAAAAGTTCAAAGGACCGATTTTTCGTTTCCGCGAAAGTAAAATGGCGACAATCAACGGTCCGCCGGCCAGTCCCAATTTAAGTGGAGTCGGCATTCCCGGAATTGCGATAGGAATGGACCCTACGATGATGCCCAGGAAAATTCCGATAAAGGCCGGGATGATTTCTGGATGAT
>CAZPKF010000010.1:0-12674 GCA_964587155.1 uncultured Fibrobacter sp.
TTTCTTCATAAAACCACCCGTTGTATGTTCTTGTTATAAATTTAAAACATTTGCGAACATTGAGGGGCCGTCCGCTACCGAAAAACTTATCTATCAAATCGCCCATTTAGGCATCCGGTTCCCGGTTTTCAGTTTAAACTCCCAACGAAAGCCAATTCCGCATTCCTAATTCCTCCATCCCAAGCGCAAACCCCGCCGGGAGAGCGGAAAAGCCGAAATCGTCCGTGCCGTTGCCATCGCCCTCCCAACCACTTGTCGACTTCAGTTTTAAACCGGCGATTGCTTCGCCGCCCGCGGCGTCGCTCAGGGTTCTAAACTCCGTCGTGTCGGGAAGGTGCCAGCCAGCGGGGCAGGCCGTTCGGGCAGCATTCCACGTGTAAAGCCTGCCGGACTTTGCGCAATTGGATTCGTTATCACCGTAGCAGTCACTGTCAGCCGTTGCGTAGTTCAGGCTTTGCGCCATCTAGGTCTGCGAGCCGATTTGAATTGTGCGGAACCTGTTTGTCGCGAGAAAATTCTCCTCCGCAGAGCGCGACAATTTCATTTTTTGAGCCGTCGTTGCTGCAAAAGCTTTTCGCCGGGTCGTAAGGTTCCGTTCCGCACACCGCCTTGTAAAGCGTCGCCGTGTCCGTGGCGCATATCACTTTCACGGAGCCGTTCCCGTCGTCCGAAAGGGTGCAGTTTTCCGCGTTTGCACCCGGAACGCCGGAATCCCCTTTTGTGCCATGCAAAATGACGCCCACGGAATCATTGCCACAAAGGATTTTATATCCGGATTCGTTTGCGAGGGCTTTTCACAGTGCTGCTTTCGCCGTACAAACCGACCAGAGTGTCGCGGATGATGAGGGTGTCCCTGAAAATAAGCGAGTCCTTCAAAACGACCGTATCGATGTTTGAAAGTACGACCGTGTCTGCGGAAGATGCACCGTGGAGAGGCGTCCAAGCCTTTCCTGTGCAAATGTAGACAGCGCCTGAATCGATTCATCTTGAACTCCTGTAAAAAACGCAGAATCCGAATTTCGAATTTTAGAATAACAAAAATTCAAGAAGTAAAAAATATTTCGCCAAAACGGTTTTCTGTTGCCGTCCAGACCGTGCAAAATTCAACACAACAGCAGAAAAGGCTTTCCGTGTGAAATCCCATCAAGAAATATTCTATTCCCTAGTCCCTCATTCCTAATTACATATAGATTTCCCCAGCAAGAAAGTTCGGGATAACGCTACAAAAGGAGATTTTTCTTATTGAATTCCACGCATTCTTCATAACGCGTGCCGGTCCCACCGAAGATGTCCAACGAACTCCCAATAGTCAAATCCACTTTTCCCCCAGAAATTTCCCGGCAGCGCTTCAAATCGCCGATGTTTTTCGCCCCGCCCGCATAAGTCACCGGAATAGGACTTTCTGCGGCAAGAAAACGCACAAGTGGCTCGTCCATTCCTTTTTCAAGCCCTTCGACATCGGCCGCATGGACAAGAAATTCATCACAATACAAAGCCAGTTCCCGCAACAAAGATGTGTTGACTTCGGAATCTGTCACCGTTTGCCAGCGGTTAGTCGCCACGTTCCAAGAGTTCGCCGTTTTTCGGCAACTTAAATCCAAAACAAGGCGTTCTTTGCCCACCGTTTGAGAAAGCACTTTGACTTTTTCCATATCAAGGCGCGCCCCGTCAAAAATCCAACTGGTGACAATGACGTGGCTAGCTCCGGCGTCAAGAAATTCGCGGGCATTGTCCGGCCGGATTCCGCCGCCTATCTGAAGCCCGCCGGGATAAGCCGAAAGAGCCTCCTTCGCCGCTTCGGCGCAACCCTTTCCGAGCATGATGACGTGACCGCCGACCAAACCGTCGCGCTTGTAAAGATTCGCAAAATACGCAGGAGAGTTGTCACTTGTAAAATGAGTCAGCGGCGTTTCGCTGTCGGAAAGCGTTCCTCCGACAATTTGCTTTACTTTTCCTTGGTGAATGTCGATACACGGGCGAAATTTTGTCATGTTAAAATCCTGTAATGCTCCAGTCTAAAATTTGATCGCCGGATTTGGATCGTCCGCGCCAAAAGAAAATTTCTCCGCCGAGCATCAACTTAGTCGCTTTTTTCGCAAGCCAACCATCGGTATTCGACAGCATGGAAAATTTCTGTTTGGGTTTCGACATATCGATTTCAAGCGTATCCGGGGCATTTTTCCATGTGATTTTCAATGCGGACTTGGGGAAGTTTTCCCCGTCATACGTTTTTCCATTTTCAAAAATTTCTTTGGGCAAAAGCGTTTCTGCGCCCGTTTCCGTTCGACGAAGCAAATAACCGAACGGGGTGCCGTTTTGGGCGATGGCAATCCGGCCCGCGTAAAAGCCCCGAGTTGCCTCGCTGACGTTGAACGCCCGAATTGCAAGGTCAGTCGCATTTCCCGATTGCCAAGTATGTTCCAAATAGCCGTAACCCTTGACTTCAATCGTGTCGCCATCATGGGCTATCTTCCCTTTGACGCGGCCATGGGGAATGAGCACCGCCACGCCATAATCTTTCCCATCGATTTTCCATTTTCCGTTTCCGGGAATTTTCCCACGGTTCGCACTGGTAAACGTTACATCCAAAAGAAATTTTCCGAACCCTTCTTTGTTCGCAGAAAAATAAACGCGGTGTCCTTTGCCGGGGAGTCCTTCCATGATGTATTCTTCTTTGATGGAAATTTTATTCTGCTCCCTGTATTCTTTGTAACGTTCTAGCGGATATTGCCGCCCGATATTTGAATTTTTCCCTTTGAGTCCCACAAACGAAATGTCGCAGCCCATTTTTTTGCCGGATGTCGGGATGAGGAGCGAGGCGTAATTGACATAAGCCCGAGTTCCGTTATCAAAGACAAACTGATACGTCCAGGCTTCCGTGGAATTTTCCGATTTCATCACCTTGGCAAAAAAATCCGATGCCCCCGCAAACCGGGATTCTGGTTGCGGAAATTCGTCTTTTCCGGCAAACGCCGCAGAAACCGTCAAAAGACAAAATCCGATGACAACATGAAAATAATTCATAAACCCAACATAGAAAATTCAAGTTCCACAAAAATCAGGATTCTTCCGGGTTGATTTTCCGTTTTCCCGTAATGAATTGTTTGACAAAGGGATTTGACGTATTCTTGATTTCATCGACTGTGCCCACTTCGATAATCCGTCCCTTGTAAAGCATCGCGATTCGGTCTGCCACCTTGAACGCGCTGACCATGTCGTGAGTCACCACAACCGAAGTCACGCCCAATTTACTTTGCATGTCCAAAATCAAATCGTTAATGACATCGCTTGTAATGGGGTCAAGTCCCGTCGTCGGTTCATCATACAAAAGGATTTCCGGATTGAGCGCTATCGCCCGGGCCAAAGCAACGCGTTTCCGCATACCGCCAGAAAGTTCGCTGGGCATTTTAGTCCGAAATTCCGGGACCAAATTGATGAGTTTTAATTTTTCCGTGACAACTTCTTGAATTTGCCGTTCAGAAAGCTCCGGATGATGTTCCCGCAAAGCGAATGCGATATTTTCGCCCGTGTCCATGCTGTCAAAAAGTGCGCCGCTTTGAAAAAGCATTCCCATTTTTTTGCGGATAGTCCGCGTATCGAAAAACTTCGGCGTACTGATAGTCACGCCGTCGACGACAACTTCCCCACCATCCGGCTGCAATAGTCCAATCATGTGCTTGAGAATCACCGATTTTCCGCCGCCCGATTGTCCGATGATGACCATCGTTTCTCCACGGCGAATATCCAGGTTGACATCAGCCAAAACAGTTTGCACGCCAAAACTTTTCTTCAATCCGCGCAACTGGATCATAATATCGTTCGAGTCTATTTTTACATTGGGCATAAGCGGAACCTATTGGAAAAGGATGGCGTCAACAGCCAGGTCCAAAATCAAAATCATAAGGCAACAAGAAACTACACAATCTTTGGTCGCCATTCCCACGCCACGGGCACCCGGAGCCGCATTCACCCCATGGAACCAGCCCAACAGGAAAATGATAACGCCAAAGACAAACGATTTGAATACGCCTCCGAAAAGATCCATCGGATTGAAAAGGTATTGCATTCCCGTGTAGAACGTGTAAGAAGATATGTCCAACGCCAACACGGCAACGACCCAACCACCAATCAAAGCGAGACAATTTGAAATCACGGTCAGGCACGGAACCATGATGAAAAAGGCGACAAACCGAGGCATTGCCAAATAACGGTATGGATTCAAGCCCAATACTTCGTGCGCGTCTAATTCTTCTTTTTCACGCATCGATGCGATTTCTGCGGCAAGAGCGCTGCCGACACGGCCGGCAAGCACCAATGCAGTCAAAAGCGGTCCCAATTCGATTAGAACCATTTTGCAAGCGGCAGTTCCCACCCACTTATCGGCAACAAGGCCGCGGAACTGGAATGACGCTTGCACAGTCGCAACCATGCCCGTAAAAATAGACGTGACAAAAAGAAGCGGAACCGATGTCACGCCAATGGAAACCATTTGCTTTAAAACCAAGCCCCAATTCTGAAATACATGCGGAATTTGTTTGATGGTCAGCCCAAGTACGCAGCACAATTCCCCGACACCAGAAATTCCCGTCACGACAATGCGACCGATGAAATTCAATGGGGCAAGAAAGACTTTCAACATCTCACCCTCCGAAATCGTCAATGGAGAAATCACCCGCACCAGAAGAAATGGAATCGACTTCTTCTGGAATGTAATTTTCGAATTTCGTATATTGCGGAATCCATGTCAGATCGATATCGGCTGTGGCTCCGTTACGGTGCTTGGCGACAAGAAGTTGTGCCTTGTTCTTGTCTTCATCTGCATGAGTGCGGTAAAAAGGCCTTTCGATGAACCAAACCATATCCGCATCCTGTTCGATAGAACCCGATTCGCGCAAATCGGAAAGTTGCGGGCGCGCTTTCCCATTTTTATTGCTATCGGCGCGGTCTTCAGTTTTACGAGAAAGCTGGGCCAACGCGATGACTGGAATTTTCAAATCCTTCGCCAAGATTTTGAGCCCACGAGAAATGGCTCCAACAGCAACGGCACGGTTTTCTTCTTTTCCCGTTTTCATCAACTGCAAATAGTCCACAATGACCAAATCCAAGCCGTTCTTACGTTTTAAGCTGCGGCATTTGGAAAGCAACTCCATGATGCCCAAATCCAAATTGTCGTCAACATATAGTGAATTTGTTTGCATAATGCGACTGGCCACACCAGGGAGCTTGGAAAATTCATCTTGGTTCAAATGCCCAGACCGGAATTTGGAAAGTTCGATACCCGCCAGCGAACACAATATACGCTGCATCAGCTGTTCGGCACCCATTTCCAAACTGAAAAACGCAACGTGCTTCCCATAATTGATGCTCGAATTCGCCGCCAATGTCAAAGCAAAAGCCGACTTTCCCATGCCGGGACGCCCTGCCAAAATAATCAGGTCCGAAGGCTGGAGTCCATTTGTCAAACGATCCAAATCCGAAAATCCCGTTGGACACCCAGACAGGCCATCTTTGCGGTTTTCCAAGGCCTTCAAGACTTCTTGAACGACAACGCTTGCCGGGCGCAGGGAATTTTTCACCTGCTTTTCGGCCAAAGACATTACCGCCCCTTCTACTTTCGAAATGATTTCATCCGGTTCCGAGGTGGGATCTTCCGCATCGCGGATGGCTCCGTTTGAAACGGCGATAAGACGGCGCATCACCGATTTTTTTTGGATGATTTCCGCATGGTACCGGGCATTGGCTCCGCTTGCCACCGATTCTATCAGCTTTAAAAGATATTCCTGTCCGCCGACAGCTTCAAGGCGATTTTCCTTTTCAAGGGCATTGCTGAGCGTCACCACATCGATGGGCGTATTGAACTGGGAAAGTTTCTGGAGAACTTCCCAAATTATCTTGTGGCGCTCCTGATAAAAATCATCCGGTTCCAAAAGGGATACAACGTCCGAAAGGACATTCGCATCCTGAATGACTCCGCCAAGCAAGAAGACTTCTGCTTCGGCAGCTTGTGGAACGCTTCTTCCGCTGTATTCAAAATTCTCTTGTGCCTGATCCATTTAAAACCTTAGTTGGAATTTAACCAAAAAATCCACACTTGGGAATGTGCATTTTCCAAGTAATCCATTTCAACTGCTTGTTGGAGAACATTTCTTCGGGATCAATGAGGGCAGTGGCAGGAACTTTGGCAAATTCCATCGGAGTTCCCCCAAAATCGACTACTTTCGCATTTTGTGAAAGGGCCTGTTTCAACAAGCGGTCTCCGAAGAACACCACCGTCTGCGGGCGAATCAGGGAAACTTCCTTTTCGAGCATTTTTTTGCAAACGATGGCGACTTGGGGCAAAAGGGCACGGGTCACCGGTTTTTTGCAAAAATAAGTCACGCCGATTTCCTGCTGTGCAATTTTCAAACTTTCAAACATCCGCGCGACCATCTGCCCGACATCGGAATGCGCGTAGCCATTTTCCAGATATTTTTCCTCAGGCGCATAAACAACCAAGAGCAACTTGGGATTTGCAAGGTTTCCTTCACCTTCAGAAAGTTTCGCCTTGGCATAAAACTTCTCTGCGGAAATTTGTCTGTAAAAATCCGCCAATGTCGATGCCGATTCTCCCATCGAAACGCGCGTTGACTTCGCCGATTCCGGGATTACAATTTTCGCCACATCCATTTGGGGCGTTTGAGACGTCGGCGATTCCGCAGGGCGATTAAAAGTATTTCCACGAGGCGTTTGCAAATTTGGTTGAACAGCAACCGAAGAAACAATCTTTTCGACAACCTTCACCGGAGAAATCGTCCACGGTTCGTCTAGATAAACCAGCTCTTCGCCGAGGTCTATTTGACCTGTCAAATATTCGGCAAGTTCCGTAAAGTCAGGCACTCAAATCCTCCCATTTACGCTGAACTGCGAGAACGACTTCGCGGGCAAGTTCCGCTTTGGTGCGCAATTCAAGCGAGGGCACCGGTTTTCCTTTTTCAAGGAGGGCGAATGGAACCCGATCAAATCCAAAGCCCGCATTTTTCATCACCGGCGTATTCAACACCAAAAAATCAGCCCCGCTCGCCGAAAGTTTTTCTGCACCGTTTTTCTGTGCATCATCCGTTTCTAGTCCAAACCCGACAACGACTTGCCGCGGACTCTTTCTTTTGACCGAATCCCGCAAAATATTCGGATTCGGTTCAAGCTCCAAAACAAGCTGATTCCGGCTGCCCTTAATTTTTGAAGTCGAAACATTCTTTGGACGGTAGTCCGCCACTGCAGCGCAATGCACCAAGGCGTCGACAGTTGGCGCCAAAGACATCACGGCATCGTACATTTCCGCCGACGTCCTGATTGGTACATCTATGACACCGAAAGGAACATCTCCGTCCATCGGCCCATGCACAAAGCGGACTTCGCAACCGGCATCCATAAAAGCCTCAGCCAATTTCGCCGCAGTCTTTCCACTAGAACGGTTCGAAATATAACGCACCGGATCAATGGGTTCTTCTGTCCGCCCAGCCGTAATCAGCACGGTCTTTCCCTTTTTCAATTCCGGCCGATAGCGTTTCAGCGCCTCTACTATTTTAACCGGTTCTAAAAAGCGGCCCGGACCGCATTCTCCACAGGCGAGCTCTCCTACAGGCGACTCCAAAATTTTCGTGTCTGCAAAAGAGCGGAGCTTTTCCAAATTCAATTGAACGGCATGGGAAAGATACATTGCCGAATTCATCGCCGGAGCAATCCACTTTTCTCCGACAGTCGACATGTAACAAAGGGAAACCGGATCATCCGCAAGGCCATTTGCAAATTTACCAATGGCATCCGCCGAAGCGGGAGCCACCAGATACAAATCCGCCCAACGGGGAAAATCAATGTGCTGAAAAGGACGCCCTTCCGGATTACCATCTTGCGTGTAAACCGGGCACCGGGAAAGCGAAGCAAAAGAAAGCGGAGCGACAAATTTCATCGCAGCTTCAGACATGGCGACCCGAACTTCCGCGCCTTCTTTTTGCAGCAGCCGCAGCAGTTCGCAAGCTTTGTATGCCGAAATGCTCCCAGTCACGCCCAACAGAATTTTTTTGCCGGAAAGATTCATGTTTCACTTCCTTCTTTTCGCCGTTTGCGAATATAATCAACCGCACCCAGGCCCGCTTTGGCACCTTCTCCCACGGCGACTGCAACTTGCAAAACGCCTCCAAGGCAATCCCCCGCGGCAAAGAGCCCCGGCACAGTTGTCATCAAATTTTCATCGACAAAAAGTTTATTCGATTGGAACGCCGCCCCCGTTTTCCGCGCCAAATCCGCAGCGTTTGCCGTTCCCAGTGCGACAAAAATTCCATCGACGGCGATTTTCCTTCCACTTTCAAACAAAATTTCCCGAACTTTTTCATCGCCTTCGACTTTGGAAATTTTTTCCTTTTCCACTGAAAATTCAGCCGGGATTTCAAGAGCCGGTTCTTCGCCTAGCGTACAAATAGACACTTTGGATGCAAGCGGCAACAATTCTCTCGCTTCGGAAAGGGCATACGCCCCATTCCCAAGAACGGCGACTTCTTTTTTGCGGTAGAAAAATCCATCGCAAACAGCGCAGTAGCTAACGCCCTTGCCTTCAAAACTTTCAATTCCCGGAATGGGGGCCTTGGAACGGACGGATCCGGCGGCAAGCACAACCGCCCCGGCAAAAAAAGTTTCTTCGGCGCCATTCCGATTTCGAACCCGCAATTGAAACTTTTCGACAAACATCAAGTCCAATACTTCGCCATCAACAAAAGAAGCCCCGAGTTTTTTCGCCTGGGATTCTCCGCGGCGGGCAAGTTCACCACCTGCAATTGGAGATTCCAAACCGTAATAGTTGGCAATTGCATGGGCGCGTTCCAAAGCACCGTAATCTTTGGCAACGATTAAAACCGAAAGATTTGCGCGCAACGCGTAAAGCGCAGCGGAAATCCCCGCCGGGCCTTTTCCAATGACAACTACGTCAAAATCAGTTTGCATGGTGAACCTCTTCCGGTTCTTTGTTCAAAGAAGTTCCCGCGGCAATTGCCTTGTCGAGAGCCCTGGATTTTTCTTTTGAAAGCCACCAGTAAACCGGAATGCTTTCGTCTTCCCGTCCGAATTTTGCATAAACGCCTTTAGGCGTTCCAAAACGGTTCCAATAAAGGATGCGGTGGAAATCACATTGCCACATCAGAACATAGGGCACAATTTGAGAAAGTCTCGTGTCCAAAGCGCGCAAAATTTCTTGGCGTTTTACCAAATCAAATTCCGTTTTTTGCAATCCGACAAGGCTGTCGACAACAGGATCCTGCAAACCCGTGATGTTGTTTGTCCCCGGGTGATTTGCCGTTTCGCTAGACCAAGAAGCTTCCGGATCATTCAACCGGGAACTTCCCCAGGCAATCCAGTACATATCGAAATCCGCTTCGTCCAAACGTTTGCGGAGAGTGCTCTGCGACATCTGTTCAATGGAAACCCGGATGCCCGCCTTTTGCAAAGCTTCTTGATAAAGCGTCAAATGCCGCATATCTTCGCTCGCCGTGATAAATGTGATTTCAAACGGTTTTCCCTCTTTCTGGAGCATTCCCCTGTCGCCGGGAACATAGCCCGCTTCAGCCAAAAGGGCACGCGCCTTGTCCATGTCAAACGGATAATTTTCCGCCGATGGATTATCGTGTGACGGCCAAAGATCGGGGTAGTAGCTGGACAACAAGAAATACTGTCCATACATATACTTTTCATTCATCAATTTGCGGTTCATCAAATAAGACAGAGCTTTCCGAACGCGAACATCTTGGAATTTTTCACGGCGCAAATTCATCGCCATGCCCTGGAATCCAATCGGTTCCCGGTTGAAAATGCGCTGTTTGACCGCCCAACCTTTTTTCACAGCGTCAAAATCCGTCTGTTTCATCCAAATGGATGACGTGTAAACTGCATAAGCGTCCAAATCTCCTTTTTTGAACGCTTCGAGAGCCTTGGTCCTATCTTCCATAAAGCGGTAACGGATTTTTTCAAAATTATACTTGCCGCGATTCCAGTTTTTGTGAAATCCCCACCAGTCCGGGTTTCGGGAAAGTTCCACATAACGATCTTCGCGGAATTCCGAAATCCGATAAGGCCCTTCGACGACCGGGAACTGATAACGAATCCGGTTGAAATCTTCATTTTTCCAAATATGCTTGGGGAACGCAACAAGGCCCGCTGCCTCCCAAAAATTCGCCCAGTGCACATTTTTCGCCGTAATGGAAATGGTCAGCGAATCCAGAATTTTTGGCCGATCAAACCGAGAAAGTCCCACTTTGAAAATCGGTGTCAAATTCTTCGGATCCATGATGACATCGTAATAATACTGAACATCTTCGGCCGTAATTTTCTTTCCATCGCTCCACGTTGCCCGCGGATCTATGTGGAATGTAAACGTCATGCTGTCGTCGGAAATTTCCCAACGGTCCGCAAGCATTCCAACAGGGCGATCCTCCGTCGAATGCAAAGAGACTAGCGGTTCAAACATTAGGTTCATCAGGCCCGCACTGAAACTGTTGTAATCTTCCCACATATTGAAAGATTTAGGCATGGCCGATCCCCACAAGCGAATGGAGCCACATGGAACAGCCAACGTGTCTGCAATAGGGTCAAATTCCCCATCGGCATCAGATGGATACACCGCATTTTCCGGACACTTTTCCGCATCGCCTCGAACCGTTTTCTGGGATGCCGGGGAATTTTCTTGACAAGCAAGCATTCCCAAAGCCAAAGAAAGGACACTCAAAAACCCAAAACGATGGATTGAATACTTCATTTTTTTGCAGCCTCCTTGGCAGCCCGGGCAATGGACTTTTTGGTCACTTTCTTGGGGACTTCCGGTGGAATTTTTCCCGAATCCGCCTCTTCTTTTTTGAAATTCGCTAGGGCGATTTGCGCCGCTTCTTGTTCCGCTTTCTTTTTGGAAACTCCCTTGCCGCGACCGTATTCCTTGCCGTTGAAAACAACCGTCATTTCAAACGTTTTGCTGTGTTCCGGACCCGATTCCGAAATCAAGCAATATTCCGGGGGCGGCATTTTCCGTGCCTGCATGTATTCGAGAAGCGCACTTTTATAATTGAAAAAATCCGCTTCGGAAACCACCGTTTGAACATTCGGGAAAATGTGGCGTTCCAAAAATTTCCGACAGTGCTTGATACCTCCATCCAAATAAATCGCCCCAAGAATCGCTTCGAATGCATCTTCTAGCAAGCTGTCACGGTTGCGACCGCCATTTTTCGCTTCGCCTTTGCCTACGCGCAAATAGGCGCCCAGATTCCACGTGCGGGCGATTTTCGTCAAAACCTGGCCAGAAACAACAACGCTTTTCATTTTGGAAAGATCGCCTTCCGGCAAATGCGGATAACTCTTATAAAGGAATTCCGTCACCAGCATGTTCAACACGGAATCGCCCAAAAATTCCAAACGCTCGTTGTTTTCCCAGTATTGCATTTCTTTTCCTGAAAGCCAGGAACGGTGCACCAGCGCATGCGCCAAAAGTTCCGGTTTTTTAAATTCATAGCCCAAGCTTTTTTCCAAATCATTCCCAGACTTTTTGCGAAACCACAAAAAGAACCGATGGAGTCCATTTTTCAAGTTTTTTCCCATACCGAAAAAGATAAAAATTCAAGAATTTCCCAGAGACACCTAAGCTCTGAAAGCTTCGGTTTACAGCCAAAAGCTTACCTGCGCAAAAAACAAAAAGCTTCCCCAAAAGGGAAGCTTTTTGCAAATCATCCAAGCACTTTATTTTTTAATGCAACGAACCGAATAAGCCCCTGAGACTTGATATCTATAAAGGCTAACTCCCCAACCCACAAGGACTAAATCGGTAGAAGTCGATGAATAATCCCAGTCTTTAGCCATAAAATAAGCCCGTGACGTGGGATTAAACATCGTACCACTCTCATAACGATAACCGGCAGGAACCACCGAAAAGCCAAAATTGTCCGTTCCTGTTTTCATATTACTTCCCCAAGACGCTTCCGGAGAAGCCGTCAACAATACATTTTCCAAGCCCGCTTTGACTATTTCGCCTTCCTTTTCACTCCAAGGACCAGGAATCGAGTCGATATTCGTCCAACCAACGGCTTTCAAAAGGGTTTCCCACTCATTAATTAATGGCAATTTCCAACCGTCAGGGCAAATCGTAAGAGAGTCTCCCCTCAAATAAAGACGGCCAGATGTTTCGCATATTGTTTTACTGGTATTATTATCGCTGCACCAAGTTCTAGTTTCGAGGTTCCCGTTGTTATTCTTCACATAGTCGTAGTTCAAGTTTTGCGCCATCCAGGTCTGCGTGCCGATTGTAACCGTGCGGTAAACCTGTTTGTCACGGCTATCTATCAAATAGCCATATTCTCCCTTTTTGAGCATCGTTTGATTCAAATACTTCGTTGTCACAAAAGAATACTCGCTGACCTTGTAGGTTTTGCCGTCAGCGCAAAAGTGCGTCGACACGTTATAAGTCGCTTTATTGCAAAGCGCAACGACGGTATCTTTTATGCCCGTGTTAGCGCAGAAGTGCGTTGACAAATTGTAAGCGGCTCCATTACAACGGTCAACTACAACTTCCGTCGTGCCGTTGTCGTAGCAGAACTTGGTCGAAAAGTCGTAAACGGTTCCATTGCAACGGTCAACTACAACTTCCGTCGTGCCGTCGTCGTAGCAGAACT
>CAZPKF010000010.1:12774-13214 GCA_964587155.1 uncultured Fibrobacter sp.
TGGTCGAAAAGTCGTAAGCGGCTCCATTGCAGCGGTCAACCTCTTTTTCACTCGTGCCATCGTCATAGCAGAACTTGGTCGAAAAGTCGTAAGCGGCTCCATTGCAGCGGTCAACCTCTTTTTCACTCGTACCGTCGTCGTAGCAGAACTTGGTTAAAAAGTCGAAGCGGGAGCCATCGCAAAGAGCGACAACGGTATCTTTCAAGCCTGTGTTACCGCAGAAGCTTTTCGCCGGGTCATAAGGATCCGTTCCGCACATCGCCTTGTAAAGCGTTGCTGATTCCGTTCCACAAGTCACCATCACGGAGCCGTTCCCATCATCCGAAAGGGTGCAACTTTCTCCATCTTTTCCATTGACTCCGGGAGTTCCCTTAGCCCCAGTCTGTCCCTTTTTGCCATTTAAAACCACCCCTATAGAGTCACCGCCACAAAGAACTTTA
>CAZPKF010000010.1:13314-88102 GCA_964587155.1 uncultured Fibrobacter sp.
TAACCCGAACCATCGTCCAAAGTTTCCATTTCGCAGGATTCACCGTTTTCTCCCGTTTTTCCGTCTTCGCCCTTGGCGCCGTTCAAGACGACACCAACGGAGTCTCCACCGCAAAGGACTTTATAACCCGAACCATCGTCCAAAGTTTCCATTTCGCAGGATTCACCGTTTTCTCCCGCTGCGCCGTCTTTCCCATTGAGCGTTTGCCATTTGCCGTTTGCGCAATACAAAACGGCTCCCGAATCCGCGGCAAAGAGCATTTCGCCCACATTGCTTTCGGAGCATTCGGGAAGCGCATCACCTTTTGCCAACTCGGCAATCCCCGTTGTTTCATTTATTGTCGTTTTGGTCACGTCATCGCCGCAACCAACAACCAGCCAGCCACGCTCAAAGCGAGCGCATAGTTAAGTGTCATTTTCTTCATAGAGTCTCCTATTGGAGGATAAAATCGGCAACGTACTGTCAAAATCTGGCTAAAGGACGTTGTTGATCCTACCCCCCGTTATTTGTTTTTGAGATTCCTATACTCGACCCAAATGCACGCCCAAAAGAATTCGAGCACATCTTTGACCCTTTCATAACGAAATCCCACCCATACCTTTAATATAAATATCAAATCAAAACAAGTAAACAATTCTATCTCATAATTTATTTTATCAGATACGTTATATAAATGTTTCAATAAAAATCGACAACAATCCAAACGAAGGCCTTCTTGGACGACCGGACATACCCCGAAACCTCCCCTTCGGAGACCGCTTAGCCTCTTTCAATGGAAAAGCACTTCGCTCAGCGCAACAGCGTAACGTCAAAAGGCTTTTTAATCCACCATACGGCAGTTCTTCACCTATACAGAAAAATCCCGGACGCAAATCCGGGACTTCCGTTACAACTAAATCGTATGGACAGAATTCAATTACTTCGCGCGTTCCACATAAGAACCGTCGCGGGTGTCCACTTTGATCTTCATTCCTTCTTGGATAAAGAGCGGGATCATCACCACGGCACCCGTTTCAAGGACCGCTTCGCGCATCACGTTGCCGCTCGTATTTCCCTGAACAGCAGGCGGCGCAGACGTAATCGTCAATTCAACGAAAGTGGGCGGAATCACTTCAATCGCTTTGCCGTCCCACCACGTCACCTGTACGGTCGCATTGTCCAAAAGCCAGACTTCTGCGCCATTCAAAGCGTCTTTCGGAATTTCCATCGTTTCCATGGACGTATTGTCCATAAAGAACCACGTGGCTCCGTCGTTGTAGAGATAGGTCATTTCGGTATAAGTAACTTCCGCTTCTTCGACGGTATCGCCACTTTTCCAAGTGCGTTCAAGAGTTCGACCCGTAATTAGGTTCTTGATGCGGACACGGTTGAACGCCTGTCCCTTTCCCGGCTTCACAAACTGGTTGTCGACAATCATCCACGGTTGTCCATCGACGATAATTTTTAACTTTTTGCGAAACTCGTTGGTGCTGACTGTACCCATAGATAGTGCCTCTTCAAAAAAAAGATTTTCGTATAAGATAAAAAATTATGACTAAAGTTTCGCCTTTTTTTACCAGTTTGAAGGAACTTTTCGCCTTTTTAGAACTTCCTGAACCAAAAATCGACGCAGCCAATTCCCGATTTTCATTTTTGGTCTCCCGCCACTTTGCTTCAAAAATGGAAAAAGGCAACCCGAAAGACCCTCTCCTTTGCGAAGTTCTCCCGACAGAATTGGAAAACCGCCATGTCGAAGGGTTTTCCGACGATCCCGTTGGCGATTCCCAAAGCGAAATCGCTCCGGGAATCCTCCAAAAATACGAAGGGCGCGTTTTGGTGGAACCGACATTCACTTGCAGCCTGCACTGCCGGTTCTGCTTCCGGCGGGCAGAGCCCAAACAAGCACGGGCCGATTTCCTTTCCCTTTTTGACAGCTGGATTTCAAACGCCGAAAACATCCACGAGGTCATTCTCTCCGGCGGCGATCCGATGATGCTTTCCAAAGAAAAGTTCCAACTTCTCTTGCAAATCATCCTTTCTAAACCCCATATCCAAACGCTCCGAATCCATTCCCGGGTACCGGTCACTTATCCACAAGCGATGGATCCCGACAAGACGAACTCCTTGTTCGAACCGCTGGTTCAAGTCTTGACTCAAAAGAACTTGGTCTTCGTTTCCCATGTCGACCATCCCCGCGAACTCGATTCCCACTCCCAGCGCATTTTTGCGGAACTCAAAAAACAGGGTGCGACTCTCCTCAACCAGACAACCCTGCTCAAAGGGGTGAACGATTCCGCAGAAATTCTTTCCGAACTGTCTTTTGGACTTTTTTCGCAAGGCGTTCTCCCCTATTATCTGCATCAGCTAGACCGCGCTACGGGAATTGCCCACTTCGAAGTTCCCGATGAGAAAGCGCTCCAAATCGTCAAACAAATCCGCGAAAGCCTTCCCGGTTACCTGGTGCCCCGATTTGTCAGGGAAATCGCAGGCGAAAAATCCAAAACGCCTCTGTTTTAAAACAAAGCCTTGATTCCAAAATGCAAAAGCCCGTCGAGCGGATCCGCTCCCCGGTGCAACGCATAATAAAGCGAAAAACTCCAGGCATTTCGAATTTGCGAGATGCCTATTCCATAACTGTAAGTATCCAACCAGCCGTGTTCCGGAGATTGGGCGCGGTGCAACGCCGGTTCAAAGAATAAGTGGAAAGCTGTTTTTTCCAAAGCGCGCCACTGCACATCCGCTTCCGTAATTCCATAAGCGCGGGTCCGGAAAAATCCCGGGCGGTATCCCTTCAATGATTCCATTCCCCCCAATGCGAACAAATCCCTGCGGTCAAACGGGTGATTTGTCGGCAAGAGCGTTCCTGCCCAAAAAGAAGTCTGCAAAACAAAATCTTTCACAATCGGCGTAACGAAACGCCCATTCGCCCGCAAGACCGTCGTGAACGCCCGCGAAGAATCCGTATCCTTGATGACCCGGAAAAAACCTTCCAGCGAAATTCCATGCCTAGGTAGAATCACCCGGTCATCATCTCGAAAACGGGTTTCTAGCGTATATGTCCAACGATCATCTCCAACACCGCCCAAAACGGCAAATTCAAAAAAGAAGCCCACACTCCGCGAAATTCCCGCTTCCAAAAGATAATCCCGATAGGTTGAATCTTCTTCGAGATTTCCCCGAATGACGGCATCAAAGCCCGAACCCAAAATCCACGGTTCTTTGTAAGAAGCGGAAAGGGAACGCGTCCAGTCACCAGACTCTCCGGACACAGTCAAATTTCTCCCTGTTCCCCGCATGTTGTATAGCGCCAAATCCACATTTCCAGCAAAGCCGCCTTCGTCTCCACTCGCATAAGAAAGAAATCCTTCGATACTGTTGATGGACAAATCCCGCATGTAAAAAACAGGGACAATACGATTTCGCACCGAATCCCGAAAAAGCTTCGGCTGTGCCGTCGATTCAAAATACCCCGAATTCACCAACTTCCGTTTTGCGCGTTCCAGATCCGAAAGCTTAACAGGCGCACCCCGTTCCAGTCCAGAAAGCCGAGAAAACGTTTCTTTGCGGCTTCGGGAATGTTCCGCATTTTCTGCATCTGCCCAAACCCAGACACTTCCCCGGGAAAGCAGCAAATGCATGCCGCCAGACGAATCGCGTTCTGCAGAAACAGTTGCAAACGGAAATCCTTTTTCCGAAAGTTCCAAAACAAATTCATTGGCGCGGGATTCCACTTCCAAACAAGAACTTTTTTCCATTCCGGCAAAAAAGGCGATGGATTCTTCGTCAAAATCGCCGCCGAAAAAGATTCGCTCGACACGGCATTCCGAAGCGTTCAGAAATGCAGTCAAAATCAAAAATGCCAAACCAAAGATCCGCATCATCCGCTTAAAAATAAGCTCTCGCCTCCATGGACATTTTTTGAAAAACGCCATTTTCCGCACTTCCAAAACGGACAACATACGAAACGCCCAGCGAAAGAAACTCGTTTGCGTCTACCGTAGCCGTCAGTGCATTCCGGTAAGTGACCCCTTTCCCAAAACCAGACACCATCTGATAAGGGAGTACCTCGTTCCCGGTAGAAACTACTGTCGCACTGAATTCATCACTTGCGCGAATCGATTGTTCATTGTCAAATCCAAACGTCAAAGATGCCTGGCGCAAAAAAGCGTCCATCGTTCCATTTTCCTCTTTTCCATCGCCCTTCCGAAGCCAGGCTTTGGGAACGACATACAGGTGAAAGGGCAAATGGCGTTTCCATGATGCAGTTACTTCTAATATTTTCCAATCCATTTTGGCAAATGTTTCTAATTCCACGAATTCGATGCCAGGAACAACTTCCCAAACTTCTTTTTTACGGCCCGTATAAACACCATCGATTTGATGCCACAGACGATTTTCAAAGTAGCCCTGCGAGGTGTTGCGCTTTTCATTTTCCGTTCCCACTTCATATTCCAAACTCCCCCGGTTTTTAGGTTCCGACCAAAGGACCGAAACTTTTCCGCTGAAAATGCCGCTAGTCATATTCCGCAAAGAACTTTTTGAAAATGCAGGCAGGTAAATTGTTTTTCCCGTTGTATCGCGGCTTTCACTCGACAGGTCGAACGAGAATTCCAAATCGCGCAAAACTCCATTTGAAATTCCCAAATACCGCGGAACAAATTTTCCGCCCAAGGATATTTCCGCCGAACTGGCCCGTACAGATTCCGCCGAATCGCTGCGTCCCATGCCTTCGTAGACAAAATTTCCATTGTCGACATTTTCCACGAAAACGCCCGAAAGGCTGTCAAACAAAACGTCGCCCGTTCCCGGAGCCACCGCCTTGTAAATGGGCACATAGGGGACTTCTTTCGTGAGTCCCAAGCGGTAACGCGCTGTTCCCGAAAAGGGAGAATCTGACTTTCCCCAATTCACGGATTCTTCCGATATCCAAGAATTCGAAGCGCCCGCCGTATCCAAATCCGTCCGTTTGTACTGCAGGACATGAGAAAAAGAAAATTCTTTTCCGGCGTAATTTGCCGAATGTTCAAATCCCGCCGTGCGCAAGGAATCTTCTAGCGATTCCAAAGAACTTCCATTCCTCGCCCGGATGCCGAATAGGGACGCATTTGAATTCCAATGGTCTCCCACCAATTTGATTCCACTTTTCGCTTCGGCTTTATCCGAACGATTTTTTACAATCGCCTCTGAATCTTTAATCCAGATTCCATAAGAAGCGTTTCCGAATGGACGAATCCTGCCAGAAAAAGTTTCCGCCGAGACAGACGCCTGGTAACGTTCCATGGGAAATTCCCCAAACGAGGCAACGCGGACAAGGGAAAGTTCTCCGCGGGCTTTTTCCGTCCGGTGCAAAAGGAACGCCCGGGCCCTAGAAGAATTCCACGCCTCATCAGCCGAAAGGCTTCGCCTGTAACCCCATTCTGCCCCGAGAAAAAACGACGAAGGCAATTTGATTCGCAACGTCATTTCATCCGAACGCAGCGATCCGGAAATTGTCGAACTGTCCAAATCCCAATCTTCGCGCAGCGCATAAGAGTTCCAATTCCGCACGGTTCCCTGAAAATCTTTTTCAAAGAATCCCTCTTCGATGTAATCTCCGCCAACAGAAAATTGAACAGCCGCATGCCGCTGATTCAGCGTGCTGTCGTTAGAAAGGAACCAGCGGAAAGCCCTTCCCGAAGGGCCGTCAACTACAGGCGAAAGCGTATTCGTATCGGAGACTCCATAATGCAATTCTCCATCTGCGTAATAACGGTTCGCCCATTGCATCCGGGCGCGGGCTCCTATTCTCCGCAAAAGCCAAGGTCGTTCCAATTCGCCGAGTGAATCCGCCCGATCAAAGCGCCCTCCGGAATCCTGTTTCAAAATGCGTATATCCTCTGCGCTCCACGTGTTTCTGCGAAGCCTTGCCGTATCGCTCGAAATTTCAAATCCGGCAACATCCAACCATAAATTTTTGCCCCGGTAACTTCCGTCCGCCGATTTCAAAATTTGCTGTCCGCCCGAATTATACGCATCGAATTCCACTAAAATCTCATCTTGGGAACCGGGAATCCGCGTTCCCAAAAAGTCCAGGACGCCCCCGGCGTAATTCACCGTGTAGTCATCACCTCGTACAAGTTTTTTCCCATTCAAATAAACCGTTTCCGAATGAGGAACGACAGAGACATAAACGTCCGAAGTTCCCGATGAAATCAAATAGCCTTTTTGCTGACCATCGACTCCGGCAAAAGTCGAAGTCACGCGTTGCAATTCATCGAATCCGTAAACGCCACGAATGCGGGAATGCGAAACTTTGACGCCTGCCGCCGCCCCAAGAGTCGCCCGTTCCAGTCCCGAAAGACCAAAATCAGAAATGCGCCACGTCATGTCGCCCAAATGCAAAAACAGATGTTCCGATTCGACACGAAAGCGGACTTCATCCACTTCACGGAGAGTCGCAGTCCGTTCTTCGCCCGCTTCCCGTCCCACGTCCGAAAGGAGCGCATCGACGAAAACGCCACGGGTCGCTTCGCCTTGAATCGAAAGGTGAAGTTCCTGGTTGACTTCTGTCCCGCCATCCCCGACAATGACCTGAATTGTTTTGGAACCAGCCATCTGCAATTTGGCAGAATCGCTCTCGAAAGCCTGCTCGTCAGAAGCCTCCCAGACCGCCTCTTTTTTTAAAAAAGGCACTCCCCGCCAAATGGGAATCGAATCTTTGTCGAGTACCGAATACACCGACTCTGCAAGGGCTATGCCCGAAAAAATCAGCACCCAGATAAAGGCGTTCGGCAAGGACTATTCCCTTGACGGTTCAACCCTGAATTGACGGGAAGACAACAGTTTGCGGCCATCGATAGCGTCTACGCTCCAATCCCCCACAGAAAGCAACTGGGGAGCAAGAGAACTTTCGCAAGAATTCCCATCCACTTTACACCAAACCTTACTAACCGTGTCTACCCCATTATACCAAATGTGCAAAATTTTGCGGTCAGGAATATCCCAGGAAAGTTTCGGCAATTCGGAATAAAAATGCAAACGGGTGTGCATAGGAAACACGGAATCCACACCGAAGGGCGCGCCGTCGACAATGTTACGGCAAACGACCCCACTTAGCTGCTTGACAGGCGAATTGTCAAAGGCATTCCCGTCTGTTCCATCTCCAGAAAAAGAAACGATGACGCGATGAACAAAAAAACAGATAAAAACCGTCAGCAAGACTAGCGTTGTCTTTCTCACGTAACGGAATGGCGGCACGTTGTGCACCGAAAACTCCTAACGGCGAATTTTGCTCGTATTCTGCGTAAACGCAGGCACGGCCTCCACCAGTTTTTCAACCAGCAACTTGTTGTAATCTTCGATGCGGTTCGGGAGCTTGCTACCCGGAAAAATCTGGACTAGAAGCAGCGTATCTTCAACGGGAGCAATGTAAATGGAACGCTTTTCTCCCACATAAGATACGGATTTGAATTCCCCTTCGCCCAACATGACTCCAATTTGTTTGGCGCTGCCAAAAGAAGCCGTACTGAGAACCGCAAGGGGGGTCGTATCCATGCCGATGGATCCGACTTCCGCAATCACGGAACCATCCCGATGCACCAGCATGATGTAGTCCGCCTTGACATTCGAAAGGTAAGCTTGCATGAGGCGGCGGACTTTTTCCGCGTCGTCTGTATAAACAGTGAAATTACTCATTCAAAAGCCCCTTGGATTACGGTTTTTTCTTGGGAACATACGGACGAAGTTCAATATCATCGTCATTGGATGCGCCTTCGTCCTTGTCGAACGGAGCTCTTCCAAATGGGCGAGGACGTTGCCCCGGTGAAGAAACAGGCCGTCCAAACGGTGAAGAACTTTTTTGGAAAAGTCCACCGCGATTTGCGGAATCCCCCGCAGCCGAACGCGAAACAAAATTCGGCATCCGGAATGGCGACGCAGAAGCGGCTCCCAGCGAAGTGCCCAAATCGGGAAGATTTCCCGGCGAAGAGGATGCCGCCGGTTGCTGTTGAACCGAAGGCGAAACAGAAACGCCGTCCTTTCCTCCGAGAGTCACATCGTGCACTCCCGTGTTGTGAACGCTGTCCGCTGCTTTGCGCAAAAATCCCTGTTTGACGTTAAAACGTTGAATGACCAACATCGCAATTGCCTTCAACGTTGTCACCACGCCTTTTCCATTATGCGCCGTCGCCGGAAAGAACGGAAGGCTTTTGGGATTCAACAGTTTGTTCATTTCATCAAGCGTAAAGACATTTTCCATGTCGCGCTTGTTGTATTGCAAAACGAGCGGAATTTCATCGAGATTCACGCCATAATCTTCCAGGTTTTGCCGCAAATTTTGCAAACTTTCCAAATTTTCCGCTTCGCGGGAACGTTGGGAATCCGCGACAAAGACAATGCCATCGACTCCGCGAAGAACGATTTTCCTTGTCGAATTGTAATAAACCTGGCCAGGAACCGTATAAAGCTGGAACTTGGTCTTAAAACCCTTGATGTCGCCCAGATTCAGCGGAAGGAAGTCAAAGAACAGAGTTCTATCGCCTTCGGTTTCCAAAGAAACCATATCGGTCCGCTTGTCCTGGGGCATTTTCTGATGGATTACTTGAAGATTTGTCGTCTTGCCGCTCAACCCAGGCCCGTAATAAACGACCTTGCAACTGATTTCACGAGTAGCGAAGTTGATTGATGACATTCTTCTTCCTTGAAGTTTTCAAATAATCTAACAAAAATAAGGACAATTGGAGCAAATCAACACAAAAATTACAAAGACCGCGGAAATGACAACCGCGGCCTCGTAAAAAAGCGGTTGTTCGAATTAGGCCTTGGCGGCAAGACCGTTCACGACCTTTGCAATTTTCGCTTTGTAGTTTGCAGCGCGGTTCGCATTGAAACCGGCACGCCCCTTGGCAGCAGCCTTGTCGAGCATGCTGAAGAGGTTCGGCATTTCCTTGAGAGCAGCGTCCTTGTCAGCAGCAGAGCGGATGGTTTTGAGGCTCGTGCGGATGGCAGAACGAACGGAACGGTTGAGAGCGGTCAGTTTCTTGGTCTGACGAATGCGCTTTTTGCAAGACTTGTGATTAGGCACCTTATATCTCCGGGTGAAAAACCTTGTTATGTTGCGATAAAGTTAGTTAAAAACGGGCAATTAGTCAAGGCAGCGTTCCAAAATAGCCCGGATTCGGCAGGAATACCATTTCTATTTACAGCGGAATGCGTGATTTTGTAGTTTTGGAACATGATTCCGTTTGTGAACCTGAGTGCCCAGTATAAGGCTTACAAGAATGAAATGGATGCCGCCATCACGGCTGTTTTAGAAAGCGGAATACTCATCGGCGGCCCAGAAGTCCTGCGGCTAGAGCAATCGTTATCTCAAAAGACAGGCGCTTCTTTCGCCATTTCCTGCTCCAGTGGAACCTCGGCGCTCGCGCTAGCCTTGTCCGCACTCCACCTTGAACCCGGGGACGAGGTCGTTCTTCCCGATTACACGTTCGTCGCGACAGCAGAAGCCGTCGTTATCGCCGGCGGCATCCCCCGCTTTGCCGATGTCGGCGAAGACTTCTTGATTTCTCCACGTTCCGTCGAAGATCGGATTTCAGAGAAAACTGTCGGCATCATCGCTGTGGACCTGTTCGGCCAATGCGCCGATTATCCCGCCCTGCGAAAAATCGCCCAAAGGCACGGACTATGGCTGTTGGAAGACGCTGCGCAAAGCTTCGGGGCAACCCAGAACGGAATCGCCGCCGGTTCTTTGGCGACTGCTGCCGCCACCAGTTTTTACCCCACAAAACCATTCGGAGCCTTCGGCGATGGCGGAGCCGTTTTTACAAACGACCCGGACCTAGCCAACCGCATCCGGGAATTTTCCCGCCACGGTCAATCCGAAAATGGTAAATACACGTCTATTGGCACAAACAGCCGCCTTGACGCACTCCAGGCAGCCATATTAAACGTCAAACTAAGACACCTCGAAGCGGAACTCCGCATTAGACAACACAACGCCAACCTTTACAGAGAAGTGCTCCCCACCGAAACATTCCGGCTTCCGGTAATCGCCGAAAACAATACGAGCGTTTTCGCCCAATACGCCGTTTGCACACAAAACCGGGACGCCTTCGTTCAAAAACTTTCCCAAAGCGGAATCCCCTCTCGAATTTATTATCCGCGACCACTTTCCGCAGAACCGTGCTTTGAACATTTCAAAACAACAACCCAAGACGCCAAAAGAAATCCGAACGCCTATAGGCTTTCCCGCGAATCCTTCTGCCTGCCAATCGATGCCTTCAGCGACGTAAAAACCTTCGCGCAAAAAATGGCAATCCTTTGCCGTTAAAGCAACCGCAAACCATATTTTCAAGAGCAATCCCATCGCCCGTCCCCGCAATTTACGGCACAAACGGAATGGATTGAATTGGGGGGGATTTCAAACGGAAAGGCTTTTCTGCAAGAAGGGTGAACCTTGCACGGTTTAAAGAGCTAAGGCTAGCCGTTTTCGCAGAATGGACTTTTGATTTTCTATCCAAGGCTTTTGGCATCATCTGCCCGCCGGAATCGTTTTCCGTTTATACAAAAAGGAAGCCCGCATTCTTGCGGACTTCCCATTCATCGTTTCAACCGAATCAAGCCTGAGCTTCGCCGGATTCAGAAGCCTCGTCTTCAACGGGGAGTTTCTTAATCGCATTGCGGCGGCCATAACGGACTTTCGACGGTTCGAATTCCGCGCCAACAGGTTCCGGTTCTACAACAGGAGCTGGGGCTGGAGCCGGAGTTTCGGGGAGAGAAGCTTGAACACGCGGAGGCAGAGGACGGCGGCCTTCCGTTTTCGGTGTTTCCACAGCGGGAGCTGCCGGGGCTGGAGCCGGAGCGGCTTGAACTGGAGCTGCCGGAGCCACTTCCACCGGAGCCTGAGGAGCGACCGGAGCGGCAGCCTGCGCTGCAACAGCCGGAGCTTCGGCAGTGAATTCACGGCGACGGTCATTGCGGCGTTCTCCGCGGCCATTATTGCGACGTTCGTTGCGATCGCGGTTGAATCCGCGTTCTCCGCGGTTGCCGTTAGCACCGTTGCGCTGACGGTCGTTTCCACGATCCCCTTCATGCCGATTCGCGTTTCCACGGGAAGCCATTTCCTGAGCGCTAAGCGCATGGCGAGAGGGCTTCAGTCCCGTTTCCGAAACGCGCTTGACAATCGGAGTGTGCTGATCGTTACTGATTTTATTGACCTTGAGCAAAATCAAGATGCCGAGAATGACCGCAACAGCGGAAAGTAAGAGATTTATGTATTCCATTTAGGGTACCTCAATCAAAGGGTGGCGCAGGACACGGATGGAAGGGCCGTATCACGCGGAAGTCGCAGAATGATGGCCATTTCCTAACGCTCCAAGGAGCTCAACGGCCTTAAGTAAAGGTCCAACAGGACAAAATCGCCAATCGGCGAAAAAGGGAACGACTTCGAAGCCAAATTTAGATAAATCTGCCCTATGCGCCAATGCAAAGTTCAAAAAAAGCGCATCAAAATCCTTTCGCGAAAAAATGTGCACTGAATATATTGACAATTAAACAAATGTGCAGTATCTTTAAACAAAAGCACGAGGTCTTTTATGGAAAATATTCAAAAACCGCTGACAGCCCGCCAGCAAGAAATTTACGACTTTATCCGTTCCCGCACCGAAACGGAAAAAATGCCGCCCACCGTCCGCGAAATCGGCGACAGATTTGGCATTTCTTCTACAAACGGAGTCCGTTCCATCCTCGCCGCCCTAATAAAAAAAGGCTACATCCGGCGTGCGCCTCGTCTTAGCCGCGGCATTGAAATCATAGACAGTCAAAACGAAAACGTTTCCGGCGATTCGTCCGCCGAGAACACAGTCGAAGTTCCCATCATCGGTCGTGTCGCTGCAGGAACACCGATTCTCGCCGTTCAAAACATCGAAGGGACTGTCACCGTCGATAGAGATTTCCTCGCCAGCCAGCCCAACGTATTTGCCCTCCATGTCAAGGGCGACTCCATGATCAACGCCGGGATTTTTGACGGAGACCTGGTTTTTGCCCGTTCACAAGGAGTCGCCGAAAGCGGCGAAATCATCATTGCACAAGTCGACGACGAAGCAACGGTCAAATATTACCAGCCCAAGCCCGACCACATTGAACTGTGCCCAGCCAACCCCAAATACCAGCCGATTATCGTCAACCCGGACAGGAACTTTTCCATTGCGGGCCGGGTCATCGGCGTTTTGCGCAAAATCAACTGATCCCGTTTTCCCGAGGGTCAGAACGGGATTTTAAAGCCGTTCGAGAATATTTTTATTCCTGCGGATAGACGATTCCTTTTATCGTCGATCCGCATTTTTTTCATCCCGATTTGGAGGCATTTCCTAAAGCCGAAACCATTCTTCCCGAATTCTCGGTGGGCGATTTTCTCGCCAACTTTCAAAATGGCCCCGTCGCCATTCATCGCGAAATCCTTCCCGGTCGCAAAGTTTTTTTTCAAGTTCCTTTCGAGATTCCTGGGGTAAAGACAGCATCCGGGATTCCAACTGGGATTTCCAATTGGTTCTCTGGGAGAGCCTTTCGTCTAACGCAAGCGATTCTCCATTTGCCCAGGCAATCCCGGCAAACGCGATAAGCAATTTTAAAAATTCACTCCGACACACGCCCAGCTTTAAGCAAATCCCATGCCAAACCGTTTTTTGGGGCGGCTAAAATTCAAAATCCGCCCCTAAACGGACTTCTCCCAACAAATAAGCCAGCGCGTATATTTCCGGATGGTCTTCGGGCAAATTCAAATATCGGCGAAAATGCGCTCCAACGGAAAGATATGTTCCAAAATGTTCGCCGCGGAAACGCATCTTCAAGCGGGCAGCCCCCTGTAACAATTGGCGATTCCACGCTCGATTGTCCCATGCGGACATTCCTTCCATTTCATTTGCGAAAATCTTCCAACGGTCTTTGAACGGACTATTCGAATAAAAAAGTTCGCCCCACAAATCCACGGAAAACGCCCGGTTGAACCTGCATCCCAACTGAATTTGAAGTTCCGGGCCGAGCTTTGCATTTTTTCCCAAGTAATAACGTTCCCAGACAGAATCCGGCTCTAAGCCGTTTCCAAACTCTTTTGGCTGATATTGCCAAAAAGAAGCGGACACCGACGTATCCCCGTCAAAACGCCCCGACAACGAAGCGTTCATCCAAAAGCCCATCCGGGGCCTGATTTCCACAAAACCGCCCCACTTTAACCGCGTCCGCCAATTTCCGTTCCAATAACCGAACGCGTCCATGCCCATGCGAACGTCCCCTGCCGAAAAAAAAGTGCGGTTCCCCGAAGCAGACAAGGCCAAAACCGCCCCGTCTGCTTCCGAAATTTCCACTTCCGCCAACAAGAACGCCGCAAACAATTCTCCCTGCAGGGAATACTCCAAATGCGGAGAAAACGCCCAACGGCTGGTGTCCAAAACAGAGCCGTCTTCGCGAAAATTTCCACTTGCAGAAACGCCCACCGTGAAAAAATGCGTCAGCGGACCCCTGTCTTTTTCCATTTCCGCATCCAGTTGCAAAAAAACTTCTCCCGCATTTTCATGCGCTCCCAAAGAATCGCCGAATTCATCGTAACGAATCGCCTTCGCTTCTACCCGGGCAAAAAATTTCAACGGGAAAATTTCATCTTCATCCGGCGATTTCGGCATTTGAAGAGCGTCATAATACGCTTCCAAAATCTCCTGGATCTCATCCGTATAACGGCCACCATAAGATTTCGCTTCTTCGAGATAATTGAGCGTTGCCACTATATCCCCCACCGCTTCCGCATCCAGAGCCTTTTCAAAAAGGGAATCTTGGGGTGCACGGGCGAAAATTCCGCAGTACGACAGCAGAACGCAGATCAAAAAACGCGACCAGACCTCCGCAACTTTCATGGATTAACGCTTCGGATCGCCGTATTCCGGAGGCGGTGGCATCGGTCTTTCTTTGTCGGGAATACGCATTCGCGGATCTTCCCTCCAAGACGGCCCCCCTTCACGGAAAGGCATTTCCCTTTTCGGGGCAAACGGCTTCATTCGGGAGGTTTCTTCCCGATTTCCAGAAAGTCCGTTCCGCACTTCTTCTTTTTCCCGGGCAGAACTTTCCCGCAAGCGGACCAAGATACGCTCCCGCGCTTCGCGCCTTTCCGCCCGTTTTTGTTCCCAAGATGCGTTTTCCGCAGAGGGCATTCCCCGTTTTGAAATGGATTCTTCGGCAGGCCCAGACATTTGGGCTTCGGGCGACATATTCGCCTCTGCAGAAGCGGATACAACCAAAGACAAAACGAAAATGCCCAAAATTCCGTACTTCATACAGACCATTTCGCCAAAAACGTGCCACCAATCCGCATCATTTGTCTGCGCTCCTCGATGGCGAATTCTTGTAATCTTCCTTTTTGATGCCAAGCCGCTCCATGACTTCGCGAAGAACCTTTCTGTCGATGCCTAAAATAGTCGCCGCAAGAGTCAAATTACCGCCCGTGTCGCGCAATGCGGAATCGATGACCGCCCGGTCCGCCATTTCACGTGCTTCCTTAAGCGTACGGGGCGATTCCTTGACGCTGTTCCGCAAAGTGTCCAAATTCAAATCCTTAGGCGTAATGACCGACCGCTCCGCCTGGACAAGCGCCTTTTGCACTTTATTTTCCAATTCCCGGATATTTCCCGGCCACGAATAGGCGAGCAGCGCTTTTTCTGCCGCACGGGAAAAATGGAATTTTCCAAGGCCGTATTCCGCCGCATAACGCTTGGCGAAATCTTCGGCCAACAGTAAAACATCTTGTCCGCGATCCCGGAGTGGAGGAATTTCTAACGGCATTACCTGGACACGGTAATACAAATCTTCCCGGAAACGGTGTTCTTTCACCGCCTGTTCCAAATTCACATGAGTCGCCGAAATAATCCGGACGTTGACCGGAATTTCCCGATTGTCGCCGACCCGAGTAATGTGATGTTCCTGCAGCACACGAAGCAATTTCACCTGCATATTCAGCGGAAGTTCTCCGATTTCGTCTAAAAAGAGCGTTCCTCCCTCCGCTTCTTCAAAAACGCCTTTCCGCGTATCGATGGCTCCCGTGAACGAACCCTTCACATGACCAAAAAGAATCGATTCGATTAAGTTTTCCGGAATGGCTCCGCAATTGATGGCGATAAACGGTTTTTCAGCCCGGGGACTCCGGGAATGCATCCACCGCGCCAAGACTTCTTTCCCCGTTCCCGTTTCTCCCCGGATAATGACCGGAGCCGGCAATGCGATGAATTTCTCTGCCGCCGCAATGAGTTTCGCCATCGCCGATGACGCATAGACTAATGGTCCCTTCCGCTCGACTCCGCGCAATTCATCTAACGAATCCTTGTCTGTTTTTCGACGATAAGCCGAAGCGGCGATTTTTTCAAGGACAACGACAAATTTATCAAACAGTTTCTTGTCATTTTCATCAAAGGATTCCGCCCGCGCTTCCCGCTGCAAATACAAAAATCCTGAAGCGTTCTCTGCCGCAGGCGTTTTGAACGGAGCCACCAAAATGCTTGTCAAATTGTTTTTTACGATGGATTTCGAAACATCCCCGTTTTCTGCCAAATTCCACAAAATGGCGCATTTTTCTTCGCGGGCGCGTTCCACCGCACTCAGTGAAATGGCGACCGATGAAGGATAAGCGTAACGGAAAGGCGATTCAGCAAGCTCTGCCGGGATTTCGAGGACAGCGGCATCCGCATTCAAAGCCCGGCACGCTGCTTTCGCAATCGCCGGGAGCAGCTCTTCGGGCATGGATTCGTCGAGAAGCCGGGACAGCATGTCTAAAAGTCCAGATGCGGCAAACAATGATTCTGCGGTCACACAAACTCCTTTTCACTCGTAAAGGGAAGAATCGGAATCCACGAGGATCCCCCGGATACCAGACGTCGGATTTTTTTCCAAGGCGTCATCGCCCATCTGTGTACGGGAACGTTTTAACATCACATTGCCGACATCCTCGATATCCGAAGTCCGGGAATTTTCTCTTCCAATATAAATGAACAAAAGGAGTAGGCCCAAAAGAATCAGTCCTGCAGACAAAATTTTAAGGGCAATCCGATGCCGTTTGAAACTTTTTGTTCCGAAAGCCTTGGAAAAATTTTCCAAACATACGCCGGGAGAAGTTTCTATCCGCATTTCGCGTTCGCGAATCCGTTCCGTCAATTTCTTTTTCCAAATCGCCGCCGGCTGAGAATTTTCCACCCGGATCTTCTGCAAATTATGTTCCGCAATTTCAAGGTTCTCATCGAATTCTTCAAAGTCTTCGAACCTTTCCGATGGATTTCTGCAAAGCGTTCCCTTCCACAAATCCCGAACCGACAGAACTTCTTCCAAAGGCAGAACGCCCCGGCCAAGCAACAGCGAGTTCACGTCCAAGGAATCGACTCGGAACACCGCCGATTCTATTGATTCAAATGTTTCTCCGCCCAAAAGAGGTTCGCCCGAAATCCAAAAATAAAGCATCGCTCCCAAACTGAAAAGTTCGCTTTCCACATTGGCAGGCGCACCTTCAAAGCGCTCCGGCGCGGCAAACCGCGGAGCACCCAACCCCCGAATGCCAAAATCCAACAGAACGGGGGAACCCTCCTCAGTGACCAACACATTTTCCGGATTCAAATCCCCATGGAGAACACCTTTTGCAAAAGTCCGGGAAAGCGTTGCACAGATACGGCGCATCATTCCAATGGCTTCTCGAAGCGGCATCGGCGAAAGCTGGGAGCTGGGAATCCCACGGATATATTCCGAGACCGAAAAAGCATTGCCGTCAAAGGTTCCCCATTCTAGTATCCGGGGAATTCCAACAATCGGTTCTTGTAAAAAAAGCGCGGTTTTATCTTCAGGAAAATTTCCATTTGAATAAACCTTGACGGCGACTGGCATTTTTCCATCGAGGCACGCCTTGTAAACGACCGCTTCTCCGCCACGTTGCAACATCCGGATTTCCGACAAGCGGCCAAAATCCATCACGGCAAAATTCCCCTCTTAGCAAACTTTGCGTTCAAAGAATCCTCCGCTATTTTAGTCCAAAAATCCAAGTGGTGATTTTCCGGAAACCGCAATGAGCCAGCAGACCAAACCTCCCAAGCTTTTTCCACATTCCCCTGTTCCCAATAAAGTTTTCCCAAATTGGAATAGGCCGGTGAAAAATCCGGATTTTCAGAGAGAATCCACTGGAATATTTTTTGTGCAAATTCCACATCGCCGTATCCAGAAAGGGCCAGCGCCTTGAGATTCCAGCTGTAATAATTTGTACTGTCGAGAAGAATGGATTCGTCCAAAATGTCGAGAATTTTCGCTTGCGGATTTTCAAAAGTCCGCGCCCGCGCCAAATAAAAAAGAGCAGAGGAATGCATCTTTTGGGCGGCAGAGCTGTCGACATTCGAAAGAATCCGAAATTCTGTCAGGGCATTCATCCAGAGTTTTACCGAATGCTCACCGGACATTTCCGCAGATTCCGCTTTTCCAAAAAGAGCAAGGGCCATTCCATAACGGGCTTCCCTGTTTGCCGGATTTTCGTCTAAAATTTTCGCAAACCGTTCAATAGCCCGTTCAAAATCCCCGATGCGGAGCGCTTCATTCGCAAGCTCCATCGACGACTGACAACTTGCGACAACGAAGGCGCAAAAAGGCAACAGCATCCGCAACAATTTTCCTGTCCAGCACATGGAGATTTCTACCCGGGTGTTTCAAATTTAATATAATCGTTTTGCTTACGGACAAAAATCTTTTTTGTGAAAGGGAACGTTCTTTTGCAAAACAAAAGCTCCACGCCAAGGATCATCTTAAAGCACAACGCCAGAATCTGATTGCTGCCAAACGATGCGGTACGAGAAGTGCGAAAAGGAAATGGTTTTATTGATTTGGATTTTAAACAAAAGCATTTTCTGTTGATGTGTCGAATTTCACACGGTCCGGCCAACAAAGGCTAGCCGTTTTCGCAAAAAGAAAGTTCAACGCCCAGATCATTCAGGAGCGAAACGGGTCAGAACTTAGCTTCAACTTGAGTATTGAACCATCAGCAATTGAATTCATTCTGTAAGGTATAAAGTCCAAGAACATTCGTCAAATACACGCCCTTTTCCCTTTCTCCAAATAAGTATATTTGACACGAAAAATCTCTTCAAGGAGTTAAAGATGTCCAAAGTCTTGATTATCGGAGCCGGTGGCGTTTCTGGTGTCGTTGTCCGCAAATGCGCACAGAATGCAGACGTTTATTCAGAAATTCTTTTGGCCAGCCGGACAAAGTCCAAATGCGACTCTATCGCCGCCGACATCAAGAACATTCCCGTCCACACGGCAAAAGTCGATGCGGACAAGGCTAGCGAAGTTGCAGCACTCATCCGGGATTTTAAACCGGAACTGGTTCTCAACGTTGCTCTCCCCTACCAAGATTTGGCCATCATGGACGCATGCCTTGCCGAAGGCGTGAACTATCTCGACGCAGCGAATTACGAACCCAAGGACAAAGCGCACTTTGAATATTCCTGGCAATGGGCCTACCACGACCGTTTTAAACAAGCGGGCATCACGGCACTTCTCGGATCGGGATTTGATCCCGGCGTCACAAATGTCTACACCGCCTATGCGAAAAAGCATTATTTCGACACCATCGACACATTAGACATTGTCGACTGCAACGCCGGAAACCACGGACAGGCATTCGCCACCAATTTCAACCCGGAAATCAACATCCGCGAAGTTACCCAAAACGGAAAATTCTATCGCGATGGAAACTTTTACGAAATTCCGCCCATGTCCGAACACAAGAGCGTCGATTATCCGCAAGTCGGTCCGCGCGAAAGTTATCTGCTTTGGCACGAAGAACTCGAATCCCTTGTCAAGCACATTCCCGAAATCAAACAGGCCCGTTTCTGGATGACCTTCGGAGAAGAATACCTGACCCATCTCCGCGTTCTCGAAGATGTCGGCATGACGCGGATAGACCCGGTGGATTTCCACGGTCAAAAAATCATTCCGTTAGAGTTTCTCAAAGCCCTGCTCCCCGAACCGGGGAACCTTGGCAAGAACTACACGGGCAAAACGTGCATCGGCTGCCAACTCACCGGTCAAAAAGACGGCAAGCCGCAAACGTATTTCATCTACAACGTATGCGACCACGCGGAATGCTTTAAAGAAGTCAAAGCACAAGCTGTCAGCTACACAACAGGCGTTCCTGTGATGCTCGGCGGTGCCATGCTCCTGACCGGAAAATGGAAAGGCGCAGGCGTTTTCAACATGGAGCAATTTGACCCAGATCCGTTCATGGCGGAAATTGGCAAATGGGGACTCCCGTGGCACGAAATTTTTGGTCAGACACTGGTCTAACGCTCGACTATTCCAATTTGGAGCTTCTCCGCTAAGCGAATCAATTTGAAAATTCCCTGCTTCAGCCTATATTCAAATTGATAGGAGCTTTTGTTTTTGGATTTACAGGCATGACCGAAGTTTTAAAAGAGAATGAAAATCAACTGTTCCAAGCACTTTCGAACAGTTCTGACTCTGCGTTCTTTTTCGCTAGCGATTTAAAACAAGACGCCGTCGTCTGGTCCAAATCAGCCCAAGCTTTTTTAGGGTTAAAATCCGCCAAAACGAAAAATATCCGTGATTTTTGGGAAAATCGCATTTATCCCGAAGACAGGGAAAAATTCAACGCTTACTTTGAAAACATTTTCCATTCAACTGTCAAGCGTCACGATTTGGAATACCGCATCGAAACCGCCACGGGAAACTACGAATGGATTCTTTGCAGTAGCAGTGTCGATTACGACAAGAACGGACAACCAGCCCGGGCCGCGGGATTTATCCGCCCACTCGGCTATCGAAACAAAATTGATCCCATTTCCAACTTGAGAACCATCCATGAATTCCGCCGAAATTTGCGGGAGCGTTTGCAAAAGAACGATCGGGGTGCCGTCCTCATGTTCGATTTGCTCAATTTCAAAAAAATCATCGACGACCATGGATACGCATTCGGCGACAAGTTCTTTTACACCATGGGCGTTTTGCTGAAAAAAGAATTGCACAAAGATGATTCTCTGTTTCGGATGCAAGGCTCCCATTTTGCAGTCATCATCAAATCTTGCAAAAAAACGGACATCCACGCCGCATTTGAAGCAATCCAAAAAGTTCTGAGAAACATCCGCGTTGAAAATATCGATTTCGATCAAGACTTCGTTTGCGCCGCGACCATCTTCCCCTCTGATGGCGTCAATGTGGACAGGCTCCAGCAAAATCTGTATTACGCCATCGATCACGCCAAAACGCTCCACGCCAAAGAACTGGTCTATTACACAGAAGAACTTTACATTCAAAAACTCCGGCAATCCAAAATCCGCGAAGCCATAAAAAAAAGCCTGCAGAATGATTGTTGCGGATTCGAGCTTTACTTTCAGCCGATTGTCGCCACGAACGAAACCAAATGCAAATCCGCAGAAGCCCTGCTCCGGTTTTCAACGCCCGAACTCGGCTCGGTAAGCCCGGCAGAATTCATCCCTTTGCTGGAAATGACGGGCGACATTATCCACGTCGGAGCCTGGGTCATCGACAAGGCGATGCAACATTTAGCCGAATGGAAATCCCTCCATTCCGGTTTTGAACAAATTCACGTCAATGTTTCCAGCATTCAGTTTTTAGATTCCCGATTCAAAGAAACAGTATCATCCGTTCTCCGCAAATACGCGATTCCCGCTTCGTCTCTTGTGTTAGAACTCACGGAATCGTGCCGCATCCAGGCGACCGAAGAATTTGCCGAACTTTTCAAAGAACTCCGGGAAATGGGAGTAAAAACTGCCCTTGACGACTTTGGAACCGGTTACGCATCGCTCATCATTTTATGCGACATTCCCATTGACATACTGAAAATTGATTTCAAACTGACTCAAAATTTTGTCAAATATCCGCAGCACCGTTCCATTTTAAAACTGGTCTCGGACTTTTGTAAAAAAGGAACCATCCGGCTTTGTGCCGAAGGCGTTGAAACCCAAGATTCCCTAACCGTTATGAAAAACGCCGGAACAGACCTTATCCAAGGTTATTTGATTTCCCGTCCGATTCCCGCGGCGGAGTTCAAAGAAAAATACATCAAGCCTTTCGCTCCATGATTATTCAAACCGGATTTCGCACGGACATTCCGGCTTTCTTTGCAAAATGGTTTTCCAATCGATTGACAGAAGGCTTCGTTTTGGTTCGCAATCCATACAATCAAAAACTAATTACGAAATACATTCTTTCGCCATCCGTCGTCGACATGATTGGTTTTTGCAGCAAAAATCCTGCGCCGATGCTCCCTTACATGAACCTTTTGGAACCTTACGGGCAATTTTGGTTTGTCACGATAACACCTTATGGGAAAGAAATCGAGCCCCATGTTCCAAACAAGGACTTTGTCTTGCAAACGTTCCAAGAACTTTCCCGGCGTATAGGCGTTGAAAGAGTCGCATGGCGTTATGATCCCATATTCATTTCAAAGAAATATTCCATCGAACGGCATTTGATCGCTTTTGAAAAGATGGCTGCGGAACTATCCGGGTTCACGCATACTTGTGTCATCAGTTTTATAGACCTTTATGCCAAAGTCTTAGAGCACTTTCCCGAAGCGGAGAGCGTCCCCCGGGAAGTTCAGATTTTATTGGCAAAAGAATTTGTCCGCATCGGAAAACGCTTCGGCATTCGCATCCAAAGCTGCGCAGAGGGCGATTTTTTAAAGCCTTACGGCGTGGACATCAGCGGATGCATTACAAAACAAGTCATCGCAAAAGCCATTCACACGCCTTTGCGAATTCCCACCGGAAAACGCCTACGCGACACCTGCAACTGTTACGCCGGAAACGACATCGGAGCCTACGACAGCTGCGGACATCTGTGCAAATATTGCTATGCGACAAGCAGCCAGGAATCCTTCGAAAAAAACATCCGGAATCACGACCCCAACTCACCCTTGCTGATTGGCCATTTAGAAAAAGGCGACCGCATCCGCGCTGCCGTGCAAGAATCGTGGAAAACGCAACAAACCGAAATACTTTTTCCCCAATAGACCGTGTCGTTAGAAATTAAAACGGCGAAATTTGAAATTTGGAATGTGAACAGAAAACTAAGAAATGATGGGGCTTTAAATGAAAAACTTTTCTGTAATCGGGTGAATTTTGCACGGCTTTGACGGCAAAGGAGGAACCGTTTTTGCAAAAGGAAACTTTATTCAAAATCAAACAGCATCGATTTGTCGAACGGTTCCCCACCAGAAAAGCTGTAGCGGAGGGAATTTTTACTTTCCTTTTTGCGGTAAACTGCTGATTTAAAACACAAAGCTCCGGAAAATCCGGAGCTTTGTGGCTTTTTGATACTTTGATCAAGCCAGTCGGGAAATCATATAACCCGCGGCAATGGCCGTTCCAATGACACCCGAAACGTTCGGTCCCATGGCGTGCATTAGAAGGAAGTTTTGCGGATCATACTTCGCGCCTTCCAACTGGGAAACACGAGCCGCCATCGGAACTGCCGAGACACCCGCCGAACCAATCAGCGGATTGACCGGATTCTTGGGGCTGCACCAGTTCATGATTTTGGCAAGGAGAAGTCCGCCAAATGTGGAGAATCCGAAAGCGACGACTCCCATCGCGATGATGAGCAATGTCTTTGGCTGCAAGAAAATATCCGCTGCCATGGTCAAACCGACAGACGTTCCCAAGAAAATCGTGACGATATTCATCAGTTCGTTCTGAGAGGTTTTGACTAGACGGTCCACAACGCCGGATTCCTTGAAAATGTTGCCGAGCATCAGCATGATAATCAAAGCGGAGGCATCAGGAACGACAAGTACGCACACCACCATCACCATCACGGCAAAGACGATGCGTTCCAATTTGGAAACCTTGCGCAAGCTCTTCATCCGAATGACGCGTTCCTTGGAATTGGTCATCAAGCGCATAATGGGCGGTTGAATCAAAGGAACTAACGCCATATAGGTATATGCGGCAACGGCAATCGGACCAATCAAATGCGGAGCGAGTTTGTTCGCCGTGAAAATCGACGTCGGACCATCCGCTCCACCGATAATTCCGATGGAAGCTGCCTCACCCAAAGAAAATCCACCAAAAGCGACAGCGCAAAACATCGTAACGAACACGCCAAACTGAGCACCACCGCCGAGAATCAGCGTACGGGGGTTCGCAATCAGCGGTCCAAAATCGGTCATTGCACCGACACCCAAGAAAATGATGGGCGGGAAGAGTTCTAGGTGAACTCCCTGGCTGATGTAATAATACAGCCCGGCAGTCGGCGTGAACATGCCTTCAATACCCCAACCGCCTTCGTAAAAACCGCGAGAAGGGATATTGACAGCCAACGCGCCAATCGCAATGGGCAAAAGCAGCAACGGCTCGTACTTTTTGACAATCGCCAAGTACATCAGCACGAAACTGACAAGCCACATCACGAGCATCGGGCCTGTAATCATCGAGAATCCCGTTCCCGATGAGAACATTTCCGAAACAGAGTTTAAAATCTCGCTCATAAGATTTCCTTTAGGCGATGGTCATCAAGACTTGGCCTTCGGTGACAGAGTCCTGTTCCTTGACTTCGATGGAAGCGACAGTGCCGTCGCAGGGGCAAACGATGGAATTTTCCATTTTCATCGCTTCGAGAACGGCAACTTCCTGGTTCATCTTCACCTTGTCGCCGACCTTGACTTTGAGCTTGAAGACAATGCCCATCATCGGGCTGGGAACGGGCGTTCCGCCAGCGGGTGCAGCAGACGGAGCCGGAGCGGCGGCTTGAACAGCGGGAGCGGCGGCTACGGGAGCAGCAACCGGGGTTACAGCGACAGGAGCGGCCGCGGCAGGCGCAGCGTTGCCGAGAACTTCGACTTCTACGTCGTAGGTTTTGCCTTCAAAAGTAATGCGGATGACTTTTTTCATGGTATTTTCCTTTTGAGCTTATAGCCCGTTGGTTTGTAATTCTGCGCGACCCTGGACTGTCCAAGTCCATTCGGCCGAACTTTGAGGTTTGAATTTGACAACTTTAACCGGTCCACCGAGAACTTCTGCGGCGGCAACGGCAAAGATGACCGCCAACTGTTCATTGGTGAGCCCCGGATGGACATCCAGTGCGGAAACAGCAGCGATGCTCAGAAATGTCTGGAGCTGCTTGTTGGTAAAACCGGGATGCACACTGGGCGCATTGGGATCAAGCGTACAATGAGCCGGGGGCAGAGTCTGAGCGGCTGGGGCCGCAGCAGGCTTCGGTGCTGCAGCGGAACCCGGATTTGGAGCTGCCGGTTTCACGAATTTGGTAGCAATGAATCCCATTAAGTAGGTGAGGAACATCAAGCCCAAAATGACTATCATGACGATGATAAGACCAGTTGCCTGGAACTCCACAAATTTGCCCAAGGTGAACTTTTGCACAACACCCTGTTCCGTCATGTATTCGGTATTGATTTTCGCCTTGGCAATGGGAAGAGCTTTGTTTTCACCATTGGCAGTCCGCACGCTGTCTTGCCGGGCATTCGCCTCGCGGGATTGAGCGTTCGTCTTGTAAAGGACGGTAATCTTGTGTCCGCTTTCGTAGATCTTAAAAACAGCGGAATCGGGCATCAAGGTCAGCTGCTCTTTGATAGGAGCGCTGATCGAGTCCGGCATGATTGCCAACTGTTCTTTGAACCGTTCGGGAACGGGATATGGGCCTTGTGCCCGGATGGGTTGTTCTGTTGTTGTCATAGAGGGCTTAATCCGTGTTTTTTATTGGGACGTTTAACACGCTTCGAGAGCAATGTCCGCAAAGCGAGCGAAACTTTTGAGCGGGTTTCCGCAGGGTTGATGACATCGGTAATGATGCCGGATTCCGCAGCCTGATATGGCTTCGAAAACTTTTCGCGATAATCGGCGACCAGTTCCTTGTAAAGGGCATCCTTGTTTTCGGCAGCGGCAAGTTCTTTCTTGTAAATAATCTTGGCAGCGCCTTCAGCACCCATTACGGCGATTTCCGCGGTGGGCCAGGCGAAAACGATATCGCCGCCCAAATCCTTGGACGCCATGGCGATATAAGCGCCGCCATAAGCTTTGCGCATGATAACCGTGACCAAAGGAACCGTACAAGAAGCGTATGCATAAAGGAGCTTTGCGCCGTGGCGAATGATGCCGCCGCGTTCCTGGGCAAGTCCGGGCATAAACCCCGGAACATCTGTCAACGTGACAATGGGAATGTTGAACGCGTCGCAGAAGTTGACAAATTCAGCGGCCTTGTCCGAAGAATCGATATCCAAACAACCAGCTTTGTACTTAGGCTGGTTCGCAACGATTCCAACGACCATTCCATGAATGCGGCCAAAACCCGTTATGACGTTTTTTGCAAAGTCGCGCTTCACTTCGAGCCATTCATTTGCATCGACCAAGCGTTCAATGACTTTGTACGCATCCAACGGGCGACCGGAATCCTCTGGAATGATTTCGTTCATTTCAGAGTCGTCTTCGAGGGAAATGTCTTTCAGCTGATGGGGAGGCTGTTCTGCATTGTTTGCCGGGAGAAAGCTCAACAGTTTTTTGATAATCTGGGAAGCGTGTTTGTCGTCTTCGGCGACAAAATGCACATTGCCAGAAACAGTCGCATGGGCATTAGCCGAGGCGAACTTTTCAAGAGGGGCTTCTTCTCCGGTTGAAGCCTTGATCACTTGCGGACCGCAAATGAACATATTCGAATTGTCTTTCAACTGAATGCAGAAATCCATCAATGCCGGGCTGTAAGAAGCCCCGCCCGCACAAGGGCCTGCAATGACTGCAATCTGCGGAACGACTCCCGATGCAAGCACATTGGCGCGGAAAACTTTACCATAACCGGCAAGGCTTTTCACCCCTTCTTGGATTCGGGCTCCACCGGAATCATTGACAGAAATAATCGGCGTGCCCAGTTCAATGGCGCGTTGCATGGCTTCGGACATTTTCTGAGCATGACGGCTGCCAAGCGAACCGCCGCTCACCATGAAGTCCTGAGAAATGACTGTCACTGGACGACCGTCTATGTTGCCGATGCCTGTGACAACGCCATCTCCAGCCAATTGCTTCTTTTCAAAACCGAAACCGCGGACATCGTGATTGACGAACATGCCCGCTTCTTGAAATGAACCGTCATCGACCAAATCTTCGATCCGCTCACGAGCGGACAAGAGCCCCTTCGCATGGCGGGCTTCCAATTTGTCCGGACCACACCCAGAGGAAAGGGCGAAGCGCCGACGTTCTTCGAGTTGATCAAGCAATTCTTGTTTTATTGCCATTGTTTATTCCTTTAGATTCTATTGTTTGCCTTTGCAAAAATAGAATTTCAAGGCTTGGGGTTCATTATTTCATGGTTTCATTCGAAAGAAAACGCAGATGCATTTCGAAAGCCTTGTCCAGCGCGATGGGGACGTGCTTTCCTTTCGATGTCTTCAAACTATAAAATAAATAGTCTTTCAACAACTGTCGGTAGTCCGGATGAGCGCAATTTTCAATAATTTTACACGCCCGTGTCACCGGATCCAGCCCGCGCAAATCCGCAAGGCCCTGTTCCGTAACAAAGACATTCGTTTCGTGGTCGGAATGGTCCAAATGGGAAACATAGGGCACAATCGCACTGATCGTTCCATTTTTCGCTGTTGACGGTGTCATGAAAAAGCCCAGCAGGCAATTTCTCGAAAAATCCGCAGAACCGCCGATGCCGTTCATCACGGACGAGCCGCAAACGTGCGAAGAATTCACGTTGCCGTAGATATCGCACTCCAGCGCCGTATTCATGGATATAACCCCCAAACGGCGAATCACTTCCGGATGATTGGATAGTTCCTGCGGACGGAGGACAAACTTTTTTTTCAGTTCTGCGGCATTCCGCATAAAAAAATCGCACGCCGAAGCCGAACAGGTGAGCGCCGTACCGCTAGCCCCGACAAGTTTATCGCTTTCAATCAGCTCAAAAACGGCCTCTTGGATGACTTCGGTAAAAAGGCAAATCGGTTCCTGCATCGGATCACGGGCCATAGCTGCCAAAACAGCGTTTGCGACATTCCCCACCCCACTTTGATAAGGAAGTCCTCGCGGCAAACGGCCTTTTTTCCGTTCGTGCGCAATAAATTCCAAAATATGCCCGGCAATCGTTTTCGAAACCGCATCCGGCTCTGTAAACGGACGAATGGAATCTTTTGCATTTGAAAGGACCACCGCGACTATTTTTTCCGGGGGAACTCGGACAAAATCCTTTCCGATGCGGTCAAGGACATGGAGTATCGGGATAGGAGCAGCGTTTGGGGGAAGCTCGGGCAAAAAACAATCGTGGATGCCCGAAAGCGAATCGCCATAAGCGGAATTCCATTCCACAATGACGCGGTCCGCCATTTGAAGGTATTCCACAGAATTTCCGCAAGACGTTGTGAAACGGATTTTTCCATCGGCAGAAACGTCGGACGCTTCTACAATCGCCGTTGTCGGGCGCGGCAACGCTCCCGTACGCACAGAGCGCCCCATGATTCCCAAATGAACGTCGGAATAAAAAACATTCCCACCGTTGATGGCGTTCCGCAGATCTTTATTCGATTGGTAAGGTGCCCGAAAACGGATCGCCTTGGCACGCGCCAGAACGCCGTCACATTCATCACCTGTAGAAGCTCCCGAAAACAGCGTAACCTGAAAAGGCTTCCCTTCGGCATGGAGGCGTTCAGCCCGTTTGGCAAGGGCTTTTGGAACCATTTTGGGATATCCGGCAAGCGTAAATCCGGAAACGCCGAGAACTTCTCCATCGCAAATCAATTCCGCGGCTTCTTCAGCGGACATGACTTTGGAAGACAAATCAGAAATCATGTGCTAAAACTAAGATTTTCCGTGCGAAACTGGACACCAAATTTCGGGAAAGTTCCTGTTTGGAAACCCACAAGCCCGGAATTTTTTCCCGAGACTTCACTTCGACGCACAAAACGCGACAGCGGATTTTATAACGCGTGATGGAATGCTCCACCGTTCCCACAAATTCAAAGCGGTTCCTTTCTTCGGGAGAAATCAGATCTTCTGCCTGAGCGGGAAAAACCTCGCGGAATGCGCTAGCACATTCAAACAACGGGAACATCGGCTGATTTTTGAAAAAGGGAGAATCCGGCGAGTTCCGCAACAAAAAATTTTCCATTTCATCGCAGACGACAAGAGCGAATCCCGTCCAAGATTCATACTGGATTTTTTTCCGAGGCGGAAATTCACCCGTCCGATTGTCGATAAAGGCTCCGCAAATCGACCGGATGGGACACGCTCCACAAGCGGGATTTGTCTTTTTGCAAACCGTCCTTCCCAATTCCATCAGCGCTTCGTTGGTAAGGAACGCCTGGCCGACATTCGCCCATTTAGCCGCTTCTTCCCAATAAACATTCCTTTCCGCTTTTCCGTTCGAGGGCAAAAAATTCCACTTGCGAATCCGCGAAAAGATGCGGACCAGGTTTCCGTCCAAGATAGGTTCTCCCCGGTGAAATGCAAAGCTTAAAATGGCACCCGCCGTATAATCCCCAATACCGGGAAGAGCCAAAAGTTCTTTCCGCGTCGTCGGAAACTTGCCGCCATTCTGCGCAATTTTCTGCGCCGCCTTGTGAAGGTTTCGCGCTCGGCTGTAATAGCCCAATCCCTGCCAGTGCAACAGAACATCTTCTTCTTTGGCTGCTGCAAGGGCCTTTACCGTTGGGAAATCTTCCATCCATTTTCGGAACGCTTCCCGAATTGCGGAGACTTGCGTTTGCTGCAACATCGTTTCACTGATCCAAACCGCATAGGGGTCACGCTTTTCGAACAAATCGGCGGGACGCCAGGGGAATTCCGCCCGGTTTTTCAAAAACCAGCGGCAAAGAGACTCATTTGCTGCAGTAAGCGTCGTGATAAACCTTCCGATAAAATTCCCACTGAGCGGCGGCAGCCTTTTCTAGTGTATAATCCTTGCTGCGCTTGTAAGCGTTTTCGCGGAGCTCCGCATAAGCCTTTTCGTCTTTTCGGATTTTCACACATTCTTCGATTTGCCGTAGCCAGGCTTTTGAATTGTCGCTTTGGAGAATGTAACCGCATCCCTTTTCAAAGACAATATCTTGGGGTCCGCCCTTATCGCTGACAATGGCAGGCGTTCCCGATGCAAGGGATTCCACGACGACGTTTCCAAACGTATCCGTCGTACTGGGGAACAAGAGAAAGTCCGCGTCCGCATAAAGCCCCGCCAATGTTTCGCCGCCCTGGACTCCCGCAAAATGGACTTCCGGCGCATCGGAAAATTCCCGTTTCAATTCATCGAGATACCACCCATCTCCCACAAACATCAATTCCGCGTCATCGTGGGATTTACGAAATTCCATCCACAGCGTTTTGAGGAGCGGCAAATTCTTTTCTTTGGATATCCGTCCCACATAAACGAACCGGACTTTTCCCTTTTGGTCCGAAAAGCGTTCCCAAGTTCCTTTTCCGCGGAATTCCGGTCCAAAACTGTCGAGCGGGATTCCCCGCCGGATAATTTCAATTTTGTCCAAAGGCACTTTGATGTCGCGGTACAAAATGTCGCGATAATCCTTGCACGGGCTGATTACCGGGCGCGAAAAACCGTAAAAAACTTGCATCAGCCAAAGAACATAGCGGTGCATCCACTTCGCTTTGACAAGAGTCTGCGCATAGGTGGGAACATCGGTGCGGTAATGGCTAATGACTTTGATGCCTGCAATTTTTGCGCAGAAGGCAACGGTCCAAGCTCCGGGGCTAGGCGTTTCCAATTCGACGATATCGACCGGATAACGCTTGAGCAGCCGCAAAATGGGACGGATATGGGGAATGGCCAATTCACTGTTGGAATACCCCAGCTGTTCCATGCTGAATATGCGGGGAAGGAGAATCACATAGCCGTTTTCCACGACACCGCGCGGACGCGTATTGAACGCGCTTCCGACGAGGGCCGCCTTGTAACCGTGACCGCGCATGTACGAAATCACATGGCGCAAATTGTTCGCAATGCCGTTGACTTCGTCTAAATTATCGGAATAAAACGCCACGGCAATATCTTGGGGGGAATGTTCCGAACGTTTCTTTTTGAGATAGGCGCGGAGCTTCAACAAGCGGGGAATATTTTTAAATACTTGCCAAAAGACTATAGGCGGAATCATGCACGTGCGGATGTTTCCCGGTGGCTGGTGCCGAAAAGAAAATATCGGGGGGAAAACACTGGTAACGACACGTCCAAAAATAGACGGACGGGAATCGTACGGATTTGAGTTTTCATTTGGCATTGTAGGAAATATATTTAAAATTTAACCCCTGCGCAGGGCGTTCTGGCAATAGATTCCAAATGAAAGCTCGAATTTTGAAAAGCGTATGCCAACCGCATACGCAAAATTCCCAAAAACATCAATGTGCGATTTTTACTTTCTGAAACGCACCGCCAATTTGAACTAGGAAAACTCCTGACCGGGCAAACTTTTGCCCTATCGCCTGCTGCAAGTTTCCATTTTCAACACGGACCATTCCCAAAAAGCGTCCTTGCAAGTCAAAAACTTGAGCATTTCCCCGGAAACTTCGAAGATTCAACACACCCGCAATCGGCGTTTCGCCTTCTTTGGCAAACGAAATGTAGTCCACATTCGTATAAGAATCGTCAAATGTAATCCGCAAAATATGTTCCCCGGAAGAAATCGATTCCGTCAGTCCGTTGATTTCACTGTAAGTGTTCCAATCGTCTTCTGTGTTGGGAACGGTCACTTTGGCAATTTCCACTCCATCCAATGTCAACGTCACACTCGTTGGCTGGGCGTTCCCAGTTGATGCAGCAAGCGTATAAGCATAAATTCCTTCGGAATGGACGTTCACCGTGTATTCGAGCCATTCTCCGGCAATCGTGTAACCGATGCCGTAACCATCATTTCCAACGCCCACAATGTCAACGCCATCGTTCCGGTATTCTCCGCCCTCGTTTTCTGCGTCTGAATCCGAATAAGCGACACCCTGACCGCCGTAATCGTAATTTTCAAATTCAATCTTTCCCGGAATCGAATGGCTGCTGTAAGCGCTACGCTGAACAGATGCGCTGGAGTTCAAAGTCGCCGCCGAACTCGAACTGGATTCCTGTGCGCTGGAAGTCCCCGAATTAGAAGACATTCCTGAAGGAGAACCGTCCGAAGTCACCGCCACATAGCTGTAATCGATGCTCCCCGTTGCGTTTCCGCCTGCTTCCGCCAACAATTTGACTTCATACATTTTTCCCATTTTCAACGTGACACCGCCGTCTCCTTTTTGCCCATAAAAAAGCTCGTTCCACTTTTTGAAGTGCGCCGAAATGTCGATATGACCGCATTGTCTGGCATTCCGCCGCACACTGAAAAATTGTGGGAATGTCGACGTTCCCGAAATCGAAGGCTGATTGACTCGCGTATAGGTATAGATGTCATACGTATCGCCGTCAACAGTCAATTCGCCCATTTTTGTTCCCAAATAAGCGGGGCTGGGTTTACTGAACCAGTCGTCGACAATGTAATACTCCACTTCAGGATCTTTAGTCCAACCGTAAACTCCGATATAACCGTAGCCCGCCGTACCCGATTTGGTATAACTGTAATCCGCCGTGAAATAACCGATTTGGTCGTGCGTTTGCGTGCTATTGTATTTAAGACCGACGCGCGCCAAAAAATCATCCGTTCCACTCCATTTGGCAGAAAAAGTTCCATTCGAATAATACGTCATGGAATTGTTTCCACCCTGATACCAAATTTCATAATTATACGGCGTTCCCGAAATATCCGCACTGGCATAACTCGAAGTCAGAGTCGTTCCACTCCCCGGATGCCCCATGGAATCCTTGCAGGGATCCGCGGCAAATGCATTTACAGCAAACGCTCCGGCAACCGGAAGCCAGAGCATTTTAGAAACTTTCCAATCCATAAATCCTCCTATCGATTTAGACAAGGAGAATTTAGATTCCGGGTTTGGGAGACAGCCTCTTTGTAAACTTTTATATGTTGTAGTGATTTACAACACCGACGAGATGTCAACGGACACGGAATGCGCGGACAACCGTTTCAGAGCCTTTTTGCGCTTGGAATACATAACGTCCAGGAATGAGAGACTCTAACGACAGCGTCGAAACATTGTCATTTCGGAGCAATTGACGACCCTGCATATCGTAAATGCCCACTTTCGCCTGGCCGCCGGTCACATTCAGCATTTTCCCATGCACTTCCACATTCCAGCTCTGCGGCTGCATCCCGGGAAAAATGGCAGAAGACGTGTCAATTGGGTCAACAGGAACAATAGGTTTTACATCTGAACAAGCGGTATATGTCGTGGGGTTTGTCGCCAAAAATCCTTTGACCATATTTCCAGAAGTCGAATATTGCAAATTCGAAGCCGTTGCCCAACTTGAAAACGCGGCAGTTCCCTCTTCAATTTTAGACGCACTCCAGTTCGCCCACGAAAGCTTGTGTTGGTTCAAATAATCTTGCCAGCTCTGGTTACGGCTTTGGTCGGGATATCCATTCCCATCCGCATCGCCTGTACCCCATTCGGAAACAAACAGGGAAAGCCCGGCTTTCATCGCCGACAGTCCATTTTCGCCTTCACAGGCTCCACCCCAATTGTAAAAGCCCGACCAGCAATGGGAATTGGCGTAATAATGCAGCGTATAAGCGGTATTTTTTTGGGGATCGGTCACTTCATTGTTAATGGCCATTTGGGGATTTTGGTCCCATTTAGGGTTCCCCACAAGAATCAAATTGTCGGAGTACTTGCGGATTTCGCCGATGATTTCATTGGCATAATTTTTGACCGTATTCCACTCGACATCCATCGGTTCATTGTATACTTCGAAAATGACGTTGTCGTATTGGCCATAAGCTTGCGCCATTTCCGCGAAGAATCCCTTTGCGCTTGCCGTTTGTGTGTGTGCTTCATGGGAATGCCAGTCGATAATGACGTAAATATCATTTTTGATGGCAGCTTCGACAACGGTCCGGACAAGCCTTTTCTGATTTTCGGCATCGACTTGGTAACCTTTATAGGGTCCCGACCAGTCTTCTGTCCCTGTCGCCATGGCCGCCCGGATAATCTGGATTTTCATGCTGCTGACCATGGAAGAAATCGCCTGTTCCGTCCAAAAATCCGTCGCATCGCTCAAAAGGCTCCAATAAAGGCTCATGCCGCGGACCTGCACTTCGGCTCCATCTTTAACCCCTTGACAAGAACCGTAAATGCGCCCGTAACCACTTGAATTTTTCCCCGTAATCAGCTCCCCATAAGCGCTGACAGGCCCAACGCGAGTCGGTTGAATTGCTCCGGCAAAGGAAAGGGCGGAGCAAAGGGCAATGGAAGACAGAATCATTTTTTTCATAACTACCTCGTCTTAAAAATAATACTCCTTTTTCACAAAAGACAATTTTTACGGGAAATCCGTGCACAAGAGAAACCAAAACGTTTAAAATAAGAAAAAGCCATGAAAAAAATTCACGGCTCAAAAATTTTGAAAAGTTGAATTTAACGAAGCGTTTCCGAATTGAGAATCCACAGCGAACGATTCAAGCGGAGAATCGTTTTGCCCGCAGCCCGCGTCGATTCGCGGCGCACATCCGCTTCAGAAACGGGAAGATTTCCCTGCCACAGCAAATGCCCGTTCAAATCATAGAGTTTTGCCGTTCCGCGAGTTCCCAAAATCGCCTGTTGCCACCGGAGCTGTTTTGCCGCCATTTTCGGGACAAATCCGATAGTTCCTCCTACATCGAGATAGATGAGCGCCGTCACATCGGTTTCGCTGGGATCCGTCGCTGTGACGCGAATCACATACAAGCCCGGAGCTACCGCAGCCGAATCTTCTGCTGGCATGATGGTCAACAGGGAACCGTCAATCTTTGCGGCAAAGAGTTTGTTCACATTTACAAGCGCATACGTCAATGAATCGCCATCCGGATCCATGAAAACAGAATCCAAATCGACTTCCACTTTGAATCCCACCGTATCGACGACGAGAGTATCTTGGCGTTTCAACGCCACCGGTTTATCATTGACCGGTTCCAAGAGCACATGAATTCGGAAACTGGCTGAGCCGGAGATGCTATCTGTCGCGGTCACTGTCACATAGGCATCCCCCGTGGAATCCTTTACCGCTTTAATCGAAAGGACTCCCGCAGCCGAAAGCGAAGGATTCAGTTTGCCATCATCGCTTTTGACGTTCAAATAAATTTTATCCTTGTCCGGATCAGTAAACCATCCACTTGTGACTTTGGCCGTGAACAAAATCGTCGACGTGAAATCTTCTTTCCGGACAAAAGTATCCACAGAAACTGTATCGAATGCGACAACGGGCGGATCGTTCATGTCCAAAACATCCAAATGGACAGTCGCCTCATTGGAAGTCTCTCCGCTCGGATTGGTAATATAATAGGTGAACGTATCCGCTCCAACGTAATCCGCTTTGGGCGTATAAGTGAAAGAGCCGTCTACATTCAAAACAACCGTCCCATTTTTTGCACCGGTTTTCAAATACGCTTTCAATGTCACCGTTGAATCATCCGGATTTTTATCATTTTTCAAAACGCCAGAAACGGCAGGAATCGTAACAACGCTGTCTTCGAACATGTCGTAAGAGTCGTCAAACGCCTTGGGAGCATCTTTTGTCGGCGTGATTGTCACCGGGAACACCACTTTGGCTGTATCCGACGCATCGGCGGCAAAAAGAGTCACGTAAGCCGTTCCATTCGCATCATCCACAGATTCAAAGAGTATGTAATACTTGTTTCCAATGGTTTGCACCGAAGCTTTGATGCGGGAATCACCATAAGCGCCGATGACTAGTTTGTCGCCGTCCACATCGCTGAATAAAATTTCCGATTCTGTAAAAGAAACGTTCTTTTCCCCAAAATCCTCTTCGTATACCAAATTTTTGATTACCGAAGAATCCTTCACGTCTACCGTAGGCGCATCGTTTACGCAAAGGACAGAAAGAGTCACTGTCGCCGGGTCGCTGACTCTATCCGTGGCATCGGTCAAAACGTATATCCACGTATCGGTTCCACAGAAATTCGCTACGGGCTCATATTGGAAAGAACCGTTTGAGGCATCCAACACGAGCTTTCCATGCGACGTGGACTCGATCAATTTCATAGAGAACAAATCCCCGTCGACATCAAAATCGTTAACAAGAACGCCTTTCTGGAATTCCACATTCAACACGCTGTCTTCTTTTACAGAATAAAAATCATTCACGGCTGTTGGGGGATTTTCAGAATCCTTCACTGTCACAGAAAGGGCATAAGAAACCGTGTCTTTGCCGTCATTCGCTTTGATTTGGACAGAAGCCTGACCGTCTTTGTTTGCCGCTGGAACAAAACGGAGAGTGTCTTTCAAAGAAAACTTGGAACCGGAATTGACAAGGGAGAGATATTGCGTTTCAAAGATTTTCACGGAAATTTCCAAATCGTCGCCGTCATCGTCATAAAAGACTTTGGAAAGCACCAGTTTGAGCGTATCCGTTTCGTTCAAACTTGCATCCAACGGATTTTTACTCGCATAAGGTTCTTGCACAACAGGAGCGAACGTGACACAGCCATCGCCCAGGATAATCGAGGAAAGCGTAAGCGTGTTCGTCGTCCCATATTGGTTGACCATTGTATTTTTATAACCGAACTGGATACCCGTCTGCTTGTTGGCATTCCAAGCTACCGTAGAAGTCGACTCCCAGTCTTGCGTTAAGCCATTGAAAGACACAAAGACTTTTTTGAACGTTGACGATGATTCCAGCAAGGTGCCGTAATAATTATCATCGCTGATCGTCGATTGTTTAAAATCCATGCGGACAGGCGCATCCGCTTTGTAAATCAAGCAGACTCCCTTATAAGAAGAAAGCGAAACCGGCACATCTTTATAAGCAGCATCCTGCTCCCAGCCAAAGCCATACCCAGATCCATTAGAACCCGTTTTGGACGCAGAAAAATCAATGACTTTATACGAACCAATCACGTTCGTATCAATAGTCGCCCCTGTTCCATACTTATAAGAATACCAATAGGCCGGAGCCTTTCCCCCATCGCCTTTGGCGGCTGTCCAAACGGTATCGGTGGCGGCAACGGCGGTTCCCATTCCAAGTCCCATCAACAAGGCTAGCTTTAGAAACGCTTTTTTCATCACAGTCTCCTTTTTACAATTCCCCACAATTGTAGCAAAAGATATGCTTTTTTACAAGATACTTACTCCCAAATATCTCCAGGCAATCTGGATATGTCCCGAAAGTCGAGCTTTTGGGGTGCGGGGTCAGAAACCGGGCAAATTTTGGCAAGAGGCTTCCCCGCCCTTTCTACGACAAAGACTTCGCCTTTCAATGCGACCTGGTTCAGCAAATCGCCAAAGCCTTTGCGCGCTTCCATCGCCGAAATAATTTTCGCCATTATTCAAGCACCTTGTCTTTGATGACCAAATCTACCCGGCGATTCTTTTGACGGCCTTCTTTGGTCGAATTGTCCGCTACCGGGCGGTCCATGCCATAACCTTTCGAAGAAAGCCGCGCCGCGGCGATTCCCTGTTCGACTAAAAAGTCTAAAACATTTTTCGCCCGCTGTTCCGAAAGTTTCAAATTATGTTCTTCAGAACCCGTATTGTCCGTATGGCCTTCCACCGAAACATTCAGTTCTTGGTAAACGGTTAAAATGCCTGCCACCCGGGCAAGGCTCGTTTTCAAATCCGGCTTGAGCGTAGCCTTGTCGACATCGAACAAAATGTCCGACATCGAAAGAATGATGCCTCGGGCGTCTTCTGTCACCTGGATGAGTTTGGATTGCAGTTCATTCAACTTGTTTTTCGCTTCATTTTGACGCGCTTCCGCTTTTGCGCGTTCTTCGGCAAGCAGTTTATTTAAAGAATCCTCACGCGCTTTAGCTTGTTCCGCCTGCAAGGCTTCGCGGGCGGCAGCAGCGACCATGGCAGAATCCATCGCCGAATTTGTCCTGGCCAGTTTTTCGCGCTCCGCCTGTAAATTTTCTTCGAGGTTCAAAGCCCGACCGCTGCGGATTTCTCCGATTTTTTCTTGAATGCGGCGGATGGAATCGCGGACGGCGAGCTGTTCCTTGTAATTTTCAAAACGGGAATTTCTGGATTTTTGCGCCGATATCTGAGCGGCAATAATCCGTGTGTAAAGCGCACAGGCTTTTTCTTTGGAGGCAAGGCGGGAATCCTTTGGATTCTTTTGCAGCGCAAGCTGATACGCATCCGCCGCGGCGCGGGCTTCGGCAATCGTCAACCGGATTTGCGCAGATCCCGAAGGAAGAACGCTTTCCAATGAATCAATTACCCGGGAGCAAGACGCCTCCTGGACAGGAGACTGCGTCTGGGATTCAGCAAAGGCAGTCGATGAGAGGATACACGCCACAGTCAAACAGAGAAATTTTTTCATTTTTCCGCCTCCCGCTGTTCCATTTCATTTTCCAGGATAGTCTTGTAAAGCTTTTGAGATTCTTTGTCGCCGAGCAATTCTCTAGAAACAGTTGAATCCGCTAGCGCCGCATTCCGCGCGTCTTTTTCTGCAAAAGCCAAGCGGTATTCCAGCCGGCTGAGCATGGCCGCATCATAAGCTTCCCACGTTTTTCCCTCTTCTGAAAGCTGCTTCGAAAGTGCCAAATCCTTATCGCCTTGAACTGTCGCCGGAGACGTGATGCCTTCTGCCCGGGCCGCACGTCCCATTCCCTCCGCTTCGCTGACCGCAGTCGAAAGCATTTCCCGGTTCCCGGCACATCCCATGATAAAAATTGAAATGGCGGCACCGACCCAAAAATTCCTTTTCACAGTCATACTCCTTTGGTTTGCATTAGACAAATCCGGTTAAATAATACATATTGAAAAAGCCATGGAAAAAACTTTCGCCGTCAGCAAATACCTTTACGCCGTCAAGAAATTGATAACAACGCAAATTCCAGCCGTCTGGGTAAACGGAGTCATCACTCAGATTGTTGAACGCGGAAAAATTGTTTATCTGAGCATTGCCGAATTTTCAGAAGGCGATGTTCGCCCCGTCGCAAAGCTCGACCTATACCTGTTCTCTGGAGAGTTCGCCCAAATGCGGGCTAGACTTGCAGAACTACCTTCTCCCTTTACACTCCAAGAACAAATCAAAGTCAATTTTCTCGTTGAAGCGGACTTTTACATTGGCAGCGGAAAATTTCAGTGCCACATCAAAAACATCGATCCGAACTTCACCATTGGAGAACTGGAAAAAACGCGCAAAGCCATTTTGGCGAGGCTAGAAAAAGATGGCCTTTTGAACAGAAACAAATCGCTAACACTCGCAAGAGCTCCTTTGAAAGTCGGTCTCATCACCGGGGAAACGACTGCAGCCTTCAAAGACTTTACGACAACTCTCGAAAAATCGGGATACGCCTTTGAAGTTGTTCCCCAATACGCCAAAATGCAAGGCAACGAAACCGAAGCGACCGTACTCACCGCCCTGGAAAATCTGAAAAAAATTCCTGATATCGACGTCGTTTGCATTGTCCGCGGAGGCGGTTCTAAAACGGATTTGAATTATTTTGACAGCGAATCCCTGTGCCGCGCCATTGCACTTTTCCCTGTTCCCGTCATCACGGGCATCGGGCATCAAATAGACGAAAGTCTTGTTGACAAAGTTTCTTTCCGGAGCTGCATCACACCCACAGATTCCGCCAAGTTTCTCATTTCACAGTGCGACGAAGCCATGCGCGACTTAAAAGAAATTCTGTTGAAAATCGCCACCGCCACCCAGCAAAGACTTTCCCGTTCCAAAAACAAATTGCACTACGCAGAATCCAAACTTTTGTCCGGATTCAGCAACCGTCTAGCCGCCGAGCGCCAAAAGATAAAATCCATCGGGCAAAATATTTCCCTGGCACCCGCCCGGTTATTTTTCAACGAACGTGAAAAATGGCAACGCAATAAAGAAGGTTTGGAATTCGGAATTCAAAAAATTCTCGCCTTGCATAAAACCCGTTTCGAAGTTCTAGAAGAAAAAGTCAAAGCGAACGATCCCAAGCGGATTCTTTCCAAAGGATATTCTTACGCAACAAAAAAAGGTTCCGGGTTGATTCGCAGTGCCCAAGACGTGAACTCCGGAGACGAATTGCTGATGCATTTTGCCGATGGCAAAGTTTCTGCTTTTGTCAAATAATGACAAAAATTTCAAATCTGATTTTTATATTTTTTGAACGAGAAACTTGATTTTCAACACCAATCTTCTGTTCAAAAGGCGAGGCTGTTAAATGATTGGAGCAATTATCGGAGACATTGTCGGATCCCGGTTTGAATGGAACAACCTCCGATCGAAAAATTTCCATTTTTTCACTTCAAAATGTTTTTTCACCGATGATTCCGTCATGTCGCTGGCCGTCTGCGACGGCTTATTGCAATGCCTGCCAGATTACAGCGATTTGAGTTCCGTGACAGTCCAATCCATGCAGCGCATTGGGCGCCCTTATCGACATTGTGGTTACGGCGGATCTTTCTTTCGCTGGATGTATTCCGAGAATCCGCATCCCTACAACAGTTACGGCAATGGAGCCGCCATGCGGGTCAGCGGATGCGGATATGCGGCAAACTCCGTCGAAGAGGCTGCGTCTTTATCCAAAGCCGTTACTGAAATCACCCACAATCACCCCGAAGGATTGAAAGGCGCAGAAGCCATCGCTGTCGCCGTATACTTAGCTCGCACCGGGAGCCACTTAACAGAAATTCGCGATTACATCACCACGCGCTATTACCCGATTGACTTCACCTTAGATGCCATTCGCGATACGTACCAATTCAATGAAACGTGCCAGGATACAGTCCCCCAAGCGTTAGAAGCTTTTTTTGAATCGACCAGATTCGAAGACGCCATTCGGAACGCCATTTCCATCGGTGGAGACAGCGACACTTTAGCGGCAATTACCGGTTCCGTCGCCGAGGCTTATTACGGTGTCCCCCTCTGCATCAGAGAGCAAACGTATTCTTTTTTGGATGCGACACTTTTCAAAATCCTACAGAACTTTGAAAATAAATATCCGGGGAAAATCGAACCTTAAAAATTTTTGGGAACACTTTTGCAGAGCGGCAATCAAATTGATTCTGTTCTTTTAAAACAAGCTGTTTACAAAATTTCACCCACATACGCAACCGAGCGAATTGAAACGGATGTCGGAACGTTCGCTGTTCTTTTCCGCACAAGTCTAAGCATAAACTGATGGGTCAGCGAGACTTGACTTTCTCCGAGAAATTTACTCCGGAGATTCTTTTTCATTCCGACGTTAAAAGCGTTTACTTGGCGACGAGAATCTGCGTTCCAAAACTAGAGCGGAGAGCTCTTTGATTTTAAAATTTGCCTCCGCAAAATATACTTGCGAAAAATACTTGACATGTTGTTTTTTCATTTTCAACTATGGAAAATTCTTTGCAAAACCAGTCACACCCGTCACTTGACAAACAAGCGGATGAACTATTGATAAAAGTTCTTGATTCTCTGCAGAACATTGATTTCAATACAAAAAATGCGTCGGAAATGATCAAACGGTTGAATGTAATGAATTCAGCCATCCGTTTGGTGCAGGCGAGAACTCGATTGAAGAATAATTTGAAACGGTCTGCGATGTCTTTGCTTTCGGGCCTATTGGGAGGTGGACTTTGTACTGCTTTGCTGAATGTTTTGTAATGGGGGAAATTTAGGCATAAATCAACGGTCGTTTTATACCTAAAAGATCACTGGACCGGATAAAAATCAAGGAAAAATCAATATGGCTATTTTAGGCGGCATTGCTGCGGTTGTCGTTTTCATCGTGGTTTGCGGTGGCGGAATGGGGATTTATAGAGTCTTCTTCGCAGGAAAATGGGAGAGCTGTAGCGGAAAGTGGGTGCTGAGTTATGTTGCAGGTACGCTGTTTTTTGCGGCATGCGCTGCTTGTATGACCTTTGGCGCAATTGCTCAATAGCTAAAGTTATGAAAAAATTCCTCCTCGTCGCGTTGTTGGGGAGTACTCCGCTCTTTGCTGTGGCTTCCGTAAATGTCACGGTTTCGTACTTGGATATTTTGGAAAGTCCTTCGCCAATGGCGCCTGTGCTCGGTCAATTGAAAGCGGGCGACAAAGTTTTGGTCGAAAACTGCACAGAGGATTTTTGCAAGATCTTGGTGGGCGAATCTGGCTATGCAACGGCTTTTGTGAGTAAGCAAGGCCTGATTCCGCAGCCAGCACCCCAAACAGCCCAAGTAGAAAGTACGCCGGAATCTGAAGAAACGGAATCTTCGGAAACAGAAGAGTACATTTCAGAAGACGAAATCGGAGTTGGCGGTGCGTTACTTATCATCCTTGGACTGATTCTAGTTGCAATCGTAGGCAGCTGGTTGTTAAAAATCTGGAGCCGTTTCAGCGGTGATAGACCGATTTACTGAACTCTGAAATTGCAATTCAAAAAATCAGACCCTTCAAAATTTCCAAAACACAAAACTCCCGGCCTTTCGACCGGGAGTTTTTAATGTTCATCAAAAGAGCAAATTACTTCGCTTCTTCTTCGGCCTTCTTGGACTTCTTGGCCGGAGCGACTGCGTCACCGATTGTCGTGCCGCTTTCGCCTGGCTTGTGAGAATCCATCCAAGCTTGGAGTTCTGCCGATTCACGGTTCTTGAAGTAATCGACAACCGAGAGCGTAATCTTGCGGTTGTTCATATCGATTTCCGTGACAACAGCGGGGACTTCATCGCCGACCTTGAATGCATCGGCCGGAACCTTGATGTATTCAGCGGTGAGCTTCGAAACAGGAATGAATCCTTCAACACCGTTCGGAAGTTCAACGACAACTCCGCGGTCAAGCAAGCGAACGATTTTGCCCTTGACTTCAGCGTCAATCGGGTAAGTCGATTCAATGGTATCCCACGGGTCTTCGGTCAAATGCTTCATGGAAAGGGAAATGCGGCGTTTTTCCTTATCAACGGCGAGAACGACACATTCCACTTTGTCACCCTTCTTAACCATTTCGGACGGATGATTGATTTTCTTCGTCCAAGACATGTCGGAAACGTGAATGAGGCCATCGACACCATCCTTGATTTCGACAAATGCGCCGAAAGAAGCGAGGTTGCGGATTTCGCCCACAACACGAGCTCCCGGAGGCAATTCTTCGTCGATGCGTTCCCACGGATCTTCTTCGAGCTGCTTCATGCCGAGAGAGATACGTTCTTGTTCTTCTTCGACCTTGAGAACAACCGCTTCCACTTCTTGTCCGACGACCAAAATTTTGGACGGGTGCTTGACATGCTGAGTCCAAGACATTTCGGAAACGTGGATGAGGCCTTCGATGCCGTCTTCGAGTTCAACGAAAGCACCGTAATCCGTAATGGAAACGACTTTGCCCTTCACCACCATGCCTTCCGGATAGCGGGCGGCGACATCCTTCCACGGATGCGGTTTGAGCTGCTTCATGCCAAGGGAAATGCGTTCCTTCTTGTCGTTGAAATCGAGCACCATCACTTCCACTTCATCGCCAAGCTTGACGACTTCGGACGGGTGATTGATGCGCTTGTAGCTCATGTCTGTAATGTGGAGGAGACCGTCTACGCCGCCAAGGTCGATGAACGCGCCAAAGTCGGTGATGTTCTTGACGATACCCTTGCGAACCTGTCCCTTTTCGAGGTTTTCAAGCACCTTGTCGCGCTGGCTGTTGCGTTGTTCTTCGAGAACGACGCGGCGAGAAACGACGATATTCCGGCGAGCCTTGTTGACCTTGATAACCTTGAGGTCGAATTCCTGACCAATGAGGGCGTTGATGTCCGGAATCTGACGCAAATCGATCTGAGAACCCGGAAGGAACGCGTCGATGCCAAAGAGGTCGACGACAACGCCGCCCTTGATACGCTTCGTGAGTGTGCCGCGGACGATTTCGTTGTTTTCGTAAGCTTGGTGAATGCGTTCCCAAACGCGGACAAAATCCGCTTTTTGCTTGGAGAGGACGAGACGTCCATCATCGTCTTCGAGCTTTTCGATATAAACTTCGATTTCGGAACCGACTTCAGGGATTTCGCCTTCCTTGAATTCGTTGCGGGAAATGACGCCTTCGGATTTGAAGTTTACGTCAACGAGAACTTCTTGATCGTTCACCTGGCTGATTTTGCCTGTGACAACTTTGCCCGCTTCAAGGCCTTCCATGCCGGCATAGGCTTCTGCGCCCTTATCCGACTTGATTGCGCCGAGTTCTTTTTCGGCATCGAGAATTTCTTGAAGGTCTGCGTCTGTTCCAAATTTGAGTGTTTGAGACATGTATGTTAAATGGGTTGTGGAAAAGAAACCGAAGCTACGCCACTACACCTACGCGGTCTTCGATTATCTTTACCTGTTGTGGGATTGAGAGTTGTGTAGTGTCAATTTCAAAAGCGTCTGCCGCCTTTTTCAGCGGAGCCGTCGCACGGGAAGAATCCATTTTGTCGCGTTCGGCCAAATTTTTTTCAATTTCTTCGAGAGTCATGGGAATGCCTTTTTGTTTGCATTCTTCATAACGCCGCATGGCGCGGACTTTTAAATCGGTGACAAGGAAAAATTTGAAATCCGCATGGGGAAACACAACGGTTCCTATATCGCGGCCATCGAGGATGCAATTGCATTCTTCGGCAATTTTCCGTTGCCAAGCGGTCAAAACAGCCCGCACTTCGGGAATTGCGCTGTAAAGGCTGACCATTTCCGCAACCTGCTTGCTGCGAATTTCTTTTTCGCGGTTTTCGCCATCGATGAGAATTTCATTTTTTTCATCAAATCGGATATGCAAGGACCGGAGCAGCTGGTCGAGCCCCGCCGTATCCGTTGGGGAAACGCCCTTTTCTAAAGCGGCAAATGTGACTGCTCGGTACATGGCACCCGTATCCAAATACGTGATGCCTAAATCCTTGGCAACAATTTTCGCAGTCGTACTTTTACCCGTCCCGCTGGGACCGTCGATTGCGATGACTATATGAGATTTTTTCGAATTCAACGTGGGGAAAATATAGTTATTTGGCAGTTCCTGGCAGAGTCGTCACATTAAAAATCGGACGTGGCACCGCCGTCTTCGGGACCGTAATAACCGTTTTCTTCGACATTTGAATTTTCCGGTTCAAAAACTTGCGCCGGTTCCCCATAGTTCTCGTCGGCAGACGATTCGCTGGAAGATTCCGGTTCGAAGGCATCCGAAGAGTCGGATCCAAACGAAGAGTCTTCATATTCCGAAACAGCAGAGCTCTCTGCTTCCGGCTCACGCAATTCGCCCGTGCTGCCATATTTGCGTTTTTCTTCTTCGGTCAATTTATTGGTGAAGACTTCGACTTCCGGTTCTTGGTTCGCCCGTTCTTCTTCGCCCGCCATAATGCGCTGACCGCGTTCAAGAGTCCGCTTAATGCGATCTTGGCGCATCTGTTCCAAGTTCGTGCCGACATTCTTTTCCTCTTCGGAAACGACGTACTTCGTATTGAAGTCATCTAAAACCGGCTTGATGCCGATGAGACGGCCTTTACTATCGACCTTCCACGGCATCCGTTTCAAAGCGGAAATGCGGAGCCGGCTGGCCGCGACACGGTATTCCTTTTTCATCTGGCCATTTTCATCCGTAATCTGATCCGCTTCTTCGGGAGTTACAAAATGCAATGCTTCCGGCCAATGTTCCCCTTGGGAATTGACCGTAAATCCGACGAGCGCGTCGTTGATTGCCGTAGGATCATTCGGCTCGACACTGGCGCAGCCAAAGAAACACGCTAAGATACAACCCAAGACCACCTTTTTCATCTCATGTCCTCCGAGATATTTTCGGTAGAAATATAACAAAAGGATTTTACAAAGAGAACCTGTAAAAAACGAAAATTTCCCGGAGGAACTTATCAACAGGTCAACTGCGGGAAGATTCGTATTCGGCAAGAGCCTTTTCAATGGGCGGAATCACTTGACTTGCGATTTTTTCAAAGAAAATGCATTGCGTCTTGACAGTGACATCGCGGTGGCGGGCAGCATGTTGCTTAATCCAGTCGGCGACTGCGGTTTGGCGCTCTTTGGTGGTGCCGGCAATCGCCTTTTCGATGGACTGGCTTTGCCCCTCCATGTAACGGCGCATGTCAATGGGCATTTGCTTGTAATAAAGATAAAGCTTGAGCAGCTGGTGAATGTCGATAGCCTCGGCGAATTGTTTCATCTTCTCTTTTTTGAACTGATACAAATCGGCGATGTTGTTCAATATATAGGGAAGGAACAATTGTTTCAAATAATCAAGCTTTCCTTCGGCGTACGCTTTGTCGAAGTCACGAAAAATTGTGCTTTGTTTGGATTCGTAATCGCAGGAATCTTCCATAGTCTTAATTTACTTAATGAATGGGGATTCAATCTTTTTTCAGAACCAAAAATGCGAAATTTCCGAATTTTGTGCGCTTCATCACTTTGGAATCGAACTTAATAAAGCCCTCGGTCCCCGGATGGAGCGTTTCCACGGGAAGGCGTTTGCCATTTTTCATTTCGAGAACGGTCACCTCTTCGCGGATTTCCGGATCTAGCCAAAGCAACCGGGAATTCTTGCCCATCCGGTTCTTGACGCGGACAAAGACAGAGCCATCCTCTTCGACGCGAATGACCTGCGCGGCAACCGCACCAGTTTTCGAGGGTTCCTGGGTCATCTCGTAATTTTGCGGTAAAGGGCCTTTGATAAATCCAGGCATCCGGCCTCGGCTGTCCGTATCGGAAATCAGTTCCCGGGAAACCATCGGGACGCCTTCCCCTTTAAGTGCGGAATCAATAGCCCTGCGGTAAGCTAGGACGACTGACGCCAGATAGTAGACGCTGCGAGTGCGCCCTTCAATTTTAAAACTCGCAAGGCGTGCGCGGACCAAATCCGGAATGGATTCCAACGCACACAAATCCCGGCTGCTCATAAAGTAAGTTCCCCACCGGTCTTCGTCCAACGCAATCCGCTCCGGAGAGTTCTCGTCTTCTGGCAAGGAGCGTTCCAAAAAGAATTCTCCCTCGTGAGGACGGTAATCGTCGGATTGGACTTCGGCATTGGCGAATAAGCGGTAAGGCATCCGGCAGGAATTGTTGCACATTCCCTGGTTCGCATCGCGGTGCGCGGTCCAATTGCTGAGCATGCAACGCCCGGACATCGCCATGCACACGTTTCCATGGACAAAAACCTCCAATTCGAGATCCGGACATTTTTCCTGAATTTCCAAAACTTCACCCAGGCGCAGTTCCCGCGAGAGGATAATCCGGGAAACTCCCAACGACTGCCAGAATTTGGCCGTGAGATAATTTGTCGTATTCGCCTGCACAGATAAGTGAACCGGCAGTTCGGGAAATTCCCGGCGCAAAAAGCCAACGATTCCCGGGTCGGCGACAATAACCGCATCCGGGTTAAGTTGACACGCTTCGGACAACGCCTTTTGAAACGGAGCAACTTTTGAATTGTGGGCAATGACATTGCTTGTCAGATAAAACTTTTTTCCTTTGGCGTGACAAAGGGAAATTCCCTTTTCGAGATCTTCCAACGAACGGAAGCCGTTTTCCCTGGCGCGGAGAGAGAACGCCGGCTGCCCAGCATAAACTGCATCCGCCCCGTAGGCCAAAGCGTACTCCAGGCGCGTTAAATCTCCTGCCGGTGCCAACAATTCTGGCTGATAAACATTCACCATTTGAACCCTATCCTCGTGTAAATTTTTTCATCGTTGAAAAGCGTCATTTCCAAACTGTAAAAAAGATAATCGCCGTCATAGCTTATCGCCGGTGAAAGGGAATACTCCATTTTGGCACCATCGAGAAACTTCTTGGGGAGCTTGTAATGCCCGGAAGTGGGCGTCGTATCGTTGATGGCACTGCCGTAATCGGAACCTTTCCAAAGCCATGTGTTTCGGATGTTCACGTTGAAACGTTTGGCGAACCTGCCATACACAGCAAAATCAACCGCCTGGCTGTTGGGACCATTCGGGTTGCCGAGAGGCTCTCCCAAATTTGCCGCTTGTGCCGTATTTTGGTGAAAGTGGCTATAAACATAAGGTTCTACCCGAGCATATTCCGCAATCATTCCCGCTTCAAGCTTTTTGCCAGCCAAGGAAAAATCCCTGCCGACTTGCATTCCGGCCATCCACGCCCATTTGGCTTCGATATTGTCGTTGTTGATCAAGCTGATGGGACTTTCAAAATCGTCGATGTAGAATTCCGTATAAATTCGCGCCAAATTGAAAAGCCGATAGTTTGCATCAAAGGCCAAAGCTCCATTATTGTTGTCTTCTGAAAAATTTCCTTTTTCCATAAACAGCGGCACGACCGGAACAAAAAGCCACGGTTTGTTTTCATTGTAAAGGATTTGCGTCTCGCTCATGCCCAAAACGAGATTCCCCAAATTCAGTTCATAACGGTGTGCGTAAAGGTTCCGGTCATTCGTATTTTTTGAACTCATGCTGTTGGGAAATATCCGCAAGTCCCCATATAAGCTGATTACGGCCAAAGGCCCGACATGGAATTCAAATGACAGCGTGTTGTAGGGAAGCGCAAACTGATTGAGGGTGAGATTGTTGTAATAGCCGGGACCAAAATGAAAAACATCCCGGGCAAGCATCAAACGCCCAAATCCCATGTTCACGGCGAACATTCCCCGGTAACGCGCATAACTGGTGTACTCCACTCCATCGTTGTTTTCTTCTTTTTGAAACTCCACAAATTCGCCGTCAAACGATTTCGGATAATCGGCAAAATGATTTTCGACATAAATTCGGGCATCGAGCATGAATTCAACGGAATCGCGATATCCCCGCAAATAAAGTCCACCGTCAAGCCCCGGCCAAATCGTATCGCCCAAAGTTTCGCCCCCGCGATAGTCAATGCCTCCGACAAGGCTTGCCGCAATGGCCTGTTTGTCATCTCGATAATTCAACAAGGCGCGTTTTTCGCTTTCCGCATAATTCTTTCGCCAGTTTGAATCCCGCCGCGGATAATAAAACATTTGCCCGGCCCCCATTGTCTGCCGATGATATTCAAACAAAAGCGGAGTCGTCTCCAATTGCCTTAAATTCCTCGACCGCTCGCTTGAAAAAATCGGCGATTCCGCGAAAACGGCAACGGAAAAAAGAACGGCAGCCACAAAAAAGGCGTTAAAAGTTCGATTCAAAAAATCCATTGCGGAAAATTACAAAAATAATCGGAGCATTCTATTCGGCAAAAAGAAGACGGGAACGTTTCCGTCTCCACTAGCCTTTTGCGCCCGATTATTCCTCGCCGACAAAAATTCCCGTATCCCGGAGAATCAAACGTTCTTGCGCTTCTTTTAAGCGTTCTAGCGAAGAGACCAAAGTCAAACTTCCCGACTTTTTTCCGCCCATCTTCACCCGGGTCACTCCCGTATAGAGGATTTGCCGATTCAAAAGCGGATGACCGTTCCGGAGAGGTAAAAACATTAAAATGTTCGCGTAGCCGGAACCTTGGGATTTGTGCACGGTTATGGCAAAAGCCGTATCGACAGCATCTCTTGAAAACATCGAAAGCGGATAACAGGGATAACTTTCGCCACATCGAAGCATCAGATAATCCACGCCAGCATCATCTTTGACGACAACGCCCGAATCCCCGTTATACAGCCCAAATGAATTTTGGTTGCGCGTGAACATCAAAATCTGCCCAGGAAAATACAAAGAGTCATCGGAAGCATGTTTGCTGCATTTCCAAAGTCCACTACAAATTTCCCGATTGATGTTTTCAACGCCCAAAACGCCCCGTCTTTCTGATGAAAGGATGCGCGCCTTTTCCGCGGCATTCCAAAGGTCTCGACGCGAATTCAACTCTTCTTCTGACAATTCTTCTTTGGCGGGGTGGACGCGTTCCGCAAGAACCGGCAAGTCTTTGCAAAAAGCCTCGGTCCATTTTTGCAGAATCGACCGCAACCGATTTTCCATTTCTTGTCGAGAAATATTGATTCTCTCATCCGTCAAAGAAACGAAGCGGACGAAATTAGAATCGGACTGCCAAGAAATGTTTGCATCTTCCCACAAGGAAATACCTCCGCATTCCTGGATCGAATTTTCAATCGCCTTTCCTTCTCCCTGAATCGCCTTGGCAAAACGCCCTATCTCAGATTGGTCCGAAAAACGGTTGGATTCTTTTAATTGCACCACTGCATCGCGGCGGAGTTCTAGAAGTTCGCCGAGAACAGCCCCTGCATCGACAGAGGGTAGCTGATCTTTATCGCCCAAGACAAACAGCCTGTATTGCGAAGTATCTGCCGGGAGTGCACTGACGAATGATGCAAAGAGTCCCAAATCAATCATGCTGGCTTCGTCAACGACAAAAATGGATTTGTCGGGGAAACGGTTCTTTTCGTTGTAAGAAAATCTATTTTGAGCAGGATTGAATTTCAACAAACGGTGCATCGTCTGCCCGTCAACCTGGCTGAATTTCTTTACGATTCCCGGATAATTCGCCCGAGCTTCGTCAGAAATTTCTTCTAAATTCATGGATTCTTTTAACCGATTGGCGGCTTTGCCGCTCGGCGCGACAAAATAGAGATTCCAGTTTTGCATTTCCGGATTTTCTTGCAACAATTTCCACAACAAAAATTGCACGACAGTCGTTTTTCCGGTTCCAGGCCCGCCTGTGATAATCAAATTAGAAGAGAGTCCACAAAGAATCGCCCTGATTTGCGCAGGCTTCAAACGAATCTGAGAACGCGGAGAAACAATTTTTTGGATTTCCGATTCTCCACGATGCAATTCCGCATCTGAGATTTCCGGCAATTTCTGAAACACCGCATTTTCTGATGTTTGCGAAAATACCCGACAAATGACTTCTTTGTCCATCCAGTATTTTTCTGCAAATAGCCACGGTTCCCCATGAATATTTTGAATCCGCATGGGGAGCGTAGAAAATTTTCCATCCTCTTCCAAAGCCATCGACATCAAATCGGCACAGCCTTTTTGAAAAATAGGAAGAAAGTCCTCCGCAACCGAAAAGCCATCTTGTGCGCCATTTTCCCATTCCTTCGCCTGAATAATGAGTCCATTCCATTTTTCTTTCCATTTTTCAAGCAAAGTTTTCGAATTCATCGAAACGCACGTGTTGCCGTCATTCAACAGGGAAAAGTAAACCAACAGAACCTTTTGCGCATCTAGCGAAAGTTCCGAATTATTTCCGTTCAAAGATTCCTTTTGCATGGCGGCGAGCATTTTTACCAACTTCAAATTCAGCGGTGCCGTTCCGCGAATGGAACGCAATACGCCAAAAAAAGATTCCAATGTTCCATTAATTGTTTCCATTTTTCACCTCAAAATTTTCTTGTCAACCCATCAAAAGTTCAACTTGTTCAAACGCATTTTTCAATGCAGAAAAGCTTTTCCACGTTTGCGCATACAGCCCGGAAGATTTTCCCGGACGGCAGCCGCGGACAAACACGTAATAGACTCCGCCAAAATGCTGTTTGAAAATTTCTTCTTCGCTTTTTTCCCGGTAAAAAATCTTTAACCAGCGCATCAGACAATACGCATAAAGTACCCGTTGAACAGCGTATTCCGCATCCACTTTTTCTCGAGTTCCTTCGGAATTGTAATTTTCCAACACGTCTGATTTCCAGTCCAATATGGAGTAATACTCTCCGCGTTTAAAGAGCAAATCCATAAATCCTTTGCAGTAATTTTTCAACTTTCCAGATTCTTCGGCGTTCAAATGGAAGCTCATTTCTGCAACTCGGTCCGACGATTTCAACGTTTTCAAGGAAAACATTTTTTCCGTCCACTCGCTTCCGTGAATTTCCGGAAGTTCCGCGTTCATCGTATTCCACGCAAAATACGCCGATTGGCGAATCCAATCCGGATGATTTTTCACATTGAACGCCTGAGATTCAAATTGTCTTTTCACCAAATTCAAGAAAGAAACGTCTTCCATTGCAATTTGTGAATTTTCCAAGTTTCCAATTCTTTCAAAATCCATTTCTTCGAATATCTGGTGCAACGCATTGCCAAGACGACTGCCCTTCGGATAATTTTCTCTTTCTGGCAAGGCGTTCTCTTTTACCCATGAATCGTTTTCCAATAAGAATCGAACAGGAGAAGCGTCCATTTCTTTCAGCCATTTTTTTGTTTCTGCACCAAGACTTTCGCCATCTTCCGCATTCCACTTTTTTCCTTCAACAGAATAATTGTTTCTGTCCATTTTTCCAGAAAGCGATGAATATGAATGTTGTGAAATGAGTTTTTCCGCGATGGAACCGTTTATTTTCCGAATATGTTCTGAAGAAGATTCTTCGTCAGAATCTTCTAATTTTTTAACACTATCCTTGAGTTCTTGTGATTGCTTTTTCCACTCCGACAACAAAGACATTGTCGACAAGTCTTCGAATTGCGCTGAAGTTTTCACTTTATCCAATGCGTGTTTCAAAAACGGAAACTTCTTGTCCGACCAAATATTCGTGTAATACGGTAAAATCAACACGGATTCCGCTCGGGTAAAATCCACATAAAACTGGCGACGCCATTCTTCAAGCTGCTCCTCTGTACTTTTTGCTTTGGCGTTAGCTGACAAGCCGAGAAATTTCTTGTCCGAATCTCGATAGACAAATAATGGTATTTTTGGATTTGTATTCAAGCCCTTAAATCCGGCGACAGATACTACAACCGGAAATTGAAGCCCTTTAGAGGCGTGAATAGTCATCACCTGAACCGCATCCAATGTATCTGAAACCTTAGAAACTAAATTGCCGTCTTCGTCATCGGCATTTTCGGAATTGATTGAAAGCCCTTTCAAGTGATTGACGACTTCTTCTAACCCAATGCGATTCTGATACAGGTAATCAAAAATGTAAGCGCCAATCTGTTTGATTTTCGCCAACGATTGCAATTTGGAATAATCAGACAGATATTTATCTATTTCCGTTTCGGCGTAAATACTTTCTTGAAGTTCTGCAAACCGCCGGCGCTCCACTAAATTGCGCCAAAGCTTGAACTTGTGAATTATTGGATTATTGGGATTGTCGAATATTTCACTGTTCACCATTCCAAAATCAAAACGGAAAAAGTCCGAAACCAAAACGGCGTTCAAAAATTTACGATTTACTCCTGAAAAATCGGGAGCATCAATGGCGCTCAAAAGAGCAATCCACTGTTGCACTTCGCGACCTTTAAACAAATTGGAATCTTTGTAGCGGACAAATGGAATTCCAGCATCTTTCATCGCTTTTTCCATATTTTCCATTTCGGAACGGGTCCGCGCCAAAACGGCAATATCCGAAAATTTGAGATTGGCAAATTTTTTGCCATCTTTGTTGTAATATTGCAACGCAGTGTTGCCCGATTTGTCTTCCGATTTGTCTTTAGGCATCAATTCAACGATCTTCTTAACCGCATACCGGGCAAATTCCTCGCTGTCCCGTTTTGAATCTTTTGTTTTCGATGTCTGCGCGACAAAAACGGCGGGACAATTTTTTCCGTTCAACTTCGGTTCTTTTACTTTTTCTCTGTTCGGACATTTTGATTCTTGAAACTTGAAGGCGTTTGACAACGGAGATGAAGAGTCTCCAGTTGAATTTGCAAAAAAGTCTCCAGAAAACAGGCTATTGCAAAAGTTCACCATCGATTCTGTTGAACGGTAATTTGTATCCAGGACCATTTTTTCGCCCTTGCCCGAAATCGCCTGAATGGCGTCCAAGTACACATTCAGATCGGCTCCCTGAAAAGAATAGATGGACTGTTTCGGATCCCCGACAACGATGATATTATTTTTATCGCTGTCCAAAAAAACCGTTTTGAAAATATCCCATTGCGCCCGATTCGTATCTTGAAATTCATCGACAATGGCGTAACGATACTGTTCGCGGAGTTTTCGGCAAAGAGGAGTTTCAACCATTTCCGCAGAAACGACCGCCTTTCGAACCTGCGAAATCATGTCGTTAAACGATTGCACCCGATTCAATTCTTTTTGCTTTTGAAATTCTTCTTTGATTGATTCAAAATGCGTCCGGATAAAAATATTTCGCAGGACATCTTTTTCGTTAAATCCCTTTTGATCCAAAAAGAATTCCAACAATTCTTTCAATTCTTGATCTTGAAAATCCGCTGGGCACAATTTCGATCCAACCGATGCCGCTTTCGCAGAATCATTCAAAATGGACTCTATCAAACCGTCTACCGAGAACTCTTTCGCCTTAGATTGATCAGTACTATTCGCTCTCTCGAATGCCTTGTATTTTTCCCCGCGATACGATTGCAGACGTTCCCATTTTTCAAACCACGGTTCCCATTGCAATTCGCCGTCCATCTTTTGAAGCGCTCCATTCATAATGGAACGGACTTTTTCCACTTTCAAATGATTCTGGACAATTTCTTCAGACCATTTGTCTCGGATATTTTTATCAATCAACTGCAACGAAAGATCTTCGTTCACCATGTCAAGGGCAAAAGGCGTTCCCGATTCGTAGGCAAAATCGCGAAGTGTTTTTTGGCAAAAAGAATGGATTGTGCCAATTGTCGCAGAATCAATTCCGGCAAGTGCTTTCGCCACCCGTTTTTTTTCTTCAATAGTGAGTTTTTGAGCGCTCTCCGCAGATTGCAATTGGTTGCTCAGTTCTTTGCGGATGCGGTTGCGAAGTTCTCCGGCGGCCTTTTCCGTGTATGTCACCAGCAATATTTTTTCCAGCGGAATTCCTTTTTTGACTAACTCCGCCACGATATTTTTTATCGTGAACGTTTTTCCCGTTCCCGCCGATGCTTCAATGCAATAATTCTTGTCCAATTGAAATTTTTCAATTTGAAATGCGTTACTTTCCGACATGAGAAGCCTCCATTTGAGACGAGGAAAACAGTTCCGGCATGAGTTCCCGCATTTTTTTCCGCGCATTCTTCCATTCTTCTCCAAAGTTTCCCTCCGCAGCGTACCCGCAAACTTCCGGATTTTGGAGATCCAACAAATCTTTAGCGGCGAAATATTCCAAAGCAGAATTCAGTTCCTGGAACAATTTTTCAAAAGAATCCAGTTCCTTTTTTTCGTCTGCAATTACCGCAAAGGGAACTGCTTTCCTGAAATTTTCTTCATACATTAAATCGTAAATTCGATTCAGTCGATTTTGAGCCTCTTCCTTGTTCAACTGAAGACAAATGGTGTACGGTTTTTTATCTCGTTCCGCCTCTTTTACTTCATTTTTCCAACCAAACAAAAATAGTTCCACAGATTGAGCTTCTCCAGCAGCCAACAAGCCAAGAGCGTTCACATAATTAGGCAGAAAATCCGAATCCTTTTTAATTTCCGATCGTTTGACTTCAATCAAATTCACTTTATTTCCCGTTTTCTGTAAAATGGAAATATTCCCCGTAAGCGTCCAGCTTACATTTTCACGCGAAAGGGAAACTTCCAATTTTTGGGAAGTAAACGGCCCGTTTGAAATCCTTCCCTGAATTTTGTTGGCAAAAGAATCTGCTTTTTCTTCCAGCGAGCTCCAAATTTTATCGCCAAAATTCCCACGTGGAATGTCTCCCTTTTGCAAAAGAATTTCCCGATTCAATTCCGTTTCATCCTGCGCGATTCCCAGTTTTTCAGCAACCATTCTGCGCAATAGAACCGAATCTTCCAAGGGCGAAAGTTCTATCGGTTCCAAAGAAATTTTTTCTGGATTTTTTTCAATTTTTTCGACATTCAGGAAACGATTCGCCTGGAATTCAAACGGGTCTTCCAAAAATTTCCGAATGGAAGTAGCGGAAACCCGAATGGGTAAATTTTCCTTTTTCAGCCGAGACTTTTCAGAAAAGTGTTCCGCTTTCCAAGCTTCTATTTTCAATTTCTTTTCATCCATGCTAAAACATTTCAACGTCTTTTTGTTGCGGCGTTCGCGAGCCGTAAAAAGTTCGTTCCAAGAGCGATTTTCATCGATTTTTATTTCCCGGATGTTCAACAAAATCTTTCCGTCAGAAGCCTTTTCCACCAAATTCTTCAAATCATTCACCACCGAAGAGGGATAAAGTTCCTCGTCTTTTGGCAAATACCATCCTTGATAGCTGATGTGAAAACTTTCACTGGTACTCATCAGCTGGCAAAGAAAAGCGTAGCGATTTTTGTCTATCGCCGAATCATCTCCCGGCCAAGGCTTGACGGATTTTCTCAAATCCAGAGAATCCTCTTTCGGAGCCCCCGGAAAATCTTTGGCATTCGCCCCCATAAAGAAAAGATGTTTCACGGGAATCGTGCGGTTCGGAGCGAATTTCATAAACGTGATGCCGTTAATCAAAAGGCTGCCGAAACTGTAAGACGATTTTTGCGTTGATTCCCGCAAAGTCATGTTCACCATGTTCCACGAAATTTCCAGAGCTCCCGCCGCAAATTGATACGCCAATCCATCTAGCGATTCCAAGACATTTTGAAAAACAAGCCCTTCGCCATCCAAACCTTTCGGGGGAATTTGCATCAAAAGCCATTCACACAAAAAGTTTTTCAACTCCGAAAAGTCTTTCGATTTTTCAATCGAAATCGGTTCCATCTGGATCCAATTTTCCAAGGATTCCACCGCATCCGCAAAATGGTTCAACAACTTGTCGTTTCCACTTTCCAAATCCGAATAAGGCAAGCAATCGTTGACCGACGAATTCGAAAGCCGCGAAAGCAATAAGCGGCGAACGCCCCAAAGCCAGCCTCCTTTTTTGTCTTCATTGTCTGGGTAATCGCGGTAAACATTCATTTCGCTCACCCAAGATTCCCACTTGGCGACTTCGTCCGGTTCTATTTTCCGAGCGTTCTGAACCACAGGATTTCGCATCAATGAAAAAAAATCCGGGCGGTTCAACGCGCCATTCCTTTTGATGGAAAAAAGTTTTTCAAGGGCGTTCCCGACAAGGGATTCTTTTTCTGCAGAATCCACAATAGAATACGGCAAATGGACTCCGTCCTCGTCCCCTTTTTCTTTTTGATCAAAAACTTGAAGAATCGCGGAATAATAATCGGGCAAATTGGGCGATACGACAAGGATATCCCGCATAGAAGCCCCTTTCAAAAGCAGCTGGCAAATTTGAGAATGAATCGCTTCGACTTCGCGGACTTTACTGGGCGCAGAAGTAATTGAAATGGAATCGTCTGCATTTGGAATGGAAAAATTCGGAGAAAACGCATTATTCCGATTTGCCACCATTCTTTGAATTTCATTCAGCAACGTATTGCCGGACACGTCTTCTTTCTGCTGAATTTTTTCCATCTCTTCTTTGGGAAAATCAAAATTGTAATCATTCGCCAAGCACCAAAGTTTAATGCTGTCCCGCCCGGCACGGCCCCACGCCCGAAGCAAATCGTTTTCATCCGATTTTAATTCTTCTTCCCCATCGTTTTTCAAATTTTCCCAATACATTTTGGGCTTTAAATCTTCCCAAAAATGCATACAAGGATTTTGAATGTAAGCGTAAACTTCGTGAGTCTTGGCAAATTCCTGTAAGACAACCCGATAAAATTGTCCCATTCCGGAAAGTCCCAAAATAAAGACCGGCTTTGACGAATCGAAGTGAAATTTCGGCGTTCCGTTTTCTTTACAGGCTTCGTACATGAACGGCAACGTCAAATAACGGCAATCGGGATTCACTTTTTCAAATGCCGCAGTCAACATGGATTTTCCGTTTTCCGTGGACTTGTGGAATATAGCGGAATAAAGTTTGCGTTCCCAACCTTCGTTTTCAACTTCTCCGCCATTTTGGTTTTTAAAAAACGGCAGCAAACGTCCCTCTTTCCAACAGTCGAGAATTCCTTGTGCCCTACTTTCCACATTTCCGGAATTTTCGTTCCAAAATCCACTAGGACGGCTAGTTTCGTATTCTAAAAAAAGAGCCGCCATTTTGTTCGCCAAATCAAATGCGCGGGACTCATCCCAACGGAACGAATCCGAGTTTTCTTTCACGAACAGATAATTGGCAACATAAGGACTGAGTTTTGAAGAAAAATTTTCTTTGCCCTCTTTGGCGATATTTTGCAAATAAGCGACAATTGCATTGCGAAGCAATTCCGACGAGAGTTTTTTGGTTTTGTCATTTCCGCCTAAAATTTCAAACAGGAAAGAGTCCATTGAGCACCTATTCAAGTTGGCCAAGACGCCTTTCTTTTCCATCCAACGCAGGCAGAAGCATTGCTCCAGCTTATAATCGGAAAAAATTATTTTGGGAGGATTAAATGGGGAATCCCACTCGCGGGAAACATCATCTATCATCCTGTCCGCAATCGTGTCCAAATTCAAGGCAAAATTCAAATGCAAGGCCATAAATGCTCCAATTTCTTCCGTTAAAATATTAAAATTCGCCGCTTCAAACGATTTTCGGAGATTTTTTCATTGACGCGGTCCTCTTTGTTACACAACATAGATTTTTACCTTAATATAAATTCTGTTTTTGACACTTTTTGTCTATTTTTTGTTTTCAAAAAAAATGAATAAAAAATGATGGGGCTCGGAGGGAATTCTTTTCTGCAAATGCGATGAACTTTGCCCGGATTTGACAGCAATGGGGAGCTGTTTTCGTGGAATGAAAAAGTGCCTTTGCAAAAAACTTTTGTCAATCTTTAAAATTTATTTTTGTGCCGTGCCTCATTTCGTCTACATGCTCCTTTGCAAAGGCAACCGGATTTACACCGGCTACGCAACCGATGTGAACGCCCGTTTTAAAACCCATCAAGAAGGAAAGGGAGCCAAGTTCACCAAGGCGTTCCCACCCATCCAAATTCTCAAAGTTTTTGAATTAGAATCAAAACACGCCGCATTGCGTTTAGAATCTCTCATCAAAAAACAAACCGTCAACGTCAAATGGGAATGCGTCAAACTTCCGGACAAAAGCTTGCCCGCATTCTTTTTGGATTCCGTTAGTGCGCCTCGAGCCAGTTTCCGCCAAAGCCGACCGAAGCGGCCAAAGGCACCTTGAGAACCATCGCACTCTGCATTTCTTCCTGGATGATTTTTCCCATTTCGGCAGCGCTGTCACGGGGGCATTCAAAGACCAGTTCATCGTGCACCTGGAGAATCATCTTCAGCGGCAACGAGTCCTTTTCAATACGCTGTGCCACCCGAATCATGGCGACTTTGATCAAATCCGCGGCACTTCCCTGTACGGGAGTATTCACCGCCATGCGTTCCGCCATCTGGCATTCCGTCCGGTCCGAAGAATCGATTCCCGGAATATTCCGGCGGCGGCCTGTGAGAGTTTCCACGTATCCGTGCTCATGCGCAAAACGCTTCGTTTCTTCCACATAAGATTCCACGCCGCGATACAGTTGAAAATAGCCGTCGATGAAAGCCTTCGCTTCGGCCATCGAAATATGCAAATCCCGAGAAAGCCGGAAAGGCGTCATGCCGTAAAGGACTCCAAAATTCACCACCTTGGCACGGCGGCGTTCGTCCGCTGTGACTTCGGACGGCGACTTTTGAAAAACGGCGGACGCCGTCAGTGCGTGGATGTCAACGCCTTGATTGTAAGCTTCAATCAGTTTTTCGTCGCCGCTCAAATGTGCGAGCATTCGAAGTTCTATTTGCGAATAATCCGCAGAAAGAATCACCTGATGAACAGGATCTGCCGGAACAAATGCGGCGCGAATCTTTTTTCCCTCTTCGGAGCGGATGGGAATATTTTGCAGATTCGGGTCACGGGAAGAAAGGCGTCCCGTCGCCGTTCCCCACTGAACAAAGTTTGTATGAATCCGGTGCGTTTCCCGATTGATCAGTTTCGGCAAAACTTCCACATAAGTGTTTTGAAGTTTTTTCAATTCCCGATAATTTAAAATGGCCTGGATAAAAACGGTTTCCTGCTCGGTCAATTCGAATTCGTTCAAAAGCCGGTCCAAAACGGCACTGTCCGTGCTGCGCCCCGTTGCCGTTTTTTTCAACACTTTCAATTTAAAATCATCGTAAAGGACTTCTGCCAATTGTTTTGGGGAACCGATGTTGAATGGGTTTCCACCAGAAAGCCTGTAAATCAATTCTTCGACTTTTTCGATGCGGGCAGAAAAATCCTGCGAAAGTGCAGACAACGATTTTTCATTGACAGACGCGCCCGTTTCCTCCATTTGAAAAAGGACTTTGAGAATCGGCATTTCCGTATCATCGAAATGCTTCTTCAAATTTCCCTTTTCCAACCGCTCCTGGATTTTATCCCAAAGTTCAAAAATCGCCGCCGCAGTCTGCGTTGCATAAAGTCCTGCTTCTTCAACAGGAACACGGCAAAATTCGATTTCATATTTTCCATGGCCGATCAGCGTTTCGACAGAGGGCAAATCCCGCCCCGCATAACGCATCGAAAGTTCTTCTAACCCGTATTTCGATTCTCCCGGAGAAATCATCCAAGCGCCGATTAGAGCATCGCAGATTTTCGGCGGTTCTACACATTCGTCCATGGCGCGTGAAAGCACGTGCAATGCGGTTTTCGCACCGAACATTCTCCACGATTTCTGAGCAACCGTAAAAACGGGGACAAACCAATCCGAAAAAAATTCCGTATCGATGTTGTTCAGCGGAATTCCCATTTCATCCGTATGTCCCAAAGGAACGTAAAAGCCTTTATTTGGGGAAACGGCAAAGGCGACTCCGGAAATTCGGGTAGTCATTTGATCGGATCCATCGAACATAACGGAAATCGCCGGCGATTCACAGCCCTCTACCGCGGCCATCATTTCATTGAAAGCCTTTGTCGTGCGGACGACTGTCGATTCGAACGGTACGGATTCTTTCACCGGAGTTCCTTCCAAAATCGAAGATTTCGACGGGACCTTTTCCAAAAGCCGCAGCAGACTGAAAATTTCATTTTCCCGGAAAATTTTTTCAAGCGCATCCGAATCAACTCCGTGAAATTCCAGCTCTCCGGTAGTCCCTTGAAATCCTCTCGCCGATTGAATCGTCACCAGTTCCCGCGAAAGGAACGCGTTTTCTTTTCCCTTTTCCAAATTGTCGTGCAAACCTTTCTTCGTCACTTTGTCCAAGTTTGCATACAAATTATCGATTGTTCCAAATTCCGTCAGCAATTGCACTGCCGTTTTCGGGCCAACTTTCGCTACGCCGGGAACATTGTCCGAAGAATCCCCCATCAGCGCCAGGTAATCGCGGATTTGAGACGGCTGCACTCCATATTTTTCCACCACTTCTTGGGGACCGAAATCAACTCCATCCGCTCCCGATTCCAAATGGAACAGGTGAATGCGGTCGTTCACCACCTGCGAAAGGTCTTTGTCTTTCGTGACAAGGAAAATCTGTTCGAAACCTTCGCGGTAAGCCACTTCCGCGACGGCAGCCATCACGTCATCGGCTTCATAGCCTTTTTCAGAAAGCATCGGAATGCCACTAGCCCGAATGACTTCTTCCAAAAGCGGCATCTGTTTCGCCATGTCTTCTGGCATCGGGCCGCGATTCGCTTTGTATTCTGGGTAAAGCTCATGCCGGAACGTCGGAGCGCCCACATCGCAGACGATGGCAAAATGAGTCGGCTGATGTTTTGCCAAAAGCCTCAGGACCGCACCCCAATAACCATGCACTAGCGATACATCCAGTCCCTCTTTATTCACCAGAGGATTCTTGGAATATGCATAGAACATACGGAACGCTAGCGCATAGGAATCCAAAAGGAACAATTTGCGTGGCTGCGACACGGAACCTCCTATTGTTCAACACGAAGTTTTTGACGCATCGCCTTTACCGTTTCAACCGCCTTTTCTACGGACTCCGCCCGGGAAAGCAAAACGCCCATCCGCCGGTGCCCGCCGATTTCCGGTTTTCCAAACAGGCGAATGTCCGTATTCGGTTCCGACAAGACCTGTTCCAGATTTTCAAAACGCACCTGATCCGATTCTCCTTCGAGAACGATCGCCTTGGATGCCGATGGGCCGCGGAATGCGATTTCCGGAATCGGAAGTCCGAGGATGGCGCGTGCGTGCAAAGCAAATTCAGAAAGATCCTGCGAAATGAGGGTCACCATGCCTGTATCATGAGGCCGCGGACTGACTTCGCTGAACAACACTTCGTTTCCGCAGACAAACATTTCTACGCCAAAAATGCCGCGCCCGCCTAGCGCATCCGTGATTTTTTTCGCAATGTCATGCGCTTTTTTCAAAACATCCGCATTCATCGGCTGGGGCTGCCAGGATTCCTGATAATCCCCCTTTTCCTGATGATGCCCAACGGGTTCTAAGAAGCTGGTTCCGCCCACATGGCGGACGGTAAGCATCGTAATTTCATAATCAAAAGGAACAAAACCTTCGACTATCACGCGTGAAGCTTTTCCCGTGCGCCCTTCGCTTTGGGAAATGTTCCAGGCTTTTTCCACATCCGCTTCGGACTTCACCGTGCTCTGCCCATGCCCCGAAGAGCTCATCACCGGTTTCACGACACAGGGAATCCCCACCGCCCTAACGGCCTCTTTAAAATCTTCTTCGGTATCAGCAAAACGGTATGGGGACGTCTTGATTCCCAAGGTTTCTGCGGCCAAACGGCGAATGCCTTCACGGTTCATGGTCAAGCGGGTCGCCATCGCCGTCGGAATAACGTTATAACCTTCTTTTTCCAATTCGACGAGTGTCGGAGTCGCAATGGCTTCCACTTCGGGGACAATGTAGTCGGGCTTTTCCTGTTCGATAATCCCGCGGAGCGCTTCGCCGTCGAGCATGTTGACCACATGGCTGCGGTGCGCCACCTGCATTCCGGGAGCGTCGGCATACCTATCGACAGCGATCGTTTCAACGCCAAGGCGCATCATTTCAATGATCACTTCTTTGCCCAATTCTCCTGCGCCGCAAAAGAGAACGCGCGTTGCGCTTTTACTCAGCGGAGTTCCAATCGTTCCAAGTTCTGCTGTCATCTTATCCTCACTTTTTTCCAGAAGTTCCCTGTTCATAGCCGTTCAAGCAAGAGACCGCGTTTTCGTCGCAGGGAGTCCCCGCGCGCGAAGTCGTCTCTCCATCGGATTCGAATACGGCGAAAACCATTCGGCTGAAATCATGCGATGCGCCCTTTCCCACCGAAACCTTGTAATACAAATCCTCGTCTCGCGTGTAGACCAAAACGGTCACCGATTCGCGGGCATTGCGTTTGCTTTTGAGGCTGTAGCCATAGGGAACTTCTTTGATGGAGAACATTTTGAGTTCGGGCATGACAACGCCAAAATCATTCCAGGTTTTATAGCGGCCCGCCGCCCGCGCATTGAAAAAAGCCGAAGAATCCTTTTCGTTCAACGTCTCCATCGTTTCGTTTATGCGCGTATCGTACGTTTCTTGAACCAAGCGCAGCTCTTCTTCTTGAGCCGTCAAGCGGTCTTCGGAATTCATCGGTTCGTATTCCGCAAAAGCCTGCGGAGAGAGCAAACAAAAAGCCAAAACAGCGAGCGGGAAAATCTTCATGTCCTAACGTTAAAAATTTTTTCAGCCACCACTTGCGCCCGTTTCCACGAATGGAGATTTTCAAAGGATCCCGCGCCAAGTTTTCAATTCCGACGAAAGCGAAAACCGGAGACAAGAAGCTCCCGGATTCCTTGACCGGGTCCCCATCTTTTTATATACTTAACTAAAGCTAACAATCAGGATTTTCCCCAATGCCCCATTCGTCCAAACTATCCCAAAGCCTCGAAGACTACTTGGAAATGGTCCACATCCTTTGTTTAGAAAACAAAGGATGCGCCCACGTCAAGGACATTGCCGAAAGGCTTTCCGTCAAGATGCCCTCCGTCAACAAGGCGATGAACGAACTGAAAAAATATGACCTTGTCATCCAGGAGCCCTACACGGGAATTTCCCTCACTGCAAACGGGAAAAAAGCCGCTGCCAGAATTTTGGCCAGGCATTTTCTATTGAAATCCCTGCTTATCAAGCTCGGTGTCAACGAAAAGAACGCAAATGAAGACGCCTGTAAAATGGAGCACATCCTTTCGCAGGAATCCCTCGATTGCATTGACCAATTTGTCCACGGGAAAGAACTCTGATTTTGCCGCCGAAATCGAATTTCTGATTCAGATCTAATCGTTTTGATGGAATTTCCCAAATTCTCTTCCCATTTGGAGCAGACGCGCGAAATGCGGGGTTTCCTTTCAAATCAAGGCGATTCCCCGCAAGGAAAATTCCATTTCCAAGACAGAATCTTCGCCTACTTTTTCATCCACGGGAAAAACTTCCGCATGACCCTGTGGAAGGTGTCTTTCCGCTCGTTTTCGATTTTCGGAATTTCTTTCGGCGGGATTTCGGAAACGACTTCGGCGATAACTTCTGTCGTTTCTTCTGCGACTTTCGCATTTGCATTCTTCGGAATCCAGGGTTCCTGAACGTTGCGTTCCCAATCCACACTGGGAACCGTCGGAGCGGCGGTCACAATGGGCTGTCCAAAAATTTCCCGTGCGCGGTTCAAAGCAGCATCGATATTCGCAAGGACGTTCTGCTCTCCGATTTCTTTCAAGATGCCCGCCCGAGAAAGCGCGACAATCGGCTGAGAATGTACTCCCGACAGCAGCAATTGCGTTCCCTGTTCCCGGCATTTGGAAAGCAGGCCTTCGATCATCTGGATGCCAGCTGCGTCAATGGAAGGCACCTGACGCATCCGGAGAATGAGAATCTTCGGGTGCGAATTGGTCATGTCGAGCGCCGACTTGAATTTTTCTACCGCCCCAAAGAAAATCGACCCCATGATTTCAAAAACGGCGACACCCTGCGGAACATGACGACTGGCGATATTGTTCGGATCAGCCAACTCGTCGTCATCTTCTTTCAACTCATCGGTCACATATTCCACCTCCGCCACATCGGACATCCGGCGGATGAAGAGAATCGCAGCAAGGAGAACGCCGACTTCGATGGCAATCGTCAGATCCATCACCACGGTCAACACGAAAGTCACCAGAAGAACAGTGACGTCGCTTTTGGGCGCGCCCTTCACCAGCTTCGCAAAATTCTTATAGCCACACATATTGAACGCCACTTGGAAAAGAACCGCAGCCAAAGCCGCCATCGGAATCATTTCAGCATACTTGCCGAACAAGAGCATCATCAAAAGCAAAATCACCGCATGGACAATTCCCGAAATCGGACTCACCGCCCCATTTTTGATATTCGTCGCAGTCCGCGCAATCGCCCCCGTCGCCGGGATTCCGCCAAAAATCGGAGACAAAACGTTCGCAATTCCCTGTCCGACCAGTTCTGTATTCGAACGGTGACGCGTACCGGTCATTCCGTCGGCGACGACTGCCGACAAGAGCGATTCAATCGCGCCGAGAATCGCAATCGTCAATGCGGGCTGAAACACTTGCCGCATCATTTCCAAACTGATATTTGGCAAATGGGGAACGGGAAATCCCGTCGGAATGGAATTTTTTGACCCGATAGTCATTACCCCACACGATTCATCCCAACCGAGGGCTTTCACAAGCGCGGTCGTCAAGACAATCGCCACCAAGGAGCCCGGCACCTTTGTCGTCACTTTGGGCCAGAAAAAGCAAATCGCCAAGGCTAGGAATCCCACAAGGACCGCATACAAATTCACCGAACTCCAGGATTTCGCGTACAGGACGATTTTCCCCAGAGCGTCCGCCGGTTCTACAACACCTTCGGCAAAGCGGAGTCCCAAAAAATTCGGCACCTGTCCCAAGGCGATAATGATGGCGATGCCCGCCGTAAATCCGACGGTTACTGGGAACGGAATGAATTTGATGACACCCCCGAATTTCGCTAGTCCGAAAATGACAAGCATTACCCCAGCCATGAGTGTCGCCGTCGCGAGGCCGTCGTAACCGTATTTTGCCACGATTCCGTAAACGATGACGATGAATGCGCCCGTGGGACCGCCGATTTGGAAACGGCTCCCTCCAAAAAAGGAGATGGCAAAACCGGCGATAATCGCCGTGTAAAGTCCGCGTTCCGGGCCAACGCCGCTGGCAATCGCAAAGGCTATCGCGAGAGGCAACGCCAAAATTCCGACAATCAAACCGGACATTAGGTCCTTGGAAAAGTCCTGTTTTGTATAACCTTTGCGGATTTGTCTAAAAAGTTCCGGTACGTAATGAGGTATTTTTGGCATGATGCCGCCAAAGTTAGGAAAACTCCCGAATGTTTTAAAGAGTTTACAAACATTTTCTGAAGAATTTTACCCGATGTTTTCTGTGTGGGAAAATTAATCCCCCCCCCAATCCATCACGCCACTATCCGTTAATCAGCCTGTCAAAATCGATATCGGAAACCTGTTCCGCGATAATGTCCGGCTGCCGGGCCAACTGCTTGACATCCCGAAGCTTCGTTTCTCCACAAAGGACCAAAGCGAAGTGGCATCCCGCGCGAATCGCCAATTCAAAATCCGTGTACAGGCGATCCCCGACAAATAGAATTTCTTCCGGTTTCAAATCTCCATTTTGCAACACCGGAGAAAGCATTTCCGGATTCGGTTTTCCAAAAACACGCGAAGGTTCGCGACCTGTCGCCGCTTTGAACATCGCCATGAAACTGCCTATGTCCGGAACCGGGCCAAGCTCATCGGGACATACAAAATCCGCATGCGTCACCCAAAAATCCGCCCCGCGTTCAAGCCGCCAAGACACTTCGCAGAGATCTTTGTAATTGAAAGACGAATGGTAGGCGACAAGGACCAATTCCGTTTTGTCCAAAGGAGCGTGAATGTCTAACGAAGGGTCCTCCGTGGCGAACCATTCGGCGACTTCCGGATTGGCAAACAGATAAATATTGCGGATGCCGCGGCGGTGAATTTCCGAAAGGGCAAATGTCATCGCCGAAAGGATTCTGTCTTTCGACTGGATGGGAAGTCCCATGCGCAAAAGGCTGTTCGTGTAAAACACAAGCGATTTGCTCGTATTGTTCGACAGATAATAAACGGGAAGCTTTTCCGCCACCCTCTGCACGGTTTCCACTGCGTTCGGATAGGGCTTTTTGGAAAGGTAAAGCGTTCCGTCCAAATCGAAAACAACAGCCTTAATTTGATTCATGCGCCCAATTTAGTATTATTTGCCCATGATGAAATCGCCTGACACTTATTTTTACGCCCCCGAACTTTTTCCCGGACAATTATCCCTTTCCGAAGAAGAAAGTTTCCACGCCATCCGTGCCCTCCGCGCCAAAGTCGGCGACACATTGAACCTCACCGATGGCAAGGGGAATTTGGCCAGGGGAACAATCGAAAAAGCCGACGTGCGCAATTGCATTCTCCAGGTAGAATCCGTGGAACCTTCAAGAACGCCAAAGCCCAGGCTCCATTTGGCGATCGCCTGCCTCAAAGACGACGCAAACGAAGAAGTCGCGCTGCACGTGGGTGAAATGGAAGTCGCAAGCATCACGCTGCTGCGCACGGAACGTTCCGAAGAGCCCAAAGATTCCGGACTGCAAAAAATCATACGGCGTTGTGAGCGCAAAGCGCTTGTGAGCCTAAAGCAATCCCTCAAAGCCTGGATAACAGAAATCCGCGGACCCATTCCATTCGAAGAATGGCTTTCGCATTATGAGGGGAACATTATTTTGTGCGACATCGACGGAGAAGACTCCGCCGGAGAAATTTCGCAAGAGACGACTCTTCTCGTCGGACCGGAAGGCGGATTTTCCCCACGGGAAATCGATTTAATAAAACAACACAGCCGCGGAAACGTCAAGCTGTTGAAATTGGGAAAGACGCGGCTCCGCGCAAGGACTGCGGCAATCGTCGGCACCGGAAAACTTATCCGCTGAGCCCCTCCACAAATTTTCTATCTTTGCTCAAAATTTCACGAAAAGGAAAGACCATGTCCATTGCAGACAATACAAAAGTTGCCATCCATTACACGCTCAAAGACGATGCGGGGAACATTATCGATTCTTCTGTCGGAAAGGACCCGCTGAATTACGTCCAAGGGCAAGGCATGATCGTTCAAGGCCTCGAAAAGGCGATGTCCGGGAAAAAAGTCGGCGACAAATTCTCCGTTGACGTTTCCCCCGCAGAGGGTTACGGCGAATACAATCCGGAACTAGTCCGTTCCATTCCCAAAAACGCGTTCCAAGCCGAAGAAGTCAAACCCGGCATGGTTTTTTACGCGAACACGCCAGCTGGCGCCATTCCTTTGACTGTCGCCAAAGTCGAAGAGGAAACCGTCACCGTCGACATGAACCATGAACTGGCAGGGAAAACGCTGCACTTCGAAATCGAAGTCATGAAAGCGGAACCCATGACCGAAGAAGAAATCCAATCCCTGAACGCGCAGCACGAACACCATTGCTGCCACGGTGAAGGGCACGATGAAGACGGCGAGCATCACTGCTGCGGAAAGCACAAGCACGGCGATGACGGCGAGCACCATTGCTGCCACGGCGAAGGGCACGATGAAGATGGCGAACACCATTGTTGCGGAAAGCACGAGCACAGCGAAGACGGCGAACACCACTGCTGCGGAAAGCACAAGCACGGCGACGCATCCTAACCGAAGTGATTGAAAAATTCAAATCCCGGCAAAAGCTGCCGGGATTTTTGTTTTAAATGAAACCGCTAAGATTCCTGGAAAAATGAACCATCTTTTTTTGGCGACGGCAATTTTAAAACACGACCAAATCGTTTTTATGAATCACTTCTTCGGGAGCGTTTTCGCCCAAAATGGACCGTATCTGCGGCGTTTTTTTATGCAACACCAATTTTAAATTCGCGCTGTCCAATTGGGAAATTCCCCGGGCGATATGCTCTCCCGACTGCGAAAGGACTTCGATCAAATCCCCCGCCTTGAATTCCTTTTTTACGGCGACAACGCCAACGGGAAGAAGACTCGAATGCTTTTTCCGCAACGCCAAAAGGCAACCGTCATCAACCACTACGCGGCCGCTCGGCGTGCTGACAAAAGAAAGCCACCGTTTTCGGCTGCCCAACTTTTTGTGGCTTCCGATGAAAAGGGTCCCCGTCGCTTCGCCGTAAACAATTTCGTGCGGGAGAACCTTCATTCCGTTGGCAAGGAACGCGCTGCAACCGCTTTTCGCCACCGACCGGATCGCCTCCACCTTGGAACGCATTCCACCCGTGCTCACCGCAGAACCGCTTTCGCCGGGCTTCCCCGTCAACGCCAAAATTTCCGGCGTGATTTCCGGGACAAAGCGCAACAGCCGCGCATGGGGATTCTTTTTCGGATTGTCGTCAAAAAGTCCATCCTCGTCCGTGAAGATGATATACAGGTCCGCATCAAAGAACAGGGCGACATCGCTGGAAAGCTTGTCGTTGTCGCCGATTGCATTCAACTCCTTGACCGCAAGGGAATCGTTTTCGTTGATTAAAGGCACTATCTGCTTTTCAATCATCGCATGCAACGTGTTCTGCAAATTCTTGTATCGCGTCCGGTTACGGAAATCATCCGCCGAAAGGAGAATCTGCCCGACGGCGATTCCGTTGCCCAAAAACATTTCGCGGTAAACATGCATCAAATCGATTTGCCCAACAGCCGCGCAGGCCTGTTTCTCCGCCAAATTGTCTGGCTTCTTGTCGTACCCCAAAATCGCCATTCCCGTTCCGACGGCCCCACTGGTCACGACGATAATCTCTTTGCCGTCTTCCACCAATTTCGAAACGGAATGGGCGAATTTCTGGACAAAAGTCGTGCGGACGCACCCCTTCTCGGAATCGACCAAAATTCGAGATCCGATTTTGATCACGATGCGTTTCGCTTCTCCCAAAATATTCTTGCGCAATTCACTCATGGGTACACCTGCAAATCAAGTTTAACGGCAAACGAGCAACCGAATGGAATCCAACCGAAGCTGCGGAGACTGGGCCGCTTTTTTGCGAAGGGCGACATTTTTGCGGAGCGCATCCAAAATGGGATTGTTTTGCGCCTTGCCCCGGAGTGTGAACAAATGGTTCATCCGTTGATATTCCCTTTCCGCACGGGCTTCCACCTTTTGGGCAGATTCTGCGGCAATCGCTTCCATTTTCTGCGACGCAATGCGTTTTGCCATGGCGTGCCCCGTACTGGCGAAATAGCGGAGCTTTTCCGTGACAACAGGAACCTTTTGCGGAACACAGACATCCCGCATTTTCCCAGCATCCATCTTGGGCAGCAAATCGGAACGGTCATTGCCGCGCGCATCGATTAAAACGCGCAATAGCTCCGGTCCCACAACATCGGAAAGTCCCCACGAAGCGGGCACCGTCGTTTCCACGACAAAGTTGTATTGCATGATCAATTCCTTGGAGCCGGCATCATCCCAAATGACACAAGCCGAACGGCCTTTCCCGGAATCCGTCGCCAGGTCAATGACCCCTTGCGCTAAAGGATGCTCAACGCTCAAAAAAGAAATTTCATCATGAGTCATCGCCACGTTCCGGTCAAACGTTCCCGTCAACTCCCCGGCGCTGTCCACAGACGAATCTTCGCCACGTTCCCAAGCTGTCGAAAAGGAGGATTGCACGGACATTCCCGGAATCGTCCCAATTTCCATTTGCGCACCAGCCCGGAACACAAGGCTTGTAGGCACATAGCCTTTTTCCACGTCCACGCCGAAAGCGCCCAACGTTTCCAACATCAGATTTTTCAATCTGTCATCGGCATCGATGCGGCGGATTTCATCCGTAATCTGTTTGGAAACCTGCGGATCGCGAGAATTGTATTCCAGCAATTTATCGCGTCCTTTTTCGATATTTTTCCGCAGGGAATCGCTATCTTGCCGCACCAACGGGAGCGTTTCTTCCATAAATTCCGAAAGCTTTTTGTCCGGATCCGCCATCGCCGCAATCAAAGCGTCCGTATACTTGAGGAACAGTTCGCCCCCGCTCATCAAAGGCGCTCCGAACGCATTCAATCCTTCGTGATACCAGTGGAAGATCACTTCTTGCGCGCTGCCCTTCACATAGGGAACGTGGACGCGGATCGTCTGCGTTTGCCCAATCCGGTCTAAGCGGCCAATCCGCTGTTCTACAAGGGCCGCATCCAGCGGAAGATCGAACAGCACAAGATCGTGGCTGAACTGGAAATTACGCCCTTCAGAACCGATTTCCGACGCAATCATCAGCATCGGGCCACGGTCATCGGAAAATTGCGCAGCCGCCCTGTCCCGGGCGAGGATGGACATGTTTTCGGTGAATGTCACAAAGGCGTTTTCACCCACTTCCAAAGCGAGCACGCTAGCCAGAGCGTTCACCACATCCTGATGTTCGCAAATCAAAAGGACTTTGTCGTTCAGATGCTCTTTCAAGAATCCGAGCAGCCACGGGATGCGTTCGTCCAGTTTCCACGTCGACTTGTACTTGGTCATCAGAAGTCCGTTGACCATGATGTCGAAAGAAGTGTCCGATTCGGATGCCACCGCCTTTTTGATGAGTTTCCGGTATTCCGCATTCGGTTTCAACTCCACCGAATGCAATTCGCGTTTCGGAAATCCGCCAACACTGCGCCGCGTATTGCGGAACACAACGGAACCCGTTCCAAGCGCGTCGACAATGCGCCGCACCCATTCACCCGCCGACATTTCCTGCGTATTTTCGCGTTGCAGCCATTCGCGGATAGGGGAATTCTTGGGAAGCGCGGAATTCAAATCGTCCCACGACATCACCGCATCGGATTCGACGGGGAGTTTCAACAAGTCTCGGGCGACTTTGCGGTAAGATTCTTCGTCTTTCAAGTATTCCCGATAATCCGCAAACCGAACCGGGTCGAGCATTTTCAGTCGGTTGAAATGCGATTCCGGCTGCAACTGTAGCGGCGTTCCTGTCAAAAGCAAGAGCCCTTTCGTACGAGAAGCGATTGAGGACACCAACAGATATTCCCTGCTTGTAAAATCGTCTTCGCACACAAGGTGATGCGCTTCGTCGACAATTGTCAAATCCCATTCCGCACTCAAAAAATCCTGAGTCACAGCGGGCTGGCTCATGACGAATTCAATCGTACAGATAACGTTGTTCGCCATGGTAAACGGGTTTTCAATCCCGCCCCCCTTGTCCGCGTTCATTTGCAACGCACTGCGGACAAAGCCCTCGTCAACCAAAGTGAACACCTGGTTGAAACGGCGCACCATTTCCGTCATCCACTGGTGCTTCAGGGATTCCGGTACAAAAATCAAAGTTCGCGAAATGCGACCGGTCGAATGCAGGGAATGCCAAATCATTCCCGCTTCAATCGTCTTTCCTAGTCCCACTTCATCGGAAAGCATCAGGCGCGGCAGCGCACTGGAATCGCAGGCACGGCGGCACAGGTAATACTGGTGCGGGATCAAATTGACACGTGGGCCTATCATGCCGCGGACTGGCGAACGCTGCCATGAGCAAGAAATTTCGTTGGCCGTCTGCCGTCTGAGAAATTCCGCATTTTCCGCCACAGCCCCGCGAATCAGCTGTGAAAAAATATCCATTGCCCGCGGCGCCGCTTTCGAAACCAAATCCGATTCCCGGATTTCACGACCGCCACGGCCCACATAAATGGTCAAGTCGTCTTCGACCCGGATGCTTTCAATGGCAAAGCTCAAACCCTTTTCGCTTTTCGCATTTTCTCCGACCGACAAAAGATACCGTTTAATGGGGGCGTCCGAATTGCGATAAATGCGGATCTGTTTCACAGCGGGAAATTCGAGAGTCACATTCTTAAATTCGATTTTCTGAACTCGACCGACTCCAAGTTCGGGTTCCTTCTCGCTGACATACCGTTGACCGATTTGGAAAATACTCATGATGCGCAAGTTAGCTTTTTTATACATTTGAAAACGACTTATGAATTGGTTTTACATCGACGAAAGCATCCAAGACGGCGACCGCCGAAAAGGTCCGGTCAGTTTTGAAGAACTCCGCGATTTGCGGAAAGAAGAAAAAATCGGAGATTCCACCCTGGTTTGGCACAAAGGTCTCGATGGTTGGATTTCGTGGAAAGAAGCTTTTCTTTCGGAAACAGAAAGACATTTGCAAGAAGATGAACGCGTGTTGAAAGAAGCCGTTGACGCCATCCTCAAAGAACGCGTCGAAGTGAAAAGCGCCAAGTCTTATGCGGGATTTTTCGTACGGGGTGCGGCATACATCATCGACAACTTGACCGTTTTCCTCATCGGAACGCTCCTTTTTTTGCTCGGCGAACCTCTTTGGGAAAAGCTTTTCGCCATCGATTTCGGCGCTTTTGAAACGGCGGCGACCCCGATTTTTGAACAGTACTTTTCCAAAGCGATAGACATTTCCGCTTTCAACGAAAAACTGTCCGAAGTCCCCGGCTTCGCAGATATTTACACGGTATTCGTCGGGCTCATTCTGATTGTCCAGCCGATATACTTCATCCTCTTCAACGGATTCCTTTCGGCAACACCGGGAAAACTTTTACTCCGACTGAAAATCGAACAGGCAGACGGTTCGCGCATTGGATTTCTCGGAGCGACAATCCGCTACATTTGCAGCCTCTTGACCCAAATGACTCTCGTGTGGCTGTGGGGCATCGGATACATCATCGCCATCATCGACCCACAAAAGCGCGCCATGCATGATTTCTTTGCGGGCACACGCGTCGTTCACCAGCCCAAAGTTTCTGTCGCGGCAAAAAAAGGAAAACCAGAAAAGGATTAATTTGTATGGATTACTTTTCAATCATTCCATCGGGAGCCCCCCTTTCCGGAGAAGTTGAAATCTCCGGAGCGAAAAATGCCGTTTTGGCCACAATGACCGCGGCGATGCTCGCCGACGGAATCACGACCATCACAAACGTCCCCTACTTGCGCGACACCAAAACCATGTCCAACGTTTTGCGAATCATCGGCTGCCGAATCGACGGCGGAGCACATGAATTCAAAGTGGACACTCACGGAGCGAACCATTTAGAAGCACCCTACGAACTGGTCAGCACCATGCGCGCAAGCTTTTATGTGCTGGGTCCCCTCGTTGCGCGCTTTGGCAGATGCCGCGTATCGCTCCCCGGTGGCTGCGCTTGGGGGCCGCGCCCCGTAGACCTCCATTTGAAAGGTCTCGAAGCCCTTGGCGCAAACATCGAAGTTTCCCACGGCTACGTGGAGGCGACCTCCAACGGGCCTCTCCCCGGAGGGCACTTCCGGTTCCCCATTTCTTCTGTCGGCGCAACGGTGAACGTGCTGATGGCTGCGACTTTGGCGAAAGGCGAAAGCATTTTGGAAAACGCCGCCATCGAACCGGAAATCGACTCCCTGGTGGATTTATTAACAAGCATGGGGGCAAAAATCGAAGGCCGCGGAACGCGTTCGCTTGTCATACAAGGCGTTCCCGAAATGCATCCGGGATTCAGCAAGACCATTCCCGACCGCATCGAGGCCGGCTCATTCCTTTGCGGAGCCGTCATCAGCCGGGGAAAAATCAAAGCGACTCACTGCAACCCCACGCACATCAAATCCCTGCTCGATATCTTCGAAGAGATGGGGTGCACAGTCCGCACAGGCGAAGACTTTGCCGAAGTAGACGCATCCAAACGCGATTTGAAACCCGTCCATGTCGAAACAGCTCCGTATCCGGGATTTCCCACCGATTTGCAGGCTCCTCTGATGGCCGTACTCGCCACCATTCCCGGCGAAAGCAAAATCCGCGATACCGTTTACCTGGACCGTTTCAAGCATGTAGCCGAACTCAACCGGCTCGGAGCGAACATTTCCCTCGAAGGAAACACGGCAACCATCAAAGGCGTCGAAAAACTTCAGGGCGCACCCGTGATGGCGTCGGACCTCAGGGCGGCAGCAGCACTTGTCATCGCAGGAATCGTCGCCGATGGAGAAACCCGCGTCAACCGCATTTACCACTTAGACCGCGGTTACGAAAATTTTGAATCCAAAATGGCCAAACTCGGCGGAAAAATCATCCGGCAAAACGACCAAACCTGAAAACAGCGGCACACAGGTAAAACGATGTTCAAAAAGGATGAGTCCGCTCCGATACCGGGCTCATCCCTTTACTTCACGTTTGACATGGCCCAGCGGCTGATATCGCCGTTGAACCTGATGCTGAAGGACAACTCTCCATATTTGTCACATTGGAGACGTCTATGTGATTCAAGTCAGCGTCAAAACCATATTTCTCAATTTCTTATTTGACAATTTGTTTGATAGTTATGTTTATTGCAATAATCTCTTCTTTCGCATTAAACCTTTAAATTTTCAAACATATATGGATTAACTGATAATTGTAGTTTAGAATGAAGTAACATTTTATTAGTATTAGCGCATTTTTTAATCTTCCATTTTGAAATATCACCATCGAACTTGGAGTCGCAGAACATCTCGCGCATGTCCGTCACATGGGACACGTCCCACTTGCTAATGTTGCCGTTGAACTTGGAATTGCGGAACATTCCGCGCATGTCCGTCACTTTGGACACATTCCAACCGCTGATATCGCCGTTGAAAGCGGAGTCGCTGAACATCCAACTCATGTCCGTCACCTGAGACACGTCGATATGGTTCAAATCGGCGTTATTCCCGTGTTTTTCAATTTCCTGCTTGACAATGTCGCGAATCGTTTTATTCGTAGCGATGATTTGATTTTCCATAATACCACCCTTCCAAAAAAATGGTCGAAATAAACACAAAAAAAAAACAACAAAATGAAACAAATGTTCTGTTTAAAATCAACTAAAAAACGTCAGCTCCGCTCCGAATCGCTTCTGAGTATTCTTCTGCAGAAGTGCCGGAAACCAGGGGCAAAAAGTTCCCTCTTTTCCTCGTCAGACAACCCCCCAATTGCCGATATCGCCAGTAAACGCAGAGCCTTCGAACATTCCGCATATGTCCGTTACGCCAGACACGTCCCAATGGCTGATATCGCCGTTGAACGCGGAGTCGCTGAACATATAGCTCATGTCCGTCACATTAGACACATCCCAAGCACCGATGTCGTCATTGAAATCGGAGCCGGCGAACATCCAACTCATATCCGTCACACCAGACACGTCCCAACCGCCGATGTCGCCGTTGAACACGGAGCCGTTGAACATTCCGCACATATCC
>CAZPKF010000011.1:0-83912 GCA_964587155.1 uncultured Fibrobacter sp.
TTTTTTAAAATCTCTGCATTTGACCGCAGAACATTTTGGCGTTTCCATAGCCGTTTCAGGGAAACAAACATTCCAGGATTTGCCGCCAAAACCATTTTTGGGAAACGCGAAACCTTTCAAAATTTCTAACGAAGACGCGCTCATCCGGGCTTTTTATCAAAAGGAAATTCCCGATTTTTCCGCCTGGAACAAGCTTTACCACAAATCCCTTTGGGAAAACAGGACGTTTCCCAACGGCAGTTTTTTCGAAGACATGGCGACCATCCCCAAGATTTTTGTCGAAACAAAAGCCGTAGGCGTTTTCCCCGCTCCCCTTTACGGTTACAGAACTCGCGCAGGTAGCATCCTCCGTTCTGATTACGATTTGAAAAAAGCAGAATTGCTCGACATTGCAGAAAAGAATTACACTTATTTCAAGTCCTATTCGCCCGCCGTGCGCAAAGCGGCAGAAAATTTGCTTTTCAGCGCCAGCTTCAGTATCCTCATGCGTACTCCGGAAAGCCCCGAATTTACCGCCATACGGGAACGCGCCTTTAAATGGATTCGAGAATGGCGCCTCCAGGCATTTTTCAATCCGAAAAACCGAATGCGGAACAAGGTGGCCGCACTGTTATCATTGTGCGGAAAGCGCGCACTTCCCCATTTGCTGCGGAGGTTTGGATGATTCCCCGGAAAATTCACTTTTGCTGGTTTTCAGAAGAACCTTACCCAGAAACAGTCAAATCGTGCATTGAAAGCTGGAAGCATTTTCTTCCCCAATACGAAATTGTTCTCTGGGACTCCAATCGCGCCAAAGCCGCACAAATGCCTTGGATTGACAAAGCTTTAAAAGAAAAACAGTGGGCTTTTGCAGCCGATGCCGTTCGTTTGTACGCAGTCTATACTGAAGGCGGAATTTATTTGGATTCCGATGTCGAACTGCTGAAACCTTTTGACCCTCTTTTGGAACGGGATTACTTTTTTGGATACGAAAACGGTTCTGATCGGATTGAAGCCGCCGTATTCGGTGCCAAAGCCGGATTGCCCGCCATCCGAGATGCGCTCCATTTTTATCAAAGCCATCTTTTCGACTATAACGAGAACCAAGTGGATTTTCTAGTCATTCCCCATATCCTCAGAGAATCCTTTCGAAAATGGAATCTTGAAATTTTTGACGAAAGCGTTTTTTCACCCAAAAGTTTTATCGACGGATCCATTCACACGACAGATTCAACTTTTTGTATTCATCATTTTTCAAGTTCGTGGCGACCGAGACTGTTGCAAAAATTTATTCTACGCCGCCAATGGATTTACAGGCATTTTCCAAAGCCAGCGTCATCCCTGTTGGCTTCTGCGCTGTCCCTATGGACAAACCTTCGAAATCTAGGATTCCGCGGAACTTGCCAAAAAGTTTTCAAAAAATTTTAGCGCAGAGAATTCACCGTTTTAAAAAACGGCGCGGAATAAAAAGTTTGGGAAAGCGGCGAAAAAAAGCGACAGAAAAAGAGGCTAGTTGCGGAAACCGTCGAAGCGCTTCTTTTTTGTTGTGAAACGCCAAGTTCGAAAACCAATGCGAGCGCCAAATATTCCACGCCTTCGGAAACAAAGGCTCATTTCGATAACTTTCAATGACCTTCAAAAAAGTTCCATACATCAAATGTCCATCTGACGACATATTGTTTCCATGTACGCGGTAATGCGTGCAAACACAGGGAAGCACGGGGAGCGAGCCATACTTTTTCAGAAGTTTCAGCCAAAGTGGAAAATCTTCAAATGGGTATTTCGAATCATAACCGCCCATTTTTTGAAACTCAACACGGCGAATCATTTCCGAGCAACCGTGCAGTTCCTTTTTTCCCAAAAAAAATTCTTCGAACGTGACTTCGGGTACAGAGCGCGTGTATCGCGGATCCGGAGCTTCTGCCAAATGGCCAGATTCATCCATCAGCTGAATCATTCCAAAGCAGGCTATCTTTTCGGGATGCGATTTCAAATAAGCGCTCTGCGCTAGCAAACGTCCAGGAGCCATCACATCATCCGAGGCGAACGTACAAAAAAATTCCCCCTGAGCTTCTGACAATAATTCGTTCAACGTATTCACAAATCCCCGGTTTTCCCGGTGACGATAATGGAATCCGAATTCTTTTGAAAGTTTTTCCAATAAAAGCGGACTCGAATCCGTTGAACCGTCGTCAATCACCCGCAATTCAAATGAAACACCTTCTTGCGCCATAACTGAGCGAACAGCTTCTTCCACATACTTTTCATGATTGTAACTAGCCAAAAGTACAGAAACTACTGGTTTTTCCACGGAATCCTCCGCACACAAAAGAGCAAGACGACAAAGCTCAAAGCATTTTCAATCGCATAAGCGGCAAACGGAGAACGGTATTCCAAAAAGGAAGCCCCAAAAACTGTCAAGGCAAAGAACAATATACTGGACCCGACTTCCAAAGAAACATACACCAACGTTTGCTTCCGGGCAATCAACGCCAACCCCAAACACCAGCAGCCCACTTTAAAAAAATCGCCAACAAACTGAATCGGAATCCACGCAGCAATAGGCAAGAATTTCTCTGACAAAACAAGAGTGACCACAAAATCCCGAAGCAAAAACAAAACGACAACGAGAACGGCGGCAATCGCCATCACCCGTAACACGAGATTTCGGAGAGTTTTAAAAAATTCTTCCCGAGAAATCGCCGCCGAAAGACGCGGAAGCAGCACAACTCCCAACATCGAAGAAAATGCCACGACAAAAAAGTCCGAAATGCGCATGGCTCCTTGCCAAAATCCTGCGGCATCCCATCCAAAATTTTTCGCTAAAAAAGACCGCACAAACATAAAAAGCAAGGGCGAAAGAATCATGGGAACAAGTCCCATGACCGCATAACCGCGCCAAGGCTGAAAATTGGCGGAGAGCTTAGCCCCAAAACGTTTATAGCGAAAGCCTCCACGGTGCGCGTTCCAAAGGGCAAAAAAGCAAGAAACGATGGATTGCGTCGCAACGGCACTCAACACGGTCAATGATTTCGTTTGCACCATCATCAAGACCCAAACGCAATTTAAAACAGATGTCACCGAATTGATCACAGCCCAACGTTTGTAATTCGAAAGCCCGTTCATCACCGATTGGCAAATCGCATTTAACGTCAACGCGAGCATTCCGGGAATTGCAAAAAGCAAAGCTGCCTGCACAAGGCGTTTAGGCATCAATGGGAAAATAGATTCCAGCGGTGCCAGCAAAGCGAAAAGAGCGAATCCAATTGCAGTCGCAATGGATGCGTAAACGCTAATGCGAAATCCTCCGCGCCAAATCGGTCCCAATTCTTTTTCGTTATCCCGATATCGAGAAGTTAAACTCACCCAGCCATTTTGCAAAGCAAGAGAAGATGTTCCATGTCCAAGCGAAAGTAAATTTTGCAATTGCCCAACAGCGGCAAACCCAACGGGGCCAGCCACCATTGCCAAGAACTTATTGGTGACAAAAGCGCATACTATGCGAATAATCGTCACTAACGCAGAACCAGCCGATTGTTTCCAAAATTCAGAAGATTTCATAGTTCATACTCGTAAATATCATAAGCGACACTTCTCCCAGCACATTCCTCTTTTTGGCGGATAAGGCCTTCGTTCAACACCCATCCGCCATTTTCGTTTGAAGTTCCCCAATCCACAAAAGCTTTTTCCGAAAATGTTTCTATCAAGTTCAGCATTAAAAAATCCATTGCGTGAAACGCGCGGCCATCTGCAGAGCTTGCCAAATATTGCGCATGTGCCACTTTTTTTGAAACATAAAAAACGCTCCCCGCCAAAAGATTTTCGCCATGGGAAACGGTGAAAAGCCGGATATTCTGCGGAAACTTCGATGCGAGCATTTTCAATTCTTTAAAGGAATGTACAGGGCGCGATCCATGCCTCGATTGCAGACAAGATTCCAACAGCGCATAAAATTCTGTCCAATTTGCGGATTCGGCAAAAATCAACTGTTCTTTCTTTCCCTTTCGAAAATACCTTCTTTTCTGCGGAGATGGAATGTCTTTTCCTGGATTCAACGCGCAAGAAAGCAGCCGGGAACGCAAAACAGCCTTTTTGCGGAAAAGCCAATAAAGATCTTCTTGAGATGGCCGTTCCGCATAAATCCAAGGCAGCGGTTTATAGATGACTCGATGCGCGCCCAGTTTTTTCAGTTCGGCATCGAGCAATTCAAATAAAACTTTTCCATCAGAGGCTCCCATGGAATTTTCCAAAACAAATCCGCCAAATGTAAGCCCCGCATGGGAACTGAAAACGCCAGATTCATTCAATGTTCCCGGAATCAAAGCGCAGCATTTTTCTTCGCGGAAAAAAAGGAACGAGCAATCCGGAAAACGGTCCGAATGATAATCCATGTAACGGCGGTCGAACAAAAAATTTCCATTTCGCGACTCTGCGACAAATGCATTCCAAATAGGTTCATCTTGCGGAGAATACCGCCGGATAGAAACACTCTTCATTCCGCAATCTCCTGCTCAAATCGACCGTTTCTTCGGGGCGCAAAACCATTTACCGCCTCTATCACCTGAGAAATTTCGTCTTCTGTCATTTGCGGATAAAGCGGCAAACTGAGTTCCGTCTGCGATATTTTTTCTGCAATGGGAAAACTGAAATTATTCCACTCCGAATACGCTGCTTGTTTGTGCGGCGGAATCGGATAATGGATAAGAGTTTCCACTCCGCATTCCTTTAAATGTTTTTGCAGCTCATCCCGATATTTTGAAAATAGGGGAAAAACGTGCCAAACATTTTCCCGAGGCGCGCCAAAAATCGGCAAATCGATGTCAACATTTTGAATTTTTTCCAGATAATGTTTCGCAATCTGACAACGTTTTTCATTATCTGCATCCAAGCGTTTTAATTTATGTGCAAGCACGGCAGCCTGAAGTTCATCCAAACGGGAATTCATCCCTTTGAACAAATTCACATATTTTTTACCGCTCCCGTAATTAGAAAGGATTCGGACCATTTTTTCCAGTTCAGGATCCGATGTGGTCACAGCGCCAGCGTCTCCCAACGCTCCCAAATTTTTTCCCGGATAAAAACTGAATCCGGCGGCATCTCCCAAAGCTCCCGTACGCTTTCCGCTTTCTAGGGCACCATGACCTTGCGCAGCATCTTCTATCAGCAGCAAATTTCGGCTGCGGGCCAAGTCCAAGAGTTCACCGCCCGGAATCGCCCGACCGTAAAGATCGACCGCCAAAATAGCCTTGACGGACGGAATCAAAAAGCGTTCCACGCTTTCCGCAGAAAGATTGCTCGTTGAAACATCCGGCTCTGCAAAAACAGGAACAAGTCCCATTTCCGTCAATGCGAGGACTGTCGCAATATAAGTGTTCGCCGGGACAATGACCGCATCGCCGCGCCTTAAACGACCTAGTTCCAAATAAGCCCTGAAAATGAGAGTCAACGCTTCTAATCCGTTTGCCACGCCAACACAAAATTCCGTGCCACAAAAACGGGAGAACTCCTGCTCAAAGCGCAAACATTCTTCTCCGCGAATGTACCAGCCGCTTTTCACCACGCGTTCCACAACAGCAGAAAGTTCCGGTTCAAAAGAAGCGTTCACCCGTTTCAAATCAAGATAAGGAACCATCATTTTCTCCGAGTCGCAGTCGCTTCTTCGCAGAATTTTTCATAATCCCGAATGTAATCCGCATCATCGTAAGGATGCGAAGCCAATACAAGGCAAATCGCCCCCGAAGAAAAGTTCAACTCTTCTGCCCAAATTCCTGGCGGAACGTGAATTCCTTCGTATGGGCGGTCCAAGCGGATTATTTGAGAATTTTCCCCATTGTCCACTTTGACATCGAACGCCCCGGAAACAGCCACTAAAAGCTGATGGCATTCCCTGTGGGCATGACCGCCGCGATGAATGCCGCCGGGAATATCATAGATGTAAAAAACGCGATTGATTTCAAAGGGAATGTTTTCAAAACTTTCTACAGGAGACAGCGAACCGGATCTTTCTGAAATTTTTTGGAATTTTACAAAGTGGCAGCCAGCAAGCAACTCTTTCATTTGAGCGCCTCCTTGAAATCGCCAAATTCCCAAATATAATCATCCGGATCATAGGGTTCCGAACTGAGCACCAGCGCAACGGAATTGGTTGAAAAATTGTCCAATGTGCGGTAATGCATCGGAGGAACATACAGCCCGTTGTAAGAACGCCTGAGCGGAAACCGGAATTCTTCTTTCCCATTGTGCAGGACAACATCGAAACTTCCCGACAGCGCAACGATAAATTCGTGCTGTTTTTTAAAAGCGTGACTACCGCGGATTTCTCCGCCGGGAACATCATAGATCCAATAACAGCGGCGGATTCTGAACGGAATATGCTTTTCCGATTCGATAATGCTCAAATTTCCTCGATCATCGAGAATCTTAGGCAATGTCAGCAGTTTCGGTTTGAGGGAAATCGGATCCATATCAGTTAAAATATAAAAAAGCTCAGGATTGCGCTCTTTTTGCCATGCGGCTATCGGCAAACAATTTTCAACGCCAAACAAGCCCTTCTTTTTTTAAATTTGAATCACAAAAAAAAACAAAGGATTCTCTATGCTTAAAATTGGCATTCTCGGTTATGGAAATTTAGGTCGCGGTGTGGAAAGCGCCGTAAAATCCGCCCCGGATATGGAACTTGTCGCCGTGTTCACACGTCGCAATCCGCAAAGCGTCCAAATCCGGACTGCGGGCGTTCCCGTTTTGCACGAAAGCGAAGCTGTAAACTGGAAAGATAAAATCGACGTGATGATTCTTTGCGGAGGCAGCGCAACGGATTTGCCCAAACAAACTCCGGAATTTGCGGGCCTTTTCAATGTCATCGACAGTTTCGACACCCATGCAAAGATTCCTGAGCATTTCGCCGCTGTCGATGCGGCATCGCGGGCTGCAGGAAAAATCGCTATGATTTCCGGCGGTTGGGATCCGGGACTGTTTTCTCTGAACCGCGTTTATGCAGATTCCATTTTGCCAAATGGAGAAACCTACACTTTCTGGGGAAAGGGCGTGTCGCAAGGCCACTCCGATGCTGTTCGCCGGATTCCCGGAGTTAAAAACGCAAAGCAGTACACCGTTCCCATTGAAAAAGCGTTAGAAGCCGTTCGCAGCGGAAAAGCGCCCCAGCTGTCAACCCGAGAAAAACACACCCGCGAAGTTTTCGTTGTTTTGGAACCGGGCGCAGATGCGGCAAAAATTGAACAGGCGATAAAAACGATGCCAAATTACTTTGCCGATTACGACACAACCGTACACTTCATCGATGATGCCGAATTTGCAGAAAAGCATTCCGGAATGTCTCACGGAGGATTTGTTATCCGTTCCGGGAAAACGGGAGAAAACGGCGAGTTTTCAAACATTGTCGAATACAGTATCAAATTGGATTCCAATCCGGCGTTCACAACCAGCGTTCTTGTCGCCTATGCCCGCGCTTTAAATCGAATGTACAAAGAAGGCGCAAGGGGCTGCAAAACGGTTCTAGACGTTCCTCCCGCTTACCTTTCCGCAAAAAGCGACGAAACCCTTCGCAAGGAATTGCTCTGATGAAAGAAGCGACCATTCAAATCCAATATTTAGACGATTCCATCCCAAGGCTCGAATACATCGATGGCAAATCTGATTGGATAGACTTGAGAGCTGCAGAAACAGTGACTCTTCACCGAGGCGAATTTCGACTCATCCACTTGGGCGTTGCCATGAAACTTCCCCAAGGATACGAAGCCCACATCGCTCCTCGCAGTTCCACTTTCAAAAACTGGAAAATCTTACAGGTAAATTCCGTGGGCGTTGTCGATTCCAGCTATTGCGGAAAAGAGGATTGGTGGAAAATGCCCGTTTACGCAACGGAAGATGTCACCATCGAAAAGGGCGAACGCATTGCCCAATTCCGGATTATGGAAAACCAGCCCAAAATCAACTTCGAAGTAACCGTCCTCGAAGATAAAAATCGCGGCGGATTCGGCAGTACGGGAAAACGGTAAAACAGTCGCCGGTCAACCAAGCGGTTTGACCGGCTTTATTTTAAAATTGCGCACGGCGTTCAACACGGCGAGAATCATCACGCCGACATCGGCAAAAATCGCCATCCACATATTCGCAAATCCCGCAGCGCCAAGTCCAAGACAAACCACCTTGACAGCAATGCAAAAGAAAATATTCTGACGGACAATGAACATGCATTTTTTTGCCGTATTCACCGCCGTGACAAGTTTCAAAGGATCATCGTCCATTAAAACGACATCTGCAGCTTCAATGGCCGCATCGGAGCCCAATCCTCCCATGGCGATTCCCACATCCGCCCGGGAAAGGACCGGAGCGTCGTTGATACCGTCTCCGACAAAAGCCAACGTGCCACCGCTCTTTTTTTCACGAAGAAACGTTTCCACCCATTTCACCTTGTCCGCAGGAAGAAGCCCCGCGTAAAACTGATCCAACTTTAATTTGGCAGCAACAGCTTCCACCGACTTTTGCGTATCGCCACTGAGCATTGAAATCCGCCGAATTCCCAATTTGCGCAATTCTTCAATCGCCTGAGCGGAATGCGGTTTTACAACATCCGAAACGACAATGTGCCCCGCATATTCGCCGTCTATCGCCACATGGACGTTTGTCCCGGCAACGTGACAATTCCGCCATTTCACCCCGAAATCCTCCATCATTTTTCCATTGCCCACGCAAATCGTTTTCCCATTGACGGTAGCGCGGATTCCCCGACCCGAAATTTCTTCCACATCGCCGACAAGACAGTCGTCCGCTTCGTGGCCATAAGCCGCTTTTAAAGAAACGGCTATTGGATGGCGGGAATAACGTTCCACGTGAGAAGCCAGGTGCAGCAATTCTTCCGGCCCGATTTTTTCAGGATGAACCGCCACCACATCAAAGTTTCCTTGGGTAAGTGTCCCCGTTTTATCAAAAACCACAGTGTCCGTTTTAGAAAGGCTTTCAACAAAATTCGCCCCTTTGATTAAAATTCCCGCTTTGGAAATTCCCCCAATTCCCGCAAAAAACGAAAGGGGAACGCTCACGACAAGTGCGCAAGGGCAACTGATGACAAGGAATATCAAAGCCCGATACAGCCACGTCGTCCACAGGGGATCTTGATTGAAAAAAACGAGCACAACCGGCGGGATCAACGCCAAGGCTATTGCAGAAAAAGTGACTATCGGAGTGTAAATCCGGGCAAATTTCGTAATGAATTTTTCTGACTTGGATTTTTGTGAAGAGGCATCTTCGATGAGTTCCAGAATTTTCGACACCGTGGACTCTTCAAAATTTTTCGTTGTGCGAACTTTGATGAGCCCCGTCAAATTGATGCTGCCAGAAACGATTTCATCCCCTGCAGAAACATCGCGCGGAAGAGATTCCCCCGTTAAAGCCGCCGTATTCAGCGAAGAATTTCCCTCAGCGACAACGCCGTCAATAGGGACCTTTTCCCCCGGCCTAATCACGATAATGCTCCCCACATTCACCGATTCGGGATCAACTTGTTCCAATTCGCCATTTTCTGTTTCTACGCTAGCAAAATCCGGTCTAATTTCCATCAAATCCGCAATACTTTTTCGGCTTTTTCCAACTGCATAACTTTGAAACCATTCTCCAATTTGATAAAAAAGCATCACGGCGACAGCTTCAACATAATCCCCCGTTTTCAAAAGGCCCAACAACAGCGCACCCAAAGTCGCCAAAGACATCAACAGGTATTCATCAAACGGTTGCCGGTGAGAAACGCCCTTTGCCGCACGCGTCAACACGTCATGACCGACAATCCAATACGGAACGAGATAAAGCGCAAAATGGATTCCGGGGAGCACCCTTTCTGGCAGAAAATGCAACGCGACTAACATGGCGGCAGAGACCAGAATGCGGATCAAATTCTGTTTTTGTTTTGCGTTCACCTGAGGCACCTCCTTTGGCGGAAATTCAATCAAAGATAAACTTCACAGCCAGATTCCACTTTTTTGCAATTTTCCCGTACTGCGGCCATCACAGTTTTCTCATCAGCCCCATCCTCAAATTCCACTTTCATTTTCAAAAGCATGAAATTCACGGAAGCTTCTTTGACTCCAACCGTTTTCTGCGCCGCCATTTCCATTTTCCCAGCGCAAACCGGACAATCAACATCAATGCGGTAACTTTTTTTCATCGGGACCTCAAGTTCAACCTTCGTATTTGAACAATTAAACAAATGTTTAATCTTTGATTCAAATATAATTCAACCTCCCTATTCCCGGCAAGATATTTGACCTTTTTTTTGTTATTTTTCAAAACAAGATGCCTAGTCAGACAACGAAATTCCCAAAGCACGACCATCCCGTCACCGAAAAAGAGCTGATTTTAGCCAAGCAGATGCCCTCGGAACGAATGGCTGTCCAAGTTGCCGAAGCCATGAAGCAATTAGGCGACGTTTCTCGACTGCGCATTTTTTGGCTGCTTTGCCACGCCGAAGAATGCGTCACGCATATCGCCCAGCTTGTGAACATGACAAGCCCCGCCGTGTCTCATCATCTGCGGTTGCTGAAAGCCGCCGGGCTCATTGAATCCAAGCGCCTCGGCAAAGAAATGTTTTACAAGGCCTCCGAAACAGACCTAGTTTTGGAATTGCACCATACAATAGAATCCGTTGCAGAAATTACGTGCCCGGAAGACGGTTCGGGAATATCTCGGTAAAAGAAATCGCAAAACGGGCGAATCCGAATTTTATTTCACACCTGCGACTTCATTTGTTTGATTTTCTGACAATGGACTTTTTTTAACACCGCTCTTTTGGTCGAAAGGTTTAAAATCATTTTGCAGAATTGGGACACTTCTCTTTCGTTTAGCCGCACGGGCAAAGACGCATAGAATTTTTTAAAATCCGCATCGCGAATCGTTCCTGCAGAAATTCCCCGTCCTAATTTCGCATTGTTGCCAAAGACGACCAAGTCAACGCACTTGCCTTGCATCGCCGGAAAATTTTCGCAAAGGGCTTGAATGTGTCCGAAATTTTGATGATGCGGATTTTTCATCACATAATTCTTTCGTCCGCGATTCACATAAATTTTCCACTGTTTGTCAAAAGTTCTTCCGACAACCAAACCGATGTACGTCTTTTTTTCGATGACGAGAACACCTTTTTCTGTCACAGCTAGAATGTCAATTTGTTGAACACCGCGACTTCCCGGCACATAAACATCTTGAAAGACGTTCTCCCCACAAACGGATTTGATCATTTTTGCCGTGTGATTTTCTCCGATCTTCCCAATGATTTGATTGGAATATAGACGAAGACAGAGAACGGCTATCGCCAAAAGGAATACAAACGCCCACAGAAAAATCATATCGTTAATATAATCCCGATTCCACTTTAGGGGACAGCCGAAATAAAGCTATCTTGTCTGGTCATGAATCATTTGGAAGCCGACAGCCGATTTTTAAAAAAAGGCGTTATTGTCAATATTATCGGAACCATCTTAAAAGTATGCGGACCGCTCCTCACCATTGTGCTCGCCCGGATTTTCGGAGCCGCAGAATTTGGCATTTTCGTTTCGACGCAAACTTTGCTGCTCACCATTTCCCGTTCATCTACTCTCGGTTTAGACAAAGGGCTTTATTGGTATTTGCCCCAAAACCATCTGAACAAGCGAGAACCTTATGATGGCGTCATGGAATCTTTTTGGGTTGCCGTCATCGTTTCCCTATGCTGCACAGGCGTCATCTTTGCAGGGTCGTTTGTTGATGCGTTTTCAAAAGAACTCCCTTGGTACGCCCTTTCTCTCGTTTTTTACGCAACGTCTTATGTGCTGAGCAACACATCAGAAGGGAACAGAAAACCGCAAAACGCTGTTTTTATCAATTCCTTTTTTGTCGCCGTTCTCTCGCCCGCTTCTTCTATCGCCATGCATTTTTTGGGAATTCCTCACGCTCTTCCTCTCGGACTTTTGATTGGGCAATTGGGCGGATTCCTGCTGCACTTTGCCTTAGTGCGAAAACAATTCCCCGAAATGCCCCTCATTCCGCAGCATCGAATTTCCAAAGCACTCCTCGTCTATTCTCTTCCGCTGGGATTCAACGAATTCGTATCTTCGTTTCTCATCCGCTCCAGCCTCTGGATGGTCATGCTTTTCCTTGGACCGGAAATGGCCGGTGCTTACGGCATCATGGTAACGATTTCAAATGCGCTCCAAACCATCCGCGTTGGCTTCACTCCCATTTTGACGCCCGTTATCGCCGGCATGGACAAAGATCGGCTGCAAACGGATTTGAAACCCGTTTATTCTTATTGCGTCTCCATGGTCACGTTCATCCAGTTGCTGATTGGATTTTTCATCATCTTGTTCCCCAACGAAATTTTGAGCATCGCCGGAAAAGATTTTGTGGTGCAGCCGCAAGCGCTTGGCATTTTGTTGCTAGTGCACCTGTTAGCGGGATTCTGGGGAATGGCCATCGTCATCATGAACGGCATCGGGAAAAGCCTTTACACTCTCAAGATGAATCTGTTTTCTTTGGGAATCGCCCTTGTTTCCGGCTACTTTTTGATTCCGGCTTATGGTCTTGTCGGGGCAGCCCTTTCCATGCTGTGTTACAACGTCATCGCCATGATTTGGAACAACGTTTACCTGGCAAAATTAAAACTTTGGCCGTATTCTAAAAAGCTGTGGAATCGCCAACTGTGGATTTGCATTTTAATCGCCTGCTACATCGCCTTGAACATCGGCGAATTCTCCCTTGAACTGTGGCAACGCGCAATAGCCTATTTCATTGCCCTTGCCGCTTTGGGGTTGCAATGGCTCTACGAAAAAAGAATCCGCTAATCCTTCCACCAGGCGTCAAAATTATGCGTGCGGCGTTTTTCTTCTGACGGGAGCGTCATGTAATCACCATACAGCTGGGAAAGATACGCATCGTAATTTTTGAATCCCGTGTAAATCCGATTTTCAAACGTGTATTCCGCTTGCTGCAGCAAAAATTCCTTTTCGAAAATGGCATCAAAATTATGCCCCGAAAACAAGATGGCGACCCGTTTTGAATTCGCTACCGAATAGCGGTGAAAAATTCTTTCTACAAAGCGGCAAATCCTCTTTCGACCGATGAGGATTGAAAGAGCGTAAAAGAACCGTTTGTAAGCAAGCGTCCAAAAGCTCAGTGTTTTAGACGAAAAATCCGTATCCATCGCCAAAGCGACTACCCGCAAAAAACTGCAAAAGAAAATGAACGCTTTTGCTTTCCACAGCGGAGCGGGAAGCCCGTCAATGGGGAAAATGTCAATCCAAATGCCTTGATTGTCCTGATGCCTGTCGCTCTTGATTTCCGTTCGGTTGTCAACAGCCTTGGCAAATGGGTAAAAATAACCTTCCGATGTATCGTCCACCGCAGAAAGCCATTTCGGCTTTTGGGCGCGGTCATCTTTTAAAATGGACAAGAGCTTTTCATAATCCGACCGCTCCATGGCAATGTCCATGTCGTCATCCCAAGGGATATACCCCTGATGGCGAATAGCTCCGAGAAGTGTTCCATAAGCGATAAAGTAACGCAGACCATTTTCTTCGCAAATTTTGGAAATTTCATCCAAGATGGACATTTGAATTTGGCGAATTTCTTCGGGAGAGATTTTTTTCATATATCCCTTTTCAAAATTTCCTTGATAAGTGAAGTTGAAATGCCTTCCGTACGCGGGAGCGTGACCACTTCTTTTTGATGCGCAGCGCACCATTTCTCTGCCGCCAAAAAGCTGGAATTGTTCTGATCTTCACCTTTGGCAAAAAGATCAAAATCCACCGTTTGCACAATGCTTTCTGCCGTTTTGTAAACCACAACGTCATCGACATAACGAATCGCTGCCACCATGTAACAACGCTGTTCCGTCGTATAAGTTAATTTTGCACCCGGTTTGAAGCGCGCCACATAATCCGAATCTTGCACGGCAACAATCAAATGGTCACCCAATGCTTTGGCTTTTCTAAAAAGTTCCATGTGACCGAAATGCAAAAGGTCAAAAACGCCGACAGTCAAAATTTTTTTCATTGAAACGCCCTTTCCAATTGCAATAGGCTGTTCACACCGCCAACGTTGCCGGTTAAAAGATAAAATTCATTCGAATCCGCCATCGTTGGCATCGTATTCCTTTGAATTATATTTCGTTCTGAATGAAATATAAAAAAAGAGACGCTTATGCGCCAACGACACGACAAGCTTCCCATTCAACGCTCCCCTAAAAATGAAGGACAAACCTTTTTGTATCTTTGACGCATGACGAAATACCTCTTTGTCTTGACCAGTTCCCCCAAGGATTTTTACCTTGAACAAACTCTAGTCGCCATCGCTTCCCTGCGATTCCACAATCCCGGCGCATTTGTCACCCTTTTGACCGACGACAAAACCGCGGAAACATTCACCGGAAAGCGGGCGGTCATCAAAGAGGCTGTCGACGAACTGAACGTGCAAACCATCGACGAAAAATTTTCTCCCATGCTCCGCTCCCGTTATCTCAAAACGGTCATGCGAAACGTTGTCGATGGCGACTTTCTTTATCTAGATTCAGACATCGCCGTTGTCGGAGATCTTTCCATTCCCAAAGATTGGGCAGGTGGCATTTACGCCGTTCTCGATTTCCACACCAATTTGCACAAGGCGATCAACCGGAAAAAAGTGTTGGCCAACGCCAAGCGGCTCGGATTTTCACCCATTTTGAACGATGAACTTTTTAACGGTGGCGTGATGTTCGCCAGCGACACGCCAAATTCCAGAGCCTTTTTCAAGAAGTGGCACGAACTTTGGCTTTATTGCGTTTCCAAAGATTTTCCATTCGACATGGCATCCCTGGCCGAAACCGATTTTTCATTTGGCTACACGATTCAAAAAATGCCCGGTGAATGGAATTGCCAACTAGCTTATGGCAACCGTTTTTTACCCACGGCAAAAGTTTTGCACTTTTTCGGTTCCCGCATCATCGACACCCGTGGGCGAAAAGTTCCCAGCAACATGGATTTGTTCTTACCGAAAATTCTCCGCAAAAATTTTTATACGGATTTAAAAAATCTTTCCGTTACAGTCCAGGCGGACAAATCCATCCACATTAACGACGATTACGACGATGTCATTGCCCGTGCAAAATCGGCTTTTGAATTGCAAACCCAAAAAGTCGGCGCAGCCGGAGCTTACATCGTCCGTTCTTACGCCTTCGCCAAAATCCTCGCTTTCTTTTACAAAAAATGTCCCGTTCTTTTAAAACCTCTCGAACTTTTAGGAAAGCTGTTAAAAGTCCGCTAATCCTTGATTATGAATTCATAACACATGATTTATCATGAGGAATTAGGAATGTTGAGTTTGAAGTGTGAAGTTGATTCTAGAGCTTTCTTTGGTGGAGTTCGCACGGAAAAGCTTTTCTGTTACGGTGTTACAATTCGCACGTTCCTACTGTGAAAGAGAATCCGTTTTCGCAAATTCAAAACTTCATCACCAAAATGGTGATATCATCTTTTTGCGAAGCTCCCTGAGAAAAATTCCGCAATTCTTCTAACAAAGCCAGACGAATTCCCTCGGCGGAAAGCGCATGGTATTTTTCAACAAAAGACTTCAACCGTTCCAAGCCGAACATTTCTTCGTTGCCATTGACGGCTTCCGTCACGCCATCCGTATAAAGTAACACCGTATCGCCGGGTTTAACTATCAGGGATTTTTCCCGTATAATTTTACTGTTGTCATCGACCATGCCAAGCGCAATGCCGCCACTTTTAATGGCTTCTAAGCGATTGTCACTTTCTTTAAAATGCAGAATATGTTCATGCCCACAACTGGTGTAATGCAACGCTTTCGAACGCGGATTCCATTCAAAGAAAAGAAGTGAAGCAAACATCGTTTCAGAAATATGACCAGACAAATCTGCGTTTACATGTACAAGAGTTCGGTACGTATTGGCAAAATAGCGACATTCCGCATGCAAAAAAGCGTATAGCGACGTCATCACCATTCCCGCAGGAACACCTTTTCCAGAAACATCCCCAATAACGATTCCCAAATTGTGATTGGGCAAATCTAAAAAGTCAAAATAATCGCCACCGATTTCTTTAGCCGGCGTCATAGAACCCGCCAAAGAAATTCCCTCACATGTTGGTATTTTATGCGGCAAAAGTCCTGACTGAATTCGAAATCCCAATTGCAATTCCGCCTGTGTCCGCGCTTGATCCTGCCGTTCAAGGACAGCTTCATTCGCTTTTAAAATCATCGTCGCATAGTGGGAAAAGTTTTGGACCAGATAAAAATCGCTTTCAGAAAAATAGCGTTCGTACTTTTTATTTTCAACGACCAAAACGCCTAAAAGCTGCTGATCAAAATTCAACGGTTCAAGAATCAGAGATCGGATGTTGGAGGCGCGACTTCCCAGCGAAAGCACCCGACTATCACGACTCGCATAAGGAATGTAAACGCCCATTCGCGAAATTCCACATTCCCAAATGAGATTGTCCTCTTCTGTAATGTTTTGCGAAAAGGTTATTTCGCGCAAAGCTTCGGCGTGAGTAAAGCTCATTTCGTTTCCGCGGACCAGCGGATAAAAAATTCCGTACATTTCCGAGCATCGGAACAAATGTTCCTTTTCATCCCAAATGTAAACTGCAGCGGATTTTGCCCCAATCCCTTCGGAAAGCGTTTCTAAAAAGCGCGCAAGCGATTCGTGCAAATCCGAAAAATCGCTGACCGTTTCCCCCATTTTTGTTACAATCCGATGATTGACTTTTCTTTCATCTTCATAAACGTCAATTACCCGATCCTTGTGGCGAATCCAATTGCCATAACGCCGCAAAAAAACATAAGCGATTTGCGCAAGGAAAAGCAAGCGGAAAATCGGAAGCACGAGCAAACAGGAAAGCACATAAAATCCGAACACCAAATGAATTCTCGGTTTCGGATAATAAGACATCGATGCATAAAGTCTGTCAAAGAAAAACGCAGTTACAATAGCAGCAAACAAGGGAACAAGAAAAACGGGAGGATTTATCCAATACGAGAACACCACATCAATCACTGCAAAAACGGCAACAGCCCAAATCCCTTTCGCTATATATTTCTTAGACGGTGGATCCAAGGCTTTGCGATTTTCTTCGCGAATAAAAAGCACCGTAAACGCAAAAAGAAACGCCAAATCAACAATGGAAATCAGCGGGCGGAAAAAGTGAAGATCCATTCCAAAACGGACTCCGAACGCATTCCACAAAAAATAAATCCCAGCAAACAAGATCCACGGCCACATACGGGAAGCGGAACGTTTTCCATCAATTTCCACTACCATTAAAAACAGCGGGAACGCAGCCAACAGGGGAATCAGCGGATACAGAATATTTAACAACACATTAAAAAGATAATAAAGGATGCCTGAATTATTTTATTCAGCCGCAGCAAAACGCCGAATCCATTCGCGATGTTCCCCGGCACACACCTTCTGCATTTTTGCGGCAATTTCTTTGCCGAATTTCGTTGCCATTCTTTTCGGATCAGGCAAAATTCCCACACGGCCCAAATCCAATCGGTCCGCATCATAACAAGTGTCTATCGTCAAATCTCCAGACCTAGATTCCCTTGTATGGTGACGGCAAGCGTGCAAGAGTTTTTCAAACGGCAAAGGGTCTATTTCAAACAGTTTTCCCCGGAGCCGCTCGGCAAAATTTGCACCCAAGCTTCCGTGTTCTTCATCATAGCCGTCCGAAGTGCGGCAAGAATCATGGAAAAGAGCGAACAGGCGAACAACCCTTTCATCGGCGTGGGTCTTTTGGGAAAGCAGAAGTCCATTGAATTCAACTTGGTGCCAGTGGTCTAAACCGTGACGAGAATTTTCGGGAACGCTGGTTTCCGCACAAACGAAATCTTCTAGTTGAGCAAAATTGATACTCAGATTATTTGCCATAATGCTCCTTGAGTTCCGTCAAAGTTTGAAGCGCTTGCAGCGGAGTCATTTCTTCGGGCGAAAGCCGTTTGATTTCTTCCAGCAAAAGTTTGGCGTCTTCATCCGGCGGCGCAAACATGTCCATTTGCGGTTTCTCCATCAATTCCGCTTTGTACTTCGCATCACTGGGGTCTATTTGCTGTTTTTCCAACCGAAAAAGAATTTTCCGTGCACGGCGAACAACTTCAGAAGGGAGGCCCGCCATTTCCGCAACATGAATTCCATAGCTGGAATCACAAGCTCCAGGAAGAATCTGGTGCAAGAAAATCAATTTGTCTCCATCTTCCCGAACAGCTATTTGATAATTTCCTGCATGTTCCAAAGAATCAGCCAAAGTCGTCATTTCATGATAATGCGTGGCAAAGAGCGTAATGGCACTGCGCTTTGGATTGTCGTGGAGAGTTTCAAAGATGGCCCAGGCAATGGATAATCCATCGAATGTACTGGTTCCTCGTCCAATTTCATCTAACAGCACAAGACTTTTTTCTGAGGCGTTCCGCAAAATATTCGCCGTTTCAATCATCTCCACCATGAACGTGGAAAGTCCGCGCGAAAGCCTGTCGCTTGCTCCAACTCGAGTAAAGATTCTGTCCACGACTCCAATGCGGGCATATTCCGCAGGGACGAACGATCCGATTTGCGCCATCAAAACGATAAGTCCCGTTTGGCGAAGATAAGTTGATTTACCCGCCATATTCGGGCCCGTGATAAGCATCATGCGGTGAGATTCCGGAGAAAGATTCACATCGTTTGACACAAATGTGATTCCAGGATTGGCTGCAACAATGACCGGATGAAATCCTCCGCGGATTTCAACGCCGATGCCATCGAAAACTTCGGCTTTTGAATAGCCGCGCTTTCGAGCGGCAACCGCCAAACTGTAAAACGCATCCGTTTCTGCAACTGCTTCGGCTATTTGCTGCAACGCTTCGCGTTCGGCATTCACCGATTCGCGGAGACGGCAAAAAATGCGGTATTCCAAATCATGAATTCGACTTTCCGCGCTAGAAATAATCGTTTCGCACTCCTTCATTTCTGGAGTGATATAACGTTCGGCATTCACCGTTGTTTGCTTTCGAATATATTCCGGCGGAATTTTGTCAGAATGGATTTTGGAAACTTCTATGTAATACCCAAAGACCCTGTTGTATCCGACTTTGAGCGTGTTCACCCCAAGCCGTTCGCGTTCACGGGATTCCAAAGAAGCAATCCAATCGCGCTTGTCCTTAATTTCCGCATTCATGCGGTCCAGTTCTGCATCTGCACCATCCCGAATCATGCCGCCTTCGCGGACAGTCAGCGGAAGATCGTCACAAAGCATCCGTAGAATTTCTTCGCCCTTGCCTTCTGCCGAAAGGAGCGTTTCCGCCAAATTGTGAAACAGAGGAGATTTGAGTTCAGAAAGAGCCGAAGCCGCATTCACCGCTTTTGAAAGTGAACGCCCCATCCCATACAAATCCCGCGCATTCGCCCGTCCACTGCCGACACGGCCCATCAAGCGCTCCATGTCCAAAATTTCACGAAGTGCCTGTTTGAGTTCATCCAAAACAATCGGATTCGAAACCAATTCGGCGACAGCATCGGAACGCTCTTCAATCCGCTTTACAGAAACCAGCGGATGAGAAATCCATTCGCGGAGATGCCGCGCACCCATAGCGGTAACCGTGTAATCCAACACATAAGTCAGCGTACTTTGAGGATCATCGGCATTCAACGGGCGAACCAGTTCCAAATTGCGGAGCGTCGCCGGATCCAAAACCATGTAATCGCCCAAATCCAACAATTCCAAATGAGCGATATGAGAAAGTTCTGATTTTTTCTGATCAATCAAATACCAAAGAGTCGCCCCCGCAACCCGAATTTTTCCCATTTGGCCATCAAGCCCCAAAGATTCCACACTTGCCATTTTAAAATGTTCTAGCAGCACGCGTTCCGCATTATCCTGTTCATAATGGGATTCATCGACTTGCGTTACAAGAATGGATTCTGAACGGGCAAATTCCGCAATGGGCTTTGGCAATTCACACCCAGACGGAACAAGAATTTCTTTGGGCATCCGCCGCGCCATTTCACTTTCAAAATTTTGCAAAGGCGCTTCTGAAACGGCAAAATATCCGGTCGTCACATCGGCAAAAGCAAAAGCCACACCGTGCTTTCCCGGCAAAACGGAACAAAGGTAATTCGCTACTTTCGCGTCCAAGTTTCCTTCGTTCATCGAAGTGCCCGCACTGATGATTTCGACAATTTCCCGTTTAACGATTCCTTTGGCTAGTTTCGGGTCTTCGACTTGTTCACAGACTGCGACTTTATAGCCGGCGGCAACCATCTTCGGGAAATACCTGTCCGAAGCATGGTGCGGAAATCCGCAAAGAGGCGTATTTCCCGATGCGCCATTGTTGCGACTGGTCAAAGTCAGTCCCAAAATTTTAGAAGCGATTTCAGCGTCTTCTTCGAACAGCTCGAAAAAATCGCCCATGCGGAAAAAGAGAATGCAGTCCGGATTTTGAGACTTTATCTCGTAATATTGCTTCATCAAAGGCGTCACGCTCACGGGGTCCCCATCGAAAGTTCGATTTGCGAAGGATTGAGTTCGGGCGGCATCGGCGCCCCCGGCTTGTCATCTTGCGCATAATTAGGAACAATTTCATTCGCATCCAAAAGGTCTTTGAATTCGCGGAGCCGCGGCAAATCTTCTGGAATCCGGTTGATGCCGAAGTATTTCAGAAAGTCGTCCGTAGTCACATAGGTATAAGGGTTGCCAACGGTTTCGGCTCGAGCTCCCAGCGCTATCAATTTTTTTTCAAGGAGACTTTTCAGCGGGCCATCACAAGAAACTCCGCGAACCTGCTCTAAAGCGGCTCGGGTAATCGGCTGCTGATAAGCGACTATCGCCAATGTTTCTAACGCCGCTTGGGAAAGTCGGCGCAAATTGGCGTCTGGGAAAAGTTTTCTGACCCAAGGATAATACCTGACGCGAGTACGAAAGCGGTAACCGCCCGCCTGTTCTACAATTTCAAACGGTGAATTGATGCGATTCAAACTGTCATTCGAAATTCGGAGCGCATCGGCAACCATTTTCGCCGTCAAAAAATCCCCGATAATTTCGCGGAGTTTTTTCAGTGTCAGTACATCCGGAGACGCAAAGACCAACGCTTGTACGATTCGCGCCAAATCTTCGTTTGATTCAATTTTCGGAAGTTCGGCATTTTCTTCGTTTTCCACTTTGCCGTTTTTAGATACCTCTTCTGCCATATTCCCAATTTAAGAATTTTTCGTTTGCTCAAATGAAAATTTTTCACCTACCACATCGGATTTTCTATTATTGCAAACAAGAATTTCACGAGGTACAACTATGAAAGATTTACGTTCCAAAAAGACTATTGAAGGCCGCGAAATGGCGGGCGCACGCGCGCTATGGATTGCAACAGGCACCAAGCCCGAAGAATTTGGAAGGCCCGTGATAGCCATCGTCAACAGCTTCACTGAATTCGTCCCCGGACACGTGCATCTCCGCGAAGTCGGAAAAATCGTCGCCGAACAGGTCCGCAAAGCCGGTGGCATTCCCAAGGAAATGAATACCATCGCCGTCGATGACGGTATCGCCATGGGACACGACGGCATGCTTTACAGCTTGCCCTCCAGAGATTTAATCGCCGATTCCGTAGAATACATGGCCAACGCCCATCGGGCAGATGGTCTTGTCTGCATCAGCAACTGCGACAAAGTAACTCCCGGCATGCTGATGGCCTCCATGCGTTTGAACATCCCCGCCGTTTTCGTCTCCGGCGGCCCGATGGAAGCCGGACACGTCAAACAAAAAGACGGTTCCGACCGCGCATTGGATTTAATCGACGCCATGATTGATTCGGCGGACACTTCCGTTTCCGATGAAGAAACTGCAGCGATTGAAGCCGCAGCTTGCCCCACGTGCGGAAGCTGTTCCGGAATGTTTACCGCCAACTCGATGAATTCCTTGACCGAAGCCATCGGACTTTCTCTGCCGGGAAACGGCACCATCGTAGCGACAAACGCCGAACGCAAAAAACTGTTCGAAGAAGCCGGGCGGCGCATCGTAGAACTTTGCCACCGCTATTATGACGAAGACGATGAAACGATTCTTCCGCGTTCCATCGCATCGAAAGCCGCTTTTGAAAACGCTATGCGCTTGGACATCGCCATGGGAGGAAGTTCCAACACCGTTTTGCACCTGTTGGCCGTCGCTCAAGAAGCGGGCACGGACTTCACCATGAAAGATATTGACCGCCTGTCACGAGACACGCCCTGCATTTGCAAAGTCGCTCCGACAGTTCACAACATTCATGTCGAAGATGTAAACCGCGCGGGCGGAATTTTGGGAATCCTCGCAGAGCTCGACCGCATGGGACTCATCCACCGCGAATGCCCAACAGTCCATGCCAAAACCATAGGCGATGCCATTGATGCAAACGACGTGATGAAAAATCCGTCAGAAGAAGTCAAACAGCGTTATTTGGCAGGACCGGGTAAAAAGTTCAACATCCAAGCATTTTCGCAAAATTTCCACTACGAATCCCTTGATTTAGATCGTGCCAATGGCGCTATCCGCGATGCGGCACACGCTTATTCAAAAGACGGCGGCCTAGCCGTACTTTACGGCAACTTGGCCATCGACGGATGCATTGTGAAAACTGCAGGCGTTGACGAATCCATTTTGAAATTCACCGGACCCGCCGTTGTTTTCGAAAGTCAAGAAGATGCCGTAAAGGGAATTTTAGACCCGAACCGCGTCAAAGCAGGCGATGTCGTCGTCATCCGATATGAAGGCCCCAAAGGCGGGCCGGGAATGCAAGAAATGCTCTATCCGACCAGTTATCTTAAAAGCCGTCACTTGGGCAAACTTTGCGCTCTCCTCACCGATGGTCGTTTTTCGGGCGGAACCAGCGGACTTTCCATTGGACACGCCAGCCCGGAAGCTGCAAGTAAAGGAAACATCGGCCTAGTCAAAGATGGAGACATCATTGAAATCGACATTCCCAACCGCACAATCAATGTCGGCTTGACCGACGCAGAACTCGAAGAACGCCGCCAAGAAATGGAATCCCGCGGAATCAACGCCTGGAAACCGCTCCACCGCGACCGCGTCGTTTCCAAAGCGCTGCAGGCTTACGGATTGATGGCTTCGAGCGCCGACAAAGGCGCCGTCCGCAACATCGACAACCTTCTTCGGTAACGTTTTCGCCGAATTTCATTTTCACAAGGAAGAGTGCAACACTCTTCCTTTTTCAAATTCACCCCAACAGCAATACAGAACGATTCCGTTCCAATCTGTCCCCTTTCCGCAAAAACGGCTCGTTTTCGCAGTCAAATCCGTGCAAAATTCACTGCGCAGCAGCAAAGCTTTTTCTTTGAATCCCAACCCAAACAAACACTTTCCTTTCTCCATTCCTGATTTCAAATTGCGCATTAAACTCCGTTTGAATCCATGCACAATTCAAAGCCGCGAACAAAACTTCACCGGCGTTTTTTTTCAACAGGCGCAAGCCGTTCCGCAATTTTAGAAAGTCCGTCGTAAAGCTCCAAAAAGTCTTCCACCCAAATTGCGTCTCGCTCGCCGACAAGGGAAAGCGCACTTTCCAACGTCCGTTCCGCATTGTAAGGCCCCACGACCATCCCTACTGGCGAACGTCCAAATCCCGCAGATCGCCGACTGTAGAGAATCATCGCCGCCCGCGCCCGATAAGACCGATGCAATCGGGATACGAGCTGCATCCTCAGCGAAAACAATTCCCGATAGGCTTCATCCGGTTTGCCTTCGCCCAAAAGGCGTTTTGCTTTTTCCATGCTTCCCGAAAAAGAAATCCGTTCTGCGACAGGAATCAGATAATTGCGCTTGGCTATTTTCTTTTGAACAGAATCGATTTCTTTTTGAACGGATTCCGCTGTCCAAAGGGCTATCTGGATTGGCTCCGGTTTTGCCGTTTTCGAAAGTTCCCTTTCATGCGAGTCTATCCAACGATTCAATCGGCAAGCCATTTCCAAGGCTTCTGCGTTTTCCCCAACAGCCATATAATCACTTATCCGGGATAGCGAAAAATCGGCATAAGACATTCGCCAATACGGCAAACGGTCCTGTTTGCGGAGCGCATCGACTCTTTTTTTCAAAAGGGCATATTCGGCAGCTGCAGATTCTATCATCGATTCAAAGCCTCTGGCGAAAGCGCTTCGGACTTGCGAATGGATGTTACGCCAATTTCCACACGTCGATTTTGACTCCGATTCGCTTCACTTGTATTGGGCACGCGCGGATGCTCTTCCCCAAAACCAGCGGCAAAAAGCCTGTCCGATGGGAATCCTTGCTGAATCAGCGTTTTCACTACATTCACGGCGCGCTCTGTCGAAAGATTCCAGTTTGTATAAGTCGGCGAATTTGTCGGCGTATCATCCGTGAATCCGGAAACCATGATGGCATCTCCCGAATCGAGAACATCTTGCAACCCTTTTCCGATACTTTTGATAATGCTTTCGCCTTCTGCCGTTAGCGTTGCTCCATTTCGCGGAAAAAGGAATGACGCCTGAATCTGAATGTTTCCATTTTCAAGAGCGATAACTCCTTTTTCCAAAGGCGCTTTGAGACTTTGGGACAGCAACGCATTCCGTTCCTTGGCGACACGACGCATTTCTTCTTGACAACTCACAACTTCTTGTTCTGTTCGGGTCAAGTCTTCCGCCTTTTTCTCTTTCATTGTCGTCATGGCGACAAATGCCAAAATGAACAGTGCCAACAGACCCGCGGTCAAATCTGTAAACACAAGCCAATGACTTTCTTCTCGCCGTTTTGCCATCGGTTATTCCGCCTTTTTCGCCGGAGCTTTCTGCACCTGATCCAAAATTTCCAAAAGAATTTCTTGCGTTTTGAGAGCATTTTCCAAAAGCACTTCGCCAGAACGTTCTTCGAAGGATTGCAACGCTGAATTGAGCTGTTCCACAAAATTCTTTTCATTTTCCCGTTCCGGCACATCTCCTGAAATTTTAGCGAGAACAGCTTCAACTCCCTTGCCAAACATTTCGAGGTTTGCCGAAAATTCCGATTGGTTCACACGCATCAATTTGGCCGCTTCGGCGATGTTTTCGCCCAATACTTCTGTTGATTCATTTTCTTTCGCCACGCGACTTTCTATTCCTGAAATTAAATTCTGCTGAGAAGCGACAAGCGTTTCCGACGACTTAGCCAATTCCAAGAACGAAGATTGTACTTTTTGCGAGAGATTTTCAATTTCCTCTTTGACAGCGCTCGAAAGTCCCACAGTCGAATCGTTTGCGCGGAGAGCGACTTCTTCGGCAACAGACCGGAGCGTTTCCAAACCTTTCTGTTCCGCTTCCGCCACTTTTTCCGTTGAATTTCGAAGAGATTCCATAAACGCATTCCAACGCTCTCCGGAATTTTCCATTTGCGCATGAAGATGTTGGGAAATCGAATTCGACACGCTCGAAGAAAGGTTCGAAATTTCTTTTTCCAAGCCATTGACCACACCAGACTCGATGGAGCTAACGCTTGCCGAAAGTTTTTGCATTTCGTCAGAAAGACCCGATGTCACCTGAGCGAGGGAGTCGCGAAGTTCCACCGTAGCAGAGAGCCCATTCTTTTCAAGCCCTTCCGCCGCATTTTTCTGAACAGCGGCCATTTCTTCTGAAAGTTGGCGAATCGAATCCCGTATTCCCGCAACAGCTGCGTTTTGAACCGCTTCCAAATTTTGCAACGCCGTTTTTGCCGTATTCAAAAAGCCTTCGGAAAAATTCTGTTGCCATTTCGAAAACGCGTTTTCCCCAGCGGTCTGCAATCCGGCCAAACTTTTTTCAAATACTCCAGAGCGGAATTCTTCCGCCGAACGGGACTCCGCAATCATCTTTTGGAAATCGTCTGCACGCGCCGCATCCGAAGCTTTCACCGCATCAATCAATCCGCGAATTTCCAAAACAGCTCCATTTTCTGCAGATGCTCCGGGAATCAAATACAGCAAAGTGAAAGCATCCATTTCCACAATCCACTTTTCGTGGCAAGATTCATAAACCGAATGAATCGCATTCAAAATCAACGCAGCAAAAAGCCCGCAGAGGGAAGATCCAAAAATGCCCTTCATGCTTGAAAAAATATTTTGGATGATTCCCAAAGTCGTTTCAGATGTCGCATGGGAATCGATGGCGGAACCCGCCGCATTTATCGAGAGCATCAAACCAAAGAATGTTCCCATAAGGCCCAGCAAAACGACAACTCCACTGTGACTTTGCTGAGTGGAATCTTCTTCGTTAGACCAAACCGACTTGAGAAACGGCATATCGTGAACAGTCAACTTGATGCTTTTTTGACTGAGCATTTTCAAAAAACGGATACGCCCATTTAAAAGGCCCTTTAGATCAAGTTCTGCCGAAGACGGCTCTTCGCCCGCCGCATATAGGCTTTCGTATTGTTTCAACCGTTCCTTTTCTTTTTCCACCAAACGGATGCCGCAGAAAATATTCCAAGCAGAAATCAAGTATATCCCGAAGATGGCTATCATAATGAGCCAACCGAAGAGCGGCGCTCCAAAATAGAACGCCCCAGCCACCAAGGCGGCTGCGCCAACAAAAGAGAGAATCAATGTTTGAAGAGATTTTGTCATGGTCATTCCACGTTTTTTTGAGTAAAAAGATCCAGCTGTCCCCGCGAAAATCCGCGCAAATACAACAGCCACTTATCACGATACCATTTGCCGACAAAAAGGGTTATGCCCCGCGCATAATCGCAGAAGTCATCGGTAAAAGCCAAAAAGGCGTTTTCGTAAGCAATATTCGAAAGGTTTGCGCCCACATTTCGAGCACAAGCGGTCGCCGAAGAAAAATGCCGTTTTTCCCGGGATGGTTTGAATTCCGCCATGAACCGTTTACGGGATATTCCCGAAAGGGATGCGCGAAGGCGCGAAGTCAACGCATATTCGCTAGAACGCAAAGCCGCTTCCAAAGAGGGTAAAATTTTAGAAGCAGCGTCAATTGCGCTTTCCCGATACCACAGCCGGGAAAGCTTTTCTTGCATATGTTCCACGCGGCCAGAGAGGTTGACCAAAAGCTTTTCCGCATCACCCACCATCAAATGAATCGTTGAAAAATACAAATTGCGCAATTTGTCTGCCGGCGCCACATAGGTCCAGCCTTCATCATCACGAAGAAGGTATTGATTTTGCAACAGCATCCGGGTAATTTCATCCGTGGCAAAACGCTGCATCCACTTGGCGCGGAATTCGTCGAATTTTTGGCGGTATTCATCTAATATGAACGGAAAATCTTCGGCGGCGAGCTTCCAGGCGACGGGCCCGTTCGAAACCATTTCGCTTCCCGACATCATGCCTTCTGGAGACGATTCCACCGCATCCAAATGTTCATAAAGCGCAATCGACCAGCGGACATCCATTGCTTGAGAAAGTTCTGATAATTCTGCGGCGCGGTCCTGCCCAAAACCCAGTCCCAACAGACTGGTTCCCGTCATTTTCCGAATTGCCCTGCGAAACGATTCTTCCACTTTCCCAACCTCAAAATCCGGCTTCGATTCGCTGCCAAACGTTTTTGGAAACTTTGCGTCCCTTCCCGGCGAATTCAGATTCCCTGCGAATATCCGCTTCCAAATTATTCATCGCACTCCGAGAATCCCCGTCGAAAGAAGTTCCCGGATAAAGATACAGCCCAAAAACGTTATTGTGAATTTTCGTGTTGCGGAATTTCACGTTTCCCACGCCAACAGAAAGCGCAAAGCGGTTCCTTGAAAAATCACAACCGACCAGTTCAAAGCGAGGAGAATTTTCAAGCCAAAGTCCATAATAGTTGTTTTCTAAACGGACGTCTTCAAAAATTCCCTGAGAACGGATAACTGTATTGCGGAATGCATTTTCAATGCGCAAATGCCTGGCGGTAAAAAAGTTTTCACCCGTAGAAATGTAAAGTCCATTCCACGATTCCGCAGAATCCGCATTCAAAAAAGCGACGGGTTTTTCAGCGGATCCTTCGATCCGGACTGTTCCCCGCAAATAAAGCCTCGCATAACCGCCAAACAAAACTTCAACTCCGGGTCCAATTTCAAGCGTATCATCTTCCGCCAAAACAAAACTGGTTTCCAGCAAATAAGGCGACGACGTTTCCGAAAGGGAAACTTTGTGGTGTTTGGGCGCAGGAAAAGGCGTTTCTGCAAAAGTCCAACCGACAAAGAAGAAAAATGAAAAAATCAGGAATTTCATCGGCGTAGGCTCCTGATGGAAATCTTTTGCCGCACGCGCAAATCCGGGATGGTGTCGGAGATTTTCTTTTCTATCACCCGGACTCGCCCTTCTATCTGAAGTTCCCCTTCAACCACCTTTCCCGCATTGACATCAAACAAAATGGTTCCCGTTCCCAAGACAAAATCCGGGCTTTCCGTAATTTGCAATTCATCTTCGCTGTGTTGACGGTATCGAACATTCATTTCGAGCTTTGCAAACTCCACGCCATTTTTTTCAAAAACATCCACCAACTTGAACCATTTATAGACAACGCTTTGCCCATGGCCTTCATCGGCAAGGGCCTGTTGCCTTTCCCAAGAATCTCCAACAGCAAGGGGACTCGACGGCAAAACAGGTTGAACTTTCAGAAAAATTTTGCGGATATCCACATCACCGACATCTGGAAGCGCAACCATGTCGTCAAAACGGACGGATTGCATTTCACCATCACCGCCCATTTTATATTGCACCGCCTGCGTTTTCAAGTAACGTTCGATATGATCCGTTTCTTCCACCGAGCGGTTATCCGAAGAATAACTGGCCGAATCCACGCGAAGCAAAAAACGTCCGGTTCCATCATCATAAGCGGAAAGGAGTTCCGAATGGACTACAACATAAATATTCGCATTCATCGATTGCGGTGATGCCGCATTCCCAGAATCCGGCGATTCCATCAAGAATTGCAAGGAGCTTGTCAACTTGTAGTCTTCCGGCATCGGATTTTGCGTGTTGAATCCGAGAGTGACTGTCTTTTCGTTGCATGCGGTCAAAGCTGCCGCAAAAGCAAACGTCAAGGGCAAAAACGCAAAACGGTTCATATTTCAAAGATAATTCAAGAAAGGTTTTTCTTTGGCGGTTTCTGGCCAGAATCGCCCTTCTTTTCGCGCATTTCCATGAAAAACGCTTTCAACAGGCCCAAGCATTCTTCGGATTTGACACCACCAGTCACTTGAACTTTTTGTCCCAAGGCATTTCCCGTAATCACATCAATCGTCGTACCGCAACCGCCAAAACGCGTATCGGGAGATCCGTAGACAATTCGTGAAATTCGGCTGTTCAAAATCGCTCCGGCGCACATGGGACACGGTTCCAGTGTGACATAAAGAGTCGCTCCGGAAAGTCGCCAGTTTTCTAAAGCAGAAGAGGCCGCTCCTATGGCGATGATTTCTGCGTGGGCTGTTGCGTCTTTTAAAGTTTCCACCTGATTGTATCCGCGGGCAATGCACCTGCCGTCTTTGACAATAACGCACCCAATGGGAACTTCACCCTTTTCATATGCGCGTTCCGCTTCGCGGAGTGCGGCATCCATCCAACGCAAATCTTCTTTATCTGTCATGAACCCTTCTTGTGAAAATCCCCAGAATCCAGGCAACGGCAAATGTTGTCACACAGGAAATGACCGGATTCCAAAAAAAGCACAGCACTCCGCCAAATGGAGGCTGATATGATGGAAATACGGGAATCGAATTGAAAAGTAGAATAGAGAACATCCCGCAGAGGACCCCAACAGAAATTTGCCAGGTCTTTAATTTGTTGGCAAAAAACGCCAACAGGAACATCGCCAAAAGCGGTCCCGTAAAAAGTCCCGTAAAGAACAGTGCATTTTTCAGCAGGGAATCGCTTTGCATTGCCGCAGCGACAAAAGCACACCCCGTACTGAGGAGTGCCCAAAGAATCGTCCACAGCCTTGCCTTGGCAAGAGAAGAGGCATTTTCAGTCCGCACGAGCAATACATCTTTTACCGTCGTATTGCCAAGGGCATTGATGGCGCTAGAAAGACTGCTCATGGCCGCAGCATAAATAGCGGCGACAACAAGCCCTGTCGCGCCTGCAGGGAGCGTATTCACGATGAAATGCGGAAAGACTTCATTCAGCGGAATTTGCGCCGGGAGAATTTCAACGCCCGCCACTTGGTAATACACAAACAGCCCCGCGCCAACAAGGAAAAAAAGAACGGAGACAAAAACGCCCAAAACCATACTGAGAATGCTCGATGCATTTGCCGACTTCACCGAATCACAGCTCAAATAACGCTGCACAAATTGCTGATCACAACCGCGGATGGAAATTTCCGTAAACGCATACGCAATACCCGCCGAAAGAAGGTTTCGCGCGTTTGCCGGATTCCAGTCTAATGCATCAAAAAATTTGGTTTTCCCCGCCGAAGAAGCCATTCCGAGCATTTCCGAAAATCCGCCAACTCCATCCGCCAAGACCCATAGGGCAAAAACGCCTCCGCCAAACAGCACAAGAAATTGCATCACGTCGGTCCAAACAACGGCTTTGAATCCGCCAAACCAGGTGTAAACAGTCGAAACAACAGCCGTAATCAAAATGGCCACGCGGATATCCACGCCCAAAATCGGAGCGAGAACAAGGGACGGCGCATACAAAAGAATCCCCATGCGAAGAAGAAGATGCAAACAATAAAATACGGCAGCAAGTCGGCGAACCGTTGGCGAGAAACGGCGTTCAAAAATTTCATACGCGCTTGAAATTTTAGCCGCCCGAATCCGCGGAATAAAAACGAACCCGACCACAGCGATAGCTATCAATGCCCCGATGTTGTTCATGAGAAAACTCATGTCCGCCGAATAAGATTCTGCAGGATTTCCCAAAAAAGTCGTTGCACTGACCGATGTCGCGATTAAACTCACGCCGATGGCTATCCACGGCATGGATCCGCCGCCGCGCATATATTCGCCATAATTTTTGTTGCCGCGAGATGTCCAAAGTCCAATGCCGACAGAAAATAACACATAAAGGCACAGGACAATCCAATCTATTGAAGTAAACATCGGTTAGGTTTCCAACTGAGAATTCGATCGCGCCAGTTCTTCGGCGAATTCTTCTTCCGTATTCCGGTTTTCATAGCGGATAACGCGATTGCGTCCGCTGTCCTTCGCCTTGTAAAGTGCCTCATCCGCATACTGAACTGCCCGAAGCATTTCTCCATGGAAATCCTCTGCGGCAAGGAAGCATCCAATGCTCACCGACACGTTGATGGGATTCCCCTGTTGAATATCAATCGGTTTGGAACAAACCGAGGTGCGAATGTTTTCCGCCGTATTCACCAATGATGTTTCTGTCGCATCGGGAATCGCGACAAAAAACTCTTCGCCGCCATACCTTGCCAGCAAATTTTCTCCCGTTTGCGCAACAGATGCTATCCGGGAAGCGACTTCTTTCAAAACGGCGTCTCCCGCCTGATGCCCATAAGTATCGTTGATTTTTTTGAAATGGTCTATATCCATCATCATCACGCCGACGTTGCGCGTTTGGTGAACCTGATTCAATTTGTCGATTTTCTCGTCAATCGTGCGGCGATTCAACAGCCCCGTCAACGCATCGTGATACATTTTGAATTGTTCAAATTCAAATTGTTTTCCGCGCTGATAAGCGAAATAAGCGATGTTCACCATAAAGCGGAGCAAATCTTTTTCCAATTGGCCCAAGACTTCCGGATAATGGCGTTCCAGGCAAATGGCTAGTTCAGAAGGCTCATTCAAAGCCGCATTGCGCATGGTCATAGAACTGGGTTGCACAAAAAGATATCGCAGAGAATGATTGCGGACTTCGCCATCGTTCAACCGGGGAACATAATCCGAAGGCCGTCCGCTGAAGGTGCGTTCCGTTGGCATGTGCTGCATCATGGCCAATTGCAGAATTCCCTTGTCCGACAGCGAAAAACGCATTCCTTCGAAACTCTGTTCATCTTCGCCGCGGCAAAAAGCCACTGTTCCTTCATCCGATTCCGGATGATCGAAAACAAGAATCATGATGCGATCCGCTTGGAAATTTCGGCTGACATAATCGAAAATTTCCTTGTAAGTATCCCGCAGCATCGTCGTTTTGAAAAACTTTTGTTGGTATGTGGTGAGCTCGTAAAACTTTTTCTTTTCCCGATAATTCGCCGCCGACGTGTAACTTTTGTACGTGAGCATGTAAAACATGAGTGCGAAATTGTTGAGAATGGGAATTATGTCCGCAGAAAACGCGTTTTGTTCCAAAGAATCCACAACCAGAGCTCCTACGCGCTCCTTTTTGCCGTTGAAGATGGGAACTCCGGCCACAGAATGCACCTGAGGAACACCTTTGTAATACCCCAGCCCTTTTCCATTCAAAAGATCCCCTTCCAAAATGCGCAACAAGTCGCAGTTTGCCAATTGCCCTACGATTCCCGCTCCATCAGCGATTTCCGCCGACGGGTTGATTTCGTCTTCGGATGTTGTTGAATATTGCCGCACACGGAAAGCTTTGCCGCTCCCTGTTTTAAAAAGAAGCACAACGGAATGCGCATGGGGAATCAGACCGCACAGCGACCGAAGCACCGCCGCATAAGCCACGTTCAAATCCTTTTCCAACTTTTGCCAAATTTCATCATCCTTGAGTTTACTGAACGCCGAATCCCCTTCCCCCGGATAAGCTGAAAAGGTTTCTTTCGTCGCAAGGACTATTCCTGTTTGCGTCATGGCGGGGCGCAAAATGCGACCGACTTCGGTCCGATCCGTTTCCCGGTTCGCCCGCAAAATGGGAACAGTCGCCGTCTTCTTCGCCGCAACAGGAAGACTTGGCCTGTTCAACCAGGCAAGTACCAGAGCGACTAACGCAAAGGGAATGGCAAAAAGAAAAAGGCCGCCTTGTAACGCAAGACCCACCAAAAAACCGGAAACGACGTATAAAATATCAGACATATTCCACCGGGCAATCGTTTAGGGACGGAATGACCGGTACAACATTCCCACGGCGATGACCGCAAAAATAATGTGCCCAATCCAGGCCCCGAGCATGGGATCCACTGCACCGTTTTCACCCATTTTGAGACCAATCCGAATAACTACATAATAGCTAAACACCAAAAGAATCCCAACCCCGAATTTTTGAGAAAGGCCTCCGTTTCGATTAAAACGGTGAGCGAGAGCCGCCCCGATGAGCAATACGATAAAATTCATCACCGAACCAGAAAACTTAAAGTAATAAGCCGTTTCCAATTTACTGGTTTTTTCCCCCGAACGCCGTTGCACTTCAATTTTTCTCAAAATGGTTTTTGCATCCATTTCGTCACCGCGTTGCCGTTCGTCCAAAAAATCTTCCGGGAGCAGACTTGTCTTGTCTTTTAAACTTTCACGGGAAAAATGCCGAACGCGCACCGTTCCATCGTTCAAAAATAATCTCCGAAATCCATCTTCAAGCCTCCAAAAGCCCGGCTTGATTTTTTCAATTTCCTGCGGGAGAGAATCTTTCACCGTTAAAGAATTTCCATTTGAATGCGCAGAATCCGCAGAAGAAAAGAATTTTCCCTGTTCCCTGGCTTTCGCCTTTTTGCGGACAACCTCACCCTTGGACGGAAATTTTTTCCAAACCGTATCCGGCCCCATCCAACGCAAGCGGCGGGCATCAAAACGTTCGTGAAGGTTCCCTTCCCGATAAATGAGCAAGACGACATCCCTGCCGAGCTTCGCATTTCCGCTGTAAGAGCGCATGAACCAGCTGGTTTTGTCCCCCGAAATATATACGAAATCGCGCTTGTCTTTAATCCGCGGATCCCTGCGCTGCTGCGCCATCGGTTCCATAATTTTATAACGGGAATGATTGGCGTCCGGCAAGACTTTCGCATCCAGGTAAAAAGAAATTCCCGTCACGGCGATTCCCACCCAGAAAATGGGAAACAATGCGCGGAATGGACTTCTTCCGGACTGCTGAATCGCCATGATTTCCAAATGGCGGGACATATTCCCCACCGAAGCCACGACACCGATGAAAAGGGCAACCGGAGTCACCAGATAAACAATATACGGCAAATACGCCAAATAATATTCACAGGCATCGGCCAAATCGCGAGAAAGCCACGTTTTGATATTTCCCACAAAATCGATTACGATGAACATGAATACCGCGCCCAGAAGCACGAGCAAAAACATCTTCAAAAAATGCAGCACCAGGTATCGTGAAAACTTCACCGGGGAACCTCCTTTCCCGCTGATTTTTCACGGCGACATTTTTTCAAGATTCCCGAGAACAGGCTCTTTACCCGACCTAGCGGAGTCATTCCCGAATAACGGTCACGATACATTTTCCAGGTGAATAAAATTCCAAACGCACCGATTAAAACATTTGAAATCCACATGGCCAGCGCCGGAGATACAATCAAGCGGTCCGCCAAGTTTTCTCCGCCAATCAAACACACCCAATACAGCACAAAGAACGCGATACTGTAAATAATTCCCGTTCCAATGCCGCCTTTTCTAGCCATAATTCCCAAAGGTGCGCCTATCAGCACAAAGACAATGCAGGCAACGCTCGTGCTGAATTTTTTGTGGACTTCAACCCAATACTGAGCTTGCCGCTTCCTCTCGTTCAAAATACGGTCCGATACCCGTTGAACCAATCGCATCCGCGTTTTTTCCGCAACGGAAACATCCCGCAGTGCGCGGGAATGGCGCAAAGAATCGGAGTTCAAATTCCAATCTCCCTTCGCCGGAACCACGGAATCCCCCAAAAGAAGTTCCCTCATTCGAATCAAATCGGGGAATAGATCGTTCTTGGATTCTTCGACGATCTTGTTCTCGTTTTTTTTCGCCTCTTTAATCACGTCGAGCATCATTTCTATGGGCATTTCCCTGTCGCTGCGGTGCTTCCTATCCCGACGTTCAAGACGGTCATTCACATTTTTCATGGCAAAATCTTCTGACGAGAATCGAATTCGGAAATAATCCGCCGCATTATCCTTGTCGACCATGTGGTTTTCTCCGCTTTTTAAGCGGAGCATCAGCGTAGAACCGTTGTCCACATAATCCATCGTCGCGCTGTCCGCAATGACGACCCGGGGAGGCCCCTTGCCCCCCGTTTCAAAAATCTGGATTCCATACAACGTTCCCGTCGACGGATCTATCCTGTCCACCCAAAGTTGGACTCCGGGAAATTGCGTTATAAGTTTTCCCGCATCGACAAAGGCATGCGGTTTTTTCCGGGAAACGGCACTCATCAGTTCCACAGAACGGTGGTTCGCTTCCGGCAAGATCCAATTATTGAACAAGATGAGCAACTCTGCAACCAAAACGCCGACAAGCAAAACCGGTCGCATCATGGAAAGTGGCGAAACTCCCGCCGCTTTCATCGCCGTAATCTCCTGATCTCCGGAAAGGCGGCCAAACGCCATCAAACAGGCAACCAAAACAGCCATAGGAATAGACAGGGATAGCATCCATGCGATATTCAATAAAAAAATTTCAAATACGGTAGAAGCGGGGAGCCCTTTGGAAAGCACGTTGTCCAAAATGGTCACCAAAAAATCGACCACAAAAAGGAATGTGATGACAAACAACGCCAACAAAAAGGGCGCGACATGTTCCTTCAACACATACCGGACAAGAATCATAACGTTTTTTCAGTTCTTTTTTTGCTAATTTAGCAACTTGAAAAACATACCATCCTTTTCAAGACGGTCCAATGCGCATAAAAAAAGTTTTCTCGCCCATTCTGTGTTTGACACTCGGCATTTTGACCTTTTCCGCCTGCGCACCCAGCGAAGGTGGCGGCGACCGCACCCAAATGTGCAAAAACCGATTCGATGCCGCCGACAAAGAATTCAAAGAAGGCCATTACGGACGCGTTAAAGCTCCCCTTGAAGAAATCTTGAACCTGTGCATTGGAACCGGTTACATGGAACAAACACAGTTCCTGTTGGCCGAAAGCTATTTCAATTTGGAAGAATGGCTCGAAGCCCGTGGCGAATACGGCAGCTTCGTCAATAATTTCCCCAGTTCCCCATTTAACGAAACTGCGGAATTCCGCAAAGCAGTCGCCGCATTCAACATCGAATACAACATCGACCGGGATGAAACCAACACGACGCTAGCCATGCGCGACTTTGAAAAGTTCATCTCCAATCACCCAGAGTCACCGCTCATCGATTCTGTCAACCATTACCTGAACCTTTTGCTTGAACGCAAAGCGGAACGCGATTTTCGAACAGCCCGACTCTACCATAAGTTGGGACATCCGCAATCTTCCGCCATTTACATGAAAGAATTTTTGGACCTTTATCCAAAGAGCAAACGCCGTCCAGAAGCGCTAAGTCTATTAGTCAAAAGCTATGCGGAATTAGACCAATTCGAATCCGCCAGGTATTACCTCGAAAATTACCGGATGACCGTTCCCGACAGCATCCAGAAACGCCTTGAATCACCCGAAAGCCAAGAGCGTTACATTGCCAAATTGGAAAAGAACTTCCAAAAACGCCTTGAAAAAGAACAAAAGCAAAAATTGATAGAAAAGAAAGAAGCGAAAGAAGAAGCCGAAGCCCACCCCGAAGACGAGGATGAAGATTGAAAAGCATCCTCTTCGCGATAGCACTCCTGTGCACCGGGCTTTTTGCGGCAACCGGCTATTCCGAAAATCCCAACCGGGGAGATGACACTTCCGAAGACAAAAGCATTCTTTCCTTTTTCATCCAGCCGTCAATTTCTTTTTTGGGTTTTGACAACCGGGAAAAATTCCAAACCGAAGTCGATTCCGTTTACAAGCGTTATATGGCACAAGCCCTGACCGAAGCCGAAAGCAGCTACGTCGCCAAACAAGATTTTCAAAAAGTGAATTTCTGTTTTCCTGTTACAGCCGGTCTTCAAATCCAATGGCGAACCGGACACTTTGTCAGTACGGGCTTCGGCTTTATCTACGACAACGAATCAGTCGTGGTCACAGACCGCAAAGATAAAATCCATCACTACAGTTACACGCTTCAGGGATTTCCCCTTTATCTAGAATACCGCGTTGCCATTCCCACAAATTTGATATCCCTTTCCAACACGAGCCTTTTCAGCATCGCACTGCGTTGGTATTGGATGCTCCCCGGAACAGAAATCTATTCCAGCTGGGGACACATCGAAGCGGAAAATTCACCATTAGGAAACGGCTTCGGCGTAAGTCTAGGGTATCTTGTCACCACGTGGAAAAACATTCACATTTACGGCGACATCGGTTATTCGAGAATCATCGTTAAATCCGACGAACCCTTTTCGGGCGTTGTCCCAGACACCGACACAAAAAAAGCCAAATGGGATTTGGGCGGCTTACAGCTGCAATTCCGGTTCAGTTTTGGCATTGTCAACCGCAACAAGGCCGAAGAATGATTTTCGATCCGGACTATGCGGAAATGCATTATAAATTCAAGCTCCCATGGTCCCTTTTATACAGAAAAGAACCCGAAATCATTTTAGACGCTCCTTTTGAAATTGTTCCCGGAGAGAACGCAGAACTGTTCATCATCATCCGCGAGGCGAACCGTTTCCCGATAACATTAGAATCCTTCGAAGCGATATTTTCAAGCAACGGGAAATGCTTTTCCAAAAAAGTGATCCTTGGCGAATTTGTCAAAGAACCGTTCCGATTCATCCCCATTCCCTGTGGAAAACTCCCACCGGGAAACTTTAACGTCGAAGCGTCCGTCGACATCACCATTGGCAAGAAGCGCAAACGCATTCGACGGTTCAACTTGACCGGATTGAAAAAGAATCCGCTCCAAATTTCCGTATTAAAAGATCCCATCCCCAAACCCGAAGGCTTTATCGCAGGCGACACTCACGTCCATACTTCCATTTCCGCTGACCCGGTAGAATTTGGCGCATCGCCCGCTGTTTTGCAACGGGCAGCAAAAGCCGTTGGACTCGACTTTGTCTTTTGCACGGACCATTCTTACGATTTTGCCTTCCGGGAAGACAATTACATGATTCGGGCGGATGCCGCAACGCGTTACGAAGAACTCCGCAACGAAATTGCGCAACTTCCGAAATACCCAGAACTCATCGCCGGCGAAGAAATTTCTGCGGGGAATTCCGAAGGGAAAAACATCCATCTGCTATTTCCCGGAAACGCATTTTTTGTTCCCGGCGAAGGAGACTGCGGAAGAAAATGGCTTCAAAACAAGCCCACTCTTTCCATTTCACAAATCGTCTCCAAAACGTCCCTCCCCTGTTTTGCCGCCCATCCAATGGAACCCATGGGAAAATTGGAACGCTTTATTTTTCGACGTGGAAATTGGAGCGAAAAAGACCTACAAAAAAACACGTCTAACCCCATCGCCGGACTAGAATTTTGGAACGGTTCGCGGGATGCCGGATTTGAACGGGGAAAAAAATTTTGGATTTCAGAACTGGAAAAAGGAAACTTCTTGTTGCCACTCGGTGGAAACGATGCCCATGGAGATTTGAACGAATACACAGGAGTCCGAATTCCCCTTTTTAAGCTCAAGCAGTCCAGGTCTCACATTTTCGGCTACGTGAGGACTGTCGTCAAAGGCTTCCATCCCCTTTCTGCATTCCGCGGAAAAAATCTGTACGTTACCGATGGTCCCGCTCTCTGGTGGACCGAAGAAGGCTCCGAAATCATCTTTCATTTTAAAAGTTCCCCGGATTTCGGCAAACTGAAAACGCTCTCTATTTTCGGCCAAAAAAATTGTACGGACAACGCGACTTTTCTGTCAGAGTCCGAAGTTTTCTTTCCCCTCGAAAAAATTTCCGATTACGAAGCGACCGTGACCGTTTTGCGAAAAGGTTTTCGTTATGTTCGCGCCGAATCCGAGACTACATGCGGAAGGTTTGCCCTTACAAGCGCCTGCCCTTTGATTTCAGATAACGTTCATACATAAACATCGCAACCAGATTTTTACTGTCGATGAATTGTTTCGCCGCTTCTTCATAAGGCAAAACCACCGTCTTTATCCATTCATTTTCTTCAGTATATTCTTGATTTCGCCCGTCAAGTCTTTTCAATTCTTCGACAGAAACTTCCCTCTCGATTGCATACAAACGAATTCTTTCGTCCAAAAGTCCGCAGCTTCCTGCATGGCCGTCTAATTTACCTTCGGTAAAAAATCCCGTCAAATCAATCAAGTCTTCATCTTTCGCATCAATCATCGCTTCTTCTTTCAATTCCGAAAGCGCTACTTTGCGGTAATCATTGGACCAATCCAAAATGCCAGCGGGCATTTCCAAGGATTCCGGTTCCGAAATGGAAAAACGCGGTTGCCGAACCAACAACAGATACGGTTTTCCTTCACAGCGCAAAACAACTAAAACTCCGACAGCATTCCCCCGTACAAGAACGATGCCGTGCACAGGTTTGCCGTCAAAAAGCGTTGCCGTCGCCGTCAATTTGATAAAAAGCGGCGTGTGATTTTTCAGTCGAAAATCCACCGAAGAAAAGTGAATTTTGGATACGGTGAAATTCTTTTGCGTCCGAGCAAGCCAGCTTTGAAACAGAGAACTGTTCAAGACCAATTCCCGATCCGATTCTAGGATTTCTTCTGCAAAACTGTATTCTATGGAATTCATTTTTTTTCCTCACTTAAACCGACTGACGCCTTTTCCCAAGCCTTGATAAGCGTATCCGCAAATGCGGAGTCCAAAACTTCTTTTCCCGGATTCAACTTGAAAAAAATCCATTCGGAATGGGCCGCCGGGCCGCACCCCGGTTCATCCGAATCCGGTACAAAAAGAGAATGTTTCGTTGTAAAATAACGCCCCGCTTTTGCTTGCGCAGAAAAATCCCCCTCGTTCAATCCGGAACATTTCGGAATCCGTTCCGCATAATAAAAAGACGTATACCAAGTCGTATCCGGCCACATGTAAACAGAATCGCTAAGCGAAGTCGAGTCATTTTTCCATTTAGACGAAAGGCAATAAATCAAGGAGTCTGCCGCTGTATCTAAAGCGCAAACACGCCGCACGGGAACCAGCGCCGTATCCGCCAACGAGAACACGTTATTCCAAAGTGTATCGGGAACCGTTTCACACGAATCGCGAACATCCAAACATTCAGATTTCATAAAACGGTAAAGAAGAGTATCGATTTTCATCGAATCGACAAGAGCCAAAACGCCGGCAGAATCTTTTGAAGTCCTGCGTGGATACGTGTCGGGCTTTCCAAAAGATGAATCCAAATAAACAGAAATGCTTTCAGCCCGGAAGCTTCCCCGTCTGACCAAGATGGAATCCTTTAACGTCAAAAATGCCGCAGACGACGTATCTTCCATTTCGGTAAAAAATTCATTGTGCGAATTTCCTTCCACGCGAATTTCCCGAACCGCATTCCACGATTCAACAAAAGGAATGGAAAGGAGCGTATCGGGCCGGAAAAGCGGCTGAGGACAATCCGTCTTTTCTGAATTTCCCAAAACAAGCTTTACGTTCAACACCAAAACAGTGTCGTTCAAAAAGTTTTCCCCAATTTCTATCCGATTCAAAAAACAGTTTCCAAAGCTCCACATGCTGTCCAAAGCCAAACGGATTGAATCACCTTGGGCGTGGAACCGGTTTCCAGAATCCAATTCGGCAAACAAAACGTAGCCGTTTCCGGTCACAGAAAAATCATCCGGATAAATGGAAATAGGGCCATCATCCGATTCAGAACAAGCCGCAAGCCAAACCGCCAAACAAAACAAAATACAGCAGCGAATCACAGTTTTACCTTTGAGCGAAAACGTTGCACCTCTTCGGGATCCACAATATGCGAATCCTCGTAAAAACTTTTCCACCGGACAAAGCGACCACCGCGCAAAACTTCTAAAAAGAAATAAGCGCTGTCATTAGGCGCAAGCCTTCCCAAAGGCTCTTCCGTTGAAATCCATTTTCCCGGTTGCACTGCAGGAGCAACTTCAAAAAGTCCTGAAATTCGGGAAGCCAAATTGCCGCCGTGATCCAATGTCAAGTTATATCCCGAAGAATCTTTGGATACAGAAAGAATCTTTCCCGAAAGGATGGGAAAAACGGGAGCTTCTCCAATTCCCATGAACAAGTCTTTTTGCAAAAGAATTTCACGTCCATCAAAATCAAAATCTGGATGAATCGGAAACGCACCGCCCTGCAAAGGATTGTGCGGACAAAACGACGCGGCCCGGCATCCCTCGGCATTCACCCAGGCAAAAGAAGAATCCGAAAGGCGCAGGCGAAAAAACGAAAGCATCGAAGAATCCTGTTGAACGCCCAATATTCGCGGGTCTCCAAAATTTGCCGTATCCGCCAACCAATGGAGGATAACGGGATATTTTCTTCCGGGAATACTAGCCGCATAACGGGCAAAATCATTTTCCGGAAGTTTTGTCACGTCCCTTTCCGAATCCAAAGCCCAAGAGCATTGTCCCAAAACATTCTTTTTCAAAAAAAACGCTTTGCCGCCAAATTTTTCACAGTGGGTTCGCCATGGCAAATCAGATACATCCGGCAAAACTTCGGGCGATTTTCGCCATTCTTCGACAACGTGAATCGCATTTTTCACAACCCCGCTGGAATAAATGACATAAATCAAAACAAGGGCGCACAAAATTCGCAAAAGCGGAATGCGCCGTTTGGGTTTCCTGTAGGATTTGAAATTCTTGTATTCGCGAAAAGCTTCCATTATCGCAAAGCGATGAGCGCGACAACAGCCGCCGCAAGAAGTAAGAACAAGACGATTCGAATTCCCATTCGACCCGGATTCTTTTTCTCTTGAAAAGGACTTTCTAAGCCGCTTTTCAGCGGAGTTGAATCTTTTCGAATCGCATTGAAACTTTTCGTAAAACGCCCCGTCACCCGGCGACGAACCGGATCAGCGGATTCCATTGAAACTCGATTTTCACTGCGGGCTGCCGGAGCCGTTTCTTTTTCCGCGCTGTCTTCTTCTCGCTGCCCGGAATTTTCCTTCATGGAAAACGCCATCATATCGGCCTCTTTGCGAAACACGAGAAGACTTTTATCCAGCCCTGATTTTTTTAGGCAATCCAAAACCGTATCATTGTCAGAAAGAATTGCAAAAAATCCTTCTTTGGCGGACAACTCCTGACGGATCATGTTGAACGCGCTGCACGCGTCACTGTACAAAAAATCCAGTCCGGTCAAATCCACTGCGATAAAACGGGACCCTTTGTCAAAAAGCGGGCGCACATCCTTTTTGAATTGCTCCGCATCAAAAGCACCAATGGGCGTGACCGGCGCAGAAAGGAGGTCAAACAGACCTACAGCTCGAAAATTTTTCAATTCGTCCATATCGACAATATACCTCATTCTTCCCAATAAGTTCCACCGGCAGACTCTTCGTCGAACGATTCTCCGGATTCTACGGGTTCCATTTCAGAAACAGGATTGGCTTTTTCGTTTTCAATCGCAGCTCCCTCTAATTCGCGGTTTCCCGAAATTTTTTCCACTTTTTTCTTTGGGTACAAGAAAAGCCCCGGACTCACTTCCAAGCTCACCCGGTGCACAGCCGAAAGCGTTGGATGGGATTCAAAAGCGTAATCCACACGGAGCCAGTTCGAAATAGCAAACCCCGCACCGGCGGTCCAGCTTTCCCACTCAGAAAGACTAGCTAGACCGCCTCGCAAAGAAAGTCCAAAGTCAAAGGAAAATTCTACTCCGGCGCGCCCACCGCCAAGCCAGTCTCCGGGATGTTCCCAAAAGCGCCCGCCGCGAGGTTCGCCGTCCCAATCCAAATCGCGATTTTCCCGGTGTAAAAGCCCAGCACTTTGCCAATATGCGCAAAGCGTCCCGTAGAAATAAGAAATCGGCTGTTCCACCCGAATTCCCAAATACCATTCCGGGGAACTGTATTCAAAAGTGCCTTCTTCCCAAGATGCTGCCGAAGAAGTCCATCCTTTGAAAAACGAAGCGACAGATAACCATTGCAAAGCATGAAAATTCACGCCGAAATCCCCGCGGAATCCCCAACCGCTTTGATCCAATTCCCGGTAAAGACCGTGAAATGAAATTCCCACATCCAAGCGGTCATTAAAAAAACTCCGTCCAAACGCCAACGTAAACAGATAATCCGCAATAGAGAGCGTTTTATACTCATCGCCTTCCGGAAGGGGGTCTCCTTCAGCAATCCTGGGAATACCATCGGCGCCAAACCGCGAAAAGGCGATTCCCAATCCGCCGATTTCCCCCAAGGGAAATTGCACTGCGCCGTAGTCGTATTTGGTATCCTCGTAATAGACGACATGACTGAACGCCACCCAGGCATTTTCCACCGTCGCCAGTTGCTGCGGATTCGACGACAATTCCAAAAGATCCCTGTCTAACGCAACCGAGGCTCCGCCCAAAGCAGAAGTTCTTGCTCCTGCGTGGATATCCAAAGAGGCGTTCGCTCCGACAACACGGTCGACTGCCTCTGCCGAAGAAACGGCAAACGCACACAAAAACAAGAAGAAAACGGGTAAAATTGTCCGCAACATTTTCCATAAGATAAAATTTTCACGGCTCCGCCACCCCAAAAAACTTGTAGATTTGAAGCGAATGAACCTTCTTTTGGAACATGCAGAAAACTTTTTGAAGTATATCTCCGCGGAACGCCGATTCTCGCCGCAGACCGTCCGCACCTACCGTGAATCCCTGTCCAAATACCTTTCCCACTTACCGGAAAACGCTACATTGGAAAAGTTTTCAACGGAATCCATCCGAACGTTCGTTTGGAATATGCGCCAAAAAGAAAAGCTTCAAATCACCAGCATCAATTTGCACATCGCCTGTCTCAAAAGCTTTGGCCGTTACCTTGTCCGCAGCCATTTTCTCGAAAGCAATCCCGCCGAAACGATTCCCATGCCCAAGCGCCCCAAAAGGCTGGTTTCGTTTCTTTCTCAAAAAGATATTTCTCCCTCCAAATTTACGGTAATTGAAAATCCTACCCTTCCCATGATTCGCGCCAGAGTCTTGCTCGAACTCATTTACGGCTCGGGGCTTCGCATTTCGGAATGTCAAAGCTTGACGTGGATTTGCCTCAATTTTTCAAACCGATCCGTCCGCGCTTTCGGCAAAGGTGGAAAAGAACGCATCGTGCCGCTCACTCACGAAGCCATCCGTCATTTTGTCCTTTACAAAGCGAAGCTCGAAGAAGCCGGAAGACTTCCCTCCGCCAAATCCCCCGTCTTTTTAAATGAACACGGCGACGCATATAACGTCCGCACCTTGCGGCGCGATATTCAACATTTGCTCAAAAGTATCGGTTGGGAAGGCAAAGCCAGTCCTCACGTTTTGCGCCACAGCTTCGCCACGCATCTTTTGGAAAACGGAGCGGATATCATGAGCGTGAAAGAAATGCTCGGACATTCCAGTTTGGCGACGACTCAAGTTTACACCCACGTCTCTGCGGAACGCCTCAAAGAAAGTTTCAAAAAAACGCACCCGAGAGCGTAATTTTTGTGTTGAAAGCAAAACAGCCCGCTTTGATGATGTGAACCCCGTTTGGGGCCAGTTCAAAGCGGGCCGTTTGAATTTTCCAAAAAATCAAGAATGATAATTCGGAGCTTCTTTCGTAATGGTCACATCATGCGGATGCGATTCGCGAAGTCCCGCATTTGTTATGCGGACAAAGGTCGCCTTTTTGTAAAGTTCGTCCAAATTGGCTGCCCCCGCATAACCCATCGCCGAATGGATTCCTCCAGTCAGCTGATAAATCGTATCGCGGAGAGGGCCTTTGTAAGGAACCCGACCTTCGATGCCTTCCGGCACGTATTTCTTTTCTTCAGTCACATTGCCCTGAAAATAACGGTCCGCAGAACCGGCTTTCATCGCGCCCAGCGATCCCATGCCGCGGTAGCTCTTGTAGCTGCGACCATCCGCCAAGATGACTTCGCCCGGACTTTCTTCTGTACCCGCGAACAAACTGCCGAGCATCACGGCGTTTCCGCCTGCAGCCAAAGCTTTGACGATGTCGCCAGAATACTTGATTCCGCCATCTGCAATGATTTTCACACCCGCCTTGCGGGCAGCCTTTCCGCATTCCACGACTGCGGAAAATTGCGGATAACCGACACCCGCGACAATTCGAGTCGTGCAAATGGAACCGGGGCCAATGCCCACCTTGACAATGTTCGCTCCACACTTGGCAAGTTCCGTCACCGCTTCAGCAGTACAAACATTGCCTGCGCAAATGGTCAATTTCGGATACTTCTTGCGGACAGTTTTCACCATATTGCGGACTCCCACGTGGTGCCCGTGCGCCGTATCAATTACAACCATGTCAACACCGGCATCGACAAGCGCCTTGATGCGGTCGAGAGTGTTGGCCGACGTACTGACAGCCGCAGCGACAAGAAGCTGCCCATTTTTATCTAAGCTGGCATTCGGATTGCTTTCCCGCTTTAAAATATCCGTCATGGTCACAAGGCCTTTGAGAACGCCATTGGATTCCACAAGCGGAAGTTTTTCTATCCGATTTTCGTTCAAGATTTCCCGCGCTTTGGAAAGGCTTATCTTGGGAGATGCCGAAATGACTTTTTTCGTCATCACGTCTTTGATTTTCGCATTGCGGTCCGTAATCATGCGAAGGTCACGGCTTGTGAGCATTCCGACCAATTTCCCTTTGGAAAGAATAGGAAATCCGCTGACTTTGGTTTCGAACCGTGTTTTATACGCATCGCTCACCGGCTGATCCGCATCCAACGTTACCGGATTCGAAACGATGCCAGACTGCCAACGTTTGACCTTGCGGACTTCTTCCGCTTGGGCTTCAATGGACATGTTCTTGTGAATCACGCCCAAACCGCCCTGCAGCGCAATAGAAATAGCGAGCGGCGCAGTTGTCACCGTATCCATCGCCGCACTGATAATGGGAATGTTCAGTTTGATGTTGGGCGCAAGTTGTGTCTTAATATCCGTCTGAGTCGGCAAGACCGAGGATTCCCCCGGAACGAGCAGAACGTCATCGAACGTGAGGGCTTCTGGAAGCAGTTTCATAAGAACCTCTTTTTGCGCATTTAATATAGAAATTCCCCCGAAAAATTTCTAGTCAAAAAAAAAAATCCAGAGCCCATGAATTCCGTTTATTTTTCAACTTTCAAGATTCCCCGGGAAACATCCAAATACGTGCGGCCGTTTCGAATTACGTCTGCGCCGAGAATTCCCTGAACGGATCCCGGCGAAACTTCGTTTATCTCCGCCACTTTGCTTTGAAGGTTTTCCGGCATTACGCCATACCTGACAGGGAAAGTGTCCCCGGCAAATTCCGTCAAAGCACGGAAAACAGGAACAGTGTAATAGTCCGCAAGCGGATGGAAATCGATGCGTTTTCCCTTGTCAATGCAACCATCTAACCAAGTCCGAGGTGCGTAAGACGCAGCAATGCCCGTATCAAAAATTGCCTGGTGAGGAATGCCGTTGATTTTGACATTCACCTTGAACAAATTGTTTTCGATGAAACTATCGGCAGCAATTCCTTCGAATGGAATTTCTTCGGCATCGAACATGATTTGTCCGCGGATTTTATCAATGACAACTTTGAACTTAGAAAGGTTGTCGTTTCCGAGAATCGTTGTCACGGGAACGCCGACATGCCGAGAAATTTGGTCAAAGTCAATTCCCAAAGCCTTGGCTGTCATCTTCACATCTTTGCCGTTCACCGCATCCAATGCGCTTATGTTGATTCCCAAAGCCTTGGCTAGCGATTCCCCATGACGGGAACGGAACAGATTTAAAATTTTGTCCAAGCTGAACCCGCAAAGCATCGTGCGGACTGGCGCCAAAGACTCGTCTTTTTCCAACATGACATTCAATCGGTGAGACATGGATTCAATGCCGCCCTCTTCATCGGTCAGGCAATTCGTGTAACAGATGGAAACCGGTTCGTTTCCACAATGGAACGAATGCGTAGACCCGGTCATCACTAGAATCGTACTGTCTCCCTTTTCAAAAACGATATGTCCGTTTACATCTTCGAGCAATTTGTAAATTTCCATCGGAGACCTCCTTTCTAGTTGACGGTCCATTATAAGGTACATCCGAATCTACCGAAAATCGCAAAAATTTCCGACAAAAAATATTCCCGGTCGGAATACCGGGAACGCTAAGGAAAATTGATCTTTTCAGATTTTCTTTTACACGGGAATGACTTTGACTAGCCGATTTCCAAAGCAACCGCAGTTGCAATAGAGCTCCTTACCAGTGCTCGCCGGAACCCATTTGAACAAGCGCGGTGAATCGTTCCAACGGCAAAAACTCAAATCGAATCGTCTTCCAAAAAATCCTTGTCGGCTTCTTCGAGTTCTTGCTGCGAAGGCGCTTCGCCAAAATCATCATCGTCGCGGGCTTCATCGAGAGAATCTGCACCCAAACGGGTCAGCTGATAATTCAAATGACGCGCTTCTTTGGAATGTCCCAATCCGAGGATTTCCGCACATTCTTCGCAATAGCCGAGATCCTTGTCGACGCGGAATTCTGGCGCTACGGGATTCCGGCAACATTTGGTGCAAAGCTGATTGGAACATTCTTGCATGAACCGGAGATTTTCTTCCTGAAGTTCCGCAACGACTCGCGCATAAATTTCTTCCGCCGTTTCTTCGCCAATGGAAGCCCTGTGCCGCTTGCTGGCAGTCGGTTTTTCAACGGTTTCTGCCCCGGCAGAAGAGGGCTTCTTTTTAGAGGCGTGATCATCCTGTTCCTGGGCTTCGTAAAAGAACGCCACTTTGGCAAGTTTGATGCCTCCGGAGAGCAATACGGGTGCATTTCGAGGAATTTCTGCCTCACCTTTGTTTACCACTTTTACTACCGGTTCTGGTTTGGGAGCGGGAGCAGGCGACGGTGTGGGCTTTTTCACCACATTTTTATTGCCACTGGCAGAGTCCGAAGGCTTTGAACCGCCTTGCCGTTTTGTTTCCTTCGGCTGAGTTTTTTTCGAAGACTTGCCGGGCGCAGTTTTTGAGCCCGCATTTTTAAGAACTTTCGGAGCAATGTTTTTACTGCCGGCGGAGGCGGTCTTCTTTTGTTCAACGACCTTTTTCGTTTCCTTCTTCACGCTGGATTTTGGTGCGGACGTCGCCGCCTTGGGAACTTCTGCCTTTTTTGTGCTCTTGGCCGGTTTTGAAGTCGCCGATTGCGATTTTTTCTCGGGCGTTTTCGCCGTTTTCTTTGCCGCCGAAGACTTCACTACGGGTTTCTTCGCAGAAGAAGCCTTTTCAGCGACAGCCTTTTTTGAGGGTTTCTTGTCGGTAGATTTTTTGTCAGAAGAGGATTTTTTACTGGTCAATTGTTTTTTCGCGCTCATATTCTTAAAATATAACAAACTATATTTGTGGCAATGGCCAAAATAGAAGACTACATCCGCAATTTTTCGATTATCGCCCACATTGACCACGGCAAATCGACCCTCGCAGACCGCCTCATTGAACGCACACAAACCGTCGCCGAAAAGGATATGCAAAACCAGCTTCTCGACGATATGGATTTGGAGCGGGAACGCGGCATCACCATCAAAGCGCACGCCATCCGTTTGCTGTATAACCGTGGCGACGAACAATACATTCTGAACATGATAGACACTCCGGGGCATGTGGACTTCAGCTATGAAGTCAGCCGTTCTCTGGCCGCCTGCGAAGGCGCGATTCTCGTAGTCGATGCGACTCAGGGAATCCAGGCGCAAACGCTTTCGAACCTGTATCTCGCTATCGAAAACGATCTGACTATCATCCCCGTTTTAAACAAAGTTGACCTGCCAAGTGCAAACCCCGACCACGTAGCCCAGCTCGTTGGCGACCTCCTCGGTTATGACCCAGAAAAAATCCCGCGGATTTCGGCAAAAACGGGCATTAACGTCGGCGAAGTTCTCGACCGCATCGTCGATGAAATTCCAGCGCCGAAAGGCGATGCAAACGCCAAATTGCAAGCGCTCATTTTCGATTCCATGTACGATTCTTACCGCGGAGTCATCAACGATATTCGAGTTTTCAATGGGACGCTCCGTCCCGGCATGGAAATTCAGCTCATGACAACCGGTGCCACTTACACGGTAACGGAAGTGGGCACATTCACCATGAAACGCAACCCGCGCAAAGAACTGACAGCTGGCATGGTCGGCTACGTTTTGGCAAACGTCAAAACCATCAGCGACGTCAAAATCGGCGATACGGTCACCGATGCGGAAGACCCTGCACAAGAACCTTTGCCCGGATACAAAGACATCCAACCGATGATTTATTCGGGTATCTATCCGATTGATCCCGAAGATTACAAAAATTTGCGCGATGCTCTTGAAAAACTCAAATTGAACGATTCCGCTCTCCAATGGGAACCGGAAACATCCGATGCTTTGGGCTTTGGATTCCGCGCGGGCTTTTTGGGCTTGTTGCACATGGAGATCGTCCAAGAACGCCTAGACAGAGAGTTTGGCGTAAACATCATCACGACCGTTCCCAACGTGGAATACCACGTTTATTTGACCGGCGGAGAGATGATCAAGGTTTCCAGCCCTTCCAAACTTCCCGACGCTTCCCGTTACGAACGCATCGAAGAGCCTTATGTCAATGCCCAAATTTTTACTCCGAAGGAATTTGTCGGCGGGCTCATGAAGCTTTGCGAAGAAAAACGCGGTGAATTTGAAAACATGGAATACATTGACGAGACAAAAGTCATTCTCAAGTATTCTCTGCCGTTAGCCGAAATCATGTTCGATTTTTACGACAAGCTGAAATCCATCAGCCGTGGTTATGGCGGACTCGATTATTCGCCCTGCGGATACCGCGCGAACAATCTGGTCAAGTTGGATATTTTGCTGAACGGCGAACCAGTTGACGCATTTTCTGTCATCATCCACCGGGAAAAGTCCTACACTTACGCCAACGCCATTTGCATCCGGCTGAAAGATTTAATTCCACGGCAACAATTCGATGTGGCCATTCAAGGCGCCATTGGTGGAAAAATCATCAGCCGCAGCACAGTCAAAGCGGTTAGGAAAGACGTGTTGGCAAAATGCTACGGTGGAGACATCACCCGGAAACGGAAGCTCCTCGAAAAGCAGAAAGAGGGCAAAAAGCGCATGAAAAGCATCGGTTCTGTCGAAGTTCCGCAAAAGGCCTTCCTCGCCGTATTGTCCCTTTCCGAAGCGGGAAAAGGCTCCGACGACTAACCATGTCTGTCGAATCGAGAAGACGCCGACTGCTACGGGCCAGTTCCCAACGATTGAACGTTGTCCTGGGCATTTGCCTTGTCGCGATTCTCGTATTGAGCCTTGCCCTCCGATTTTACGGAATAGAGCCTATCCGCATCGATGAAAACTCCATGGAGCCAGACATTGCGCCAGGTTCCCGAATTTGGATTTGCAAACTTCCCAGCTGCAAAAAAGATTTGAAACGGGACGACATTGTCTTGGTATCCATGCCGGGAGAAAGAAAGGCTCTTCGGGTCGTATTCGGACTTCCCGGCGATTCAGTCCACCTAGCTCCCGAGGGCTTTGTCAGCGCCGGAAACGCTTCTTATCGTTTTGACGATGAATCAGAAATTGTCGCTCCGCGCACATTTTACATTCCGCAAAAAGGAGACTCCATTAAATTCAAAGAGTTGAACGATATTTCCTTTGACTACGCTTCGGAATTTTTGCGGAAGAAATTTGATTCCAAACACTTCTACACACAAACAACGCTTTGGCGCGGAGAAAACGCATTAAATCTTTCCCGCGTCGGCTCCACGCATCTATTTGGACGCCCCGTCAGCATCCGCGAAATTCACGGTTTGCATTGGCAAGAATACTTTTTAATTGCCCTGCAAATCAATCGAGAAGATCCCGGAATGCGGGCTGTTCATTTTGAACGCAAGCTTTATCATGCAACCGATTCTTCGGAAGTCAACTCGTTCCTTTCTTCTGAAAACGCTTATTACGTACTTTGCCGCAAAGGAAACCGCTGCGAAGATTCCCGCATGTTCGGTTACATTCCCGAAAGTCACATTCTGGGGAAGGTTCTGAATTTTAGGGAATTTTTCAAATAAGCATTTATCGGCAAAATGCCAAAAAAGCTTTTTCTGCACTGTCTCCGTGCAAATGGACCACATCGTTACTTTGTACAAAACGTTTCAGGGAAAGCACACCTTTTCCCGAATAAAAATGCCATTCAACAGGATGTTCTATCGATTGCATTTTCATTTCATCTACCTGTGCCGGAAACGTTTCGTATATCGGAAGATGTTCTATTGCTATCGTATTTTCACGCGCAATTGCGCCTATATCGGCAGCGGTCTGTTTTGCAGAAATCCATGCGATCCGATGGATTTTCCGCATTTTCAAAAACTGGGGAAAATCTTTTTCTGCGCCGTTCCCACTCCCGGCGTCCGCAACGGGAATTCCCATTTGCAAAAGGACACGCGCTGTCCCCGGACCCGCAGCCAAAACGGGACCTTCGAATTTCGACAAAGCATCTTTCGCCAATTTTGCCGCCCGCGGACTGGCGATAAAGACAGCATCAAATCCAGAGATTTCAAGTCGGATTCCCGTCGGACGGCATTCCAATGCAGGAACATGCCAAACGCAATTTCCTTTTTCCGTTTCCTGCGAAAGGAATTCCTTTTCCGGCGGGGTCAGCTTTGTGTCAATGACAAGCATCAATGATCCCTGTTCCAAAATTCCTCAATCGCTTCGGCGCTAGAAACATCCGAAGGCAAAGGAATTCCCTTTTTGCGGCAAGCTTCTGCAAATTCCCGAGCAAACGATTCTAGAGCCCCTGAAGATTTCAGTTCTTGTTCCGAAAACAAATGCGATAAGCGCAACGAAATTCCCGTTTGAGCTTCTGCTAAAAAAGCCGAAAAGCGGTATCCGCCACCCCATTTTTCGAGAACAGCCCCCATCGGAACGCGGCATCCGCCGCCGAGCAAGTTCATCCACAGTCGTTCTGCCCGAGCAGCCAACACCGAGGATTTGTCCGAAATCGCTTCGGCAATTTTTTTTGCAAATGCATTTTCTTTCAACGACTGCAGCGCGACAATTCCCTGACCAATCGCCGGAGTTATCTGCTCTACGGAGAAATACTCCGAAATGACCGGTGTTTTTCCCAAACGGCAAATTCCCGCAGCGCCGAGCAAAATGCCGTCCAATTCACCCGACTCCACTTTTTCTATCCGCGATGGCAAATTGCCTCGCAAATTAACACAGCGAATATCCGGGCGCAACGCTTTCAACTGCAAAACACGGCGGGGAGACCCTGTGCCGACAAGAGCGCCTTTTTTTAATTCGTCCAGTTTTTTCCCACCCGCAACCAAAACATCGCGAAAATCCTCCCGTTTTAAAAATCCGGAAAGTTCGAGCCTGTCGTCCATGGAGTCCGGAACATCTTTCAGCGAATGGACTGCCAAATCAATGCTCCCGTCCAACAGGGCTGCTTCTATTTCCTTGACAAATACGCCTTGGCCGCCAAAAGAAACTAAGGAACGCACCCTGTCCCTGTCGCCAACCGTTTTGATGACACAAATTTCAACCTGCAAGTCGGGGAACATTTTTTGGATGCACGACTCTGTCAAATGAGCCTGAACAAGTGCAAGAGCGCTTCCCCGCGTTCCAATTTTAACCGTTTTCATGTGAATTCCTTTCTTCTTCGCCAGAAAGACCGAATAGCTGTTCTAAAATCAACCGACTTTCAAGCTCCATTCCGGCAGCACCTAAACGTTTCAATTCAAGAGACGGGCGATGCAAAATCTTGGCGATGAGCTCATCGTTATAACGGCGAATGTGAGCCAGTTCTTCTGGAGAAACCCGATGTTCCCATTTTTTCAACAGTTCAAGCCCAATCGACTCGTGATGTCTGCGGAGCGAGAGCAACAGAGGAATGACTCCCAGCGTCGCATACCAATTTGAAAATTCATCGACTGCTTCGCCGATCATTTCCCTGGCGAGTTCTGCAGAATGCCGTCTTTTGCTCCGGTTATCTTCCACAACGCGACTCAAATCGTCGATGCTGAACAGAGAAATCTGCGGTACAGCAGCAACTCCCGGTTCGATATTCCGGGGAGCTCCAATGTCGATGTAAACCGTTTTGTGATGTCTTCCGGTCGCAGCCGCCATTTCTTCTGTCACCAGATATTCCGGCGACGACGCTGCCGTTATCAGCAAATCGATATCGCGCAAACGGGCGGGCATTTCTGTCAAATCACAGGCGACACCGCCAAAACGAGCCGCAAAATTCTGCGCATTCGAAAGCGTCCGGTTGAAAAAATAAAAGCGGGAAACGCCAGCGGCAGCAAGCTCCACCGCAGAAATGTTCCCCATTTCGCCTGCCCCCAAAATACCGACACAAAGCGCAGACAAATCGCCCAATTCTCGCAAAGCAAGCTGAACCGCCGCAAAAGGAATCGAAACCGTTCCCGCCCCGATGGACGTGCCTTCCCGGACTTTTTTCCCCAATGTCAATGCCGATTGGAAAAGATGATTCAAAAAGAATCCCGTTTTCCCCGCTTTTTGCGACAGCAAAAACGCTTCTTTGACCTGACCTAGAATTTGCGTTTCCCCAAGAACCAAGCTGTCCAGCGAAGAAACGACCGAATAAAGATGCGAAATCGCTTCCGTATGCGTTAAATAAAAACAATGCGGAACAAGATCTTCGACATCAATGTGGGAAAATTCTGCCCACCAGTTGATAAGCGTATTGCGGAACGCTTCGGGGTAAAGGGTCGCCGCATAAATTTCAGTCCGGTTGCAAGTCGAAAGTATGACCGCTTCCGAAAGTCCGGGCAAACGGCAAAGGCTGGAAAGAGCCTTTTCAAGTTGCGCCCCCGAAAGGCCCAACTTGTCCCGCAAAGCGACCGGACAAGTTTTATGACTTGTGCCTAAAACGACACAATGAGTGCTTTCTTTGTTTTTCATCTCATTTTTACCGTTTTTGCAAGCTAGAAAATTTTGCTAAGGCGATTTTCCCCAAAAGGATTATATATATTTGGGAAAGACATAATTGGAGTCAACGAATGAAGTTTACGTTATTCGCCTGTATCGGTATTTTTGCAATGACCGCCTTTGCTGCCGATAGCTACACTATTACTCAGTTTTCCGGTGAAGAAACCGGCACTCCGGACCAATATATCGATGCGGAATTCGGCGGCTCCCTCAAAATTTCCGGTTCGGGTTCCGTTGAAAATGTACAAAGTGGGAGATTTTACGTTCGCCAAAAATTTGAAGACCCATTTGGCGAAACTCCTACCACTTACCAACTTTACGAAGGGCGTGAAGGCACGGACAAAGCAAGCCTTGCCGCATTCACTCTGCCCAATGGTATTGGTTATGGATTTGTCGTCAAAGCCAAAATCTATTCTAGTGCTAACGCCGATGCCGCAGCCGATGTCGAAAAGGTCTATTTCGACGGCAATGCGGTTTACGCCGAAGGCGTGACAGAACTGTATGTCCACCGCGGAGTCAAAACAATTGCCCTGGTGCCGCAAAACGCACCGGAAAGTTCCAGTTCCAATTCGGAATTTGCAGAATCCTCTTCCAGCGAAGAAGATTTGTATGCCGCCGCACCGGTCGCAGAAAGCTCATCTTCTGCAGCTGCCGAAGATGAATATTGTGACGACGACGATCCGGATTGCGAGTCCGAAGACGATTACGCTTATGATGTCGAAGGCGATGTCAGCGAAACGGCAAACCGGGCTGTCGAAGAAGATTACGCCATCAGCGACGTGACAGACCGTTTCGGCATTGCTGATGAAGTCCGCAAATGGAGCGCCTGGGGCTTAGTCGGAGTTGCCGCAGCAAGTATTGGTATCGGAATTTACGATCAAATGCAATACAGCGACGCTAAAAATGCCCACGACAAGATTGACGATAAAATGGGCCAGCACAAGGACATGATGAAAGCCGCTGCAGGCAACGAACAAGAATATCAAGCCCTGCTTTGGTATGAATCCCAAAAGACCGATCCGGGTTCTTATGGCGACCTCAAAAAGCGCAACAAAAAGAACAAAGACACAATGGATTCGTATTCCACAGCCAGAAACATTTGGTTTGGTGTGGCAGCACTCTCCATCGCCGGTTCCATTGTACTGTTTACTTGGTGATGACCCCTGGGAAAATCACCATCTGCGATTTGGACTTCGAAACAATACTCGGAGTCCTTTCTTTTGAACGGGAACGTCCACAGCCGGTCCGGTTGAATTTTTCGCTTTGGCTGGACTTTGAATCCATCGCCAGAACTGATTCCTTGAAGGATACCGTTGATTATGCTGCGATTTCCGAAGACCTTGTGAACTTTATACAAAAATCGCAATTTGGCTTAGTCGAAACCTTGGTTTACCAAACAGCAAAACGGTTGCTGTCTTATTCTCCCCAAATTTTAGCGGCATGGGTACGCATCGAAAAACCAGAAGCCATTCCCCACTCCAAAGGCTCCGCAGCAGAAATTCGATTGGAACAAGAACGTTAAAGAATTTGTTCTCCCCTCAGTTTTTTTACCCGGCAAGCCCAGAAAAAGCCCTGTAACGCAAAGCTTCTGCGACATCTGCATTTTCCACAGGAGCTTGCGTAAAACCGTTTTGAACCGATTTCAAATCGGCAATCGTTCGCGCCACTTTCAACATCCGGTAATAACCTCTTGCACTCAATTGCATTTTTTCAGCTGCAGAAACGGCAAAATGTTCTGTTTCCACAGACATTTCACAAAAAAGTTTCGCCTCTTCACTGGACATTTCCGCATTGGAACGGCATTTTTTACGGACAAACCGCAGCCGCTGAATTTTTCGTACGGCGATGATCCGTTCCCGAATTTGAGCAGAAGATTCCCCCTCGGGCAATTGCACCAGTAAATGCGGATCCGTCGAAGGTACGGCCACCTGAATATCAATTCGGTCAAGCATGGGACCGGATACACGCTGACGATATCTTCTAACGGAATCGGGCAAACAGGAACATTCCCGTTTAGGATCCATGGAATAACCGCACGGACAGGGATTCATCGCCGCACCCATCATAAATCTCGCCGGCCAAACAACTGTTCCACAGGCCCTACTGATTCGGATGATTCCTTCTTCCATCGGTTCCCGCAACGCTTCCAACACATTCCTATTGAATTCAGGAAGTTCATCCAAAAACAAAACGCCATTGTGAGCAAGAGTCGCCTCGCCAGGTCTTAAATGCGGTCCACCTCCAACCAAAGCCACCATAGACGAAGAATGATGCGGCGAGCGGAAAGGTCTCCGGCTTTGACAAGAAACGGATTCTCCATCCCCCAAAAGGTGTAACGTTGAATAAATCCGCGTACATTCCAAAATTTCTTCATCACTCATCGGTGGCAAAATGCCCGGCAAACAACGGGCAGAAAATGTTTTCCCGGATCCCGGTGAACCGACCAATAAAAAGTTATGCGCCCCCGCAGCCGAAACTTCTAACGCTCGTTTCACGCCATCCATTCCTATTACAGAACGGAAATCCGGCACCGAGGGATCAGTTGCCAGTGCCTTCCGCAAGATGCCGCCCGCCTCCATCGGACGGATCTTTGAACCCGGAGAGACTACAGAAATGCATTCCGCCAATGAAGAAACTCCAATGACAGAAAGCCCCTTGACTAGGGAGGCTTCGGCAACATTTTCCCTCGGCACCACCAACACGTCTTTTCCCTTTGAAAGGCTCATCGCCACAGAAAGAACTCCGCGAACCGCCTTGACACATCCATCCAAAGACAACTCGCCCAAAAAAACGAACTTTTCCGGATTTTCTGCCGGAATTTCTTCGCTGGCAATCAACATTCCCATTGCCAAGGGAAGATCTAAAGAAGTCCCCTCTTTTTTTAAATCCGCAGGGGAAAGATTCACGGTCATGCGGCTTCCCGAAGCTGCATAACCGGAACTGCGGATACTGGAAACAACGCGTTCCCGAGATTCCCGCACAGCATTGTCGGGAAGTCCGACCAAAGTAAATCCCGGAAGCCCAGAAGAAGAATCTACTTCGACGTTCACCGGAATCGCTTTGATTCCTAACAAGCAGCTGGTCCGAATTCTCTGGAACACGAAACATCTCCTATGCAGCGGCGATTACCTGTTGATATTTTTCAAGAATGCAATTTTCAATATGCTCCCTGCATTCGCGGGTTATCGGATAAAAGATACTGCGGTATTCTTCCCCTTTATAAAACGGATCATTCGGATAACCGACAAAAAGACCGTTTTCTCCATCCATGACCCGGAGCTGAGTCAGTTCGAACTGATCGTTCAGCACAACACGGGCAATCGCCTTGATGTGCCCCATATTGACGCCTTCTTTGAACGGGAAAACGCGTACATTCGTCACGACCAAACAATCAAATTCAGATGTACGCGGCTGTTTATTCTCTGTAGCTGTTTTCATTTTGGGCATAGAGCCTCCATATTGATGCCCCAACATCGGAGCGTCTTTCAATAAGCAATTCTCATGCCAAAAGAGAAAAAGCGTTTTCTAGCCAGAAAACGCTTTTTTTTAACTGAAAAAACGATTAATCGATTTTTCGAAGCGATTAATCAACCGGTTACAGCATCGGACATACTGAATATCGGCATATACATGGCAATCATCAAGAAGCCGACTGCGCCGCCCAAGAATACCATGATAAGCGGTTCGAGCATCGATGTCACCGAGTCAATCGCCGCATCAACTTCTTCATCGTAAAAGTCCGCGACTTTCAAAAGCATGGCTCCGAGCTGTCCCGTCTTTTCTCCGACTCCCACCATTTGAATGACCATCGTCGGGAATATCTTGGTATCTTTCATCGGTTCAACAATGCTTTTACCACCAGCAAGTCCCACGGCAATTTTCATGATGGCATCTTCTACCGCCATGTTACCCGAAGTTTTCGCAGTCACTTGCAAAGCTTCTGTCACAGAAACACCCGCATTGAGAAGGGTTCCTAAAGTCCGACTGAAGCGCGCAACAGCACTTTTGATTTGCAAATCGCCCAGCTTGGGAACTTTCAACATCAGTTTATCCCACTGATAATGCAACTTGGGAACTTTCATGACGACTTTGAAGCCGACTATGAGCGCCACTGCCCCCAAAATCCAAAAAGCCGCATAATCGCGGATGCCGTTCGAGAGGTCCATCACCACCTGAGTCGGCCACGGCAATTCTCCACCTGCTTCCGTAAAAGTCTGAGCAAAAGTGGGGACCACGAACGAAAGCATTAGAATGACTACAACAACCGCGACGACTGCAACCATCACCGGATACGTCAACGCTTTTTTCACTTTGCGGACAAGGCGTTCGTTCGATTCTTGATAATCGGCAAGACGCGCCAAGATGCCATCCAAAATACCGCCAGCTTCGCCCGCCGCCACCATGTTGACATACAATTTGTCAAAAACTTTCGGATGCTGCGCAAGAGCGTCTGCCAAACTGGAACCGCCACTGATGGACATGGTGAGTTTGTGGACGATTTCCTTCATCGCCGGATTTTCCGTTTGCTCTTCTAGAATGGTCAAACATTGGAGCATCGGGAGCCCCGCCGACGTCATGGAACTGAACATTCGGGTAAAGCGCGAAATATCCTTTGACTTGATGCCCGAGCCGATTTGGATTTTAATTTCTATCGGCTTGCGTTTGATGCTGTTGACAACCAAATGCTTGCGCCGGAGCAACGATTCCGCTTCATCTTTGCTTTGGGCCTCTATTTGACCCTCGAACTGGTTTCCCTGCGTATTTTGCGCTTTGTAAAGAAAAACAGTCATCGATTAAACTCCCAACTTTTCCAGATCCTTTTCAAGTTGAGTCGGATCCGGGGACTTGGCTACCGCTTCAAAGTGTTCCAGTTTTCCCTGACGCACAAGTTCCGCAAGTCTCATGTTCATCGTGTTCATGCCGTACTTTTGACCGATTTCAATCATTGAGCCTATCTGATGAGATTTATTGTCGCGGATGAGCGCTCGAATGGCTGGAGTCACATTCATAATTTCGTAACACATGACTCGCCCGCCGCCGATTTTGGGCAAAAGCATCTGACAAACGACGCCCTGAAGGACAAAGGAAAGCTGCGTGCGAACCGTTTGCTGTTCTCCTTGCGGGAACGCATCCACGATACGGTTAATCGTTTGGACCGCGGAGTTCGTGTGGAGAGTCGCAAGCGTCAAGTGGCCCGTTTCCGCAATGGTCAAAGCTGCCCGAATCGTTTCGAGATCGCGCATTTCGCCGATGAGAACAACATCCGGGTCTTGTCTTAAGGCCATTTTCAGCGCCTGGGAAAAGCTCTGCGTATCGTTTCCCACTTCGCGCTGGTTAACCATGCAATTTTGATGCTTGTGCAAAAATTCAATCGGATCTTCAATCGTGAGAATGTGCTCGTGGCGTTCCTTGTTGATTTTATCAATCATGGCGGCGAGAGTCGTCGATTTTCCGGAACCGGTAGAGCCCGTCACCAAGACAAGGCCCGAAGGCCGCGTTGTAAATTCGGCAAGAATCGGAGGCAAATCCAACTGTTTGAACGTTTTGATTTCGAGCGGGATGATGCGGAGCGCCAAAGCGACACAACCACGCTGCAGATAAGCGTTTGCACGGAAACGTGCCAAATTGGCTATGCCAAAAGAAAAATCGCATTCTTTGTTTTGCTCAAACGACTTTTTTTGAAGTTCGTTCATGAGACTGTAAGTCATGCGCATGGTTTCTTCGGGGGTGAGTTTTTCCGTTCCCATCGGAGAAAGTTTACCCGCCAGACGGAGCATGGGCGGAATTCCCGCCGTCACATGCAAGTCAGAAGCTCCGCGCTTCACCATTTCGGAAAGTAAATCCTGAATGTTATATGCCATATTTTGAATATAACTAAATTAATGGATGGATGAACTTTTTTTCAAAAATCGCAACGCTCCTGCCATTTGCCTTTGCCGCCTTTTGCGGAACTTCCTGTTCGGATGCCGCCTACGACCGCATTCCCGAAAAAATCGAAGGCTACGATGGGGTGAACCTTTTCATTTTTCACGCTTCTTGGTGCTCTTATTGCAATGCGGAGCTTCCCCTATTAAAACGTCTGTACAGCGAATATTCCCCTTGCGGATTGCACGTGATCGGCATCAACGAAGACGATGACGAAAACATCATGCACAAATACGTCAAAGAAAAAGAAATACCGTTTCCCGTTGTACACTGGGATTATTCCCTGATGAAAAAATTCGGCCATCCGCGATCCATTCCCACGCACATTTTGATAGACAGTTCCGGAGTCATCCGGCTGCGGCAAATAGGACCTTTCAAAGAAACAGAAGCGCGTGTGCAAATCGAAAAGGCGCTAGGAAACGCCGTTACGCATTGTCGTCCATAAAAAGAACAACATCAGCAATTTCCTTTTTGCCGAGCGCAAGCATATAAAGTCTGTCTAATCCCACGGCGACCCCCGAAGCGGCAGGCATTCCGTTTTCTAGTGCGGCGAGAAATCTTTCATCTATCGCCGGAACAGGTTTTTGGTTCGCCTTCCGATAAGCAACATCCAATTCGAAGCGACGGCGCTGCTCCTCCGCATCCGTCAACTCTTCGTAACCATTGCAAAGTTCCATGTTGTCGATATAAAGTTCAAACCGTTTCGCAACGCGGTCACCTTCTGAATTGACATACGTTTTGGCGAGAGCGGCACAACTTTCCGGATAATCCATGAGAAATTGTGGGATATCTTTGCCCAAATTCGGTTCTACGAGAGTCACCATCAGATAATCCCACCAATCTTCGCGGGAAAACGCATCTGAATTTTCGACATCGGGAACGCCCTTTTCCCTTAAAGCCCGGCGAAACTCATTTGCAGAATCCGTAAAAGGATCCACTCCGGCATAACGCCTGTAAGCCTCGCGGAAACACAACCGCTCTGCCCGAACGGGCCTTCCCAAAATTTCAGAAGCAAACTCCTCGACTTCTTCCATCAGCTTTTCAAACGGCATCCCAACGCGATACCATTCCACCAGCTGAAATTCGGAATTGTGCTTTCCTCCGATTTCATCTTGACGAAACGCATGGGCAATTTCAAAAATATCGCCAAACCCGGCAGCGAGCAGACGTTTCAAATGAAATTCGGGGCTGGTCATCAAATAACGGGAAATGTTACCCGAAGTTTCAAAATAATCCAAATGCGCATCCGTTCCGCTTGCGCGGGAAAGCACGGGCGTTTCGACTTCCAAAACACCACGGACTTCAAAAAATTTCCGCACTTTCGCCGTCAGCGCGGTGCGCGCTTTCCACGTTTCCAAAGAGCAATTGGGCAAAAACGATTTCATTCTTGAACACAACGGACTGACAGTCCAAATTTTTTGTCCACCGAAGCTTTTTCTATTGCCTGGGCATCGGAAAACAAGTTGCGGACAAATCCGCGACTTGCGTCTTCTTCCGTCGCAGTCCAAAAATAAGTGCCTTCGCCTGCCAAAGTGCAAATACCGCTTTGGTTGAAATAACCGCCAAATCGCACTGTCACGGCAAAAGCCGCCTGAGATTCGGGAGAAAGCAATTCAAAGTCCGCATCAGTTGCCATGCGAAATCCTTCGGGACAAGCCTGATTTGCCGCGTTGAAGGTGTAAAGGCGGCCAAACTTCTGACAGTTCAGCGAATCGCCGTCATAACAAGCGGATGAATCGGGAATTTCAAAATTCGCATTGTCAATCGTCCAAACCTGTTCCCCAAAGCGTTCGGTTCGATACCGTTTTCCATCCCGAGCATCGACAACCGTTCCCACTTCCGGGCAACGGAAGGACACGTTTGCAGAATCGAGTAAACTGTCCAGCGTTCCCTGGAATATCGCACAAAAAGTGAAAAATCTTTTTTGAAAGGCGATTTCGGCAGGATTCGATTTTTGAATTTCGGCAAGCGCCTGTTCCAAATTGGGTACAGAGGAATCTGGCATTGCAACCCGAGCATCCATCTGTATCAACGTTTGATACCACAACGGAGCAAATTCAAACGACACATTCCAAAACGCATCGAGCGCCAATGAATCCAAGCGGAGCATCACCGGATTGATGTGGGAAACTTTGACTTTTTTGGAAACAAGCTTTTGCGGTGTTTGCGCACACGTCAGGGAATCGGGCGCATCTAAGCGGGAAAAGCTGGAGTCGGCACGTTCGGCGCAAGCAGCGAGGCACGCTTCCCGTTCCTTTTTTTTACAAGGTTCCCACACAAGAGAATCCACTTTTTCCGTCACCGGCTTTGAAAAAGTGCGATTTTTTTGGGCCAATTCCACCGTTTTTTGAAAAAGCGCAATCGATGCGGAATCACCGAGCTTTCCTGCCGAAGCGAGAGATGTCAACTCTTCTAGGCAAGCTTCCACTTTTTTAGGTTTGGAACAAGTTTTTGAAACTTTTGGTTGAGCGGCCATCAACGCCACCGCACTGAACAAAATCAAAATGGCAATGGAATATTTCATGCCGACAATATAGAAATATCCAATACCCGGAATTCGTTTGGAATTTTGTTCTTCGCTATTTGCATTCAAAAGGAATCGTTTCCCATGATGCGGAATCCTTTATTCAAAAAAGCACATTCCTCCCTTTTGCTATCTTTTAAATATGAACTACCCCGTTGAAGAAATCCGCGCACAATTTCCCGTTCTCGCTTTACACGATAAAGATTCCAAGCCGTTCGCTTTTTTGGACAGCACCGCCACGACACAAAAACCAGAAAGCGTCATTGACGCGATGGACAATTTTTATCGCAAGCATTACAGTTCGGTCAAACGCGGTGTCTACGCAATGACAGCCCAAACAACAGACGCATACGAATCTGCTCGAAAAAAAGTCGCCGGGTTCATCCACGCCAAAAGTGAAAACGAAATCGTTTTCACCCGAGGAACGACTTCGAGCATCAATCTAGTCGCCTGGAGCTTTGGGCGAAAATATTTTCACCCTCAAGACGAAATCGTTATCAGCGCACTGGAACATCATGCAAACATCGTCCCTTGGCAGCTGATCGGCGAAGAGCGCGAAACAACTCTCAAAGTCATTCCCGTTGATGACAACGGCGATTTGATCTTAGAAAAGATTCCCGAACTGATTGTTCCCGGGAAAACGAAATTGGTCGCCTTGGCGCAAATCAGCAACACTATCGGCACAGAAAATCCCGTAAAAGAAATCATCCGGACAATTCGGAGTGTTGATCCGGAAATCAAAATCTTAATCGATGCAGCCCAAAGTGCACCTCATAAAAAAATCGACGTTCAAGATTTGGACGCTGATTTTTTGGCATTTTCAGGCCACAAAATGTACGGGCCCACAGGCATCGGCGTTCTTTACGCCAAATCCGAAATTTTGCAAGAAATGCCCCCTGTTGAAGGCGGCGGTGAAATGATTGACCAGGTGACTTTTGAAAAAACGACATTTGCTCCGCCACCTGACCGATTCGAAGCGGGAACGCCCCCCATCGCCGAAGTCATCGGACTTGGAGCCGCCATCGAATGGATTAACCGTACAGGGATTGAAGCTATTGCCGCGCACGAACAGGAAATTTTGCGTTATGCGGAAAAACAGCTTCGGTCGATTCCGGGATTGCACATTTTAGGCGCGCCCAAACAGCGCGGCTCCCTGCTGAGCTTTACTCTAGATTCCGCCCATCCTCACGATGCAGCAACCCTTCTCGACGAAGAAGGCATCGCTGTCCGCAGCGGACATCACTGCGCCCAACCCGTCATGCGGCGTTTTAATGTTCCCGCCACCATTCGGGCAAGCTTTGGCGCTTATACTCAAAAATGGGAAATCGACCGATTGGTTGAAGGCCTTCGCCGCGTGAACCGCATTTTTGGCGTTTAAAAATCAAGATTCCCTGTTTCGAAAAACCCAGTAGCGGAAAAAAATGTAACTGACGACAACATAAGCCGCATTAGCTACCAAATTCGCCAAATACCCCGCACTCAAATAGCCGCCCACCGAAGGCAGCGCATTTTTGAGTGATTCCAATACAAACAAATTCACAGAATACGCACAAAGGAACACAACTGCAAAACGAAAAATTTCTGTCTGTTTGCTATTGTGACTTTTAAAATTCCAGCGACGATTCATCCAATAAGAATTTATTCCCCCAGCCACAAAACCCAAAAAATTAGACACTTCCAAATTCCAACGCAAGCATTCGTATAACACCCAAACAACAACCAAAGTCACACAAGTGTTGACAATTCCAATCAGGTTGTATTTGACAAAGTGAAGCATATCACAATATTAGAAGAAATTCTTTCGGAATTTCAGAATGTGTTCCAAACACCCTTGAAATCTCCCCTTTGATTGTTAAATTGCGATTACAAACTTAGGAGACAATCATGATCAAGAAAATTCTTCTCGCAACGGCTCTCATTGCCTCGACGACATTCGCAACTTGGGACAAATTCCCCGTTCTTGAACAAGGTAAAGGACAAGCTCACGTTGGCGTTGGCTACAATATGCAAGGCGACTTCAGCCAAATGGATATTTATGTCGGCGCACGTTATGCCGTGATTTCCAATTTGGAACTTGGTCTGAACCTCCCCTACACCATTTTTACTGATTTCGATGGAGAAGATGGTCCGGATGGACTTGGCAATTTGGCGTTCATGCTCCGCTACCAGTTCATGCCCATTATGAACGCATTCTTGGATGTGGACTTCCCGATTGGCGAAGAAGATCTTGTCGACGATGGTTTCGGCTTCCACGCAGGTGTTCAATATTCTAACAACTTCGGTATGTTCTCCCTCGGTTCCGAACTGGGATTCTTCCTTGCGACAGAAGGCGACGACAATGTAACTCCGGCATATGAACTGAACGTGGGTGCCGAACTCGACTTTGCCGTATCCAGCCTTGTCACGCCTTATGTTGGTGCCGATTTGAACATCAAAGTGACCGATACAGAATTCGCCGACATTGATGCTGACGACAGTGGCGATATGGGTGTCTGGATTTATGTCGGTGGCGACTTTATCATCAACCCGATGTTTGATGTAGACGTTTCCGTTGGATTCGGCCTTGGTGAAGATTACTACGGCGAAGACACTCCGATTGGTTTCGATGTCCACGCAAACATCAACTTCTAATCGCCTTTTGGATTTGCAAAAGCCCGGTCAACGCCGGGCTTTTTTCATGCTCCGCTCAAAAAGCGTTCCCGAATCTCCCGATGAATTCTTTTTCAATTTCTTCGGAACCGGCAATTTTACGATGCCGCATCAAAAAATCGCCGCCGCAAATAACGGAATCAATGACCGATGAATTGGCAGAGTAAACCCAATTTGAAATTACATCGCCCGTGGCAAAACAGGGCGCACTCAAATCCAACAAAACGGCATCCGCCAAAAAGCCTTCTGCGATTTCACCAGCATGAATGCCAAACGCTTCCGCTCCATTTTTCGTCGCCATTTTCAACGCCTCTCCAGCCGAAAGGACAGTTGGATCGCCAGAAGTCATCTTGGCCAAAAGCGATGCAAATTTCATTTCTTCGCGCATATCCAAATTGTTATTTGACGAAGCACCGTCTGTTCCTAAAGAAAGGCGAATTCCCCTGTCCAAAAAAGGTTTTGCCCGGAAAATTCCACTAGCCAATTTCATATTGGAACAGGGATTGTGCGCCACAGTCACTCCTCGGCGAGCAAGAATTTCCAAATCCTTTTCAGAAACATGCACCACATGGGCGGCGATTGTCCGGTTCGAAAGTACTCCCAAGGATTCCAAAAATTCCACGGGAGATTTTCCCAAAGTCGGCTCCACACTGCCAAACGCTTCGTCTGCCGTTTCCGACAAATGCACGTGTAGCGGGATTTGAAATTTTTCAGAACATTCTGCCGCCAAAAGCAGACTTTTTGCCGAATTGGTGTAAATCGAATGCGGAGCCGACGCCAACCGGATGCGACCTTGGAATTTGTCCACATTTTCCTGCAAAAATTGAACGTTCGCTTCGGAATCCGATTTCAAACTGTCGGCAAAAGTCACCCCGATTGACGCGCGGACACCCATTTCTTGCGCAGCCCGGACAGTTTCCATCCGATGCCAATACATATCTGCGAAAAAAACCGTTCCCGACCGAATCATTTCCAATATGGCGAATTTGGATGCGACATAAATATCTTCTGCAGACAGCTTCGCTTCTTTAGGCCAAATAAATTTTTCCAACCAAACTTTTAAAGCGACATCATCGGCCAGCCCGCGGAGAATAGTCATCGCCGCATGTGTGTGCGTATTGTAAAACGCAGGAACAATTGCCAAATGGGAACAGTCCACACATTGCGCGTCTGGACTGATTTCCGAGAGAGTTCTTTCTGGAGCGATTCGGCGAAATTCTCCCTGTTCCACCAAAATATCCCGTTTAGAGCCATTGAGCCAAACCGATTTCAAAACCAGCCGATTCATATCCAATCCCTTAATTGAAAAATCCATTGTTTAGCGACATCCCCACCCAAAAGTATCCAATCCCAAGCGGCGGAAACACCTTGAACAGTCGATCCCGCAATCAGCGGAATCCAAAAAATATTCGAAAAAAGAATAGCACAATAAGAAAATACATAGCCGCATTCCCGAAGATCCGTTTGCCGCAATCTCGCTTGGCGAAAAACACTCCCCAAATGAAACAGCAAGAAAAATCCCACAGCTCCCCAGGCATAAGGTTTTACGGCATCAATCAGAACAAACGAAAGCAACATGCAGCAAAAAGCAAAAAGGGGGAACGAATAGGGGGCTAGCAAAATTAGAGGATTCGAGGATTTTCCGCTGAACGAAACTTCCCCGCCATCGCTCTGATGGGCAAAAAACGAAATCACACGGCGAAAGCAAAGAATGGCAAAAACGGTATGATTCAGTTCATGGCAAAAGACTTCCCAAAATTCCAGATTCCGATGGAAAAACTTCAAAACGATACACAACAAAATATAGACAGCCGCACCGATTCCTTCGCACACAAAAAGTTCCCGATTTTCTGCCCAAATCGGCAGCCGCTGCAACAAAGCCATTCCGAATGCCGCCGAAAAAAAAAGCAAAACGGGAACGGCTAAAATTTTCAGAAACGCCATCAACGGCCCATGTCCAAAGAATCCAGCATTTTGCGGAAAGCAGTATCCAGTTGGCGGAGACTGTCCAAATCGGATTTCGCCTTTTCTACTTGCAATTGCAACGCCGAAACTTTGGATTCCAAACGCGCAATTTCCCGTTCCGATTCTGAATCTTGGCACGCTGTAAAAATTCCAACAACGCCTAGCGCCAAAAGAATCCGTTTCATTTAAGCTCCCAGTTCCCGTTCCATTTTCAAACGCACAATCATCTCGTTATAAAGGTCTTCCAAGCAATCTTCAACCGTAATCAAAGGTTTCCATCCCAATTCCATGATTTTTGAAGGATCCCCGACCAGCAGCGGAATGTCGAAAAGGCGTTCTTTCGATGGATCAAAACAGAAATCGACATCGACTCCGGCGATTTCCAAAAGCATTTCAGTCAATTCCCGGAATGTATAAGATTTTCCCGAACAAATGTTGTAAACTTCGCCCGGATTTCCCGCCTGCAAAACCTGAATGAGCCCCCGGGCCACATCGCGGACATCCAAAACGTCTCGCGAAACATCCAAACTGCCCGAATAGATGATGGGTTCTGCTCCATATTTTTTGATTTTGACCAATTGACTTGTTATCGATGGGATCAAGAATCGCCGACTGTGATGCGGTCCCGTAAAATGGAATGGCCGAATCATCACAATGTGCATTCCGTACGCATTCGCAAACTGATTACCCAACAGTTCCATGCAAGCTTTGGAAGTTGCATACGGAGTCAACGGATTCGGAAGATCCGTCTCTTTGTGAAGAGTCGTCAAGAGAGTTCCCGAAGTGCGCCCGTAAACTTCGCTGGAACTGAGCAACAGAATTTTCGCCTCGGGCACCGTTTGACGCGCCGCTTCCAACAGGTTTTGCGTTCCCAACAAATTCGTACTGAGCGTTTCGTAAGGCTTCTTGAAAGAAAGTCCGACACTTGATTGACTGGCCAAATGGTAAATGGCGCGGGGTTTCGCCTCTTTGACTACGGCCAAGACATCTTTGAAATTGAGAAGATCCCCTGTGCGGTAAATCACGTCCGAAATTTTTTGCCACGGTTGCGGCTGTTCGTCGCTGAAACTGTAAAGTTTTTCACCGTTGCGCGTTGCCGTCGCCAGAATGTGAAATCCGAGAGCTCCTGTACCACCTGTCACCAAAACACTCATAACGATTCTCCGGGCAAAACTACATTCCAGGCTTCTTTCACCAAAGACTCTTCGACATTCGCCATCTTTTTCACTTCACCGATTTTTGTCGGCAAGATATAAACGCGTTTGTCCTTTTCCACCTTTTTATCAACACCCATCGCATCCCAAGCGGCATCGGCGTTGACCCCATCCACTGTTTTGGGAAATCCATAAGCATCTAAAAGGGCTGTTTGGCGATTTTCAACGTTTTCCGAAATCATTCCAAGCATTTTGGCGAGACGTGCCGCAACACGCATTCCCAAACTCACGCCGATCCCGTGCGAAAATTCGTAATGATGCAAGTTTTCAATGGCATGGCCAAATGTATGACCGTAATTCAAAATAGCCCGCAGCCCTTGTTCCTTTTCATCAATGCCCACAACTTCCGCTTTGATTTCACAACTGCGGCGGATGATGTGGGAAAGCGCGTCCGAATCCCTGGCTAGAACCTTTTGCACATTGGATTCCAAGTACGTAAAAAATTCTTCATCGTAAATCACGCCGTATTTGATGACTTCGGCAAGTCCCGACAGATATTCGGAATCGGGGAGCGTCGAAAGCGAGTCTAAATCACAAACGACCGCCTTCGGCTGATAAAACGCACCAATCATGTTCTTTCCCTCTGGATGGTTCACGGCCACCTTGCCACCGACCGAACTGTCCACCATGGAAAGAAGCGTTGTTGGAATTTGAATAAAGTCTACGCCCCGTTGATACGTTGCCGCGGCAAATCCCGCCATATCGCCGACAACGCCGCCGGAAAGTTGAAGCAGGCACGTTTTGCGGCCATAACGACGACGGAGCATAAAGGTGAACAACTGATTTAAGCTGGAAAGATTCTTGTAAATTTCACCGGCGCGGAACTTAAACACCGGGCAGCTCCCCGCCTCGCGTCTGAGCATTCCCAAATTGCGAGATTGAGCCTTTGCGATATTTGTGTCCGTGCAAACGAGAAACGCATCTTTTGAAAGGAGCCGCAACCCGGAGAGAAGCGTCGACAAATGCGGAATCAGCTTGTGTCCGATAAAAATCGGATAGTGCGAAGATCCGGAGGGTTCCACGTAAACGGCCCGGGAATCCCAGAACTTCAACCCGCGCAATACGGCGGAGATAACCTTTTCTTCGGAATCATTCGTACTTTCCACGCTGAAATCGGCAAGCGCATAGCGCGATTCCCGCTCACTGAGCATCTGCTTGATTTTTTCAAGCCGCTCTTCTGGAGAAAGTCCAGCCATCAAAGGCCGCGTATCTTTACGTCCAATTCGTTCCGAAAGAACTTCCGGAGTCGCATACAGTCGAACGATAAGGCCCGTTCTGCGAATCAGGGAAACAACTCCCGGCTGAGAAAGCGTTCCACCGCCAAGAGCAACGACTTTCGGCGTTTTGTCCGCTGCGATTTCTTCGATTAAGGCAAGTTCCATCTGGCGGAACGCCGCTTCGCCCTGTTCTTTGAAAATTTCAGAAATCGCTTTTCCCGTGCGTTCTACGATTAGGGCATCCGTGTCCAAAAAATTTGCGTGCAAACGGTCTGCCACAGCCCGACCAATGCGGCTTTTGCCGCTCGCCATAAATCCTGTAAAATAGATTGTCTTTTTGAGAACCGCCATCACTCGCCCTCCGAAATTCCTATTGCCGACATCATCGTTTTGACATCGGCCTTTTTCCCCGGGAACCAGTATTCAAAACTTTTGGCTCCCTGATAAACAAGCATCGAAACGCCGCTGACCGTTTTAGCTCCCGCTTCTCGCGCTTCGCGCAAAAGTCTTGTTTCTACGGGATTGTAAACGATATCGCACACGGCAAAATTCGGCGAAAGAAATTCCTTGGAAAGCGGAGTCTCGTCGACATGTGGAAACATTCCCACACTGGTCGCGTTGAGCACCAAGTCCAAATCTTCCCGAATTTTTCCAAATTCGTCAAACAAGATGTTTTCAACGGCGATTTTTTCGCAAAAAGCATCCGAAAGGGATTTTGCAAGAGCCGCTCCGCGAGATGCATTCCGCGAAACGATCGTCAATTTTTGAACGCCTTCAGAAAGCATCGCATAAGCTATGGCGCGGGCCGCACCTCCGTTTCCGAGAATCGCCACCCGCAAGCCTTTTACGGAAACGCCGTGCTCTTCCAAATCGCACAGAGCCCCATAAGGATCCGTTGTCGTTCCCAAAAGCCGCCCGCCGACAACGCCGTTTTCCCAATACAGCGTGTTCACGCTGCCGGTAAAACGCGAAATGTCCGAAAGTCCATCGAGAAATTCGCCCACTTTTTCCTTAAACGGAATGGTAACATTCGCCCCCAAGAATTTCATGGCGCGAAAACCGCGAATCGCCGCGGCCAAATCCGAAGGTTCAGGAGAAAGCGGCACGTAAGCTGCATGAATGCCCAGCTTTTCAAAAGCCGCATTATGCATACAAGGAGATTTGCTGTGCCCAACGGGATTTCCGAAAATGGCAAGCAATTGAGTTCGTCCGTCAATATTTTTCACAATTTAAATATAATTGAGATTGCCTTTTTGAACAAAAAAAATTTCCCTTTTGACGGATTCCGGTGGACTTTGCCCGTCCACAACCGATTCACTTTCCATTGAACCGCTCCATGCATTTTCCCACGCCAAATTCCAAATAACATTTGACAAGGGTGGGCACTTTTTGGAGTGTTTCATCAAAAATCAAGCGATCTTCGGGCGAAAACTTTGACAATACCCAATTGGACAAATCCCACTTCGGCGGACATTTTCCAACGCCTAGGCGCACCCGCGGAAAACGGTCTCCAATATGTTCGATAATGTTCCTGAGCCCGTTCTGCCCACCATGACTGCCTCCTGCCCGGATTCGGATACGGCCCACATCCAGATTGACATCGTCGGAAAAAACAATCAGCTGTTCCGGTTTTACCTTGTACCAGGTCATCAAAGCCTGGACGGCTTCCCCCGAAAGATTCATAAACGTTTGCGGCTGCGCCAACAGAACTTCTTCTCCGGCGATAACCGTTTTCTGTGTCAATGCCTTATGCTCAGATTTCCAACCTTTTGCGGGGTCCGAAAGCGTTTCAACGGCGGCAAATCCGGCGTTGTGATGAGTATTTGCATATTGCGTCCCAGGATTTCCCAAACCAACAATCAGATACATGGCAGAACCTCTCAATGTTTTTCGTTTTCGGACATTTCAAGTCCGCGGAAAAATTCAAGTCCATCAAAATCGTCTTTCAGCAAATTAACTGTTTCACCAATCATGTAAAGCGATCCAGTCACAAGAACCGGACCCGTCGATTCCATTTGCACGGCATTCAAAAAAGTTTTCGACATGGGAGCAGATGTTCCCACTTTACCGCCAAACGATTCCAATTCTGCGGAAACGTCTTCTATTTCTCGAAACCGCGGATAAGGCGTCCGGGTCACATGCCACGTAGAAACGTGGGGCTGCAACTCCGGAATCATTTCATCAATCGCTTTGTCTTTCAATGCCCCAAAAATACAGGGGAATTTTTGACCCGGATAATCCCGTTCGAGTGCCTGCGCCAAGCGCTTTACCGCATGGGGATTATGTGCGCCGTCCAAAAGCCAGCGAAAACGCCCTTCCGCATCTAGCAATTTTTGCATTCGGCCTATCCACAGCGATTTTTTTAACGCCGCCCGAGCAATCTCTTCGCTAAATTCCTCACCCAAAAATTCCCTCGCCGCAGCAAACGACAGGGATGCGTTTTCCACATAATGTTCTCCAGAATTCAAAACTTCCAGATTTTTGAGAACACCAGGGAACTCTATTTGTGCGGGAATACGCTTTGCAAATTCCACTGCATCATTTTTCAATTCTGCCGAAACACCGCCGACAAGAACTTTCGTCCCAGGAGATAAAATCCCCAATTTTTCATGCAATATGGAAGATTCCGTTTTGCCCAAAAGTTCTGTATGTTCAAGTCCGATGCTTGTCAAAACGGTCAATTCGCCATGGGCTGTCCGCGTAGAATCCAATCTGCCGCCAAGACCCGCTTCGACGACAGCCACTCCGACGCGTTTTTCAGCAAAATACAGAAATCCGGCAAGGGTCAACGCTTCAAAAAAAGAAGCCCGCACGCCGGTGGATTCCGCTGCGATTTTCACACGGCAAAGCAACCCGTCCAAATCGCATTCCGAGACAGGAATGTTGTCGATGCGGATGCGCTCCCGGACATTCACCAAATGCGGACTGGTGTAAAGCCCCGACGCCACACCGTGCGCAGAAAGGATATTCGCCAAGTAAAACGCCGTGGAACCTTTTCCATCCGTTCCTACGACATGAACAGTTCGAAAAAGCCGCTCGGGATGTCCCAACTTTTCAAGAAGCCGTTCCATGTTTTTCAAATCGCCCGTCATACCCAGCGGGGCGAGAGAATGCAAATATTCAATACCCTGTTTCATCGCCCTCCAATATTAGCTAACATTAAACCCGGCAAACGAGGTTTTATGAGTCAAAATGCGTTAGAAAAAGCATGGAGCGACCATTCGCAACTTTGGAATCAGAACATCTGGGTGTATCCCGTCATCAGCCGGCGGGCCGGCGGAATTTCAATAGGAATCAACTTAAATCTCGACAAGCGCTGCACGTTCCGCTGCGCTTATTGCCAAGTAAACAGAAACATTCCCGGACCGCAAATTCCAAACGACATTTTCCGCATCAAGCAAGAACTCGAACAAATTTTCGAATCCTACGAAGAAAACGGCCTCGAAAACTTCACACCATTTCTGGGCATAGACAAAGATAAACGCCAAATTCAAGACATTTGCCTTTCGGGCGATGGAGAAAGCACCATGGCAAAGGAATTTCCCGATGTTTGCCGCCTGATGCGCGAAACGCAAGACAAATTTTCCCGGTATTCCCTCAAGCTCACCCTCATCACAAACGCCACGCTTCTCGACCGTCCAAATGTGCGAAAAGGTCTTCGCATTCTCACCGAAAAACGAGGTGAAATCTGGGCTAAACTCGATGCCGGAAGCGACGGCTGGTATGAAAAAATTGACGGTTCCCACTTTCCCCTTGAGCGCATTCAAAAAAATATCGAAGGGGCCATCCGGGAATTTCCACTCCGCATTCAAACAATGCTTTGCAAAATCGGCAAGTCCCAACCGGATGCAAAAGAACTGGAGTTGTACATCGAGCGAATCAAAAAAATCCACGCAGTCAATCCGAAAAATTTTCTGGGCGTACAGCTTTATGGAGTCGTCCGCCACACGGCATCCCGCTCCGTTCATCCGCTGGAACGGGAATTTTTCGAAGCCGCCGCAATGAAAATCCAAAAGGCGCTTCCCGTAGAAGTTGACATTTATTGAAATCCGTCGTCACCGGGAATTTCCGATGCCCGCCGATGCAAAAATTTCTAATTTTTCAAAAAACTTTGTTTGAAATCAAAAAGGAACGCGAATGAACTCTATCGTGAGCCTGAACGGCGACTGGGATCTTCTGTTTGATACAGAAGATTTGGGCATCATCAACCGCTGGTATGCGACTTATCCCAGTGGTACGGAAAAAATCAAAGTTCCCTGTGTCTGGGAAAAATTCTTCAGCAAGATTTCTCTTTCCCAAGATGCCGCTTATTACTTCAAACATTTCACCATCGATCCGAAGCAAACTTCTAAGCGGATCTTTTTGCGTTTCGAACGCATTTCCATGCACGCCGTTTTTTGGTTGAACGGCATTTACTTGGGATCTCATTTCGGCGCTTATACGCCGTGCACGATTGATCTTTCCAAAGCCATCCGCCCCGGTGAAGACAACGTTCTTTGCGTCCGCGTAGCGAACATGGGTTCTGCGAACAGCCGCATTGACTTAGGACGCGAAAGCAAAGAAGGCGCAGACGACCGTTACGTACGTCCGGCAGAAATGCCTGTTGGCCTCCCTTGGACAGAATATCCTTTTGGCGGCATCTACGGCGACGTCGATTTGATTTTGGGCGGACCCGCATTCATTTCGGGAGTCCAGTTAGAACCCGACTTAGACGAAGAACGGGTAGCCGTCGACATTTCTTTCAACAATCCCCGCGGTTTCAACGCCCGGCTCCGCATTCTCATGCGGAATCCTAAAGGAGCCGTTTCCGAGCTTATCAAAGAAATCAAGTTGGACAAGGAAAACGCATCTAGCCGATTCATTCTGAACATCAAAGATTTCAAGAAAGAAGACATCTGGTCTCCGGAAAACCCCAAGCTTTACACTTTGGAATTCCAACTCGAAGGCAAATCCAAGCCCAAACAACCTTCGGAATATTCATTCTCCGTTGTCAAGAATTTCGCCTTCCGCAAATTCGATTGCATCAAGGGCGATTTTTACCTCAACGACTCCATCATCAAAATTCAAGGCCTCACCTATTCGCAACATTCGAGCGAAGGCGGCCTTTGGAACGCCGACAAAGCAAAGCTCCGCAAAGATTTCGTGGCGATTAAAGCCGCCGGTTTCAACGCCATCCGTTCGAACGGTGCACCCCTCACCAACGAAGCATTGGATATTTGCGATGAACTGGGACTGCTGGTCTTTCAAGAACTTCCCATCCACACAATGCGTTCTACCCCCCGCGGTCTCGAAGCCGTTTACAAATTGGTCGAAGATGTTGTGATGGAACAAAAACATCATCCGAGCATCGTTTCCTGGATTCTCGGTTCAGAAAACGGCCCCTTGGTTTTGGAAAACGGCAACAAGTTGCTGAACGCGGTCGATTCCTTTGACAAGTGCCGCCCCATCATCAGCAATTTGAATTGCGTTTACCTTTCAAACGAAGAAGAGTTCCACAAAGACACGGGAAAACTCATGGGGGTGACGAACGAGAAAATTTTCCTTTATTCGTCACACCGCTTGCACTTGCGCATGAACCCGAACGCCGCCCTCACCGATTTCCTTTCGCACTATTGCGAAAAAATTCAATCGGAAGACGAAGAAATTTCCATTCCGGACACAACTCTCGGCGATTCCCACTTCCAAGACGAATACATGGAATTTGCAAACGATGTCGATGGAAAGATTCTAGTCACCTTGAAAAACCACACGATACTGCCCGATTCTCCGACAGATATCAAAGGTCCGCGCAGCGCCAAGAACAACAAGGCCATCAAGCAATTGTTCAAACAAGTCGAATCGTTCATTGCGAACAAAGAACTTTCGATTTGGAAGAATTTTTCTGATTTCAACGAGGATGCCTACAAGTTAGCCCTCGAAAGCAAACGCACCCAAATCAACGCCATCCAAAGCAACCCGCTCGTTTCCGGATACATGCTGGATCAATGGGCTGATTTCGGAACGGACTTCTGCGGACTCGTTGACGAAAACCGCAAAAACAAAGTCTTGGAAGATTTCACCAAGACCGTGACAACTCCAACCCGCCTGTTGGTCACCGGTTTTGAACCCGTTTGCGCTCCGCATACGGAATTGTCTTTCCAGTTGGCGCTATTAAACCAAAAGCGCCTTGAAAACATTGACATCGAAATTGCGATTTTCGATGCCAACGGGAAAAAGGTTTCATCCGAAAAGCACAAAGCGAAAGGACAGACAAGCCTGACTCCGCTGGGAACATTCTCGACCGTGTCGCCCAAAACTCCCGGCGATTACACGCTCTCCCTGTCGCTGTCTTTCCGGGGAGAACTGGTTAGCGAGACCAAAGAAAAAATGCTCGTTTTGGAAGATGCCGATGTCAAAGCAGCCATGTCACAAGTTTGCTTCCTAGACAACAATGCAGAAACGACAGCCGATGCCCTGGCGGCCCTCGAAGGAACGGAAAAAATCATTTTCACCGCCAGCCTCAACTCGTGGAGCGATAAAGTTCTGAACAGAATCGCCGAACTGACGCGGGACAACGGTCGCACGCTCTTCCTTTCGGATTTGAACCTCGAAGATATCGAAGCGTTCAATTCCAGCCATCATTTTTCACAGAGCCTCGATGCCCACTTCACAACGGGCGCAAACGGCATTTCGATTCACTACCTGGTGAACAAATCCGCATTGCTTCCGGAATTTGCCGGACATCAGATTCTCGATGGGCTTTCTTCGTCTGTGCTTCCCAGCATTTCGCTGACAGAATTGCCAAACGCTCAGGTTCTAGCCCGCTCCGTATCCATTTCTGATGGTGAACTGAAAACAGGCGTCGATTTGCAAATCATCCCCTTTGGAAAAGGACGCATCGTTTTCAACCAACTGAACCTGTTCGAAGGACTCGAAACCAATCCTTTGGCAGACCGCGTGTTCACCAAGCTGATCAAGATGCTCACCAACTAAATTTCCATTAGCCTTTCCATTACACAGCCCGGAACATTCCGGGCTTTATTGCGTTTAAATTGTGTAGTGCGAAACGCACTTGTGTCAATTGGGATTTCAAACCAAAGCCTTTTCTGCAGTAGGGTGAATTTTACACGGTTTCGGCTGCTCAGGCGAGCCGTTTTCGCAGAACGGAAATCCAGGACAACAAAAAAAGCTCCGGGATTTCTCTCGGAGCTTCGTGCGAGTGGCAGGACTCGAACCTGCAACCTACTGGTTCGTAGCCAGTTGCGCTATCCAGTTACGCCACATTCGCATTGAATGACCCAAATATAGATTTTTGCAAATCCTTGTCAAGGGTTTTTCGCATTTTTAATTTCGTTCTTGAATCGTGACCGTCAGCTTGTAAGGTTGCGGCTCCTTTTCGTTCGTCGCCAAAGAGCCTGAATAGCGGACAACGATGTAATACGCCAGATAATCCGTCACGGTATTCGTACCACATTCATGAATGTCACCGATGCCAAAAGTCGTATCGATGGAGGCTCCCTTTTTTAGCCCGCTTTCGTCTACCGTCAAAAATTCATCATTTTCATACTTGCAATAATCCGGTGCGTTTTTCATTTTCGACGGACCGAGAACGCCAAGCTCCAGCGGTACGGATTTGGAGCGTCCGGAAAGCTGAACCGAAATCGTGTCCCGCTTTTTGAGAAACACGCGGAAAATATCCTCGTCATCTTTGCAATTTTTATTGTAAATCCCCGCCAAAACGCCCGAAACCGTAATTCCCTTGCGCGTTTTTACGCCATTGAAGAACTCCGACGATGCCGAATCCGTCAAGACTTCGGCGTGGATCGGTTTTCCATTCGAAAAACAGTCCTCGTTTGCATCGGATTCATATTCATCGTGATCCAAAAAGGGGAAAGTCGAAAACGTGGCAGACTGGGATTTCGCCTTGTTGCCGTCATCATCTTTCAATGCGTTGAAAGTCAGCGTGTCCGCATCGGAAGCCGCTTCGAACCGGGGAATCCCCGCAACCGTATCCGACGCTCCAATCACATAAATTTTGGAGCCCTTCTGTTTGACTACAGAAATTGGCACATTCGAGGTCACCTGCGATTCGTCAAAATCATCAATATCTTTGTCGAAAACGGCAACGAGAGTGTCCATTGGGGAAATGGTGCCGAAAACGTTCTTGAGCTTCGGCGGATCGTGATCAACAGAACCACAGCCGGAAAATCCCACCAGGGAAACGCTCAACGCCATAGGAACAAAGCCCTTGAAAATGCGCATTTCAAAACTCCGTCTAAAATTGAATTCCGATATAAAGTTACATTTTACAAAAACTTTCGGTCACTACCCTTTGTCAGACAGTGTGATAAAATGAACGCTTTTATGCATCGAATCGGATCCGCGATTTCTAAAATTTTTCCTCGCCCCGGAAAAAAGGTTTTTCTTTGGCTGGGCGTTTTTCTGTTGCCCTGCATCGGCTGCGCTGTCGCCATCTTCCTGTATTTTTCAAGCCTTGTCCCCGAACTGCCATCGCTAGAACAACTCGAAGACATCGATCCGAAGCTGGTGACGACCGTTTATGACAAAGACAGAGTTCCCGTCCACGAGTTCTTTGTCGAACGTCGGGTGTGGACCCCCATCGATTCCATTCCGGAAATGGCGATGAACGCCGTCATGGCCACCGAAGACAGAGATTTTTACAATCACTGGGGATTGAACATTATCGCCATTCCCAAAGCGGTCGTCCAATCCATCTTCCGCGGCGATAAAATCCGCGGCGCATCGACCCTTACCCAGCAATTGTCCAAATTGCTGTTTCTCTCCCCGGAACGAAAAATTTCCCGCAAAATCAAAGAAGCGATGACGGCGGTCCGCATCGAGCAAACTTACACCAAGCGCGAAATCATGGAATTCTACATGAACGAAGTCTACTTAGGCGGCGGCAATTACGGATTCCAAGCGGCGAGCGGCTTTTATTTTGGGAAACCTCTCGACAGCATTTCCATCCCGCAAATGGCCATTTTGGCAGGTATGCTGCAACGCCCCGAAGGCTACAGACCCGACCGTCACCCAAAGGCCGCCTTAGAACGCAGAAACACAGTCCTTTACGCCATGCAAGACGCCGGTTACATTTCCAAAGAAGATTACAGCCGTTACATTCAAGAACCTGTCGAAACGGTCAAGCATCAAGTCGGCAACGGCTCAGGGCTTTACTATTACGAAGAAATCCGCAAGTTCATGGAAAACAAATACGGGCAAAATTCCCTCTATGCGGACGGAATGAACATTTACAGCACGATTGACCCGGCCATCCAAGCATTCGCAGAAGATGTGGAAACCAGGCATATCGAACGCATCCGGAAACGCATCCAGCAACGAGCCGTTTGGAAGCTCGGGCTTTCCGCCAAATATAACCTCCCCGCGGATTCCGTCGTTGCCCATTTCGACAGCGTTTATTCCCTTTTCAAAAAAGATTATCTGGCCAAAGATACGGCATCCGATCCTTCACAATGGCGATTCCCGGATTCTTCGCGTTACCACGAACCCCAAATGGCGATGATTCTCATTGAAAACGGAACAGGGGCCATCCGAGCCATGGTCGGCGGGAACGATTTCAACAAATCCCGCTGGAACCGCGCGGTCCAGTCTTTGCGGCAACCGGGTTCCGCATTCAAGCCCATCGTCTATGCGACTGCCGTCGAAGCGGGAGCCTCTCCGTGCGATTCCATCAACGACCAGCCGGTGACAATCGAAGACGAAGGAGATCCATCAAAGACGTGGCGACCGGCAAATTTCGACAAAGAATTTGAAGGCATGATGACCATGCGGCGCGCCCTTTTCCGTTCCATGAACCTTCCCGCCGTATTGACGGGCATCAAATACGGACTTCCGAACGTTGTCTCTTACGCACGCAAATTCGGCATCCGGAAGGCGCCTTTGCAGCCCGTTCCAAGCTTGGCCCTGGGCTCCATCGGTTCAACTCTCATGGAAATGACTTCCGCTTTCACCGTATTCCCGAACGGTGGAGTCCGTATCGAACCTTATATGATAGACTCCATTGTAGACAAATCCGGCAACGTCGTTGAAAGGCACAAAAGCGAAGAACACACCGTATTGAAGCCCGCCAGCGCATACATCATGGTCGACATGCTGAAAGACGTGAACGTCCACGGAACTGCGGCACGGGTGAGCGCCAGCGGATTCAAGCATCCCAGCGGAGGAAAGACGGGGACGACCAACAATTATGCTGATGCCTGGTACATCGGATTCACCCGTTACTACACCATGGGCGTTTGGGTGGGAACAGACTCCCCATCACCGATGGGCCCCGGACATACAGGCTCCGAAGATCCGCTTCCGGCATGGATAGAAGTGATGAAAGAGCTTCACAAAGACCTTCCTGTCCGCGGTTTCCCCATGGCGAGCGGTGTCATTTCACGAAAAATGTGCAACTTCACAGGAAAAGTCGCCGGAGAGTATTGCGGAACAACCTCTTTCTGCTTGTATTCCGCAGGGCACGTTCCCGGCGAAACTTGCGACGGCAACCATATTTCAAACAAAAAATCCGCCGACAATGCAACGCTGTTTTCCAGCAAGAGCACAAGCGAAGGCTCCATGAAGGCGAAAACGAAAAAAGAAAAGAACGCACCGCCGCCCAAAAAGAAAACGCGGCAAATGTTCTAGCGAAAGCACAACTCTTCAGTACTTTTGAACATTTCCTTTTTCGTTCCGTCTTAATTCTGTCGATGGGCAAAAGTCTATCGACAAAATTTGACAAAAATCGTTTTTCCCGTCCCCCATTTTACAAACATTTCTTCCCGGCAGCTTCAAAGCAAACGCCCCTTCCTTCCGCATACCCCTCTACAATTCAAACGAAATTTTCTATCTTTACAGAACCGTGACAAACGATTTCAAAGACATCAAATCCCTGACAGCGGACGAACTGAAGAATTGGCTTTCAGCCCATTCCGAAAAGGCGTATCGCGCCGATCAAATCGAAAACTGGCTTTTTTGCAAGCAAGTTTCGAGTTACGATCAGATGACGAACATACCGCAAAGTACCCGTGACAAACTTTCTGCGGCTTTCGCCATCCGCTCCTTATCCGAAGTCCAGCACTTGGTGTCTTCGGATGGAGCCGTCAAGTGGCTGTTCAAAACAACCGATTCCCACTTCATCGAAACCGTCTTGATTCCGACGAACGGGCGCTATTCCGTATGCGTCTCTACGGAAATCGGCTGCGCCATGAATTGCGCCTTTTGCCGCACAGCCAAAATGGGATTCATCCGGAATTTGGAAGCGGGCGAAATCCTTGAAGAAATCATCCGCGTTGGAGAATTTTTGAAGGAATCTGGAGAAATCGATGCCGACGGAAACCCGGCAAAAGTCACAAACATCATCTTCATGGGCATGGGCGAACCGCTCAACAATTTAGACAACGTCCACCGAACCTGTTGTACCTTGCACAACCAGAAGCTTTTCAACATGGGACGCAAGAAAATGACCGTCAGCACAAGCGGAGTCGTCCCCAAAATCAAAGAACTCGTCGACAGAAACACGCCCTGCTGCCTGGCTGTCAGCCTGAACAGCACAAACAACGAAGCGCGCAGCTCCGTCATGCCGGTGAACAAAGTCTGGCCCATTGAAAAGCTTTTGGAAGCGACCGATGAATACACCCGGCGCACAGACAATTATGTCACCTTTGAATTTGTCCTGATGAAAGGGGTCACTTGCACCGATGCCGCCGCCAAGGAACTCATCCGGATTTGCGCCCCGCGCCGTTGCAAAGTAAACGCCATCGTTTTGAACCAGATGGATGATCCGAACTTAGAAGCCCCGACCGAAGAAGAAGTCAACCGTTTTTTGGATAAAGTCCGGGCGGCACACATTCAAATCACCATCAGGAATCCCCGCGGACGCGACATTTTCGCCGCCTGCGGACAATTAGCTTATAAAAAAACAACAGAAGGTAGCCAATGCTGACTCAGAATTTGCCCGAATTTTGGGAAAATCTCTACACGGAACACAAAGACTATTGGAACTTGAAGAAGGCGACTCCAGCCCTTCTTGACTTTTTCAATAATCCGCTATGCCCCGCTACGGGAAGCGTCCTAGTCCCGGGAGCCGGATTCGGCTACGATGCAGAAGCTTGGGCGGAACGCGGACACGAAGTGCTCGCCGTTGATTTCGCCCCGACGGCTGTCGATGAACTCGACCGCCTTTCCCGCAAACATTCCAATTTCAAATCCCTCAACTTGGACCTTTTTGAATTAAACCCGAAAGATTCCAAAAAGGGCGGACAACAATTCGACATCATCTACGATTATTGCACGTTCACCGCCATCCATCCCGGACGGCGCGACGAATGCTTCGAAGTCTGGCAGAAAATGTTGAAAGACGACGGTGTCGTCATCGCCTTTTTCTATCCGTTCGTGAACAGTACGTCGCTCCAAGGCCCTCCGCATCCCACTTCCGAAGGGGAACTGATGGCGCGTCTCGGTGGCATTTTCGACGTTGTCGAAAGAGTTCCCGTCAACGACAGCATTCCTTCGCGTAAAGGCAAGGAAGAAATTTGGCTTTTGAAAAAAGCCGAAGAATAAAATATATCTTTAGTCCATTCTTTCGACAGGATGGACTGTCGTATTTTAAACAAGGAATTTTGACTATGGCAGAAGAAAATCTTTGCCCCTGCGGCTCCGGAAAATCCTATTCCGAATGCTGCGAACCCATCATCAAAGGCATGACGCTCGCTCCGACTCCCGAAGCCCTGATGCGTTCCCGTTACACGGCTTACGCCAAGCACGAAGTCAAATGGCTCAAAGATTCTTTGGAGCCTTCCCAACAGGCGGATTACGACGAAAAAAGCGTCGAAGAATGGAGCAAACGTTCTGAATGGCTGGGCATCAAAATTCTCCAGACCAAAACCGAAGACGAAAAGAACATCGGCTGGGTGGAATTTGTCTGCAAATACAAGCAGGGAAACGTCGCAAGGGAACACCACGAGCTTTCCGAATTCCACAAAGTCAAAGGAGCCTGGCTTTTTTACGATGGACGCGCCGTAAAACCGCAAACCATCCACAACACGCAAAATGTGGGACGCAACGATCCGTGCCCATGCGGTTCGGGACTCAAGTATAAAAAGTGCTGCGGCAAAAACGCTTGATATTTCATTCGTTTCGAGGAACGCTTAGATGAAGTTTCGAATTTTCGTAGATGGTGAAGCGGGAACGACCGGGTTGCAAATCCGCGAACGCTTAGCCAAACGGGATGATGTGGAAATATTGAGCATTGACCCGGAACTCCGCAAAGAACCGTCAGAACGGAAACGTCTTATCGACGCCTCCGACGTGACATTTCTGTGCCTTCCGGATGCTGCAGCAACGGAAAGTGCCGCACTTTGTTCAAATCCTAAGACGAAAATCATCGACGCATCCACGGCACACCGCACAAACCCCAACTGGGCATACGGGCTCCCGGAACTTTCTCCGGATTTTCGTCACCGCATCGAATGCGGAACGAGAATCGCCAATCCGGGATGTCATGCTACCGGATTTATTTTGGGCGTTTATCCGCTAATAGCCGCCGGAATTCTCAAAAAGGATGCAGACCTTTCGACCTACAGCCTTACCGGCTATTCGGGCGGCGGCAAGAAAATGATTGCCTCTTACGAAGCGGAGGGCGCACAAATTTCCCACCCGGGAATGTCTCCGCGCCTCTTTGCACCCAGGCCTTATGCGTTAGGGCACCATCACAAGCACCTGCCCGAAATGCAAAAAGTCTGCGGAATCGAAAAAGCCCCAACGTTCAACCCCATCGTTGGCCCTTATTACAAAGGCATGGCGGTTTCCACAGCCCTTTTCCAAAGTTCCCTTTCCCAAAAAGCTTCGGCAGCGGACATTTGCGAAATCCTCGCCGCACATTACGACGGCGCACGATTTGTCAAAGTCTTCCCCTTCGAAGAAGAACCTGTTCTTGACTCGGGCTCTTTGGACCCAACCACTTGCAATGGAACAAACGATGCACACGTTTACGTTTTCGGCAGAGAAGAAACCATTCAAGTCACCGTTGTCTTAGATAATTTGGGTAAAGGCGCTTCAGGTGCCGCCATCCAAAACATGAACATCGCATTGGGATTAGACGAAGCCGCAAGCCTCGTGTAAACATTGTCCCCACTACAATTTCCCCGCTTTTCACGGCGGGGATTTTTTATTGGCGGGATAATATCCAAACAGCCTTGCGCCTAGAGTCCTAAATGGGATGGATCGCAAGCTTCTTGGCGATTTTTCGCACACCACTTGGAGATGTCGCCGTCGAATGAGGATGCGAAGAACATCCCGCTCATATTCTTCACGTTGCTGACGTCCCACTTGCTGATGTCGCCGTTGAATTTGGAATTATTGAACATCCCGCTCATATCCGTCACGTTGCTGACGTCCCACTTGCTGATGTCGCCGGTGAATGAGGAGTAGTCGAACATCCATCTCATATCCGTCACTTTGCTTACGTCCCACTTGCTGATGTCGCCGTCGAATGAGGATGCGAGGAACATATAACTCATATCCGTCACGTTGCTGACGTCCCACTTGCTGATGTCGCCGTCGAATGAGGATTCGAAGAACATCCCGCTCATACTCTTCACGTTGCTTACGTCCCACTTGCTGATGTCGCCG
>CAZPKF010000012.1:0-78392 GCA_964587155.1 uncultured Fibrobacter sp.
TCTAAAAAGGTTCAACTTGTAGAATTTGCCTAAACAAGAGTTAACTAAGAAATCATTTTTTTGTTGAATAAACCCGACCACCTTACGGTCAACGTAGAGGACGTTGTAAACGGCGCGGGATACGGCGTGCCAGGCCTTGTCGAATAGCGGTTCACCTATGCGGAACAGTTCCTTGGCCTTGTGCGTTTTCGGTTATTGGGGGTGGATTGAGATTCCGTTTAGTTTACAGACTCTCTTTAACGCAGGAATTCGCGGAGAGATGCGTTCCGTTAAAATTAGGGCTTGTAAAAAACGCCCGGCGTAGCCGGGCGTTGAATGTTCCTTATTTCTTCTTTTTCTTTTTGGATTCAAACCATTCGTCAAAGGTGATGGTCCTGTCCAGATAACCGTCTGGTCGCAGTTCCAAAACGCGGTTTGCGAGTGTTTCGGCAAATTCGTGGTCTTCTGTGCAAAAGAGGATGGGGCCTTTGTATGCGACAAGTCCATTGTTCAAAGCTGTGATGGATTCCAAATCCAAGTGGGCTGTCGGTTCGTCCAACATCAGCATATTCGCATTCGAAAGCATCATCCGGCTGAGCATGCAGCGCACTTTTTCGCCACCGGAAAGTACCTTGGCAGATTTCAGAGCTTCTTCGCCGGTGAACAGCATTCTGCCTAGGAATCCGCGGATAAATGTTTCGTCCTGTTCCTTGCTGAAGCCGCGCAGCCAATCGACGAGCGAAATGTCTTCGCCGAAAAAGGCGTCGTTGTTTTTGGGGAAGTAACTAGAAGAAATTGTCGTTCCCCATTTGACTTTTCCCGATTTGATGTTTTCCGGGTCTTGGATGGCTTCGAAAAAGGCCGTTTTGAGTGTTCCGTATTCGCCGACCAAAGCGACTTTGTCGCCGCCGCCCAACGAAAAGTTCAAATGTTCCAAGCGGTTTCCATCGCCGCCGTCAACTGTCAAATCCTTGACTTCCAAAACGATTTTCCCCGGTTCCCGGTCCATTTTGAAACTGACCCAAGGGAATTTGCGGCTGGATGCGGGCATTTCTTCGACGGACATTTTGTCGAGAAGCTTTTTACGGCTTGTCGCCTGTTTGGCTTTGGATGCGTTCGAAGCGAAACGTTGGATAAAGGCTTTCAGTTCGGCGATTTTTTCTTCGGCGCGGCGGTTCTGGTCTTTGCGCTGTTTTTGGGCAAGCTGGCTCGCTTCGTACCAGAATTCATAGTTTCCCGCATAAAGATGGATGCGACCGTAGTCGATGTCGCAAATGTTCGTACACACCGTATTCAAGAAGTGCCTGTCGTGAGATACGACAATGACTGTGTTTTCAAATCTTTCCAAATAATCTTCAAGCCAGCCGACGCACTCTAAATCCATGTGGTTTGTCGGTTCGTCGAGAAGCAAAATGTCTGGGTTGCCGAAAAGGGCTTGCGCGAGCAAAACTCGGATTTTTTCGTTTCCATCGAGCTCTTTCATGAGCTTCAAATGGGATTCTTCCGGGATGTCTAAGCCTTTGAGGAGCGTTCCCGCCGAAGATTCGGCTTCGTATCCGCCCATTTCTCCGAATTTGGTTTCCAAATCGATGGCTTCCATGCCTTCGGCTTCGGACATTTCCGCTTTCGCGTAAAGCTCGTCGCGGCGTTTGCCGATTTTGTACAGTTCGGGATATCCCATCATGACGGTTTCTAAAACCGTATTTTCTTCATAGGCAAAGTGGTCTTGTTTCAAAACGGAAATGCGTTCGTTCGCATCGTGAGTCACATCGCCCGTGTTCGGTTCCAGTTCTCCCGAAAGGATTTTCAAAAAAGTGGATTTGCCGGCACCGTTCGCACCGATAATTCCATAACAGTTCCCTTTGCGGAAAGAAAGGTTGACATCTTTGAAAAGCACGCGGCTTCCGTATTGCAGACTGACATTGGACACATTGAGCATGGCGCCAAAGATAGTAAATATCCGGGGCGCTGTCGTGCGCTTTGTCCGTTCCCCTCCGGTTTTATCACGGATACATTTTGTTCAGCAACGCTTTGAGCTGTTCCAGACTTTTTTGAGAAGAATCCCCGAACCGGTAAAAAGAGCCGTCCTTGTTCACGACAAAGACAACGGGAACATATCCAGTGCCGTATTTGGGGCCGAATTTCGCATTCACGTCTTGGAAGATGGGGAAGGTCGCGTTGAACTGGTCGATGAATAGCCGGACGTCATTCTTTTTGATGCCGCCGCCAATCGAGATGCCGATGCCGTAAACGCCTTTATCTGCGTATTGTTTGACAAGTTCCTGCATCACGGGAAAATTCGCCTGGCAATGGGGGCATTTGGGGCTAAAGTAAAAGATGATGAGCGGTTTGCCTTCGAAATGTGCAAAGAGCATTCCCGGATCGTTTATCCCGGCGAGAGGAAGGGTAAAATCCATTTGAAGGGTTTTGCCGGAAGCGGAATCGAGCATTAGCTCCGGGGCTTCTTGTTTTACATCGGCCTGTCCAAAGGCGAAAACGGTACACAATGCTATCAACGATGCGGCTTTGACGCAAAAACGCATAGGATGAAAAACTCCTGTTTAGGCTAGTCTGTAAAATACAAAAAGAATGACGGAAAGCAACAGCGCTCGACGTAGATTTTTAGAGGGCATCGGTCAGGGCTTTAGACGGTGCGGCATCCGCGGGAAAGCTCCCGTTTCGCGGACATGGGGGAGGTTGCAAATCCAAGCGACCGTTCTTTCGAGGCCGAGTCCGAATCCGGCGTGGGGAACGGAGCCGTAGCGGCGTACATCGAGATACCACGAATAAACGTCGGGCGAAAGGCCCTGTTTTTCAATTGCCTTTTCGAGAACGCCGAGGTCTTCTTCTCGCTGTCCGCCTCCGATGATTTCCCCGAATCCTTCGGGCGCGAGAATATCCATGTTGCGAACGACTTTTGGGTTTTCCGCACTGCGTTTCATATAAAAGGGCTTGATTTCGGCGGGGTAGTCGTAAACGACGACTGGGCGGTTAAAGTGGCTGCCGACAATGGTTTCGTCTGCGCCGCCAAAGTCATCTCCCCATTTGAAGTCCACGCCTGCATCGCGGATGATTTTGACGGCATCCGTGTAACTGACTCGGGCGAATGGTTCGTTTGCCGTGATTTCCAAGGCATGGGTGTCGCGGCCCAATTTTTCGAGTTCCTTTTGACAATCCGAAAGGACTGCCCGGGTGATTTCTTGGACAAGTCCTTCGGCAAGTTCAATGTCTCCGTCCAAATCCATATAAGCGACTTCCGGTTCGACCATCCAAAATTCGGTCAAATGCCGGCGCGTGTTGGAATTTTCCGCCCGGAACGTGGGGCCAAAGCAGTAAGCTCTGCCGAATGCGGCTGCAGCCGCTTCCATGTAAAGTTGTCCGCTTTGTGAAAGGTAAGCCGTGTCCTCGAAGTAGGGCGTTGCGAAAAGCGTACTGGAACCTTCGCATTCGTTCGGGGTGAAAATCGGGGCGTCAACCAGTGTGAAGTCGCGAAAGTCAAAGTAATCCCGGATCGCTTTGGCGATGCGGTGCCGTACGGTTAGAATGGCATGCTCGCGGGAGCTGCGAATCCAAAGGTGACGCCAATCCATCAAAAAGTCGGTGCCGTGTTCTTTTGGGGAAATCGGATAGTTTTCCGTTTTCGAGACCGTTTCCACATGGGATGCGATGACTTCGAATCCATTCGGTGCTTTCGGGGATTCGACGACTTTTCCTTTGACGCGGATGGCGCTTTCTTGAGTCAGGTGTTTGATTTCTTCAAAGTTCTCGGCGGAGACATCGGTCACGCCGGCGACGACTTGGACGAAACCCGTTCCGTCGCGGAATTGGATGAAGCATACTTTTCCGGAGGAGCGCACTCGGGTAGCCCAACCGGCCAAATCGACTTCTTGACCGATGAAATCTTTCAAATGGCGAATGTAAATCTTTTGGAGCATGGCGAAAAAATAGACAAATATCCATTGGGTTGGCAAAAGCCTTTCTTTTGAAAAAGGCGGCGAAACGGTAAATTTGTATATTTATCCAACACGTTATGTTGAAACGAATTTTTGCCTCTCTTTGCTTTTTATTTCCCGTTTTCGCGATGGCTGCGCCTACCGCAATTGTCGGAACCGTCTTAGAAGCGGAAACAGATCACGCCCTGTCTTCGGTAGCCATTCTCTATGAATCGGGAAGAGCTTTGGGAGAATCCGATGGTGGAGGCCGTTTTGAATTGACGACGGATTCGCGGAGCGCGAAGCTGGTCTTTGTCAAGGAAGGCTTCGACACGCTGCACGTTTCCTTGGATGACTTCGCCGATCTTTTGGACATTGTCGTCGTATTGCATCCGAACGTGCGGAACTTGGGCGAAAGCACTGTCATCGGCGGCGAAAAAAAAGCGGAATGGCCGGAACCTTCGCGGATGACCGTGGAACAACTCGAAGACGTGAGCGGAATGCGGTTTGACGTTGCCGAACTCTTGACATCTGTCGAAGGTGTTTCGGGGCAAAAGGATTTTTCTAGCGAATTGTTTTACGATGGCTCCCGCGCAGAGGAAGTCGGTTATCATTTGGGACGTCTCCGCATCCCGAATATGCGGCATTTGGATATAGGCTTTCCGGGAAACCTCTCGGTCATCAATCCCCACTTGCTGCGCTCCATCGACATTTACGATAATTACGGAGAAGGTCCCGTGGGGCAAGGTCTTGCCACATCTGTCGATTACATCCCGGAAACGCTTTCCGGAGAAGAGTTCGAAGTGGGGCTTTCCGCCGGGACGACCATGCGCGAAATAACCGTGGGCGGGCCCTTTCTTTTTTGGGATGCGTTCCGTTTCAGTTTCCGCTTTCTCGATTCCGAAATGCTGAAGAATATGGGCGAGAAATTCTTTACGGAGTTCCGCAAGCGCGATTCCAGCTGCGAAGATTGCTCCACGGAAAATTCGGACTCCTTTGACCTGACTTCGTTCGACCTGTTCGCCCAGCTGTCCGGACACGACTCGTTGGGAAACCGCTGGATGGTCAATGGGATTTACAGCAGCGATGAATACACGGTCCGCCAGGATACGACGACTTCATTGGAAACATCCAACAGCGTCGATATCATTCGAGGCAGCCGTTCTTACGGCGTTCTGGGTTTAGAGTACCAGTCGGCTTTGGGGACTAGCTTCCATGGAGGCGTTGTCCGGGAAGCGGCTTCGGACACGCTCCGCGATACGACCGGCTATCGGCAAGACGCCCTGCCGGAAAATGCGACATTCATCGACGGCTACGATCAGACGAAAACGACTTTTTCGTTCGGCATGGACAGGCCTTTCCCCGGGCAGCTTTTCGGCGCGGACCTTTCGGGGGCGATTCTTTACGAGCATCACCTCATCACTCGGAAGTGGCCGGATTTTTCGAATTCCCAAAAGACGGAGTTGAACATGGGCGTTCTTTCGGGAACGGGCCGCCTTTCGTGGACATCCGATGCGCAAAAGACCATCTTTGCGTTTGGCGCTTTGGCGGATTTTGACGGCAACGGCTCTCCGATGATTTCTTTGGACGTTGACCGCAACTTGTCCGCCGGGACACCTGGACTTCTCCCCGGTGAAGGCGTCCGCGTGTTTGGAAACGCCGCGTGGCGGGGTGATTTCCGTGAAACGTGGAATGCGGGGAAATTGCAAAGCGATATCGTGACAGGTTCTTCTGCTAAGCTGGGACTTGGATTTGCGAAAAAGCGTTTCAATGTCAGCGCGCATGGCTTTGGACGTTATTATCTGAATCCGGAATTGCCGGTTCCCTTAGCTTATGCGCATTATGATGAACTTTCATCCGCGGATTTCGCTTGGGTGCTCGGCGCATCCGCCAAGTTGGAAGCGCGGACGCTGCACCATTTTGCGCTAGGAATTAATGCGACTTCCGTTTACGGTGAATACTCCCTGGAAGACGGACGCTCTTTACCGTGGGACGCCAATTCCCGTTTGGATATGGCGACTTCTGTCCGCTATTATCCGCGGAAGGATTCTTTAGTGTCTGTCATTTTGACTCATCATGCCGGTTGGCATAGGCCGCTTTATTATTACAAAATAAAATCCTCCCGTTCTGAATCCCGGACGCGTGGAACTCGGGAAATTCACGATTACAACGAATTCACGGATTTATTCCGCACCGATGTTCGCGTCAATCTGGATTTGCCTGGGCGCGTGTTCTTTTTCCGGAAGGTGCGTTTTTACGTCGAAGCGGATAATGTCTTTTCTGGCTTAGATGTCGATGCGCTTAAGTTCTTGGGCGCAGACAATGCGCGCGAACGTTCGCAGGTTTCCCGCGATCCGGATGGCAAGTCTTCGAATGGTTACGAACTGGTGCCGTTTATGGCGAAAGGCATGGGACTTTATCTGCAATTTGGCGTTGAGGCCAACTTTGCCATTTAAAATCGCCCTTTTCGTTTTTCTTCTGTCGGCGATTCTGGGTGCGGAGTCCGTTTTTGTTCCCAAACACCCCAAAAAACCATTGCGCTTTTGCAAAGCTTATGCGGAGTGGGAAGCTTTTGTGGAAAAGGATTCTTCGTATGTGGAAATTTCCCAGTTTGCACACGTGAAGCTGGATTTGCGGTATGCGACATTTTCCAATGTGACGGGACACGATTTGTATTGCGGGGCGAAAAGGGCTTACTTGAAGCGGATGGCCGCCGAAAAATTTCAAAAAGCGGTTCGGCTATTGCAAAAAGAGAAGCCGGGATACGGATTCATCGTCTTTGATGCGGCGCGGCCCGTTTATGCGCAAGGAAAACTCCGTGAAACTGTTGTCGGAACGCCCTTTGCCGATTTTGTTTCGAACCCGAAACGCGGCAGTGTACATAATTTCGGCTATGCGTTGGACTTGACCCTTTCGGATGCGGAAGGGGCACCGCTAGACATGGGAACGGATTTTGATTCTTTTGAAGCGAAAGCGGGCGAACGGGGAGAGTCCGCTGCTCTGAAAAAAGGAACGCTGACCGGGGAACAGGTTGAAAATCGGAAATTGCTCCGCCGTATGATGAAAAAAGCGGGATTTCTCCCGCTCCCCTCGGAATGGTGGCATTTCAACGCCATTCCGTCTAAAACGATTCGGGCCACTGGCGAATTGCCGCCCTTTTGAGGCGGTCGTTGCAGGCGATGCCTACGCCTTCGTTCGGAATGGAATCAACCAAAATGAGCTTGTTTTCCGGCTTGTCCATTTGACGCATCAGGGAATAGAGGTTCGCCGCAGCTTCGCACAGATTTCCTGAAGGGGAAAGGTTCGCCGTGGGAGGAACGGGGGATTCTTCGTCACCAAAAGCGATGCGGACTGTTCCTTCCGGAATTTTTGCTTCGGCGGGAATCTTGCCGTAAAAAAGCGGGACTTGGGGCCGATAATGTCTATCAATCATTCCCGGTGCGGGAAGCGGGCCTTTGGGATTGGAGGTTGACTTGTGCATGCGCACGGAACCGGCGACCTTTTGAACCATTTCGGGCGTGATTCCTCCGGGGCGTAAAATGACAGGTTCCCCGTCGGGAAAAGAAATAATCGTGCTTTCCACGCCGACGAGACAGGCGCCTCCGTCAACGATGCCGTCTATCGCAGAGCCTAGCTGTTCTGCAACGTGCACGGCGGTTGTCGGGCTGACATGTTGGAACAGGTTTGCACTGGGGGCAGCTAGGGGAATGCCCGCTAAGCGGATGATTTTTTGCGCCACGGGATGGTTCGGAAAACGCACGGCAACGGTAGGAAGTCCGCTTGTCGCAAGATCCGGAATGGAATCTTTTTTGGGCAGGACAAGTGTCATTGGCCCCGGCCAATATGCTTTTGCCAAAAGCTGCGCTTTTTCGGGAATGTCGTGAGCGACATTTGAAAGCTCATCGATTGCGGCTATGTGCACGATCAGCGGATCGAAATGCGGGCGCTTTTTGGCTTCGAAAATTTTGGAAAGGGCGTTGGAATCGTAAGCGTTGCCGGCCAAGCCGTAAACGGTTTCCGTGGGAATGGCTACGATGCCGCCCTGTTTTAAAATTTCAGCGGCGGCTTCCGGGGTTGTCCACGGGGGATACATGTTAGGCTTCCGTGTCGGATTCGCTTTTTTTGCCAAAGATTTTGTCGCAAGCGGAATTAAAACGCTGCCAAATCTTTTCGGCTTCGCGGCGGGGAACGGCTCCAATGTCGCGCCAATGCCTGCGGAGCTGCTTGACTTCGTTCATGGATTCCCGGCGATTTTCTTCGGTCAGGTTTTCGAGCAGGCGTTCTGCTTCTTCGCAAAGGCGCAACTTGTTTTGCAAATTGTTTTCGCGGGCCTGTTCTTGAATATCCATCTGATCGCGTCGTCTGGAAAAAAATTCGTCACAGGTTTCGCGGAACTTTTGGTATAAAGCCTGTTCGTCGGAACCGCAGCGCGGAAGTGATTTCCATTCGGATTGCAAATTTTTGACGGTTTCCACGCTTTCGTTGGAACCGGCGGAATCGATCAAGCTTGAAATCGTGGAAATGATGGATTCTTTTTGGAGCTTGGCTGCATCCACAGCCTTTTGGAACTCCGGATCCGCTTTCGCTTTTTGGGCTGCGAATTTATCTAAAACCGCATTGAAACGATTGCGGATTTCTTCCATTTTGTCTTTGGGAACCATGCCCAGTTTTTGCCATTCCTCTTCGGCGGATTCCATGATGTTTGCGGATTCGGGAGAGTCCAGGTCCAACGCTTCGAGCTTTGCGCACAAGGCCTCTTTCGCTTCGAGATTCTTTGCTTTGGCGGAATCCAGTTCTTCAAAGTGGGCGCGTTTGCGGTTGAAGAAGGCATCGCAGGCATTCCGGAAACGGTTCCAAATTTCTTCTGATTTGGCACGAGGAACGGGCCCAGCCTCTTTCCATTCATTCTGCAAGTTGCGGAGCGCGGCAGACGTGGCGTTCCAATCGTTGGATTCCGACAACTGCTCGGCTTTTTCACACAAGAGGATTTTCTTCTGGTAATTTTCTTCGCGGACAACGTCTTCTTGTTTTACAAATTCCTTGTGCTTTGCGTAGAAAGCGTTTTCTGCGGCACGGAAACGGTCCCAAAGGGGTTGAACGTTCTCTTTGGGAACCATCCCGATGGATTTCCATTTTTCTTGAAGTTCCTGCATGGATTTGTATTTGTCGCGCCAATTGGTGTCGTTTTCGTCCGAAAGGGCTTCGACTTGGGAACAAATTTCTTCTTTGGCGGCAAGGTTCTGTTTGCGCTCTTCTTCTTGCTCTTTGACAAAGGGTTCGCACTTCGCCAAAATTTCATCGAAAAGCGCGTGGAATTTTTCGCGGAATTCGGTTAAGCGCGCTGCAGAAACGGGCCCGATGGATTTCCACTGGCTCGCAAATCCGCGGAGCTTCGCAAGTGTTTCCTTGTCGGCTTCAGTTTGGGCGAGGGCGGACATTTCTTCGAGAAGGGCTTCGCGGTCGTTTTCGTTATGCCAGGATTCCCATTCCTGCATTTCTTTAAAACGGGAAGTCGCTTCGCGGTATTCGTTCCACAAATCCTTGTAGCGGAACTTGTTGTCTCCGACGATTTCTTTCCAGCGCTTGTAAAAGTCGCGGAGCTTTTGAGAAATGATTTTGAACTCGCTGTTTTCGTCGATGGACTTAACTCCGTCAATGATGGCTTTGAGCTTTGCGGAATTTTCGGCGAGCGTTTTTTCTTCTTCGGAGTTCCGCGCGTTGAATTTTTCGGAGAACTGGTTCCGCAGGGTGTTGTAAACCTGGAGCTCGGGGTTTGCTCCGTCAACAAGGGGAAGAGATTCCCATTCGCGGACTAGCGCTTTGACTTTGTGTTCTGTCGACTTGGAATCGTCGCCGACTTCTGCCAAAAGCTGGAGCTTGGCCAGGATTTCTGCACGGCTTGCGCCATGGGCTGCTATGTCTGCTTCTTTCTTGGCAATCCGGTTGAAACGCTCCACGGAAATCCGGAACAGCCCGGACAAGGGAGTTTCGGCGGAACCGTTTTCGGATTTGAATTGCGCAATGAGGCTTTCGATTTTTTCACCGTTTTCCGTTGCGCCCGATTCCATCAGGGAATCCATTTCGGAAAGGAGTGCTTCTAGGCGTTTTTGTTTTGACTCTTTTTCTTCGGATTCTGCCTGGAGTTTGTCTAACCGTGCCTGTTCTTCGGCGCGGCGGTTGTTGTAACTTTCGATGACGCGGTCAAGGGCGGATTTTGTCGTGTCCATTCCCAATTCTTCGGCCATCTGCAAAATTTTGTCGAATTCCGCTTTGTTGGTCATGAAATGCGGAGAATCGGCTAAGCGCTGGGCCTGTTGGACAAGTGCCTCGCGTTTGTGGACTAAGAGCTGGGCATCGTTCTTTTCGGCGGTTTCCCTGTTTTCCGAAAGCAGTTTCTTGCGGAGTTTTTCTTGCGCATTCTTGCGGACTTCCGTATGGCGGGAATTTTTGGAAATGTTTTGCAGCATGCCGTCGCGTTCGATGCGGGAAAGGGCTGCCAAGGCTACTTCCAGTGCGGAATCCTTCAGGGCGACAAATTCAAGTGAGCTTTGCCGGGTAGAAGTCTCGGCCAAGGATTTTCTAAGTTCATCGCTCGGCATGGACTTTAACAAGTCGTCAGCAAAGCGGGTTTTCGCAATTTGCGCAACGGCATCCCGTTCTTTTTGGCTCACGTTGCCGTTGAAGCTTTTCAAGTAGAGCGCCAGACGGTCGTTTAAACGGTTTTCGGCTTCGCGTTTGTTGGATGCATCCGTTTCGGAAGAAATGATTTTTTGGAGAATGTCCGTATTTTCCAGTTTTCGGATGGCGATGCCCCGAATTTCGGCGTTTGCATCGGTTTGCGCCACCGTTTCGATGGCTACCTGATCGCCGTTTTGCAATTTGATGACGGCTTCCTTGCGAACGTTGACGTTGGAATTCTGCCAGCCGGGTCTAAAGAAATTAAAAAATCCCATAAAGTTCTCCAAAAACGGAACGCGTCAAAAGACGTGTTCAAGCTAAGCTTAATTTAGCTAAAAGAAAAGGATAAATGCAATCGATTCCTCAAAAAAAGTCTTTTGATGAATTTGTTTTGGGCATAAAACTATCTTTGTCACATGGCAAAGAGAATCCCGAAAACGCTTGCGCCCGACACCATTTTCGAAGTGCGGAAAAGTTCTGAATTTTCTGCGTTTGCCGAAGTGATTGTGCCTCGTTCCCCGATGACTTTTACGTATGCCGTCCCGACGGGCGAGCACATTTGCCGGGGGAGCGTCGTCTGGGTGCATTTGGGAAAGCGAAAACAACCGGTCTTGGGTGTCGCTTTGCGTGTCTTTGCCGAAAAACCTTCCTTTGAAAAGGTGAAGGTCGCCTGTGCTCACGCTTCTGGGTATGTATTCGGAGAACACTTCTTGGAAAAGCTCCAATGGGTTTCGCGCTATTATCTTGCGCCGCTCCCGTTGTCGCTTGGCCTTTTTTTGCCCAAAGATTTTGGCAAATTCCTGGATGCTCTTCGGCTTGAAAATCCCGAAGAATCGAAGGCTGAAGCCCCTCCGTCTGTGTCTCCGCCGTTGACGGAAGAGCAGTCTTTGGCGTTTGAACGCTTGCGGAATTCATTTTTTTCGAAAGTGGAACGCGGAGTGTTTCGCGGTGCGCTCCTGCATGGAGTTACCGGCAGCGGAAAAACGCGCATCTACATGGAGCTTTCAAAAATCGCCCTCTCGGCGGGGAAAAAAGTCCTTGTACTTGTTCCTGAAATAGGCCTTGCGCCGCAAATGGCGGAGCGCTTTTCCGATTTTTTAGGGATGGAAGTTCCGGTCATTCATTCGGCGGTGTCCGCTCCGAAGAAAAGGGCTGCATGGGTTTCCATTTTGTCGGGGAAGGCTCGGATTGTTTTGGGGACCCGCAGCGCGATACTTACTCCGTTCGAATACGATTTGGTCATTCTGGACGAAGAACACGATGCTTCTTACAAGCAGCAGGATGATGTTCCGCGTTATCACGCACGTACTTTGGCGTTTTTCGAATCTACTTTGCGCGGAGCTTTTGTATTGCTTGGCAGTGCAACGCCGTCGCTTGAATCTTTTTTTGCGGCGAAACGAGGAAAGATGGGATACGTTTCCCTGTTGAAACGTGCGACGGATATGGAATTGCCCCACGTGGACATTGTCGACATGCGGAAAAAGGCGCGGCGTCAGGATCCTTCGCTGCTCCTTTCGACGGAACTCCGCGAAGCGTTGACGAAAACGGTAGCGGAGGGAGACCAGGCGATAATCCTCTTGAATCGGCGCGGTTATTCAAAATTTCGAGTATGTGCGGAATGCGGAAACGCAATTTCTTGTCCGGAATGCAAAGTGCCTTTGGTATACCACAAACAGCACAAGGGACTTTTGTGCCACTATTGCGGCAGACTTTTTTCTTTGAACACGGCGTGTCCGGAGTGCGGATCTGCGGAATATGAATTTTCGGGAGGCGCCATCGAAAAGCTCGAAGAGGAAATTGCGGAATGGATTCCGCTGGCGAAAGTGGTCCGCATGGACAGGGATTCCACGGCGAATGTGGGGGCTGCGGAAAGGATTCTCGAAGATTTTCGGGAAAGGAAATATTCTGTACTGTTGGGCACGCAAATCGTGGCCAAGGGACACGATTTTCCCGGCGTCCAGCTCGTGGGCGTCGTGGGCGCCGATTCCGGCGCGGGCGTGCCTGATTTCCGGGCTGGGGAAAGACTGTTCGAACTGTTGAGCCAAACTTCTGGGCGGGCGGGGCGTTCTAGGACGGGTGGCCGCGTCATTTTGCAGACGAATAATCCAGAAAGCCCTATCATCCGTTTTGCCATGGCGCACGATTACTCCGGATTTGCTAATCAAGAGCTTTCCGCACGTTTCGAAGCCAATTATCCGCCCTATTCCAAAGTGGCGAAAATCGAATTGGGGCACCGGGATAAAGCGTTCTTGGAAAAAGAATCCCAGAAATATGCCGATGCGCTTGCGCAAAATCGGGAATTGGAAGTTTTGGGACCCGTAGAAGCATATGTTTCTCAAGTTCGGGGTACTTTTTGGATGCACCTTTTGTTGAAGGCTCCGTCTGCGATAGCCATTCGCAAGGCCTTGTCGCAAACGCCTCCCCATTTGGAAATTCGCATTGACGTGGACCCTGTTTAGAACAGGTTCAATTTCCGCTTTGTGTAAAATTCCGGTGGTAATTCCAAGTCCATTCAGAAGGGTGCTCTTGAATCCAACGGGAGACTTCTGCGGCGATGGAGTCCGCCGTTTTTTCTTGCGGCGATTTGGGGGGATAATACGTTTCAAATTGGACTAGATGCCCTTGTTCCGTGCGGAAGGTGCGAAAGGTGACGATTCCTGCACCCATGGCCATCGCTTTGAGGGGAAGTCGCAAAAAAAGTTCGGCGGGTTTTCCCAAAAGTTGAACCGGGTTTCCGCGCCCTTCTGTCGCCTGATCGACGAGCATCGCCAAAACGCCGCTGTTTTGCAAAAATTCCCGGAGAGTGTGGGCCACTGTGCTCGTTTCGCGTTCTTCTAAACCGGGAGCTTGGCGAATTTCGTGCAGCAATCCGGTCAAAGTGCTGTCGGCGAAACTGTGCGTAAAAAGGTAAACGTGGTCGGAGTAACGTGTGAGGACGCGGTGCAAAATTTCAAAAGCGCCTTGATGCACGCTGATGGCGACGATGGGAATTCCGTTTTTTAAGGGGTCGCGGATGATTTCTTCGTTTTGAAATTGCACGCTGCGGACAGTTTTGGGAATTTGGCACAGATAGCGGAGACTGTCGAGATAATTTGTGTACAACGCCTTGAATACGGCGCGGGGATTTGTCTCTTTGTCCATTCCGGTCAAACGCAAAAGATTTTGCACACGTCCCCAGGCGCGCTTTCTGTGCAAGAACTTGTAAATTGGGCAGGCAAATAAAAACAAGGCTTTTTCGGCGCATTTGGGCTGATGCGTCAAAAGCCAAAGAATTACTTTGTATGCAAATCGTTTCATTTGTATGAAACGTTCAGACTTTGAATTCAAAAATGCCGCGCCCCAGCTCCCTGTCGAAAACTTCTTGGGAAAGGTTTTCTCCGGCGTAGGTCAGTCTCGGTGAAATTTCGTACAGCATTTCCGGCTTCACGGTGACTTTGGCGCGTTCAAGGTAATATCGGTGCAGGGAACCGAGCATTTTCCGCGCCGATTCCGGTGAGTCGTTTCCGGTGGCGTTCTTGACTGGGGCGAATTCGTCGCTGCGTTCGATTCCGTAGGGCAAAAGGTTTCCAATCAGCGGAAAGGCATCAAAAAGAAATTGTTCGAATTTCCAACAATTGTCTGTGCCGGCTATCCGTTTTCTCGCAACGTGCCAGGGCAAATCTTTGTTGGCTATCTGGCGGAGAGCATCGGTGCGGAACACATACATTCCCGTGTTGCCTCCGTCATATTCTAATGAGCCGTCGGGGAGAGTCTTGTCGCGGAGCGATTCGGGCAGATCCGAATATTCTATCACGGCAGGTTTTGAATCGCGGTAGGCGAAAATGCCGACTTTTTCGTTTGGACCGTTTTTGTGGACTAGCTTTGCTGCGCAAAGGGCTCTTCCATTTGAAGCGAGTGCTCCGACGAACGTGGGGTCACACATTTTGACCAAAGCGTTGTCGATATTGCACAAGAAAACAAATCGGACTTTTTTTTCAACAATCCAGGCAAGCGATCCGCTGGATGCCAGTGCGCGGAAACAGCCTCCGTTGCCGTCTGGGGCAATGACCGCTTCGCCGTTTTCGTCTAAAAGCGGAGAACCATCCGGTTTGAGCGCAGGGAGCATTCCCTGGTCGAAAAAACGGATATAATCGCGGTTGTATCCGAAGAAAGAATGGTCTTCGAAATGGGCAACGGTCGCTTGACGGTTTTGCGGCGAAGTCATGATGAGCCATGGAATCGGCTTTCCCGCTTTGGCCCCTAGATTCATCAGGCGTCGGGCTTGCAAACGGAAAAGTGTTGCGTGGCTGGGAAGCCCAAAGTCAAACGCCCCTTTGGGACCATCGAATCCCAGACGGGAACCTTGACCGCCCGCTAGAGTGAATGCGGCGACAGCGCCTTGGCGGAGCAGCAAGTTTCCTGTTTCTGTCCACATTTCACGGCGCAAGTCCTCTTCTGCCAAATGGAAGGGCATTGGGAAAATCTCGATGTTCGCATCGTTTACAGGGGCTGCTCCGGAAAATTGGGCGTGAAGTTTTTTGACTAGGGAGTAATCGACAGTTGGCATTAGCGGATTCCGAAGAAAATGACAAAGCTGACAATCAGGGCGAAGACACTCACCAGGTGCATCCGCCACACGATTTTAGAATTCATCAAAGGTTTGGAAGAAAATTTACCTTCCCATTTTTTTTGAAAATGGTGGTGCAGCGGCGCACATAAGAACAGCCGCCGTCCTTGTCCTGTCGCCTTTTTGGTCGCTTTGAACCAAGAAATTTGGAAGAGTACGGAACAGGCTTCGGCGATGATGATGATGCAAACTATCGGGAGGAAAAGTCCGGCTTGAACCAAAATGAACATGATGCCGATGGCGGCTCCGAATCCGACGGACCCCGCGTCCCCCATGTAAATTTCTGCCGGGGGGCTGTTGAACCACAAGTAAGCGAGAAGTGCTCCGGCGATGGACATCGCTAGTGGGAAAAGTTCATCACATCCCGGAAGAAACGGCATGTTGAGATAGTTGCTGAAAATGAAGTTTCCACAAACGTAAGCGACAACGCCGACAAAGACCATGCTGGTGAGGATGGGCACAGAGACCAGGCTGTCTAGCCCATCTGTAAAATTGGTGCCGTTGGCTGTCGCCGCGATGACAAAGGTCATGAAGCCGATAAAAGCCCAGTTGGGCAGGTAAATTTGGAAAACATCGACGGGGACAAATGGGACTGTCAAATTGCCTCGTAAATCCGGGATGAATTTGTAGCAGAAAATGGCGATGACCAAACTGAAGAGAAAGTAAAGCCCAAGACGCACGGAACTGGAAATGCCGTCTGCTTTTTCCATGTAGGCGGCAGCTTTCGCTTTGCCTTTGGCAATCAGGCGTTTGGTCTTGACTTTTGCCATGTCGTCAATAGCGCCTACGGTGCTGAACGCCGCCAAGACAAGAAGTGTAGAAACTGTATAGCCGTTGAGTTTGCACGTGATGAGCGAAACGATGATGACGACGACGACAAGTAAAAGTCCGCCCATGATGGGTGGGGCCTTTACCAGAGAACCTTGATCGAAATCCGAAGTCGCGTCCGATTTTTGCAGAAACCGAATATACGACGGCATTGTCGAAAGGACGAGGACGATGGAAAGCATAGCCGCAAGTCCTGCACGGAACAGGCGGCTGTCAAAAAGGGAAATGTCGGTTAGGTGATATATCCATTCGCACAGCATGGGACAAATTTAAAAAGATTTGTCCCGGTTGTCGGATTTTAACCGACGCTGTGCTCCAACTTGAGCGTCAAAAGTTGGCGTGCTTCTGTCGCAAATTCTCCGGGGAGTTCTTTGAAAACGTCTTTGCAAAATCCGCCTACAAGGGATTGTATGGCGTCTTCGCGTCGGATGCCCCTGCTTTCGAAGTAAAAAAGCTGATCTTCGCTGATACGGCTTGTCGAAGCTTCGTGTTCTGTAGATGAAGTCGGGTTCGCAACGCTGATGTAGGGGAATGTGTGCGCTGCGCTTTTTTGCCCGACCAACATGTTGTCGCATTCCGTGTAGTTGCGGGAATATGCTGCGTTCTTGTGAATGTCGACTAGTCCGCGGTAAGAATTGGAGCTTTCGTCTGCGCTGATTCCCTTGCTGATAATGGTGCTTTTGGTATTTTTGCCGATATGGATCATCTTTGTCCCGGTGTCGGCCTGCATTTTTCCATTGGTCAGTGCAACGGAGTAAAATTCGCAACGGGAAAAGTCTCCTTGCAAAATGCAACTCGGATATTTCCAGGTGATGGCGGAACCCGTTTCGACTTGTGTCCAGCTGATGTGTGAATTTTTACCGGCACATTTTCCCCGTTTGGTTACGAAATTGTAAACGCCGCCTTTTCCCGTTTCCCTGTCTCCGGCGTACCAGTTTTGAACGGTGCTGTATTTGATGTCCGCATTTTCCAAGGCGACAAGTTCGACGACGGCGGAATGCAACTGGTTGCTTGAAAATTCTGGTGCGGTGCAGCCTTCCAGATAACTCACGCGGGAATCCGTGTCGGCGATGATCAGTGTCCGTTCAAATTGTCCAGCCTCCTTGTTGTTGATGCGGAAATAAGTCGAAAGGTCGATGGGGCATTTGACTCCGGGTGGAATATAAACGAAACTGCCGTCGCCGAAAACTGCGCTGTTCAATGCGGCAAAATAATTGTCGCCGGGCGGTACCACGCTTCCCATGTACCGTTCGATCAGTTCCGGGTATTCTTGAATGGCGTCAGAAATGGAACAGAAGATGATGCCCATTTCCAGAAGTTTCTTTTTGTGGCTGGTGTAAATGCTCACGCTGTCGAATACCGCGTCTACGGCAACCCCCGCCAGGCGTTTTTGTTCGTCGAGGGGAATGCCCAGCTTGTCGAATGTTTCCAAAAGTTCCGGGTCGACGTCTTCAATGGAATCGTAAGCCTTTTTGGTTTTCGGGGCGGAGTAATAAACGATGTCTTGTAAATCGACTGGGGAAAATTGCAGTTCTGCCCAATGCGGCTCTTCCATTTTCAATAATTTTTCGTAAGCGTCCAAACGGAATTTGAGCATGAATTCCGGTTCTTTCCGAATTTTAGAGGCGCGCCGGATAATGTCTTCGTTCAGTCCCTTTTCGAAAGAATCGTTTTCTATCGGTGTGACAAATCCGTATTTGTAAGGCTCTCGATAAGCGTCGCCCATGGTCAGTTCTCCGGAGTTTTTGGAATTTCGGGCGTTTCCGCATCGCCGAATTCGCCGTAGCCGGCAGGAAACGCGTTTTCAGGAATGACGTTCAAATTGTAATAGACGTTGTCGCGCAATTGGTCTTCGATGTAAAAGAGCGTGCCGCCGCTTGCCGCTGAGCAACCGTTGCAGGCTCCTTGGAATCGAATTTGGACATGGGTGTCGTCGAGCATTCCCACGATTTCCAAGTCGCCTCCGTCATTTTGCAAGGCGGCCCGTACGTTCAAGTGCAAACAATCGGCGATGCGCTGCAGACGTTCTTCGGTGGTGAGAGCCGCCCATTCCTTGTCCGCTTCGGCCCGGCCTTCGACAGTTTGCGTCCTGTATTTGACTTTTTCCATGGTCGCCCGGGCAGCCAATGCGACTGCTTTCTTTTCGGGGTAGGATTCGACTAGTTTTCGAATGAGTTTCGCCAAGCTTTGCAATTCCGTCGCAGCCAGCGGAAACGCCGGTTTTTCCGGGTCATCGCGAAGTTGCTTTTCGAGAGTGTGGACGTTGGTCTTTTCCAAATATTCAACAGCCTTTCCTTGCAAACGGTCGCAAAGGACATCGGCGAGGGCGGTAAAAATGGGGCCGCCATAAGTGAAAAAGCGGGTTTCCACGATTTGGTCTTTTTCCGGATCCACCGTGATGTAGATTTTGAGGCTTTCTTCTTTGCCGTCGATCAAAGCTAATCCGCGTTCATCGGCTTCGACTTGAAAAATGGCTCCGCGGTATTTGGGTGCGCGGGCTATCGCCTTGACTTTTTCGGAAACGTAAGATTCGGGAATATCGCTCATAGTAGCGTAAAATTAGTAAATTCCCATTCGGAAATCGTTTATGGAGTTTAAAGATGCGAAATCCTAGTGAAAAGCTTGGACTTGTTCTCGAAGGTGGCGGAATGCGCGGCGTTTATACGGCGGGAGTCATTGATTTTCTGCTCGAACAGAATTTCTTTGTCGATGGAGTCGTCGGGGTGAGCGCCGGGGCCGTGCAAGCGGTGAACTACGTTTCGAAACAGGAAAAAAGGGGATTCCGCGTGATAGCGACTTACGCAAACGATAAACGCTACATGGGGCTGAAATCGCTTTTGTTGACGGGGGATCTTTTCAACAGGAAATTCTGTTATGACCGGATTCCGAACGAACTGGATCCTTTCGATTACGCGACATTTCGGGAGTCCCCGGTAAAGTGTTTTGCAACGGTGACCAACGTGATGACGGGCGAAGCCGAAAATCTTTCTTTGCGGGATTTGGATGGTGACGACATGGATAAGCTCCGAGCTTCGGGGTCTTTGCCTCTGGTGTCGAACCTGGTGAATATCGATGGCATCCCACATTTAGACGGGGGCATTGCCGACAGCATCCCTTACAAAGCTTTTATGCAAATGGGGTTCCGGAAGTGCATCGTCGTTTTGACGCGGGAAAAGGGATACCGCAAAAATCCCAACCGCTTAATGCCACTTATCCGTTTAAAATACAGGCGTTATCCGAAATTTGTCGAAGCTTGCGCGAACCGTTACCTTGTGTACAATCAAACTCTGGATGATTTGGACATGGCGGAAAAACGCGGCGACGTGTTTGTCATTCGCCCGGAGCGTTCCGTTGAAGTGGCGCGCCTCGAAAAAAATACGGAAAAACTGAACGCTTTATACGAAGAGGGTTACGCGGAGACCGCGGCCCGCTTCGAAGCGCTGAAGGAATTCATCGGCAAGCTGTGATTACTTGTCGGCGCGGATTTTGTTCAAAGCACTGCCGGCTTTGAACCATTCCCATTGCTGGGCGTTGTAAGTCTGGTTCAACAGCGCTTTTTCTTCTGAACCATCGGCGTGGTGCAAGACCAAGGTGAATTGGCAGCCCGGTGTGAATGCAGAAAGTCCGAGAATGTCGAAACGGTCCCCTTCGCGAACCTTTTCGTAATCGGCAGGGTCAGCAAAAGTGAGGGCCAGCATCCCTTGTTTTTTCAAGTTTGTTTCGTGGATGCGGGCAAAACTCTTGACGATGACCGCCTTGACTCCCAAGAAGCGCGGCTCCATAGCAGCGTGTTCGCGGCTAGAACCTTCTCCGTAGTTTTCGTCTCCGATGACGATGGAGCCCGAACCTTCGTCGCGGAATTTTTTCGCAAGCGCAGGGACTTCTTCGAATTTGCCGTCGGCACCTTTGACTTGATTCGTTTGCCCGTTAAAGGCGTTGACGGCTCCGATGAGCATGTTGTTCGAAATATTTTCCAGATGTCCGCGGAATTTGAGCCAGGGACCGGCCATGGAAATGTGGTCGGTGGTGCATTTGCCTTTCGCTTTGATGAGGAGCGGCGTAGAGAAAATGTCTTTGCCATCCCAAGGTTTGAACGGTTCCAAAAGCTGCAGGCGCTTGGAATTTGGGTCAATGGAAATCTGGATTTGGCTGCCGTCTTCAGCGGGGGCGACGTATCCGGGATCTTCGACTGCGAAACCGTTTTTGGGAAGTTCTTCTTTTGCTGGCGGATCGAGCTTCACCAATTTCCCTTCGCCGTTTACCAAAAAATCCTTTTCGGGATCAAACAGGAGCGAACCGGAAAGGGCGGCGACGACGGCCATGAGCGGGCTAGCCACGAAAGCGTGCGTGTTCGGATTGCCGTCCGCGCGTTTGGCAAAGTTGCGGTTGAAACTGTGGACAATGGAATTCTTCTCTTTCTTTTCTGCGCCGAGTCTCGCCCACATGCCGATGCAAGGGCCGCAGGCGTTGGTCATGATGGTTGCTCCGAATTTTTTGAACAGGTCAATGAAACCGTCGCGTTCGGCGGTGTAGCGGACCTGTTCTGAGCCCGGGTTGATGATGAGCGGCGCTTTGGGGGAAAGGCCTTTGGCAAGCGCCTGTTCAATGAGAGAGGCCACCTGGGAAAGATCTTCGTAGCTGGAATTCGTGCAACTGCCGATGAGCGCTGCACTCACTTTTTCCGTCGAGTCGAATTCTTTGAGGGATTCCCGCATTTCGCTTACGGGATATCCGCGGTCCGGGCTGAACGGGCCGTTGTAGTAAGGTTTGAGGGTAGAAAGGTCAATTTCGATGACGCGGTCGAAGAACTGTTCCGGATGCTCTTCAACTTCCTTGTCTGCGGAAAGATATTCTTTGATTTTGTTCGCTTCGTCGGCAACGGCTCCTCGGCCCGTGGCGCGGAGGTAACGTTCCATTGATTCATCGTAGCCGAACGTACTGCACGTCGCGCCGACTTCGGCGCCCATGTTCGCGATGCTTGCTTTCCCGGTAGCGGAAAGGCTCCGTGCGCCTTCTCCGAAATATTCGCAAATGGCGTTCGTTCCCCCTTTCACAGTAAGCATCCGGGCGACTTTCAAAATGACATCCTTGGGGCTGGCGAATCCAGAAAGCTTTCCTTTTAAGTGGATGCCGATAAGTTTCGGATACTTCAATTCCCAAGGGAGCCCGACCATGGCGTCAACAGCGTCCGCACCGCCGACTCCAATGGCAAGCATTCCCAAACCGCCGGCGTTCACCGTGTGGGAATCCGTTCCAATCATCATTCCCCCCGGGAATGCGTAGTTTTCAAGGACTACCTGATGGATGATTCCCGCGCCGGGTTTCCAAAAATCGATGCCGTATTTGGCGGCGACGGAAGAGAGGAATCCATAAACTTCTTTGTTTTCTTCGAGAGCTTTGGGCAAATCTTCTTCTTTGCCGTTTCTAGCTGTAATCAAATGGTCGCAATGGACCGAAGAGGGGAGGGCGACTTTGGATTTTCCCGCCGTTGTAAATTGAAGAAGGGCCATCTGTGCCGTGGCGTCTTGCATGGCAACGCGGTCCGGGTGGAATTCGGCAAAGGATTTTCCCCGTTCGTAAACCTGGGATTCGGCTCCGTCAATCAAATGGGAATAAAGGATTTTTTCTGCGAGCGTCAGCGGATGTCCCAATAATTTTCGGGCGTTATCGACGCGTTCGGGAATTCTTGCGTAGCGGGCTTTGATCATATCCAGATTGAAAAGCATAAATACCTCATAGACGTTTGGGGGCAATTTCAGAAAATCGGAGAAATCCGGTATTGCCGCTGCCAATTTAAAAAAATGCAAAAGAATGGGGAGCTGCAGGATTGCTTTTGTGCGCAGGTAGAGTGGCTTGGTGTTGCGAATGGAAATTTCGTTTATGAAAAAAGACCGCAGTGTTGCGCTGCGGTCTTTGAGTGGAGCCTCCGGGACTTGAACCCGGAACCAACGGGTTTACGTTTGTGGTGCTTTCGCACCTCCGTGGACTATGTCTTCGCCATGCCTTGCGGTTTAGGCGCGGGATGCTTGTGCGGTCATTAAGCAGGCTCTACTGCTCCGCTAGTCTCTACACCTTCCAGAAGTGTACTTCTGGCTCGGCTCGGCGTTGCCTTTGGAATTTTCCAAGCAGGTTCCGCCGAATTCTTCCCGTTTGCATCCAAGCCTTTCGACTTGGAGTCACAGTTTTTATGAGTCCGACGCTCTAACCGATTGAGCTAAAGCTCCGAGGGCAAATATAGTATAAAATGTGATTTGCAAGGGGGAAGGAACGGTGAATTTTCGGAATTTAGTTGTTGTTGGGGGCTTCTAACGCTTGTCAGGGAGGAAAATTCATCTAAAAAAGATGAGGAACGGTGGGAACGAAAAACCGGTGGAAAAATCATTCCGAAACGGGAATTTTGCGGTTGATTGATGATGGATGTTTTTTAAAACAGGTGAAAAATTTTGTCCAATGTTCTTGTTTTGATATATAGAGGTGTTGCTTTTACGTTAATGTTGTATTTAATTTACAATCGCATTTCAAATAGAAAGTTAGAACGGATAACAGACAACTCTCCTTGCCGGGTTTCAAACAGGACTAATTCCCTAAGAAACCATCCTCGGGGGAAGGATGATTTGACGTGTTCGCAGAAAGAGTTTTGCCGATAAGGAACGATTTTGTTGTTTAGGGATGTTGAACTTCAAATTTTAATCTAAATTTGGGGCGCAAATTTTAAACAGAGGCTCCCCGTGGACGACTTAATCATTCGAAAAGCAGCAGACAACGTACGAATCCTTTCCGCCGCGATGGTCGAAAAGGCCAAGTCCGGGCATCCCGGAGGCGCGATGGGCGCCGCAACGGCGATAACCCTCCTGTTTGCGGAATTTCTCCGGTTTGATCCGAAGAATCCGCATTGGGAAGCGCGGGACCGTTTTCTTATGGATCCGGGGCACATGTCGCCGCTCCTTTATGCGGAATTGGTCCTCACCGGGCGGCTCTCTTTGGACGATTTGAAAAATTTTCGCCAATTCGGCAGCATCACGTCCGGGCATCCTGAACTTTCCGTCGAACACGGAATCGAAAATTCTTCTGGGCCTCTGGGATTGGGACAGGGCATGGCGTTGGGTGTCGCTATTGCAGAACGTTACAAGGTCGCCCAGTTCGGAGACATTCTTTCGCATAAAACGGTGGCTTTGGTCTCGGACGGCGGCATCCAGGAAGAAATCGCCTATGGTGTCGGGCGGATTGCCGGGCATTTGAAATTGTCCAATTTGATATTCTTCTATGATGCAAATGGCGTGCAGCTCTCTTGCGAAACCAAAGACGTCATGGATCAGGACTTCAAAAAACAATACGAATCTTGGGGTTGGCGCGTATTGGAAGTCGATGGGGAAAATATTCCGGAACTCCGCGAGGCGTTCAAAGCGGCTTATGCCGAATCGGAACGTCCGACGATTATCATCGGGCACACGACGATGGCAAAGGGTGCCGTTGGCCCTGCCGGGGAATCTTTCGAAGGCAAGGTTTCCACTCACGGTCAGCCGCTTTCCGGCGCAGGCGCTTCGACAGAAGAAACGGTTCGCAATTTGGGCGGCAACGCGGAAAATCCGTTTGAAATATTCCCCGAAGTAAAGAAGGCTTTCAACGAGCGCCTTGTGGAACTCGAAAAATTTGCCGCAGAATGGAACGGGCGCAAATCGGACTGGGACGAGAAGAATCCCGAAAAGTCTGCTACGCTCCGGTCGTGGCTTTCTGGAAACTCCATTCGGTTGGACCTCAAGAATTTAGATCAGAAAGAAGGCGTAGCCACGCGCAACAGTTCGGGAACGGTCCTCGCTTATTTGGCAAAAAATTACAAGAATATCATCTGCAGTTCAGCGGACCTCTCGAACAGTGACCAAACGCAAAAATTCTTGAATGAAACCCGCATCATGACGCCGGGCGACTTTGGCGGCGCATTTGTGCAAGTGGGCGTTGCCGAGCTCACCATGGGCGCTATCGCCTGCGGAATCGCTTTGCACGGCGGTCTTTATCCCATTTGCGCCACCTTCTTCGTCTTCAGCGACTTCATGAAACCCGTCATCCGGATGGCGGCTTTGCAGGGGCTTCCGGTAAAGTATGTTTTCACCCACGACAGTTTCCGTGTCGGCGAAGACGGTCCAACGCACCAGCCCGTTGAACACGAAACGCAAATTCGTCTTCTTGAAAGTTTGAACAAGGACGATGGCCGTCCGCAAATGCTAGTCCTCCGCCCCGCGGATCCCGCTGAAACGACCGTCGCTTGGGAAATGGCGTTTGAAAATACGGACAGCCCCACGGCACTTATCCTGACCCGTCAGAAAGTAGGAGCTCTTCCCTGCAAAGCGGAATCTTCCCGTTATGCGGAAGCTGCCAAATGCCGCCGCGGCGCTTATGTCGTCGACGATAATACCCCGGCAGGCAAAAAACCGGATCTTACATTTGTTGCGAACGGTTCCGACGTGCTCCTTTGCTGCGGAGCGGCGGAAATTCTCCGGAAAGAGGGCAAGTCGGTCCGCGTCGTTTCGATGATAAGTCCGAAGCTTTTCTTGCTGCAAGATAAAGAATACCGCGATTCCATCGTTTTGCCGTGGACTCCCGTCTTTGCGCTGTCGAGTGGGCTTCCCATCTTGTTCAAGGATGTTGTCGGCGGATTCGGCAAGGTCGCCGGGCTAGAACGCTTTGGCGCATCGGCTCCGGCTTCTGTTTTGGAAAGTAAATTCGGATATGAACCTGCCGCGGTTGCCGCCAAGGCCAAGGATTACCTTTCCGAGTTTGAACGGAACGTTTCTGAATTCCACAAGCAAAACGGCTGATTCCTTTTCAACAGGTTGGCAATCCATGTATAAAGTCGGTTTTGACAACGATGCTTATTTGAAGACGCAGTCCGAGAAAATCGCCGAGCGCATTTCCAAGTTCGGAGGCAAGCTCTACTTGGAATTCGGCGGTAAATTATTCGACGATTACCATGCGTCGCGCGTTCTCCCGGGATTTGCTCCGGACAGCAAAATCCGGATGTTGACGAAGATGAAAGACAAAGCCGAAGTCATCATCGCCATCAATGCGAACGACATTGAAAAGAACAAAGTACGCGGAGATTTGGGCATCACATACGATATGGATGTTCTCCGTTTGATCGATGCTTTCCGCGGCTATGGACTTTATGTGAGCAGCGTTGTACTGACCCGGTTTGACAATCAGGCTAGTGCGGTTGCATACCGAAAAAAATTGGAAGATCTGGGACTCAAAGTTTACAATCATTATCCAATCGACGGCTACCCCTCGAACGTGCCGCTTATCGTCAGCGACGACGGTTACGGCAGAAATGAATTCGTGGAAACGACGCGGGAACTGGTCGTGGTGACGGCTCCGGGGCCGGGCAGCGGAAAAATGGCGGTTTGCCTTTCCCAATTGTACCACGAGAACAAGCATGGAATCAAGGCCGGTTACGCCAAGTTCGAAACGTTCCCCATTTGGAACATTCCGCTGAAGCATCCGGTGAATTTGGCGTATGAAGCGGCGACTGCCGATTTGAACGATGTCAACATGATCGATCCGTTTCATTTGGAAGCTTATGGAAAAACGGCGGTCAATTACAATCGCGATGTGGAAATTTTTCCAGTGTTGAATGCCATTTTCAAACACATTTTGGGAGAGTCGCCCTACAAGTCTCCGACGGATATGGGCGTAAACATGGCAGGAAATTGCATCGTGGATGACGAAGCTGTTTCTGCGGCATCGAAAGGAGAAATCATTCGGCGTTATTACAATTCGCTTTGTCAAGTTCGCAAAGGCCAGGCGGACGAAAGCCAAATTTACAAGTTGAAATTGGTCATGGAACAGGCGAAGGTCAAACCGGAAGATCGCATAGTCGCCGTCGAAGCCGTTGAAAAGGCGAACGAAACCGGTGCGCCGGCTGTCGCCATTGAACTTCAGGATGGGACCGTTGTCACCGGAAAAACGACCTCTTTGCTGGGGGCCTGTTCCAGCGCCTTGCTGAATGCGCTCAAACGGTTGGCAAAAATTCCAGACGAAGTCCGCCTGCTTTCTCCCATGGTCATCGAACCGATTCAGAATTTGAAAACCCGGAAATTGCGTCATCAAAACCCGCGACTTCACATGGACGAGGTTTTAATAGCGCTCTCCGTTTGCGCTTTGACGGATTACAATGCCAAGATAGCGCTTGAAAAACTTTCGGAGTTGGAACATTGTGAAGTACATGCGAGCGTGATTTTGGCGCAAGTCGACGTCGATGTGTTCCGCCGTCTCCGGGTCAATTTGACGATGGAACCGAAATACCAAACGGCAAAACTTTACCACGAATAATTTTTACTGCCGTGCCGCACGGGTGTTGAATGTCTTTGAGTCAATGACTCTGGAGGGGATTCCAAGCGCCAATAAAAGCGTATTCTCTAAAGAAGCGCTTTCTTTCACGGCCTTGTGAAACTGTGGTCGATTTTTGTTGTGAACAAAAATCCGAAAAGAAACGCAAAATGTTATATCAAATGGAGTTGGGATTGCCGCATTGCAGTTGATATGGAAACCGTTTTTTCTTGTCGGCGATGACGCAAATTGCGCTGGCGGACTATTGTTCCCTTTGCCGTGGATTTACCCTGTGTGAAAATCAACGAAACTTTATTTAGTGGATATTGTGAAAGTTATTCCGTTTTCAATTTAAGAGGGCAAAGACTTTTGCTCAAAAATTTTGACGGCGGCCTTTTGGAAATTCCGAATGTTCCGGCGGTCCTCTGCATTGGAAAAATTTGGATGCCTTTCAAATAAAAGACGTCTATTTTTCCGATCCTGAATTTATTTCAGTTCAAAGACAAGGCGTGCTGTCGCGGAAACTTCGACAGAATCCGCAATGGCTTCGGCGGCGTTTCCGTATCCATTTGAAAGTTCGACAGCGCCCGATGCTTTAGCCGCTCTAGAATACATTCTGGCTGTCGGTTCAGAAGAATCGTCAATCGAAAGAATGCCTCCGAGATGCATTCCAAGCCCTTCGGCAAAAAGCTTCGCTTTTTCCTTGGCGATTTCGATGGCCTTTCCGTGTGCCGTTTTTTGGGTGATAGGCTCTGTTCCGTTGTTCTGCAAATCGTTTGATTTGGCGAATGTCTTGACGACTGTTCCGGCGGTGTCCTTCGAATGCGTCGTGACTTCAAAAAATTGATTTGCACGGTATCCCAAAAATTCATTCTTTCCCGATTGATAATTGTAACGGAAATTTTTGGTCAGAGAAATTTGCCCGGTGGAAACGTCAGTATCCAGAACGCCCAAATCCCGGAGCTGCCGCAGAATTTCTGCATTCCTCTTCACAGCTTGCTGGTAAAGTGCCTTTTTGTCCGCGCCTTGCAATTCCAGTTGAAAGAATGTTTTGAATTCATCTGCAGCGAATTTTTCCGTTTCGCGGGAAAGTATTTCGAGTTGGGCGAGATTCTTGGAATCGGAGAATGAACGTTTGGCGGACTTTGGAAGCAATTCTTTTTTCAAGAAGAGGGACGCTTCGACTGTCGCTTCGTTTGAACCGGAAACAAAATATTCCAACGTTCCCTTGGCGTATAAAATGCGCCCTGTGTCTAGATTGTTTCCCGCTGTGGACGTGTATTCTGCCGCTTTCGACAAGGCATTTCTGCTTACGGCATTGACAGCCTCTTCAAAGGCATTGCAGGAAATATTCATGGATCTGTCAATTGCAGGTTCTATTTCCACGTCGGGAAGCTCCGAAACGGCTCCCGACAGGGCTTCTGCCTGTTTGGGGGGAGCGTGGACGACAAAGTTTTGCCTTGCGCGGAAGTTTCCTTCGCCATCTGAAGTTTGGGTTATTTGGATGCTTTCCCGTTCAATGGAAATTGTTTTCTCTGAACCCAAGGAATCCCGTTTGGCGAAAATGGCTGCCCGGAGTTCCGCCATTTTTTGGTAAAGCTCCTCGTGGGAATTGCCCAAAAGGGAAACTGTCAGTCGCAAGGGACGGCCTTCGCTCAAGGGAACTTTTCGTATTTCAGAGGTTTTTACTGAGACAGACTGTGCGGACTCCAGCGAGGCGTTCGCCTTTTCGGCGGGAACATTTTCGTTGTGCAGGAAAACTGCCGTCAAGAGGACAGCCCCAAAAGCGACGATGCCTGAAAACAGTTTGATGTTCATCGTTTACTCTCCGCGGTTTTTCGCCGCTTGGTTCTTGAATTTGTTGTGTTCTGTCAACGTGTTGGAAAAGAAATGCGTGCCGGAACCATCGTCTTTGGCGACAAAGTAAAGCGCGTTAGTCGTGGCCGGTTCAAGGGTCGCCCGGATGGCCTTTCTTCCCGGATTGGAAATGGGACCGGGCATGAGGCCGGGGAATCTCCGGGTGTTGTATGGATTGTCGCTTTGTAGCTGGCTTTTGTAAATGGGGCCTGTCAGATTGCGGAAGATGAAGCGGACTGTCGGGTCGGCTCCCAAGGGAATACCCTTGCGCAGACGATTGTGGAATACGCCGGCGATCAAGTTCCTTTCGTCTGTTTTTCCCGTTTCTTCTTCGACGACGCTAGCAAGCGTGAGAACGCCGTGCCAACCGCCGAGGATGTTCCAAAAAGGGCTGTTTAACGCTTTCATTTCGGCTTCCAACTTTTGATTGGCCCTGACCATTTGCCGGGCGACATCCTTTTCCGAAGCGTTGATTTCAACGGGATAGGTATCCGGGAGCAGATAGCCTTCCAAACTGCCGGCATGGACGCCCAGTTCTTTGGCGAACTCCGGATCGTGGATCAAAGATTCCCATGCGCAAGAGTCAAAATCCGGGAGGACTTTGCGGAAATAAGCGGGCATTTCCCACGAAGCTCTGCCTTCAGGAATGGTCACTTTGCGGGTGGCTGTTTTTCCGGAAGTCAAAATCTCGGCAAGACTTGCGATGCTGGTTCGGGGCGGAATATCGTACCAGCCCGCTTTGATGGAGGCGTTTTGGTGGCGGCACCACCAGTAAAAGAGCTTTGAATGGGATACGAGGCCTTGCTCTTCGAGGTGTTTTGCGACTTTTGCCACGGATGCGCCGGCATCCACTTGGAAAACGGTCCATCCGGAGACTTTGGAAGGGCCAAAAATGCATTGTTTGCCCAGTTGAAACGCGCCAAAGGCCAACAGAGCCAAAAAAAGGAGAACGAAAACAATTTTTTTCATATGAAAGGGAATATAAAAAGAAAAAAATCGTGTCGTTTTCGAAAAATAATGGATATATTTGGGATGTAGATTGAAAAGGGTGAAACCCATATTTCGAGGAAATAAGAAATGACAAAAAAGATTTTGTTCGGACTTCTGGCTTTGATGGTCGCCGTTGCCACGGCAGCCCCGAAAACGGTGAAATCCAAACGCGGAGACATCGATTTGACAAAGACCAAAGGTGGTACGGACGTGGTTTGTACGGCGGCGTTCAGCGATGAACTCCGGATTGTCAAAGATGATGGTGACGCCGTTTTGGTCAAAGGTTCTTGCGGTCAAGGGTGGGTTGGCAAAAGTGCCGTAGAATATGTCGCTCAGGCTGCCGGAGACAAGAGCATGTCCCTCGAAGGCGTTGACGTTGTCGGTTGGATTGACAACCCGAGCGCCATCTTCGTTTTGGATGCCGACGCCAATGAATTGGATGGCGTGAACATTGACCGTGATTTCAAGGAATATCTCCAGCACACGATGGACCGCGAAACCATGGAAATGCAAAACAACGAAAACTGATTTTGTTTTATACCTCCTTGGAAAGTCCAACCTGTGGTTGGGCTTTCTTTTGTATGCGAAGGCAACTTCGCAAAAAAGGCTTCGATGCGTTCGAAGCCCTTCGTGAAAGATTTATAGGATGGCGTGCCTTAAAAATCGCCGAGGAAAATGACTTCCCGTTCCAGTTCGATTCCGCTGTTTTCAAGAACTTTCGCCTTGACGTATTCGGAAAGTTTGTAGATGTCTTTGGCGGTGGCGTTGCCGCTGTTGACAATAAAGTTCGCGTGCTTGGGAGAGACTTCTGCGCCGCCAATCCGATAGCCTTTCAGACCGGCGCTTTCGATGAGGGCACCGGGAAATCCGGTTGCAGGGCGTTTGAACATGGAACCCGCACTGGGAAGGTCTAGCGGCTGCTTAGCCTTGCGTTCCTCAAGGATTTTTTTCTGTGCGGAGAGCAGCACGTCTGGGGATTCTTTTGTCAGTAAAAACGTCGCATTGAGAATGATCCGCGGCGAGTTCCGGAAAATGGAGCTTCTGTATCCCAGTCCGCATTCTTCAACGGATAATTTGACTATGGAATCGTCTTCGTTGAGACATTCGACAGATTGCAACGTTCCGGAAATTTCTTCGCCATAAGCTCCGGCGTTCATGGTGACTGCGCCGCCAATGGATCCGGGAATTCCCGCCAAAAGATGCATTCCCGAAAGGCCGAGCGTTGCGCTTGTCCGGGCCAACAGGGAAAGGGGGGCTGCCGCCATCGCTTTGAGCGATTCTCCGTCAAACTTGAATTGCGAAAATCCTTTGCCCAGTTGGATGATGAGTCCGTTGAATCCGGAATCCGAAATGACGACGTTGGATCCGCGGCCCAAGAGAAAGTAGGGGAGCCCGTTTTCTCTGGCGAAATTTTTGGCCGAAATGAGTTCTTCGACGGAATCCGGCTTGGAATAAAAGCGCGCAATGCCGCCGGCGCGGAATGTTGTCCGCGATTTCATGTCGATGTTTTCAAAAATGGATTCAGGTATGAGCATCGTTTGTGAAAGATAAAAAAAGCTTGCCGGATTGGAGGATTCCCACAAGGCGGAGCGTTAAAAGTTTGGCGAAAACGAACTTCCACTTCACCAAAAAGGCTCGCCGTCTGCGTTCCATCAAGTGCAAAATTCATCCCACTTGCAGAAAAGGGTTTTCGTTCAAAATCCCAAGTTAATCAACTCATCCCTTCTCGAAGATTTCATCGCTCGTGCCTAATCTTTAATCTCTAACATCTCATTTTTAATCGACAAATCCCGTTCCGTGAAAACGGCTTGTCGTTGCAGCCAAAATAAAGAAAAGCCCGCCGAGTTGTCGGCGAGTTGTGATTGGTGGAGAGCTTTTACCGGGAGATGGAAATGGAGCGGGCTTCGCGGTAATCGCCGCTTGTCACTTTGACGATGTAAGTCGCGGGAGGAAGTCCCATTTTTTTCAGGTCAAGGGTTGCTTCGTGGCCGCCTGCATTTTGGAAACCGATGATTTCTGCTGCAATCAGGGAACCGTAAGGGCTGAACAGGGAAATCTTGACGTTGTCGCGGCGGTCTAAAGAGTAATGGACGTTCAAGATGCCGTTTTGGTAAGAAAGATTCAGATGCGTTGCCGGGCCGGAAATGCCATACATCAAGGCGGTTGTCACCTCGGATTCTCCGCTGCTGATTTCATTGGAAACGGTCACGAAAATGTTGTAAAGCACTTTGTTTCCGTTGAACAGGAATCCTTGTTGGAGTGAATATGTTTCTCCGTTGGAAACGCGGTTGGGATAATGCCCGACGTTTCCCTTTCCTTCTGCGAGGTTGAATTCCGAATAAATGGTCGCCTTGTCGGACGCGTATTCTACGGTGTTCCCATCGCCATCGAACCAATGTCCTGGGGCATTCGCCGTGGAGACTGTGTTTTCGTTTCCGTTCGGTTCTTTGGCGAAATAAACCGCCTTTGTAGCGAGTTCGGATTCCTGGATGCCCAGCGCCTTGGCCGCTTCGGAAAGTTTCAAGTCAAAAGAGACTGACGCGTAATTGTCGTCGATGGGGAGCAGGATGGAAACGTCATAGGTTTTGACGACAGTTTCAGCCACCGTTGCGGAACTGGAATAATGGCTGCCGCTGTTCGATGAGTTGACCGCCGCGCTCGAAGAACTGGCGAGGAAAACGGAGGAACTGGATTGTTGTGCCGATGAACTGGAAGCTTGGACCGAGGAGCTTGAATTTTGAATCGAAGAGCTGGACTTGAGCGTGGAGGAAGAACTCGAAAGTTCCGGCCAGCTGTAAGTCAGCTTGAAGTCGCGGTAATAAGCCGTATTCGCATCGCCCGCGCCGCTGATTCCGGATTCGAGCTTTATCTTGTAACCGTAGTGGTTCTTGCGGATGTCTTCGTTTCCGCTGTAATTGTAGTCCGTGTTGACGGCGACGGCGAAAATCATTTGGGTTCCATTTGTAGAGGAGGGCGTTTTGTCTAACCGGAGCGTGATGGAACCTTCGCCGGTAATCGGCTCGCTGTAAACGGGAGTGCCGTCCGTGGCGCGGTAGCAAAGGAGAAAGTTCATGTTCGTGTTATTGGAAAGGCTGCCTTCCGGGTAAAAAGAGACGGTGACTTCTTTTGCGCCGCTTTGCACTTTTAGAGGAATCTGGTTTGCGCCAGACCAGCCCGGCGTGATGTCTTGATTGGGAACTAGGTAATCGCCGCTGCGGGTCATTGTTTGGTAGGGAGTCATTGTCCAGGTGTAGCTGTAATTTCTGTTATCCCAGTAATCCTGTTCCCAATAAGTTTGTACGCCGAATTGTTGATTGAGAAGGTTCCGCAATTCTTCTGACCAGCCCTTCATATCGAGAAGGGTCAACCGTGCGCGGAATTCCGTAATCAATCTGCGGACTCCCGCATCGCCCAGGCCGTAATCTTTTCCGTAGGTTTCGAGCAGGTAGGTGTTGTTTTTGCCGACTTCCGCTTTGGCGTTGCCGTAAATCCAGCGGACGGCGCCCGTTCCCAGCCAGGTGCCTACAAAAGTGGGGAAGATGTTGGAATATTGCGTGCCGCCGATGAGGTAACGCTGATTCGCCTGTACACCTTGTGCGCCGGGGCCTCCAAACGAGCCGTCGATGAGCCATCCCGAATAGCATTCGATGGGAATGAACGGTGCGATGAGTGTCGCAGCGTTCAAAAATCCCATGCCGGAGTAGGATTTATCCTTGCTGCGATGGGCGAACATATCCTGTTGAATCCAAGTGTTTCCGGCTTCTTGGAACCAGTGCGCCAGCTTTGCTCCGGGGTAACCGTTTGTCATGGAATGGATGCCTTCGTGAATCATCGCGTCCATTTGGGAAACTCTGTCATGGTAGGGGCAGCTGGTGTTGAAGCTGTAAAGGGGGTAAAACGATGCGGCTACGGCTGTGTAGCCGGCGACTACAGTTTGCCAACCGCCGGTCGTATCGGTTTTGGCGCCGCCAGCGCAGGTGCCCGAGCCGTAGTAATAGACTGCGCTGTATTTGCCGTCTTGCGCTTGCGCATCGGGCGCCCATCCTAGGGTGTCGTATAGGTATTCGAAATCCGTATCGTATTTTTTCAGAATGGAGTCGATGGTGACGTCCGTGATGCGGGAATCGCGGTCTGCGCCCCAGTAAAATGCCCACCATTTGCCCGCCTTCTTCCCGGTAACGCCGCTGCAATTGTTGTTGAACTGTGTTGGCGGAGTGATGACGCCAATGTTTGTCTTAGTGTCGTAATCCAAGTCGGAACGGTATCCGGGCCAAGTGTAAGAATCTCCCGATGCGGCGATGCCAAAAGACACTGAGCCTGTCAAGAGAATGCTGAAAAGAATTTTTTGTCGCATGACCAAACCATCCCTTTGTAAAAAGTCGTTGATGTGTAAAAAATATATCCACTTTGTGTGTTTGCGTGTTTTTGATACTTTGTTTTGTAAAGATTCCGTGTTGCAAGTGTGTAAAAATTATTGGAAAATGTTTTCGGCTTCTAGGGGTTTTGTGGGAGTTCATTCTTCTTCATGGAAAGGTTTGAGAATTTGTTATGGGATAGTTCTCCGTGAAAAATCGAAGGCGTTTTATGCGTGGGTGGGAAAACTGCGGTTAAAAATTTATCTGCAATTGGATTTACAAATTTTGAAAAATGTTTGATTTTCTTGTTTATGTTTCATTTTAACATAATTCTGGCGTAAATGTTTTGTGTTGCTTTATGAATGAGAGTTTTGGATTGAATTTACGAACATCAACTAAAAAAGTTTATTTTCTTTGCTTTTTAGGGTTGCGCTTTCTGAAAATTTTATAAATCTTCTTTTCAAGAAATCTCGATGCAAATACGTCGTGCGAAATTCTGACGAACGTTGTGGTGAGAATTTTTATAAAAACAGCCGGTCGTTGTTTTTCAACCATCCGGCGAGAGCCTGCCAAGTGTTGCCGCCTAATAAGGCTTCCGGGGACCTCAAAGAAGCGCGCTTGGTAAGCGTTTGTCAATCGATGCGATATTTGTCGCAAAAACAAGGAGGGCTTATGTCCAACGTTAAGGCGGTGTATTCCGTAGTAACAGAAGTAAACTCCGAGAAAAGAAGTATAACGAAGAATGGGAAAAACGTAAAGTAAACGTAAAAATGGTTGACGAATATGCTCCAAATGCAAAAGGTTACAGAAAAGGTGGAAAATTTTTCTTTGAAGGAGTGGAGGATACGGTTATTTGCGAATTAAGAAAAATGGAACAAAAAAATTTTATAATGAGGATGGTTCTTTGACGCGATCAGATAATGGAACTCACTTTAAAATCAAAAAATGGGAGGAAATGTAATGCGGTTTGAATTGTTCTTGGGTTTGCAAAATCTGAAATACTATGGAAATATTCCTGAAAAACCAGACGATAGAAATGGACGGGTGGAAATCTATAAGTTTGACGATGAAGTTTACGCTCCACTCTTCGATGAAGATTTTATCGATGAAGTGAACGCTCTTTGTGACAGTTGTCTTGACCTTTCGGATGTTGATTATTTTGACAAAGACAAATGCGTCAAATTGAAAGACTGGTTGGAAAAACGTTTATCAAAGGAACTGAATCCCTTGCTTAAGCCGATTTATAAAAAATTATTGGATTTTGCAGCGCGGGCGATTGAACTTAGAACGGGTGTTGTAATTCAACTTTAAGTCAAACAAGGTATAGGTTCTCAACAAGGCTTCCGGACTTTTGCTTGATTGCGGATGATTATATTAGTTATCTGAAAAACAAAGGCGTTGAGTTCAATAAAAAAGGGAATCCTATTTTCAAAAAGTGGATGCTTTTGGATTAAAGTCTCCGCTGGTGGACGGATCTTGCCCGAAAGACTTTTCTTTGACAAGTATTGTCTACAAATGGATGTATTTTTTTATGAAAAAGGCCAGAAGTCCTCAAGGCTTGCTGTTTTGGAGATTGAAAAATGCCGTGGAAAGTTTTCGCTTTTATTTTTCTTGTTGTGCTTATTTATTGCATTGGCATGTGTGATTCCGATTCTTCAAAGAGCTCTTCGCGTAAGCGTGAACAGCCTACTGCGCAAATTAGCGAACCGTTCAAAGACACTTTGAATGCGCAGCAACATCGCGGAATTGATGCGTTGAAGAGTTGTCAAGCGGCACTCCGGTTTGATGACGTGATGGATTTGGATAGCGTCAAGAAAAACAAAAAAATCTTTAAGGACTCCTTTATTGAACTCCTTTGCGGTGACAATGCGGAACAGAAAATCCGCAAACAATTTGACGATTTGTGGATGATTTGGAAAACGGGGGAAGGCAATGTTTGCGCGATAGTTTCTTTAAACGGGGATTATTCGAAAGCTGGCGAAGGATTCGTTTTTGATGGCGCGGGGACGCTGCGAATCGCTTTGGAATACGCCGACAATGTTTTGAATGGAGATATGGTTCTTTATGATAAAAATCAAAAAATGCAGGCAAAGGTTCCCTATGTCAATGGCAAGGAAAACGGCGTAGCCTATGCTTATTACCCATCAGGAAAGATAATGTCCAAAGGCGAGTATAAAAACGGCTACCAAGAAGGACTGGAACAGGGATTTTTTGAAAACGGAGATTTGTATTCGGAGGCAAATTACAAAAGGGGAAAAATCGTTGGTTCCAAAATTCGGTACTGGAAAAAAACGGGCGCAATTCTTGCCATCATTCCGTACAAGAATGGTGTGGAAAATGGCATCGCTCAGCGATTTTCAAAAGAAGGTCAAGTTGTTGAAGAAATCCCTTACGTTGGAGGGAAAATTAATGGAGTCTACAAGACTTATTGTCGGATGTCGGGAAACCGGTCTCAGATGACTTATAAAAACGGAATTCCGGTCAGTCAAAAGTCCTGTGTCAATGCCGAGGGTATCGTGACCAAACGAGGACTAGAATCCATGAATTGCTGTGATGAAGAAAAAGTTCTCGCAGAGTTAAAAGACTACATCGAAGAAAATGCAAGCCGGACTGAATCGGCAATTCGAGCGATGAAGATGCCAAAGGCTTCGAAGTATAAAGTTCGTAAAACTCTATTTACTGATGTCGTGATTCCGAAGTATGAGTGATTGGGACAGAAAAGGGTGGGCTGTCCCAAGCGCCCAAAATATTCTTGATGCCCAACAGATGGGTTTTCACACTTCACTGGATTTTTCAATCAATGTCGGCAACGTATCGATGGTTATTTTCATGGGAATCGTTTACATCGAGGAGTTTTTCTTTTGAGGAAAACGGGATTTCTTCCATTGTTTCAAATAGAAAAAGATTTATAATTCCTTCGCATGACATAATTTGGCGAATTTCAAAGAGGGGGAACATCTCTTTTTTATCCTTAAAATGAAGCTAAATTTGGTACGATGAAAAAGAAAATTGCATTTATCTGTGTACACAATTCCTGCCGGAGTCAAATGGCGGAAGCGTTGGGCAAGCTCTTGCGGGGGAATGACTTTGAATTTTTTTCTGCCGGAACAGAAACCAAGCCGAAAATCAATCCGGATGCGGTCCGCTTAATGAAACGGCTTTATGGCGTCGACATGGAAGTTTCGCAATACAGCAAAACTTTTGATAAAATTCCGAACCCCGACATCCTCATTTCCATGGGATGTGACGTTGGCTGCCCACTTGTCGGCAGGGCTTTTGACGACAACTGGGAAATTTTGGATCCAACGGGAAAGTCGGATGAATTTTTTGAAGCGGTGATTCGGAAAATCGAAGAAAAAATCCGGGAATTGTAAAATTTGCGGGAATCGTTTGGGGAATAGTGAAATTTTCGGTCAAAGATTTTTAAGGGAGTAAAAAAACGAAAGGCGAATATGCCCGATAAAAAAGCCTTGCACCAAAAAGGTGCAAGGCCCAAAGGAACAAATTCAAAAAGAATTATTTCTGGAACGGAAGACGGTCAGCGGAGCCGAGCACGTCGCGGTTCTTGTGCATGTACATCTTCTTGAGTTCGTCACGAGCCGGACCGAGGTACTTGCGCGGGTCAAATTCGCCCGGATTTTCGACGAAGACCTTGCGGATTGCGGCGGTCATGGCGAGACGTCCGTCAGAGTCAATGTTGATCTTGCAAACGGCGGACTTCGATGCCTTGCGGAGCTGTTCTTCGGGAATGCCGACGGAGTTCGGAATCTTTCCACCGAATTTTTCGATTTCGCGGACATATTCCACAGGAACGGAGGAAGAACCGTGGAGAACAATCGGGAATCCCGGGAGCTTCTTTTCGATTTCTTCGAGAACGTCGAAAGCGAGCGGAGGCGGAATAAGAACGCCGTCAACGAGTTCGCACTGTTCCGGCTTGAACTTGCAACGGCCGTGGCTTGTGCCAATGGAAATGGCGAGGGAGTCGACACCGGTCTTGCTGGTGAAGTCGATGACTTCTTCCGGGCGGGTGTAGTGGGATTCTTCGGCGGCCACTTCGTCTTCAACGCCGGCGAGAACGCCGAGTTCGCCTTCAACGGTGACATAGTCGGCCTGGGAGTGAGCGTAATCGCAAACTTGCTTCGTCAGGGCGACGTTTTCGTCGTAGGGGAGGGAAGAACCGTCAATCATCACGGAAGAGAAACCGAGGTCAATGCAGGATTTGCAAAGCTCGAACGAGTTGCCGTGGTCCAAGTGGAGGCAAATTTGCGGATCGGCCAGTCCCAATTCCTTCGCGTATTCAACGGCACCCTGTGCCATGTAACGGAGAAGAGTCTGGTTCGCATACTTGCGAGCGCCCGAAGAAACCTGGAGAATCACCGGGGACTTGGTTTCAACGCAAGCCTGGATGATGGCCTGCATCTGTTCCATGTTGTTGAAGTTGTACGCCGGGACCGCATATTGGTGCTTCATTGCGTCCGCAAACATTTCCTTGGTGTTCACCAGACCGAGAGTCTTGTAGGAAACTGCCATGTTGTTACCTCTGATTGGTTGTGGCGGTGTTGCCCGCCGTTCGATATTGAACGGTCTTCAATTTAGCAAAATCCCGTCCGTTCGGCGAATGCGTTTGGCGAAAATGTGAAGAATCCCGACAAATGTCCCGAATCCCGCTAAATTTGATACTCGGAGTGTTTCAAAATGGAACGGGATGCTTTTGAAATCTCAAAATCTTGAAAATGGCGGGGAAAAACGGTGGCACGCATTTTGCTCAAAGTCGGATGTAAAAATTGCGAATCCATCGCAAGGAGGTTTAAATGTCTGACTTTACAAATGATGCTGAAAAGATTTTGGCGAAAGCGCAGGAACTGATGGACAAAAAGTCCCATTCTTACTTGGGAGTGGTCCATTTGGCGTATGGGCTTTTGGAAGCTCCGGATGCGCGATTGAAAAATCTTTACCGCGCCAAAAAGGCAAACGTCAAGGAAATGCTCGCAAAGCTTTCCCCGTTTCTCGATGCGGTGCCAAAACTCGCCGAGGTGAATCCCGATGCGGGTCGCCCGGACGAAGATCTTTCGCGCGTTTTGCGGGCGGCGATACAAGAGGGTAGAAAAACTTCCCAGGCGGCGAGTCCCGGGGCGATGCTAGTCTCCTTGATGCGCTTTGCGCAGGAACGCCGCGTGGCGAAAATTTTTGAAGATGCCTTGGGCAGTGCGGAAGTCGTGGAAACATGGCTTTCGGATCCGATGAGCGCTGCTGCGGTTGCCGACGAGGAATCTCCGCTCAAGCTTTATGGGCGCGAACTGGTTTCGTTGGCCGAAGAGGGTAAATTGGATCCCGTCATTGGTCGGGAAGACGAAATTCGGCGCGTCATTTTGATTTTGTCCCGCAAGACGAAAAATAATCCCGTCTTGGTGGGGGAACCTGGAGTGGGCAAAACGGCGATTGTCGAAGGACTGGCAATGCGGATTTACAAAGGAGACGTTCCCGATGCGTTGAAGGGGAAGAAACTCTTTTCGCTTGATCTTTCCGCTTTGATGGCCGGCGCGAAATACCGCGGGGATTTTGAAGAACGTCTGAAAAGCGTTTTGACAGCGCTTGAAGAAGACGGCAACACGCTGCTGTTCATCGATGAACTCCACACGATTGTGGGAGCGGGAAAGACGGAGGGCAGCATGGATTTGGGCAACATGCTGAAACCGAAACTCGCCCGTGGAGAGCTCCATTGCATCGGGGCGACGACAACGCAGGAATACCGCCGTTATATAGAAAAGGATGCCGCGCTGGAACGCCGATTCCAACCTGTTTCCGTAAGTGAGCCGACGGAAGAAGAAGCGGTTTCTATCTTGCGCGGAGTGAAAGAAAGCTTTGAAACGCATCACGGCGTACGGATTCACGACGACGCTCTTGTCGCAGCGGTCAAGCTTTCGAACCGTTACATCGCCGACAGGTTTTTGCCGGACAAGGCGATAGACCTTATCGATGAAGCGGCTAGCATGATCAAAACGCAATTGGATACGGTTCCCGAATCGTTGGACAATCTGCAACGCAAGGAATTGCAGTTGAAAATCGAAGAAAAGGCCTTGTCGAAAGAAACGGATGACAAAAGCAAAAAGCGCCTTGCCGAGTTGAAAGACGAATTGAGTGCGACCTCTGCCGCTGTTTCCGCCATGCAGGCGAGATGGCAAGAAAAACGTGCGAAATTCAACGAGTTGAAAGACGCCAAGGAGCGTTTGCACAAGGCGCGCGAAGAAATGGAACAGGCCGAAGCGCGTTACGATTTGAACCGGGCGGCGGAACTCAAGTACAATACGATTTTGAAATTGGAAAAGGAAGTCGCCGCTTTGGAGTCGAAATCGCGTGAAGAATCCGAAAAGGGTGAACTTACGCAGGAAGTAACAGAAGAAACGGTTTCTCAGGTGGTCAGCCGTTGGACTGGAATTCCGGTGACGCGTCTCCGCGAGTCGGAACGGGTGAAGCTCTTGCATTTGGATGAGCGTTTGCACGAACGTGTCATTGGACAGGACGAAGCTGTTTCTGCCGTATCGGAGGCGATACTCCGCAACCGCAGTGGACTTTCGCGCGAAAACGCGCCCGTGGGAAGCTTCCTCTTTTTGGGACCGACCGGTGTCGGTAAAACGGAGCTGGCGAAAGCGCTTGCCGAAGAGCTTTTTGACAGCGAAAGCGCGATGATCCGCATCGACATGAGCGAATACATGGAAAAGCATTCTGTGTCCCGCTTGATTGGCGCGCCTCCGGGATACGTGGGCTACGAAGAAGGCGGTCAGTTGACGGAAGCGGTTCGGACAAAGCCTTATTCCGTCGTCCTCTTGGATGAAGTGGAAAAGGCGCATCCGGATGTTTTCAACGCCCTTCTGCAAGTACTTGACGATGGGCGGCTGACAGACGGAAAGGGGCGTACGGTGAACTTCAAGAACACCATCATCCTCATGACTTCGAACTTGGGATCCGATTTGTTTGCGAGCCCGGACAAAGATGTGACTGTTGCCGATGTGATGCCACGTCTGAAAGGATTTTTCCGCCCGGAATTTTTGAACCGGTTGGATGAAATCCTTGTGTTCAAGAGCCTTTCGAAGGACCAAATTCTGAAGATTGTGTCGTTAAAATTCGCAGACTTGGCGCGCAGGGCATCGCGCGAAGGTTTCATCGTCAATGCTTCGGAGGCGGCTCTCCGTGCCGTTGCGGAAAAATCTTACCAGCCGGAATTTGGCGCGCGTCCCATCCAGAGATTCCTCGAAAGGGAAGTCGAACGCAAACTGTCGCGTGCGATTGTTTCTGGAGCGGTAAAACCGGATGTCCCTTGCACGGTCGATTTCCAAAATGGAGAATTTGTCGTGAAGTAAAGGCGGACATGCAAAAAAGTCCCGGAATTTTTCCGGGACTTTTTTATTTGAAAAATTTAACGGTTGTCTATCGGAACCCATGGACGTTCCGTGTAGCCCGTGTAAATCTGACGTGGACGGTTGATTTTCGAAAGGGGGTCGTCGTGCATTTCTTTCCAGTGCGCAATCCATCCGGGGAGACGCCCGATGGCGAACATGACGGTGAGCATGTTTGTCGGAATTCCCATTGCGTGATAAAGGATTCCCGAGTAGAAATCGACGTTGGGATAAAGCTTCCGTTCGATGAAGTAATCGTCTTTGAGAGCGACTTCTTCGAGTTCGGACGCGATGTCCAACAGTGGGTCGTTGATGCGCTCCCTGTCGAAAATCGTGTGGACGAGGCCTTTGAGGACTTTTGCGCGGGGGTCGTAATTTTTGTACACGCGATGGCCGAATCCGTAAAGTTTGAACGGGTCCTTTTTGTCTTTGGCGCGTTCGATGACCTGCTTGACGGTGAGACCGCTTTGATGGATTTTCATCAAAGTTTCAAGGGCAGCCTGGTTCGCACCGCCGTGGAGAGGTCCCCAAAGGGCGCAAATGCCCGCGCAAACGCTAGCGTAAAGACTCGCCTGGGAACTGCCGACCATCCGGACGGTTGACGTGGAACAGTTCTGCTCGTGGTCCGCATGGACGATAAGGAGGACGTTCAGTGCGTGGACAAAAAGCGGATCCACGTTGTAAGGCTTAGCCTTGCTCGAAAACATCATGTTGAGGAAGTTCGAACAGTAACTCTTTTCGGCATCCGGATAGACGAACGGTTCGCCGATGCTCGCCTTGTAAGAGAATGCGGCGATGGTCCGCACTTTGGAAATGAGGCTTGCCACAGAGAGGTTGAAAGCATCCTGTTTGCTTTCGTCATCGTAGAATCGCGGGGTGAAAAGGCCTAGCGCGTTGACGACTGCTCCGAGAATTCCCATCGGGTGCGCCGAGGGGGGCATTTCGCGGAAAAAGTTCAACAGGTTTTCGTGGATGAGTGCGTTTTCCGTAAGGAGACGGCGGAACGTGCCCAGTTGTTCGCGCGTGGGGAGTTCTCCGTAAACGAGAAGCCAGGCTGTTTCGGGGAAGGTCGTGTGTGTCGCCAAGTCTTCGATGTTGTAACCCCTGTAGCGCAAAATGCCTTTTTCGCCGTCGACGAAAGTGATTTGGCTTTTGGTGCTTCCCGTGTTGGTGTAACCGTAATCCAGGGTGACAAGTCCCGAATCCTTTCGGAGTTTCGAAATGTCAACGGCTTTTTCGTTTTCCGTTCCGGTGACAACGGGCAATTCGTAAGACTTTCCGTTGTGATTCAAGGTCGCGAAGTCGGGCATGGAACCTCCTTATTTGGATGTGAAATCGAGAATGGCGTGGTAAACGTTGTCGAACAGCTTCGGCAACTTTTCGGTGGGAACGGCGGAGAAGGCTATCCGGAGAAGCCCACTCAGCATGATGGTTCCCGTGCTGTATTTTTCGAGCAGGTGGACGCGGACCGATTCCGCATCGATTCCCTTGGGTCGCACACACATAAAGTAACCGCTGTTGAACGGCATTGGGTCGAACGCCTGGGCGTATTCCGGATGTTCGGCGAAAGTCTTCCGAATGATGTCGTAACGCTTTTTGAGCACGGCATACTTCGCTTCTTTTTCTTGGACGTATTCCGGGCTGTTGTATGCTTCGAGGAGAATCCGTTGCGAAATGTTCGGCGCATTGGAAATGTTGCCGCGAATAGCGCCGGCGGCCTTGCTTTCGAGCGCTTTGAGCTGTTCGGGCGAAGCGCCTTTGAATCCGAAGGTGATGAATCCGACGCGGAAGCCCCACACATAGTCTTCTTTTGTGGGACCGTCGAGTTTGACCGCCAAAATGTTGGGGTGGGCGTCAACGAGCTGGGCGAAAAGGGATTCGCGGGAAACGCCGTCTTCGTAAACAAGTCCGAAATAGGCGTCGTCCAAGAGTGCGACGATTTTGTTGCCTTTTTCTGCGGCGCGGACCAAAATTTCGGTGATTTTTTCCGCTTCTTCCCTTGTCGCCGTGTATCCCGTGGGATTGTTCGGGAAATTCAACAGGAGGACTTTTTTCCCGATGCCGTCTTTTTCTATTGCCGCTTCCAGGGCTTCGGTGTCGAAACCGCCATTTTTGAACGTGTTGTAGGTTTGGATTTTTGCGCCGTAGGCGTTTTCAAAAACCAGTTCGTAATTGTCCCAGTAAAGGTCCGGGAGGAGGACTTTGTCGCTTGGGTCGAGGAAAAGGTATGCCGCCATGGAAATGGCGTGGGTCAGTGCAGCGGAAACCACCGGGCGCGAAAAGTTCTTGTCTTTGAGGCTCGGATTTTTTCGGATGATTTGGGCTTTCCAGGCGTCTCGCAAGTCCGGATTCCCATAACTTGGCGCATAGAGGAACGTTTGCTTGGGCAAGTTCAGGGATTTTTGCACACAGGGAAGGACAAGGGGCGTTCCATCGTCTTCGAGAGCTGTGCCAATGGTCGCGTTGATGTCTTTTCCTTTCGCTTCGCCGCCTTGGCCCAAAATGCCCTTGCTGGGGAAAAAGATGGCTTTCCCCTTTTGGGAAAACATTTGGAGGATGGAAGCACCGTTCGCAGAGAGAGCTTCGTTGAGTGCTTCGGCGAGAGGATTGAAATTCATAATGACGTCCTTGTGGAATTTTCCGGGTGGCAAAGATAAAAAAATGGCGGAAAAAGGAAAGAGACATCTCCCTTGAAATTTGCGGAATTCAGGGCTATTCGTCTGAAAGGATTTGGCGCAATTCGTCTGCCGCTTTTTCCAAATTGTCGTTGATTATCGTATGCTCGTATTTGCCGTGCTCGTTGGCGAATTCAATTTCTTTTTTGGCGTTGTGCAGGCGTAACGCAATGACTTCTTCGGAATCGGTGGCGCGGTGGCGCAAACGCTCCTCCAGAACGGTTAACGACGGAGGGAGAATCAAAATGCCGACTGCTTCCGGGTAGACTTTGTCGAAGTTGATTTTGCCAAAAACGTCTAGGTCAAAGAGAACGCGCTTTCCGTCGGCGAGCATTTTTTCGACGAAGCTTTTCGGCGTGCCGTAAAAATTCCCATGGACTTCGTTCCATTCGACTAGGGCGTTCTCTTCTATCATCTTTTGAAATTCTTCGCGGGTCTTGAAAAAGTAGTGCACGCCGTCGATTTCGCCTTCCCGAGGCTTTCGGGTTGTCGCCGAAATGGAATAAACCATGTCGGGAAACTCCCGAATGACGCTGTCTTTCAAAGTCGTTTTTCCCGCTCCGGAGGGAGCGCTGATGACGAACAGGCTGTGTTTCATTTTTTGTCCTCGATGTAAAGTGGGCGCTGTTTGACTTCTTCGTAAATGCGCCCGATGTATTCTCCAAGAATTCCGATGGAGATGAGTTGGACTCCGCCGAAAAATACGATGGCCGTCATGAGGGATGCCCAGCCGGGAACGGTTGTCGCCGGATTCAAAAACTTTTCGAGAACGCTCCAACTGAAAAGAGCGAATGCGACGAATGTGGCGAAGAGTCCCATGTAAAAGCTTATCTTGAGAGGGGTGGAACTAAAACTCGTGATGCCGTCCATCGCAAGGCGCATCATTTTGCGGAGGGGATATTTGGAAGTCCCCGCCGTGCGTTCCGCCCTGTCGTATAAGATTCCCGTCCGTTTGAAACCGACCCAGCAGACAAGTCCCCGGAGAAAGCGGTTGCGCTCGGGCAGGTTGTTCAGTTCGTCGACGACGGCGCGGTCCATTAGGCGGAAGTCTCCCGTGTCCGTGGGAATGTCGATGTTTGTCAGCGCGCGGAGGATTTTGTAAAAGCAGTGCGCCGTTACCCGTTTAAACAGGGTTTCTCCCTTTCTTTTTTTGCGTTGGGCGTAGACGACTTGGTAACCTTCGCGCCATTTTTCGAGCATTTTGTGGATGAGCGAAGGCGGATCCTGCAAGTCACCGTCAATGATGACGACGGCTTGCCCTGTGGCGTATTTCAGCCCTGCGCTGAATGCGGCTTGGTGGCCGAAATTCCGGCTGAAGTTTACCAGGCGGTTTTGCGGAGTCGATTTCAGCAGGGATTCGAGAATTTCCCGAGTGCGGTCTTTGGAACCGTCGTTGACAAAAATCAACTCGTGCTCAACGTTTTGGAGTTCCTGTTCGAGAACTTCGAACGTTTTTTCGACGATTTCTTCTTCGTTGAAGAGGGGGACGATGACGGAAAGCAGCATCGCTTACCTCGGATTCTGTTTGGACGTGGGATACAAAGTGGGCAAGAGGATGTCGACGTGATCGCAGTCTTTAGAAGAAAGCGGATCGGTTTCGAACACCAAATTCCGGATTCCGGCAACGGAAATGTCAAGAGAGTCCGGCTTTGGATAAGAAACGGTTTTGCTTTGGTAAAGGAGCTTTCCGTCGCCCAAAACTTTATACGAAAACCCGTCGCTGCAAAGGCTTTCTTCGTCAAGGCCGACAAGTGCGGTCAAACGGGAAAATTCCCCGCGGATGTCAAAAACGGTCCGGCTGGAAGCGTGTGTGCCAAATCCCTCCGGATATTTTTTCCCGGCGACGGTGAATGCGTTTCCGTCGACGGAAGAGTTCACGTGGAAATCCCCCCAATCCTGAACAGCTTCGGACGGTTTTAGGAGGCTCAGCTGCAAGGCTCCCTGAAGGCGGAAAAATCGGTAATCTTCGACTTTGGCGATGAGCTCGTTCGATGTCGAATCGTAAATTTCCGCGAGAAGCCGGTTGTATCCCGGCCGCAAAACGGGACCTTTCAGCGTGTCGCTGTAATAGCCCGCTTCATAAGGTTTGGCGAATATGGAGTCTCCGTTCAAGAAAACGCGGAGCTTCCAAGGCCCGGAAGAATTGCTCTTTTCGGCATGGTTGAAAATGAAAGTCTCGGAATCCGCATCGCCTTGCCAAAATCCAAAGGCGAATAAATTTTCGGGATCGTAATTCCGGCGGTCGAGAATCTTTGCAATGCGCAACCAATAGTTGTTCGTAATGAGGGTCCGGTGGACATCTTCGAGATCTTGCTCCCGTTCAAAAATATCGCATGTGGTCGGGATGCGGTGTTCGACGGCTTTTTTGTGGTAAGTTTTGGAATCCCAGCAATCCAATCCGCGGATATAATAAACTTCGCCGTCGTATTTTTGAAGGAGGCTCCGGAGCGAGTCTTCCGAAAGGCCCCTGGCCCTATTGTAATGGATGGAGGATTCTCCGTAGCCGATAAAATGCCACGGTCTCCCATAAATGAACAGTCTTGGCTTTTGCGGTTGTTTGTCCAGCCATTTCCAAATTTCCGCTTCTTCGGTCGTCAGGTGGTTGCGGTTATACATGATGTTCTCGATTAAACTTTGTTTGTATCTGGCCGTGTTGCCGAAGAAAATGGCGGAGATGAGGATGGTGAGGAAGAGGTTCAGCGTGAAATTTGAAGAAAGGGAAGGTTTTCCCAACAAGAAAAAGGCGATGTTTTTCAGTTGGCACAGCGCAAACGCCGCAAGGAACGCCATCGTCGGCATCACCACCAACGCATAACGCTGGTTGATTTCAATCGTAAAGTCTCCCGAAACATTTTCGAGGATCATGTAAGTCTGGATGTGGTAGAGGAGAAGGAATCCGGCTATTTTGGCATAGCGACCGAATCGTTTTTCGTAAAGCTCCCGAAAAACGGCGAAGAGGAGAAAGGCAAGGCCCAAGAGGAAAAGGTAATTGAAAGAAGAGAGGAACGGATTCGCGAGAAGCTTGTTCTCGGTCAACGGCTTAGTCATGACATCCCAATTGACAAGCAGATTTTCAAAAAAATGCCCGTGAGCCGAATGGGTGCCCCCTTGGAATCCGTAGCCTTGGAAGTAGCTTATCGTGAGGAGGATGGGAACGGAGAACAGGGAAAGGGTGACGAAAAATGCTGGCGCTTTGGCGTCTTTTTTGTCGAGAATTTTGGGAATCGCCACAATCAAGAACGCTAAAAAGCAGAAAACCGTTTCTTGGCGCGTTTGGGCGAAAAAGGCTAAAACCAAGGCGCAAAGAATCCAATGGCGGACCGTGTTGCGGTCAAATGCCCAACGGAGAGTCCACAGGGAAAGTGCGCTGAGGAAAATGTAAAGCGGCTCCACCGACATGGAGCGGTATTGGAAAAGAATCGTGGGTTGCGCAAGCAGAATGATGCTTGAAAGCGCGGAAAGCATATCGTCGGATGTCCACGCGCGGATAGCGAAGAAGAGAAGTAACGCGGAAAAGAAGAGCATCCCCAGTTGAACGTGGAAAATCCAGTGGAGGTCGTTACCCAAAATGGACATTCCAAAAGAGTAGAGGAACGAAAGTCCCTTTGTTTTGAAACTGTCTGTATTCTTGTAACAGTCGAGCGCTTTGGATTGCAGATCGAATTCCCCTTCATCACAAGTAGCCGTAATGCTGTTGTGGTGTATGTTTTGGGCGATAGACATGAAAATGCTTTCATCGCTTTGCACGCGGTGGCGGGCTTCAATCCACGAGCCGGCGGCTACCGTCGCAATCGCCGCAGCAACGAAAACAACCGCGAAATAGGAACGGGGGAGCGATTTTTCTTTGATATAGGCATTGAAATCTTTGAAGAGGGTCAGGAATATGGCGATTCCTGCGCACAATTGGATTAAAAACAGAGGAAGCGGCAACCGTTGATCCAAAATGCGGATAAGGTCTTTGGCGCCCACGTTCGGAGCCAAGTAAATGAGAATGGGGATAAGGACGGCTACAACGAGTCCGATAATCCCCGCCGGATGGAGAACGTTTTTGAAAATTTTTATCCAGTTTTTCATCGGAGTGGAATATAGTTCTTTTTTCTCCTTGAAAAAAATGCGAAAAGCGTTCCTTGAGAAATTAGGAATGAGGAATTAGAGTAGCGGACTGAAAACTTTCTTGGGTGGGGTTTCGCACAAAAAGCCTTTTCTGCGGTTGTGTTGATTTTTACACGGTTTAGGCGGCAAAGGTTAGCTGTTTTCGCAGAAAGGAACCAACTTTAAACGGCGAGCCTTTTTGGTGAAATTTGGACTGCTCGTTTCGAAACGGAAGCGTTTTTAATCCATCATTCGGAATGCGGCGAACCTTTTGTTGTTTCCATGGGTCGCTTTGAAAAATACAATGCCGGGTTGAACCTTGCGCCTGTTTTTTCCGCGGGGTCCTCTTACCAAAAAATCGATGGCGGCGACGAATCGGGTAAGATACGTCTTATGGAGGACATCCTCTGCGAACGCCCGTTCGTGAATTTGGCTCTCTTGGAATCCGCTGCGCTGGACACGTTGCAAAGAAATTCCACCGCGAATTTGAACCGCAGCTGTTACTACATAGGCGACCGCTTGAAATCCCCGTGCGGCGTTGGCCTTTTCAAATCGGAGAATGGCTTAAATTTGCCATTCAAATTGGCGCCCATTTTAGCGCGGCAGAAAATATCTGCGTTGAAATCTTGTTAGACGATAGCGCTCCGCTTGTTTCCGATTCGACAGTGGTTAAAATTTCTAACTTATCCCAAGCAACTTGTTGGAGTCTTTATGCGTTGTTTAGTTACGGGTGGTGCCGGTTTTTTGGGTTCGCATCTTTGCGAGCGTTTGCTTGCCGAAGGAAACGAAGTCCTTTGCCTTGACAATTTTTTTACAGGCAGGCGCACAAATGTAGAACACCTGCTCGACTGTCACCGTTTTGAACTCATCCGCCACGATGTGACCGAGCCGATTTTACTCGAAGTGGACCGCATTTACAATTTGGCTTGCCCGGCAAGTCCCATCCACTACCAGTTCAATCCGGTCAAGACCATCAAGACAAGTGTCATGGGCGCTATCAATATGCTGGGGCTTGCGAAACGCGTCCATGCGCGGATTTTGCAGGCGTCGACAAGTGAAGTTTACGGCGATCCGAAGGTGCATCCGCAAACCGAAGATTATTGGGGCAACGTCAACCCGATTGGAGTCCGCAGTTGTTATGACGAGGGAAAACGCGTTGCGGAAACTCTTTTCATGGATTACCACCGGCAAAGTCAGGTGGAAATTCGCATTGTGCGCATCTTCAACACCTATGGTCCCCGGATGCTTTCGAACGATGGCCGAGTCGTTAGCAATTTTATCGTGCAGGCGTTAAAAGGGGAAGACATCACGATTTATGGAACCGGCGAGCAGACGCGCAGTTTCTGCTACGTGTCTGACTTGATCGAAGCCTTTGTCCGCATGATGGCGCAAGATGAATGCATCGGACCCGTGAACATTGGAAATCCGCATGAATTTACGATGATGGAGCTAGCCCGGAAAATTGTCGATTTGACGGGAAGCAAAAGCCGGATTGTTTTTCAGGATTTGCCGGGAGACGATCCCCGGATGCGCAAACCGGATATTTCCAAGGCGAAACAGGTGCTTTCCGGTTGGGAGCCGGGAGTCTGTTTGGAAGAAGGCTTGAAAAAAACGATCGCCTATTTTGAAAAAACGCTGGAAAAGAAGTGAATTCTCGGATGCGGGCGTTTACAGGTTATGCGCCCGGAGCCATTTTTCAAGCAAATCTGCGATTTGCCCATTGTTCTTTTCCTGAAAAAGGAAGTGGCTGTTCCCGGTGATTCCCATTTTGGGCAAGTCCCAAAGTTCTGCGTCCCCACCGTCCTTTCTGTATTGCTCTGTGAATTTTTGGGCGTTGTCCCTGACCGTTTTCCAAAATCCGCTGGATTGGATGTCGTCGGGCCCGTTGTCGATGTAATCGCCGAAAAGGATGAGAATCGGAATTTTGGCGGTCAAGAATTTTTTGTATTCCGCGGAGCCGATTTCCGGCGTGCCTCCCGGTTCTACGGCAATGAGCGCCGCCATGTTTTTCACATCGGTTTGAAAACCGACGCGCCCACCTTGGGAATGGGTGACGTAAACGGCGTTTTTCCCTGTCATCTTTTTGACATCGGAAAGGACGGAGCTCAAGGATTTTCCAAAAAGCTTTTCATCGTAGGCGCCCGTGTTCACGGTCATTTGCCGGAAGAATTGATTCTGTGAAGATTCTCCGGCGGGAAATTGGCTGCCCTTGTAACGTTCGGGAGCAATCCGTCCGATTCTGAAGTGCGTGTACCAAGCCTGGTCTCCGGGGAGATAAGAGAGGGAATCGCTTTGGGAAACATCGGGAAATCCGCGGGGCATTTTTGCCGTGTTCCCGGCTTCTCCGCGGCGCGGCTGGTCGACGAGAAAAACGCTGCGTCCGTTTCTTAGTGCCAAGGTGCTCCAGCCTTCTCTGCCATCGGGTGTGGAGATCCAACCGGTGCGGCTTTGACCGTATCCGTGCAAAAAAACAACGGGATGAGAAGTTTCTTTTTCTGGAATTTGGAATAGGACGCTAGCATGGTCAACGTGCGCCGTGTTCCCTTCGCGGGTGGGAGACTTCCAGTTTTTTGTTTCGTCGTATTTTCCCGGAATCGGCGGCGTGACGCTGCCACCCGAAGCGAAAACGCCCTGTGCTTGAATGGAAAGCGGTTCGGAAGTCGCCATCACCAAAGAGCACATTAAGACGGGGATGGTAAAAATAGAACGTTTCATCGGAAAACCATGAAAAGTTGGTTGAATGTTAAACCGGCGAATTCGGCGTGCTTGTCGAAAGGGACCTGCTCAGTCGTGAATTTTCCAACTGTGGATCATCTTCACGAATGCGGGGTCAAAATGATTCACGATTTCACTTTTGTCACGGTCGAGCGTGGCGATGGACTTCATATCTTCGGCATCCAGTGTGAAATCCCAAATGGCGAAGTTTTCTTCCATGCGCGTTTTTTTGGTGGATTTGGGGATTACGACGACTCCGCGCTGAACATTCCAACGCAAAACGATTTGTGCCACAGTCTTGCCGTGTTTTTGGGCGATTTTCAAAAGGAGCGGGTTCGAAAAAATTCCGAACTTGCCTTCGGCGAAAGGCCCCCAAGCTTCGGGGACGACTCCGTAAGTTTTCATGGTTTCCAAAGCGCTTGGCTGCTGAAAAAACGGATGCAATTCCACCTGGTTGATTGCCGGCCGGATTTCAACGCTTTCGCAAAAATCGGCAAGGATGTGCGGATACAGGTTCGAACATCCGATGGCGCGGATGTCGCCCGCTTTGTATAAGTCCATCATGGCGCGGTATGCGCTGTAATAGTCGCCTAGGGGCTGGTGAAAAAGATACAGGTCCAAATAGTCCAGCTTCAAGAGTTTCAAGGATTTTTCAAAGGCGCGTTTGGCGCTTTCTTCTCCATAATCCTGCACCCAAAGTTTTGTGGTGATGAAAAGTTCTTCGCGTTTGACCAAACCGTCGGAAATAGCGCGGGTAATCGCTTCACCGACGGAAGCTTCGTTTTGGTAAGCGGATGCCGTGTCGATAGAACGGTAACCGGAAGCGATGGCGTCGTAGACGGCTTGAATTGTGACGTTTCCATCGGGGACTTGGGAAACGCCGAATCCTTCGACTGGCATTTTGACGCCATTGTTGAGAGTGATGAATTCCATGAGAACCTCTGTGATTGTTTTATGAATTTACAAAATGAATTTTGAAATATGCGGCAAATTTGACAGCGTACAAAAAAAGCCCGGAGAAAACCGGGCTTCGTGGAGATAAGGGGAGTCGAACCCCTGACCTATAGATTGCGAACCTATCGCTCTACCAAACTGAGCTATATCCCCATAGATTGCGGGTCAAATATACCTTAATTTGGAACGTTTGTCAAGGTGTCCAGTCAATTTCCTGGATTCCTTTGCTTTTTAAGTAGGCGTTCGCCTTGCTGAAGTGCCTGCAGCCGAAAAATCCGCGGTAAGCGGAAAGCGGGCTCGGATGGGGTGCTTCGAGAATTAAGTGGCCGCGTTCCGGGGCGATTAACGCCTTTTTGCGGATGGCGAAACTTCCCCACAAGAGGAACACCAAATTCTCTTTTTGCTCGGAAAGGCGCGCGATAAGCGTGTCGGTAAATTGCTGCCAACCGATTTGAGAATGCGAAGCCGCCTGGTGCGCCCGGACGGTAAGGCTGGCGTTTAACAAAAGAACGCCCTGTCTTGCCCATTTTTCAAGGTTGCCGCTTTGCGGCTTTGGAATGCCCAAATCGTTTTGCAATTCTTGGAAAATGTTGACGAGGGATGGCGGCGCAGGAACGCCATCGGCAACGGAAAAACAGAGGCCGTTCGCTTGGCCCGGATTGTGGTAAGGGTCTTGCCCGATGATGACGGCTTTGACATTGTCAACGGGGCATTCGTCTAGAGCGGCGAAAATGCGGGAACCGGGAGGGTAGACGATGTATTTTTTCTTCTCTTCGACAAGGACGTTTTTCAAATGCAGAAAATAAGGCATTTCGAATTGGTCCTTGAGCAATTCGTACCATGTAGGGTCCAATTTTACCATAAGACTAAAATAGGAATTTTGGATGGCGTGCGGCGGAACTTCAAACTGGTTCTGCGAGAATGGCCGTTTTTTCTCCGGCGACGCGCGTGTAAAAAAGAACTCCCTCGTTTTCGCCTTTCGGGGAAAGCCTTTTGATTTCGGCTTCGGGGACGATTTCAACGCCGCGCTTTTTGATGGTGAGTTTGCCGATGCGGTGATCCCGCAAAAGTTTTTTGACTTTTCCCGTAGAAAGGGGAGCGCTTCCTAAAATGCGGAAATTGCGGAAACCGTCACCGGGGAGAGGTTTATCGTTTGTCAGGTACGCGATGCCGGGAGAAATCAGGCGCACGTCCGGAGAGAGGCTTAAGGCGATTTCCGGGAAGAGATGGCTGCGAATCAAAACGGGAATGGGCTCTGCGATAAAATTCGACAGGGGCCCGCACGAAAGGTCGGCAGTCGAAGAGGATGTCCAAACGTGGGAATTTCCAAAACTGTCGATGAATACGGCGTGCGTTTTCCCCGGATTCTTTGCCAAGCATCCGAATAGGAGCAGGCATTCGCGGCAATCGTTTTTTGCGCCGAGATAAAATTTTTCGGTTTCGGGAGGAAAGGACTCTTGCGGATAACCAGGTGGAAGTTTCGCCATGCCGCCTTTGTAAAGCTTCGCCAATTCGATGATTTCGGAAAGGCTCGGAGTTAGTTCGGAAAAATTTCGTTGGTTGTCGTCGTCCTTGGCGCGACGTGCAGAATCGATAGTGAACAAGGCGCTGCGCGATTTGAGTGTGCGTACATCGGCCGTCAAAGCTTCCCGTTGGCAACCCATGGCTTTTGTGTTGAACCGGTACATGGAGATGCGGTCTTCGGATAAATCCACTCCGCGCACGGGAACGTTTTGCGGAAGAAAGAAACTGTCTCCGCCCATGCCGCAGCACAAATCGTCGACGGATTTGGCTCCGTCAAAAAAACGGGCTTTGTATAGTCCAATGTCGGCTGCTGTCGATTGCTCTAACGCCAATTTGTCGCAGGCCAAAAAGGCTGTCGTGTCGAACTTTTTCCTGTATTTTGGAACTAGGGCGATGTAATCCAAAATTTGATTTCGCCAAGGAGCGAATTCGCTTTTGGAAATGGCTTCGGCGAGTTTCAAAAGATCGGTCTTTTTACGGACGGCTTCTTCGATGAAATTCCGAAGCTCCGCATTGTTTAGCGGAATGGGCACGGTTAACCGATGGGGCGCTTCCGCGCGATTTCGTAAAGTCCCAAGGAAAGCGCCACGGACGCATTATAAGATTGCGCATCGGGCATCATCGGAATGCGGAGAATGTCTGAGCATTGTTTCGCGATAAAGGGCGGAAGTCCGGCGTCTTCGCCGCCGACAGCAAGGACGATGCGGTCTCCGAACGGATAATCGACAAGGGAAACTTCTGTCGCGGCATCAAGTCCTAAAATTTGGTAACCAGCCTGTTTGAGTTCTCCGATGGTTGCTTCGAGATTTTCCGGGCGGCAGAGGCGGAGCTTGTCGATGGCGCCGGTGGAAGCCCGGGCGACAGTCGGCGTGAGTCCGCACATTCCTTTAGACGGCATCAGAAAAATGTCTGCGCCAAGCCCTAGCGAAGAGCGGATGCACGCGCCAAGGTTTCGCGGGTCTTCGATGTTTGTCGCAATCACGACCAGTTTGCGTTCGCCCTTTTCTTCTGCTTCGAAAAATTCCTGTTTGACATCGTCCCATTTCAATAATTCCTTTTCGTTGCAAAGGGCGACAACGCCCTGATTTGGAACGGCGTAGGAATCGAGAATGCGGGCTTCGACCTGTTGCACGTGAATCCGGTTCTTTTTTGCCAACTTCTGTAGGGAATAGAGTTTGGGGTTGCCTGAATTGTGACGGAAAAGCACCCGGTGGACTTTCATCGGGGAATTTTGCAAAAGTTCTGTCACTTCGCGGATACCGCCAACGGCTGTTTGCGGAGCACTGTCGGAGTCGCCTATGGATAGCTTCACCTGGGATGGGCGCGGGCGCGCTTCCGCGTTCTCTTCAAAGCGCGGTTTTTCGAATTTTGGAGAACGTCCGTAAGCGAAGTCGCGGCGCGGCCTGCTTTCGCGATCCTGCGCAAAGGAACGCCCTTCTGGGAACGGGTGACGTTCGTCTTGTTCACGGCGAGCATTAAACGGTTGCTTTTTCCACATGGGGAGTCTCCTTTTCCGGATCGGTTTTCGGGGCTACAATATAGTTCATTGGAATGTCGTGGGGTTTGAGCTCTAGCGGATTTTCGGACACTTGGGCCCGGAATGCGACTCCGCATTTGACTGTTTCGGGATGCTTAGAGAGGAACCTGTCGTAATAGCCTTTTCCGTGGCCGTGCCTCCCTCCGTCGCGGGAAAATTTTACTCCGGGGATTAAAGCGAATGGGATGGGACCCGTGTAAACGGGAAGGTCTTTTCGCGGTTCCTGAACGTGGAATCTGCCTTCGACAAGATCTTTTTCCAAGTCGCGGATTTCGACAAATTCCATGATTCCGCCATTGAATGTTCTGGGCAGTAAAAGCCTGCCTTCGAGAGCCAATTCCCTCAAGAGGGGTGAAATGTCCGGTTCGCCTGGCAGCGGATGGAAGGCTGCAACTTTGGCGGCGGAACGGTAGGGGTCAAAATGGCGGATGGCTTGGACTATCCAGCCGTTTTCGTCCGCTCTTTCGGCATCTTGCATCAGGGAATCCTCCAGGTCGAATTTCATTTTGTACAAACGCCCCTTCCAACGTTTGAATGCGGCGAGTGTCTTTCCGATGTCTTTGGGCGAAACGAGCGCAAGGGCAAGTACCAGCAGAACGCAAAGTTCTGAAAATCCGATTTCCGCGTTCACCGGTGCCTCCAGGCGATTTTATAAGCGATGAGGCTGAGTCCATACAAGGCAGTCAGCGGAAGCGCCATCCAAAAAAGCGAAAGCAGGTCTGGGGGCGTTACGATGGCGGAAAAAAGTACGATGAGGAAGAGGACTATCCGAAAATGCCGCATGGGAAAATTCCTGTCGGCGATTCCTGTCCGGGCAAAAAATGCGGCGAAGACTGGCATCAAAAACGCCACGGCGAACAAAAAGACAAAACGGAATAAAAAGGAAACATAAGCGTTTTGCGCCCACATTTGCGTTGCGCTTTCGGAATAATTCGCCAAAAAGGAAAGCAAGAGTGGAATGGCGCAAGAGTAGGCGAAAGCTGCTCCGGTGTAAAATAGCGCGCAGGAAAGGATTAGGGATGTGGCGACGAATTTGCGGCGGTTCTCCCGGATGGCGGGTGCGCAAAAAGCGTAGGCGTGGTAAAGGAAAATGGGTGCGGAAATCAAAGTGGAAAGCATTCCGGCGAGCTGGAGACTTGCAGAAATTCCTTCGGCGGGGGAGAGGTTTACCAAAGTTACTGTGTCCGACTGGATGAGCGGATATTTGGCAATGGGCCATAAGATGGGCGCAGCGTAAAAAGCGCATGCGGTGAAAACGCCAAAGCAGACGAGGCAAACGAGGGCTCGCCACCGGAGTTCCCGAAAATGTTCAGAGATCTCCATCGCCTTTTTGCCTGGTCAGGTTTTGTCTTGGGGATTGTCTGTTTTGTCGTCGGGACCTTTTTGCGCCTTGCGAAATTCGCGCAAGGCTTTTCCCAAAGAGGCTCCCAGTTCGGGAATGCGGTGTGCGCCGAAAAGCAGCAAAACCAGGAAAATGATCAGTAATAATTCGGGAATGCCGATGTTGCCCATAAGTCCTCACGGGTGCAGATTTTGATGCAAAATGTCGTTCCAAATGTTGCGTTGCCAATTCAAAAAATGAGCGGCATCGTAACGGTCGTTCCAAGTCGTCCCTATGGGAGAGGCGAGAGAAATGAGCTGCGAGCGGTTTGCGAGCATCGCCGCATCCAGATTCAAATCTTTGGCGCGTTCGTTTCGCCATTCTTTGAGGGTGTCGATGAGATCGCCGTCGGGACAGAATTCTGGAGGTGGAACCCGTTGATTCATTTCGGGCCATTCCGATTCGGGAATTTCCATCGCTTTCTGGAGCATTTCCAAAAAATCCGCACGGCGGTCCCCGGTAAAATTTCGGGGCAATTTGGGGAGAAATTCTTCGCGGACATTGGGGAACGAATAGGTCGCAGACCGGACTATTGCCAGCATAAGCTCGTTTCCGAATACTTTATAGGGAGGCCTGTCCAATTTTTCGGCTTCTTTTTCGCGCCATTCCCAAACGTGCTTTAAAATGTTGAGCGACTGGGGATGCAATTTGAAGGACCCCGGGATGCGGAATCGTTCCGGATCTTTCTCTTTGGGTTGCTTGGCTTTTTGAATCAAGTCGTCGCAAGTTTCGATAAGCCAATCGAATTTTCCCTGTTCTTTCAACTGTTCACCGAGCTTTGCGCAAAGTTCGTGCAAATAAAACGTGTCGTGTATTGCGTATTCGCACATGTCCGCCGGAAGCGGGCGAATGGTCCAATCGGATTTTTGATTGTCCTTGGGCAAATCGATTCCAAAATATTTGCGGACAAGGCTTGCGTAACCAAGCGCACTTTCTCCCAAAAATTTAGCGGCGATCATCGTGTCGAAAACATGGGCTGGTGAAAAGTGGAATCGGTGCCACAGCATGCGCAAATCGTAATCGGATCCGTGCAAAATCAGATTGTTCATCGCACGGGTTTTGAAAAGTTTTGGAATGTCGATGGGAGCGAAAGGGTCAACGATGTAACAATGGTCGCCGATGGTTATCTGTATCAGACAAAGGCGAACCGTGTAATGATACATGGAATCCGCTTCGGTGTCGACTGCCGCGATTTCGTAGTGGGAAAGGTCTTGGAGCAATTTTTCCAAGGAGTCTTCGTCGGCGACAAGAATGTACGGGTCGTTTTTCATCAAAGGGAAATATAGACAAAATTTGAAATGGGTGGGCATCCGTGAAAAAGGGATGAGCGAAAAGGAGGTGCATTCTGCAAGTTTTGTCGTGAAGCGTCCAATTGCTATAACAAGAACCTGATTGCAAAGACTTTCCGTAAAACAAAACAGAAATTCTTTTGATAAAAACGGGAAAAGAGAATGCTTATTTTGAGCCTCTGTTCCGGAGTGGGATTCGCATGCAGCCGTAATCCGATTAACTTTTTTACAGTTTAACGAAAGAGCTTCTTGATAGAGGATTCACAAATTACTTTCGTTTATATGAAAAAAGGGATGATTTGAACAGAAAGTTGCTGGAATAAACTTTTTGGCGATTATGTCAAAACGAAGTTCACATTGTTTGCCAAATGGCAGGAGTCAACAGGGGCAAAGGAAATCGGCAGAGGCTCTCTGCTGCATCTGTGCTAATGTTTCCGTCAACGAAGTGTCGGTATAAACCGTGTTGTGAAGGATTAATTCATTTTGATTTTTTATTTAACATTGGCGGAAAGATTTTATCCATTCATCCAGAAAATCCATCTGTTCTTTGGTGTGAAACCAATGTTCACCGTTTTTCATCACGGTGCGTTTTGCACCGATTTCGCTTGCGAAATTTGAAATCGTTTCAAGCGAAGTCAGAGTGTCGTTTTCTCCGTATAAAATGCAAGTTGGAATTTGCCTGCGGATTGGATTTTCTTACTCGTAGCACAAATATTCCCACGAAAGAGTCTCGCCAAAATCTGTGGGAATTTCACGCTTATCAAAAAAATAAAATGCTGATTTGGCTAATATGTTATCCGAAATTTTGTTCCAGCTCGTGCTGAATTTCTTCTGCCCGTTTAATTTGTTCGTTCAAATTCCATTTGCCAATGTTGATTCCGTTTTTCAAAAATAGAGAGCCGCATTGATGGAAGTAGAATTCAATATTCCTTTCTTTGGCTTCTAAGAATAAATTTTTCACCCACTCATATCGGATGGGCCGCACGTCCGTCTTGGGAGCCATTTCTCCGCCGACATTCACGCATTTGATAAGCCCCGTGTCCAGATATTTTCCGAGTGATATCGGGGCTATCAGCGGAGAACAAAAAACTTCCCGATGTTTTAATGGCGCGTCTAAAAAGTGGGGAATGCGCTTGTCGGCCATTTCCTGATTTTCAATGGAAATGCTCAGGTGCAATTGTTCCCAGCCTTCGCCCCAGTCGGAAGGCAGGCAATCTTTTATTCTTTCTGGCCGCTTTGTAGTGGCGACAAAAATGCAGTCATTTCTGCGGCGGATAAAATCCCAACAGCCTTCGCGCCATTCATCCGCTTCTTCAATGAAAAAATCAGATGAAAAACAAAGTTTAACCAAGGAATGGGGAGGACAATCTTTGTCTTTCAGTTCGTAGGTTGTTTTTCCTTTGGTGATGACGGTTGTGTCCCTTCCGTAGCGCTTGTCCATTTTGTAGACGAAACAGTTTTTGCAGCCTGGACTTGCTCTTTTGCATCCATGCCACGGATTCCAGGGAATTGCTTTCTCTATTTCGGTATTTTGCATAGGATAGATTCCTTCAAAATTTTATTCAACATATCTTAGTCAAGTTTCTGATTTGGAAATATACCGCAGCGTTAATTTTCGAACAAATTTCTGTAAAATGGCGAGAATTTGACCAACGCAAATAGCAGAAGCGATGGTGGCAAATCCAAAACCGATGTTGCGGTGGGCGAACAGGAGGCTTATCAGCAGGGATATTCCCACGCAAGAAATGTCGTAGGCGATTTTTACCGATCCCAGATTTTTCTTTGTCGCACGGCTAATAGCTTGGACTGTTCCTGTGGGAGGGTCGGGCACCAGGCGCGCACTGACAATTGACAAGATTCCCAGTGCGGTAAAAAATAAGCTTCCACACAGAAATGTACAGCGGCCGAAGAATGTCTCTGGCGAGGGAATCAAGGAATCCCACAAATCGATGACTAGCCCAAAGATCAAGGATACGGGTAGTTGAATGAATATTCCCGAATAGTGTTTTCTAGGACTGATGAGCAGTTGAATGAAGATGTTTACTAGATAAAAAAAGAGGCTGAGGGTTCCCAATGTCAGCGGAATAAAATGGGAAATGACGTAAGGAATGCTGTTGATGGGAGAAACTCCCATTTCGCATTTTACACAAAGGACAATTCCGTAACCCAGCAAAAAAACGCCGAGAATGTAAATGGAAAGTCTCGAAAATATGGAAACGGACGAGTTTGTCTTGGAATGAAACATGAAAATTGCCTTTGAAAGAAACTATTTTTCGATGTTTGCCGCATTAAACGTTTTCTTGCGCTGATTTCTTGAACCGGTCGCGTTTAAGTTCTGTAATTTTGAGAGGAGTTTCTGTAGGCATCGCTTTTCTTCGCCGGATAAATTGACTGTAAATAGTTCATCAATTTGGTCGCCGATGCGTTCTAATTCGCTTTGCATTGATTTGGCTTTTTTCGTCAACGAAATTCGCTTACTTCTTGCGTCTTCCGGGTTGATTCTTTTTAATATGAATCCTTTCTTTTCTAGAACTTCCAATAAGCCTAAAGTTGTCGGGTGCGTGATGGAACAGTGCCTTTCTATGTCTACGATTCTTGTCTGTTTTTCTTGCTGGGAGTAAAGAAATTTAAGAATCCGATATTGAGATGCAGTCAAATTGCGCGAAGACAAAATGGTGTTGGATATTTTTTCAAATTCAAGGGAGGCAATTTTAATCAAAATGGCGATTTTGGGAAGATTCATAGAAATGAATTTTTTTGTAGTTACCTACGAAATTATAGATAAAGAACAAGGTCTTGGCAATGGGCTGTTCCCAAAAAAAGTTGGACACAACTTTCGGGGTTTTCATGCCATAGGACTCTTTTATCGTTTTTCGGTGGGGCATTGCACGAAAGAAAATGGTTGAATCAATTGATTTGTAATGGGCGCTTATGTTGTTGCGAAAAAATTCTTTTAGAAATTTTCTGCAAGTAGCGGGATTTTCGACGGAGTTGCCGAAGTTTGAAATTTTTGCACCAAAGGGCACTAAATGCCTTTACGCCGAACCATTCTCGGCGTACGGCGATCGCGATACTTCGCCAACAACGTGGGACGGGAAAGAATAGACGAAACTGCTTGGGAAACGCAAAGAATTTGAAGAAATTTTACAGCGCGGAACAAAATTCCGGGTCATTGAAGTCGCATGGGATCCGAAAGGACCGTGCAAAGAAGGCTGGACGGTAAAAATGGAAATAATAGGGCTGGTGCCTAAACCTTATAAGCCAGGAAATCCTGTAACATATTAAAATCCCGTAATACGCAGCGGACAAGTTCTTCACTTCCATAGCAGTGACCTTGCATGCGGTTAGCATAAAGACCGAAAAAGTATTTGTTGTACGGATAGAAATAATTTTCGGGGAGGTTTATTTTATAGTATTTTGCCGGGTGTTCGACTTCAAGGACAAAATCGTCTAACTTTTTTACTAAATAGTTTAGCTCTCGCGACAGTCTCGAGAGTTTCGAAGGAATGTCGCTTTGAAAACTTGCCTATGATTTTTTAAAGTAAAATCACCATCCTTCAGGATTGTGTATTTTTTCTTCCATATTAAGACTCCTTTAGTCTGTGAAATTATAAAATTTCTTTCGGAGAAAATGTCGCTATCCGGGAGACATTTTGAAAAGCGTAAATTCAGTCAAACGGCGACCTCGGCGAATTGGTGACGATGACTATCGCGGAGCAGGCTTTTGAACGCGTGAACTTCCTCCCATTCGAGTCGTGAATCGAAAACGCCCGCCGGGCAAGGTTCGTTTTCATCCAGCAGGGTGCCGGAGAAGAACTTGGACGCGTCCATTTTCCCGATCCGGATCGTGTAACCGAAGTCGTAAAAGCCGAGGTTCCACCGAACGAGCTCGACGCAGGCAAACGAATTCCCCCGGAGCAGGTCAATTTTAGTGACTTCCCCCTGACATCCACCCATGGTTCTGGTGCAAATGTTGTAACCCTCGGCGAGCAGTCGGGCGACCGTTTCATGGAAGGCGTTCTCGATTTGGCGGTAGTTGATTTTTGAAAGCGTCATATTGTAACTCCTTGATGATGTCCGTGATGTAGAATCATTCCGGACGAAAGTCAAACGTCTTCTTCATGTCGCGGTTTTGACTGCCGCAGTCGTCTAGCTGTCGGATGACGTAAACAAAAGTTTTCTGTTTTTCGGAGCGGAAAAAAAACGGTAATTCGCTGCGAGCGTTGATTTTACAAGGGGAAAAAAGATTCTTTCGTCAAATGGTTTAAAACAGTTCGACTCTGTAAGCAGTGATAAAACGGTTGCCAATTATATAAGCAATATCTTTTCAAATTTGGGACTTGTCCAGCGAATGGATGAGTTGACCCCTGCTGCGGAATCCTTCTTAAATGCTCCATCCAAAGAAGCCGTATTTGATATTTTGAAAAACAGAATCTTTGGAATCGAAGAAACGCTATCTTTAATAGAAAGTTCAGACAGTCCGGTATCTGAAAACGATGTCCGTACCTATTTGGTGAAAAATTTTGACATTGATTGGGAGAGCAATACGCAGGCTTCGTTCCGTTTTACAAATCAAAGAGCACCGTTCTTGGCGTTTCCCAATTCCCGCGGATGAAAATTCCGGTGCTCTTCACGAATCATCTGGTCGTTGACATGGGTGTAAATCTGAGTCGTGGTGACGTTTGCGTGACCCAACAGTTCTTGGAGAACGCGCAAGTCCATGCCGGCTTCTAGGCAATGCGTTGCAAAGGAATGCCGGAAGGTATGCGGCGTGACATGTTTTTCTAAATGGGCTGTATAACGTTGAATTAGTTTCCAAGCACCCATGCGAGTCATCTTTTTCCCGAGGGAATTCAAAATGACTGTGTTGGATTTTGGAGAAAGTGAGGGGCGCACGCAGTCCATCCAAATTTTGAGATTGGTTTTGGCTTTTTGCCCCAGCGGAACGAGTCTTTGTTTGTTCCCCTTGCCGATGGGGGTAATCCATTCGTTTTCAAAATCGATATCTTGGGGGCGCAAGGTCAAAGCTTCGGCTATGCGGAGCCCTTCGGAATACAGCAATTCAAGCAATGCTGTGTCGCGCTCCGGGCGCTTTGAAGTTAGGCGGATTTCGTCAAAGACACTTTCCACTTCTTCACGTGTTAGGCATTGGGGCAAATAATGTCCGATGCGCGGTGTCGCCAAGAGACTGTCGGTTGAATAAGGAAACGCCTTTTCTCGCAATAAAAACTTGAGAAATCCGCGCAGACTTGAAAAATGCCGGGCAACGGAGGTTGGACTGTAATCGGCATTGCCGGCGACTTCTGTCAGGAACGTATCCAAATCGGGCGGCGTAAGGTCGGCGATTCGGGCGTTGCGGTTGTCAGCCCAGAAGACAAAATGCCGCAAGTCTTCTTCGTAGCTTTGGATTGTCGCGGGGGAAAGATTGCGTTCCACGCCCAGGAAAGAAAGATAAGAATCCAACCAGTCGCTGTTGTCCATGAATATCCCGCTTTAGGAAAGGAGTTCTCCGGATGGTAAGGGGAGAACGGTGCAAAAATTGAAGTCTTTTAAAGGTAATAAAAATCTTGGAATTCCTCATATTCTGTTGCTCTAGAGGAATCTATGCGCATGATTTTGCAAAAAGTTGAAAAAAATCCCTTGCCAACAGGAATGTGCTTTGCTATAATTGGACCTGTCGATGAGACATGGATGATTAGCTCAGTTGGTAGAGCAGCTGACTCTTAATCAGCGGGTCGCAGGTTCGATCCCTGCATCATCCACGAAAGCCCCTTTCCGAATAGGAACGGGGCTTTTTCTTTTGCGTGTTTTTCGCGGGGGAACGCCGGGAGGAGCATTCATAGAGGTCCAAGGCTCCCCGACAGCGCAGGCGAACTCGCAAACCATACCGCTGGGGGACGTGATACTCTAATCCCTCATTCCTTTATGAACCAAGGCGAAAAAGGCTACGGCACCAAGGAGGAGAAGCAAAAATGCGAGAAATTCCCCGCCGATGAGGGCTCCAATCATGGCAAGCACAAAAACAATCGCGATAATGAGCGGAATGGGCGTAAAGATTGACAGGACCAGAAGGAAACTACATCCCTCCCCGGTACTCTCCCCGACGGGATTTAAAGTTTCTTTTATTTCATCGATTTGTTCTTTCCTGCGTTCCATTTTATCCTCTTCAGAGAGTGACTCGTATTCTCCAAGAGCCTTCAACGGGTCGTTCGCTTCGTTGTATTTTTTTTTGGATTTTCTCCCATTCAGAACTCATGGCGGAACCTCCTTTTTTTGAAGGATTGTCGAAAATTTCCGGGAACGGTCCTGCTTTTTTGGTGTTTTTTTGTGCGTATTTTTAGGAAAGCGGATTTTTTGACAGGAGGGACTTTGTGAGTTGGAATTGAATGCGATCATTTTTCAAAAAGAATTTGCAAAATCTCGGTGAATTCATTCATTTTCTGTTTTTACTTGATGAAATTTCGTTTCATCAAAAGTCAAGGTTCTCGCTTCAAAAAGACTGCGGACGGTTGGCGTTGCCGGATTTCTTTTTCTAAAAAGGAGGAATCGGATGGTTTGCGTAGAAAAAACGCTTTTTGGGGAATAGAACGAGGATTTCTTGGGAATTTTACACTCGTCTTGACGCAAATTTTACAAAAATCTTCTACTTTCAAAAATGCAAAATAAAAAAGGAATTCAGATGATTTGTGTTGTAGAAGATGACAAGGACATTCGCGAAATGGAAGCTTATGCGCTCAAAAGTGCAGGCTTTGACGTATTGTGCGCCGCTTCTTCCCAGGAATTCTTTTCAGCATTGGGGCGTTCTCAGCCGGATTTGGTCATTTTGGATGTGATGCTTCCCGGTCGAGACGGCTTTGCTATTCTCCAAGACATTCGGGAAAATCCCACACTTTCAAAAGTTCCCGTGATGATGGTGACGGCAAAAACATTGGAAATGGATAAAATCCGCGGATTGGATGCTGGTGCGGACGATTATCTGACAAAGCCTTTTGGCATCATGGAATTTTTAGCGCGAGTTCGCGCCATTCTCAGACGCGCGGAGCGGCAAAAAGGAGAAATTTCGGAATGCGCCAGCTTGACTCTTGGACCGATCGCTATCGATGATAGCCGGCATTTGGTAACGCTCAACGGAAAACCGGTGGAGCTTACGTTCAAAGAATACGAAGTTTTGAAACTCCTTGCGTCGAGACCGGGGATTGTCTTTAGTCGCGAAGCTCTGATGGAGCGGGTGTGGGGAATCGATGCGGTCATTGAATCGCGGACTGTCGACATGCACGTGAAGACGCTGCGGAAGAAGCTGGGTACGGCGGGGGAATGCGTTAAAACGGTACGCGGCGTAGGGTATAAAGCGGAACCCGAAAATCATTTGGAGGATTGATGAAAGAAAAACTGAGCTTTAGCCTTTTTTATGTTGGTTTGCTTTCTGCGTTGGTCGCCATGCTTGTCACTTCGGGGGCGTTCCGTTCCACGATTTCGGAGCAAACTTCCCTGGATTTGAAACTCGAAGGGGATTTGGTGGCGAATGCCTACGCCTTTCTCGATTCGCCCGAAGATTTGTCCCGCTTTGCTTCGCCGACGCTTCGTGTGACCTTGATTTCTCCGACGGGAAAAGTCCTGTTCGAATCCGATGCAGAAAAGGATTCGATGGACTCGCACATACTCCGCCCAGAAGTCAAGGCTGCCATCGAAACAGGAGAGGGGTACAGTCACCGGGCATCCCACACGATCGATTCGGATGTTTATTATTATGCGAAAACGCTTTCTGATGGGAACGTTTTGCGCCTCTCCATCCGCAAAAGCAATGCGTTCGCCGTTCTCTCGGGGGTCTATCCGCGGCTTTTCGCGTTGCTTGTCGTGCTGCTCTTGCTTTCGTTCTTCTTTGCGCATATTCTTTCAGCCCGTTTCGTGGAACCGATTCGGCGTTTGGCGGAAAACCTCGATTCGGTAAAATTTCCGGAAGGCGATTTTGTTTACAAGGAATTTGCCCCGTTCGCTAGGGAGATCAAGCGGCAAAGGGACAACGCCGATCGCGAATTGTCAAGGCTTAAATTTGAACAGAACCGCTTTCGAACGCTCATCGAGGATATGTCCGAAGGGATGATTTTGTTGGATGCGAACGGAGAAATCGTGATGGTGAACGGCGTTGCGCGGGAAATGTTCCTGGCGAACGGGGATTTTTCTGGTCGCCGCATCGGGGACTTTTCTTCTAACGCTTCGTTGACGGCGGCTGTCGCGGAGGCTTCTGCCGGGAAAAAAAGCGATGCGGAAATCCGCTTGGCGGGCAAGGATATTCGACTGATTGCCAGCCCCGTCGAAGTGGGTGGAGAAGTTTCTGGAATCATCGTTATTCTTTTGGACATCACGGAAAAAAAGAACCTTTCGGATTTGCGGGAAATGTTCACGGCCAATGTTTCGCATGAACTGAAAACGCCGCTCACGTCGATTGCCGGTTATGCGGAAATGGTGGAAAAGGGGATTGCGAAACCGGAAGACGTTCCGGGTTTTGCGGCTAGGATTCACAAAGAATCCGAACGGTTGCTTTCCTTGACGAACGACATTATGAAGCTTTCGGAGTTGGACGAATCCAGCGGGGAACTGCCGAATGCCGAAATTGTGCATCTTCCGGAATTGCTAGATGACGTGAAAACGTCTCTAGAACCGCTTTCGCAAAAACGGAACGTTACTCTTGAAATGGCTACTGTTCCGTTTGATCTTCGTGGCGACCGCGGCAAATTGTACGAGCTTTTTTACAACTTGGTGCAAAACGCCATCCGTTACAACCGGGATGGTGGCACGGTTAGGATCTTTTCCGAAAACAGTAGCGTCATTGTCGAAGATTCCGGCGTGGGCATCGCCGAGGAGCATTTGCCGCATATTTTCGAGCGTTTTTACCGGGTGGACAAAAGCCGTTCCCGCGAAACGGGCGGGACGGGCTTGGGGTTAGCCATTGTCAAACATATTGCCGAATTGCACAAGGCTAAAATTTCCGTCACTTCGAAAGTTGGGACAGGTTCCCAGTTCAAAGTGGAGTTCCCGTTGACTGCAGTCGTGAATTGCAAAATTCCTTGCAAGGACTTTTGATGCGGCACTTTCTCCGATTCCCTTTTTTTGTGTAATTTTTAAGGGATTTTGGATGCAAAAATGGAAACGCTTTCACCATTTGATTTTTTGGATTACCGCGAATACTTGTCGGCCTATTTCGACAAAAGAAAAGCCGACTCGCCGTGGTATTCTTACAAAGTCTTTGGCGAAGGAGTGGGGCTTGACCAAAGCCAAGTTTTCCGCATTTTGCAAAAACAGCTCCATGTTTCCAAAAAGGCGTTGCCCCGGTTTCTCGACTACTTGAAATTGCAGGGACGGGAAGCGGAATATTTTTCAAAGTTGGTGGAACTCGGCCGCTCCCGCCGGGAATCGGAGACCCGCCGTCTCTTTGCGGAAGTTCTGTCGCTCCGGGGCTCAGGCAGCCGTCAATTGCAAAAGGCGCAATTCGAACTTTACAGCCAGTGGTATTGCAGCGTGATACGGACTTTGCTGGGATTTGTCCGCATCCGTGATAATTACGGGGATTTGGGGAAGATGGTTTCTCCGCCGATATCTGCCGAACAGGCAAAAAAATCCGTTTTCTTGCTTGAAAAATTGGGACTTGTCCGCCGGGATGCCGAAGGTTTTTGGAGCCTCACCGATTTAAAACTCACGACGGGCGACGCCTACCGTTCGAAACGCGTTCGCGCTTATCAATCGGAATCGATGCGGCTAGCCATGCAAAGCTTGGAGTTGCACGAAAAGGAACTCAGGGATATCAACGTCATCAATATGGCGCTTGATGCCGAAGCTTTTCGCGATTGTCTTGCTATATTGAATACGGCTCGGGAAGAAATCCGGGCGCGCATTGAAAAGGTTGAGAATCCGGACCGCGTCATGCGGCTCGTTTCTGCGTTTTTCCCAGTTGCGCTGACAAAGGCGGAATCACGATGAAGTTTTCGACGTGGACAGAACTTGTTTGGGGAACGTTTTTGACGTTCGGCCTTTTGGCCTGTTCGGAAAATTCCACCGCCGGGCGTGGCATTTGGGATGAAACGGAAAATGGATTGGCCGTGGTCATTCGGGGAGAATCGGGTGCACCTGTGTCACGGGCCGAGGTCCGCCTGGTCCGTGGAACGGCAGATGTCTACGAACGTGCGCTGACGGATTCAACGGGGACCGCTTATTTGAACCGTCCGGAATTTTCGGGACATTTGGAAGTTTCTTCCGAAAACGGTGTCGCGCGGACGGCTTTCTTGGCAGGGGATTCCCTTCTTTTGGATACGCTCCATGCGCCCGCTACGTTGACAGGCGTTCTCCCTTCTGAGGAAAACGCGCCCGAGGAATTTTATCTGCATGGAACTTCTTACCGCGCGAAAGTCTACGAAGGCGGCAGATTCCGTTTTGACGGAATTCCTTCTGGGGAGTATGCCATTTTGGCTCCGGCGGAAACTTCCTTTGTTTATTGGAAAAATTCGCGTCTGATTTCTGGGGAAAACGTGACCGTGGATTTGGAAATTCCTGCCGAAGACAGTGTTCTCCTCGAAGACTTTGAAAGTGGCCGGGGAACAAACCTTTTCCATGCATTGACTGGTGGCGGTTGGTGGTTCACCTATTGGAATTCCTTCGAAGTCCTGTTCGAACTTCCGCAAAAAGGACACGTGGAAAACGCTTGGAATGGATCGCGTAGTCTGCACGAAGAGTTTTTTGCCGATTCAATTGGGGAAAATCCCTATGCGTTGGTGGGATTCAACATTGGGTTGCCCCCCGCCATCGATGGCATTCACGCTTACGACATGGCGAACGCCGACAGCATTTCTTTTTACGTCAAAGGTGTTGGGCATGTCTTTTTGCAATTGGCTGGTTACGATGCCGATGGCAAAGCCCTGAGCTGTGAATTTGAATTTGACATTCCGTCAAAAAACGAATGGAATCGCATTTCCGTTGTGCCAAAGGGAGATGTTTGGAATATCATCGCCGGGAAAATGGAAACGATCAACTTCTTGGTGAAAGAATCGGCGGATTTGTGGTTAGATCAAATCGTAGTCCATGGCGTTTCGGCGTCACAGCTTTTCCGTCGGGAACTCAGCCGTTGATTGTCGCTGATTAAAATCGGGAATCGTTTCTGGAAAATTCAATTTTTTGACAGTACAAAAAAGCCGCACGGGTGTGCGGCTCTTTTCTAGTCTTGTAAAACGGCAAACGTCATTCACCGATGTATTTGAAATACACTGCACCGAGCGGCGGCAGCAGGATGTTCGCACTCCATTGGCGATTTTGCCACGACGTGTCTTCGGAGTGGATTTCTCCGGCGTTCCCGATGTTTCCGCCGCCCCACATTTCGGAATCCGAATTGAAAATTTCTTTCCAACGACCGCGGGCCGGAAGGCCGATGCGGTAAGGGGTCCGTGGAACCGGCGTGAAGTTGAATGCGCACAGAATTTTTTCTCCGTGGGCATCGTTGCGAACAAATGAAACAATGGAATTGTCCGCATCATCACAAGAAATCCATTCGAAACCTTCGGGAGCGTGATCCACTTCCCAAAGGGAACTTTCGTTTTTGTAAATGTGAGAAAGGGCTTTGAACATTTCGTGCAATTTGCCGTGGGATTCCCAAGAAAGCAAATGCCAGTCCAGGGATTGCTTTTCGTTCCATTCGCGGAATTGTCCAAAATCGTTACCCATGAAGTTGAGCTTTTTCCCCGGATGCGCAAATTGATAGGCGTACGCGAGCCGGAGATTTGCAAACTTTTGCCAATTGTCTCCGGGCATTTTTCCAAGCATGGAGCCTTTTCCGTGTACGACTTCATCGTGGCTGAGCACCAAGATGAAATTCTCGGAATACGCGTAGACCATGCTGAATGTGATCAAGTTGTGGTGGTATTTGCGGTGCACCGGTTCGTGATGCATGTAAGAAAGGAAATCGTTCATCCAGCCCATGTTCCATTTGTAATGGAATCCCAGTCCGCCGCGTTCGGGGGGACGCGTGATGCACGGGAAGCTTGTGGATTCTTCGGCAATGAGGATGGAATGGGGGGCAAGACGACCCATGATGCTGTTCAGGTGCTTCAAAAATTCAATGGTGTCGTAATTGATGTTGCCGCCGTCTTTGTTTGGAACCCATTCGCCGTCGCGCTTTCCGTAATCCAGGTAGAGCATGCTGGCCACGGCGTCGACTCGCAGTCCGTCGCAATGGAATTCCCTCAGCCAATACATGGCGTTTGCGATGAGGAAGTTGGAAACTTCTTTTCGTCCCAAATTGAAAATGTAGGTTCCCCAGTCGGGATGTTCCCCCTGGCGCGGATCGGCGTGTTCGTAACAGGCGGTGCCGTCAAATCGTCCTAGCGCATAAGCGTCTTTGGGGAAATGGGCGGGAACCCAATCTAAGATGACTCCGATTTCGTTCTGGTGGCAAAGATCGACAAAATGCCTGAATTCGTCTGGAGAACCGAAACGGCTTGTGGGAGAATAGTAGCCCGTGACTTGATAGCCCCAGGATTCGTCTAAAGGGTGCTCCATGATGGGGAGAAATTCCACGTGGGTGTATCCCATCTCTTTCAGGTAGGGAATCAGCTTTTCCGAAAGTTCGTTCCACGAAAGGAACCGGTCCGGATTTGCTGGATCGCGTTCCCAAGAACCTGCGTGGACTTCGTAAATGTTCATCGGCGCACCGAAAACGCGGGTGGCGTAGTGCGTGTCCATGTAAAGCTTGTCGTTCCATTCGTAACCGTCGAGGTGCGTGGTGACGCTCGCTGTCGCCGGGCGCATTTCGCTGAGTTTTGCAAACGGGTCGGATTTGGTAATCAAATGGCCGTCTTGGGCGTGGATTTCAAAACGGTAAAGTTCGTTCTCGCCTAAATCCGGAATGAAAATTTCCCAAATGCCAGAAGATCCCACCATGCGCATCGGATGACGGCGGCCGTCCCAGCTGTTGAAGTTTCCCACGACAGAAACGCTTTTCGCATTGGGAGCCCAAACCGCAAATTGGACTCCGTTGAATCCCTGATGGCGGACGATGTTCGCCCCGAGCTTTTTGTAAAGTTCGTAATGGGTTCCGTTTTTTATCAAGTGGCAATCGAAGTCAGTGAGGACGGGCAAAAAGGCGTAAGGATCCAAAACGGAATATTTGACGCCGTTTTCTAGCGTGATATGAAGTTTGTAAAAGAACGGCTGGAATTCCATGTCGAGAACGGCTTCGAAAAATCCCGAGTCGCCGATTTTCACAAAGTCGAAAAGGAATTTGGGCGCATCTTGATTCGCTTTGGATTTTTTCTTTGACGCGGACTTTTTGCTTGCTTTTGCATCCGTTTTTTTGACCTCTGCCTGGCCGCATGAAATTTCCGGTTCCACGGATTCTCCGCTGATAAAGGATGCGCCTGGTAAATAAACGCGGATGGCGGTTTTGAAACCGCGGTCCGTTTCAATGGCATGGAGACCCAATATGGAGAAAGGATCGTTGCAATAAAAATCCCGGATGGAACGCATTTGGTCATCGGTCAAAGTAGTCACGTCTTGAAAATCCATATAAAAATCCGTCGTTTGGGTTTACTTCGTAAAAATACCTTAAAATCGGATGAACGAAGATTTTTTTTTGACGAAATGGCCTTTGCCGCTCGGATTTTTTGCCGAGTATTTTGTCTACATTTGGAATGTGACGAAATTTTTGCGTATCTGCCGCTCTTTCGGTTCGCCGCGATTCGGCGTTGTTTTGCTTTCCGTCCTCTTTGCGCTTGTTTTTTGGGGAACGCTCTTTTGCGCCCGCGGAGGTTTTGAATTGGGAGTGGAGCGTTTCTTTGGCAGTTGGATTCTTTTTGCAGGGGGATTCTTGCCGTTTCCCGCAATGAAGACTGTCGCACTTCTTTTATTCTTCAACGTCCTATGTGCCTGTCTATTCCGCATTCCGCACACGAGGAAACATTGGGGCGTTTTATTTATGCACGTGGCCGTTCTGGTGCTCATTGCGGGGAGCTTCGCTGCCGAAAAACAACGGGAGTCCTTTGCCGCTTTCGGTCTTGTGGGAACTTCGGTCGTTTTGGATTCTGCGCAAAACGTTTCATTCCGCATTGTTTCCGCGGATTCGTCCGGATGCATCCTTCTTTCGCCGTCGACGGAGGACTCTTTGCTGGTGTCGTTGAATTCTCCGCAAAAAATCGGCGGTTACTCGCTGTATTTCGGCGAGAAATTTTCAATTCCTCCAGACAGGGAGATTGTTCGGCTTGGGGTCAAACGAGATCCGTTTTCCTTTGTACCGTATCTGTTTTCCGCCTTGTTGCTTTTGGGAATTTTAGGACATTTGGCGGCGAAGAGGAAAAAAAGATGAAGTGGACGTGTTTTCTCCTTTTGGCGTTTGCCCTGCCGCTTTTCGCCCATCCGGAAGAACCGTTTGCGCTTGCTTTTAGCGGGCGGACGATGCCGGAACATTCTTTGGGCATTATCGTGGCTGATCTTTTTTGCGGCAAGAAAACGTGTGCGGGAATTTCTGCCCGGAATTTGCCGGAATTGATTCGGACGGGAGCGGCGGATTCGTTGGACTTGTTCCGGGTGAACCGCCATTCCGCAGTGGATATTTTACATTTGGACGTGGCGCGCCGGAGCTTTTGCCGCGGGGATTTTTTGCAGAGCCGGTCTTTGCTTCGCCAGTATGCCGAACGGGATGATGCTCACCCGTTGACGCAGGAATTGAAACGGTTGGATGCGGCGTTGGATTTGTACGATTCCTTGCAAAGTGACAGTTTCTGGAAGAGAATTTCAAAGGGCCGCTCTGAACTTTCAACGGAAATGGTGCGCAGAGTCGATGCGGAGCGCCTTTATTTAGCTGTTGATTTGCCGTTTATTGCCTGGATACTAGTCTGTATTTCTTTTGCCTTTTCCGCCCTTTCCGTTTTTGTCCAATCGATGCCGAAGAGAATTTTTTGGGTTGGCGTTTTGACGCAGGCGATGGCGGCTTTTTCCATGTCCGTTGTCTTGGTTTGGCGGGGGATGGTTTCTGCCCGGGTGCCGCTTGTGAATTTGTATGAAATCTTCCTTGTCATTTCGTTAGGATTTTCCCTGTTGACCTTATTTGGGGCGGTAAAGAAAAAATCCCGGGGAGCCCTTGCCGGGGGGGCATTTTCGGTCTTTGCTTGCTTTTTTTTGATGCGTTTCGCGCTTTCTTCTGGGGATCCTTTTGGCAACGTTTCGCCAGTACTTGACTCGCCTTTTTGGCTTTCGCTGCACGTGTTCACTATCGCTTCTGGTTTTTGTCTGCTCCTTGCCTCCTGCTTTTCGGCGCACGCGGCGCTTTGGATGCGTTTTCGCGGATTGGTTCCCCAAAAACAGCTCGTTTCGCTTTTGGACCACACCCTTCATGCTGGTTTCGCACTTTCTGTGGCGGGGACGCTTCTCGGCGGATTTTGGGCGGATGTGGCGTGGGGGCGTTTTTGGGGCTGGGATCCCAAAGAGAACGGCGCTCTGCTCGTACTTTTATGGGTTTTGATTGTGATGCATTTGAAGGTGGGAAAGTTGGCCACCCCAAAGACGATAGAAATCCTTGTCGCTTTATTGTCCATAGTCATTGCATTCTGCCTTTTCGGCGTGAATTTGCTCGGCGTGGGGCTTCACAGTTACGGCTATTCGCCGGGCGTGTTTGCCGTTTTTTGGGGCTTTGTCATCGTCGATCTTTTAACGATAAGCGCCTTGAGTTTGGGAAAAATGCCGGGGCGGTAAAATTTGTGTTGGGGCGACCCCCGTCGGTTATACTTTTTCTACATTGAAAGAGCATTTCTTTTTGGAGGCTACATGCTCGATTTGCCTGTCATCCAGATGGTCCGTGATTCCGATGTCGCGACAATGATAATTCTTTGCATCTTGGCGTTTATGTCGCTCTTCTGTTGGGGCATCATCATTGTCAAGGCGGTCTTTTTCCACAAGAATCAAAAAGCCAATGCCCGATTTTTCCATACTTTTGAAAAAGTGGAACGCTTTGTCGACCTCAAAGATTTGTGCGAAACCAGCGATTCGAGCGCATTAAAAAGCTTGACCGAAGAAGTTCTCCTCGAAGCGTCCAAATTCAGCAATTTCGTCAGTTATGATTCTATCCAGCATCGGGCTTCGCTGCTAGAAGACACGATTCAGCGTTCCATCGAAGGCATCCGTTTGAGTGAAAACCGGCATGTGAATTTTTTGGGAATGTGCGCGAACCTCGCCCCGTTTTTTGGACTTTTGGGTACCGTTTGGGGCATTATGGTCGCATTCTTTGAAATTGGAAAACACGGTTCCGCCGATTTGACGATTGTCGCTCCGGGTATCGCCATGGCTTTGATTACGACTGTGGCGGGCCTAGTTGTCGCCATTCCCGCTTCTGGCGCTTACAACGTCTTTGTTTCGCGGACGGGTGAAAATGAAATCGCCTACTACAACTTTGGCAGCCGTTTGTTGAGCCTTTTCAAACGCGGCGACTTGCTTGCCCTCGAAGAAGTGGCAGGCTAAGGAGAGTTTGTGAAACGTAGCCGTGGAAAAACGATCAACCAGGAAATGAACCTGACGAACATGATCGATGTCGTCTTTTCGATTCTCATAGTGTTCATGATTTCCGCTCCGTTGTTAAGCCAGGGAATCAAAGTGGATTTGCCCAAGGCGGAAGCTCCGACGATGGAGCAGGAAAAGCTTCTGAAAGTTTCCGTCAACAAAAGCGGAGACGTTTACGTTGCCGACATGAAAGTCAACCTCAAGGATTTTCAGAACATTTTCAAGTCGCTTTGGGACGGCAACATGGCGGTTGTCATCAATGCGGACGAATCGGTCGATTATGGCAAGGTGATGAAAGTGGTTTCTTTGGTACAGCAAGCGGGCGTGAAAAAACTCGGCTTCCTCACTTTACCCGGAGATGATGAAAAGTAAGCATGGCGGCGAATCATCGGCAGGACAATTCTCCCTTTTTTCGAGGCGGCTGGAACGGAAAGCTTCCCGTCATCATTGCCTCTTCGATAGCCTTTCACGTGCTGGTCGCGTTGGGAATCGTCTTTTTAAATTTCATCAATTTTGAACACGAGCCGGAACCCGTGAAAATTTTTGAACTGGTGCAGGTGCAGCAGCCGCAAAAAGCGCAGCCCCGCGTGCGTCCGAGGCCGGAACCACCAAAACCCAAGCCCGAACAGCCAAAACCAGAAAAGCCCAAAGAGCAGCCGAAACCCAAACCCGAAGTCAAAAAGGAATTGCCGCCCGAACCGAAAATGGCAAAAGAGGAACCCCAACCGAAAGAGCAGCCCGTACAAGAACCGGAACCGGTCCCGGAAGAGCCTGTGGAAGAGGCGATGGATTTGCCCGATGAAATGGACCTCCCGGATGAAATCGCGGAAGAATCGGGGCTGAATCCCGTCGGTTACGTCGACATGGATCCGTTGATGCAGGTTTACTTGGAACGCTTGAAACAGATTATCATGCAGCATTTTAATCCGCCGTCGGGATTGAATGTTTCCAAGAGTACGAAAACCACTATCCAGTTCACGGTGGATCGTTTTGGCAACATCACGGACATTTCGTTAAAGCGTTCTTCGAAGAACAAAACCTGGGATCATCTTTCGATGCGCGCCGTTCAGGTTTCGAATCTTCCCGAATTGCCGCCGAATTATCGTGCACCGGCTCTTTCGCTTAACTTCAACTTCACGCCGAATTGATTTTCTTCACGAATTTTTATATAAAAACTTTGTATTATTGGGTTGATGATTTCACGAGTGAAACTTTTTGCGCTGCTCTTTAGCCTTTTTTGCCAAGGCGCTTTTGCCGCCATCGACACGATTTCTGTGGATGTGGGAATCTCCGTTTCGAATACAATGCCGGTGGGACTGCTTCCTTTTGAAATGAAGGAAGACTTCGAAGCGATTCCCGCTAAACCGGAAAAAATCTTGAAAAGCGATTTCGAACTTTCTGGGCGGTTTTCCGTGGTAGAAAGTCCGGCGTTCAAAATGATTACCTTTGTCCGCGCTGGGGCAAAGTTCTATGTGACGGGGAAAGTAGAAAAACTGGACGGTTCCCGCGTCAAGATTTCTTGTTACCTCTATGCGACGCAATCGAAAGATTTGATGCTTGGCGAGGCTTACACGGTGCAGCAAAAAGATGTCCGGGCGGCGCTTCACGATTTTTCGGATAAGGTCGTCAAACAGCTTTGGGGAGAATTCGGAGTCGCTTCAACGAAAATTGCCTGGGTGTCGAAAGTCGACGGAGTCAAGCAAATTGTCGTTGCGGATTACGATGGCTACAATCGCCGCCAGTTGACGCGCGATACGACAATCAGTATGATGCCTGCGTGGACGAAGGACAACAATGCGATTGTTTTCGTCAGTTTTCGGAACGGAAAGGCGCAGCTTTTTGAACGCGAGCTTTACACCAGCCGTGAACGTCGCCTTTTCCCGAATCTTTCGCAAACATTCAGTCCGGCGGTGAATCCCAAAACGGGCGAGCTCCTTTTTGCAGCCATTCATGGAAACCGCACTACCCTCTACTTAGGAAATCCGCAAACGGGCGCAAGTCAAAAAATCCTATTTGGCCGCGCTTCGCAAGTAAGTCCCGCCTGGAGTCCTTTTGGAACGGAGATCCTTTACACAAGCGACCGCGGAGGTAATCCTCAAATTTTTGCGATGGGCAGGGACGGAACGGATGCCCGGCGGATTACGTTCATGGGAAATTACAATGAACGGGCTTCGTGGTCGCCAGCCGGAGACCGCATCGTTTATACATCCATGGATGGCGGCAAGATGAATATTTACACGTGCGCCATGGATGGTTCCGACATCATGCAATTGACTAGCAATGCGGGCAATAACGAACATCCGACGTGGTCTCCGGATGGGATGCTCATCGCTTTTTCCAGTGACCGTTCCGGGTCTCATCAGATTTACATCATGCGAAAAGACGGAACAAACGTGACCCGAATAACGAATGGCGGAGACAATACGGCTCCATCGTGGTCTTGGTATTCTCCAGAACGTCAAAAACAGATTTCTTCACAACAAAATCAAGGATGGTAGAACAATGAAAAAAATTCTTTTTCTTGCAAGTTCAGCAATGATTGCTTTTGGACTTGTCGCATGCTCCAAGAAAAAACCGCCCGTGAATCCGGTGGTGAAAGAAGAACCTGCTGAAACGGAAGCCGCCCCGGTGGATACGGCTGCGTTGAACAAAGCGAAAGCGGACTCCTTGGAAAAGGCGCGTCTCGAAGCGGAACGTCTTGAAGCAGAGCGCCTCGAAGCGGAACGTGCCCGCGTTGAAAAACTGATCAACGCCCTGATGTCCGACGACGTGTATTTTGACTTCGACAAATCGGAATTGACGGAAAAAGCGAAAGAAATTCTCACCCAAGTCGGCGATATCTTGCTCAAGGAACCTCGCTTCGTCATTGTCGTGGAAGGTCACACGGATGCCCGCGGCACGGAAGATTACAATATGACTCTGGGCAGCAAACGCGCCATGAAAGTCAAGGATTTCCTCTCGGCTTACGGAGTCGGTGCGGAACGGATGGAAACGATAAGCTTTGGCAAAGAAAAGCCGAAGGCTGCCGGCGATTCGGAAGAAGCGTATGCGCAAAACCGCCGCGCGAACTTTAAAGTCAATATCAAAAAGTAATGGTTTGAAAACCGTCTGAGCGCATTCAGCTTGAGGTCTTAATGAAACGCTTTGTATTTGCTTCTATGGTCTGCGCATTCGCCTTGAGTGCCTGTTCGAGTGTCACGCTCCTCCGCACAAAAGAAATGAAAGCGGTCGGTGACGATGTCAAGCAGGATGTTCAACAGGTAAAACAGAACGTCCACTCTTCGGCGGAACAGACCCGGGCGCGTATTGATTCTTTGGAATCGGTCATCGATTCGCTCGCACTTGTGCAGAAGCGGATGAAAGTGGAATTGGCCATGCTCTCTTCCAAACTTTCGGAGCTCAGCGACCGCAACGATAGCCATCACGAAGAATTGCTTTACCGTTTGGATTTGCTTTTGGGCAAGTCCGACAAGATTCTATCCAAAAAGGTTGTCGTGAACGGTCAAACGGTTTCTGCCCCGCAGGACAGTTCTGAAATTTCCGCGGAAAAAGTGCAAACCCTGGATTCGCTGTTTAATACGGCGCGGGCGGATTATCATAAAGGCGAAATCAAGCTGGCTTATTCGGAATTCAAGCAGATTTATGAAGATGCCAAAAAAGGTCAAGTCGCAGCCGATGCCCTTTATTGGATGGGCGTATGCTTGGCGGATGTCAATCAGATGGACAAGGCGAAAGTTGTCTTTGGACGTGTGATCAAGGCTTTCCCGGAATCGCCCAAAACGTGCGCCTCCCTCTTTAAATTGTCGAACATTGCGGCTGCGGAAGGAGATTCAAAATTGCAAAAACAATATTTGCAAAAGATTCTCGGTACCAAAAATTGTTCAGATTCCAATGAGTTTTTGCAAGCGGCGGAATTGCTTGAAATGATTCTCGATGGAGAAACCGCGGGGGAGCCGCAGCCTGTCAGGGATTCTACAAAAAATGCCACGCCGGATTCCAGTGCAAGTGTTTTGCCGTCAGCGAATTTGACGCCACTCCCGTCGGATTCCGCGGCGGTTCCCGCCAAATAATCAAACGGATTTTGTTGTTGCGATCTTTTAAGACTGGGAGTTTCTTGTCTTAAAAAGAAGGCTGTGTCATTAATCCGGAATTAGGGATTAGAAAAGAGCACTTTTCTGGATGGGTCTCAAACGGAAAACTTTTCTGCGAATAGGGTGAATTTTGCACGGTTTTGACCGCGAAGGCGAGACGTTTTCGCGAAATGGTCGTGTCGAGTTTTTCCGCAAAGTAGTTTGTCCAAGCTTCTAATTTAGACTACATTTTCTTTCTTTCCGTTCCCTTTGCCAACTCGTAGAGGTGCTTCAAGATCAGGTACTTTTGGCATCCCAGTCTTTTGACACCACGTACCTGAGCAGTGCGCAGATTTGAAACGGAAGTAGTCTTGGGGAAGACTCTTTTTTGATTGTTTACAAATCTAACGAAGTGGGGTATTCTATTTTTTATCCCCTCTGGGGAAATTAGCGAAAGAAAGTATACGTTAACGTTTTTGAAATGAATTACTTTCTAAAAACAAATAAATATTCATGCGCAATCAGCAGAAAATTATATTTCACGCTGTTGGTTTTCCAATAACCCGTAGCCTTGCAATTGTGCTGTTCCTTGATGATAAGCTCTTTAAGCGTAAAGTCTGCGTCCTGAAAAATCGGCTTAAGTGTCATTTGGAGACCTAAAAACGCTTCCATCCCTTATGGCTACAGGC
>CAZPKF010000013.1:0-52902 GCA_964587155.1 uncultured Fibrobacter sp.
GGGAAGCCTCTCGATTTTGAACCGGATTACTTGGGGCCGTGAAAAGGGCCGTGGCGCTTCGGCAAATTGGAAAAATGGAATGGAAGACATCTGGTTCGCCGTCAAAAATCCAAAGGATTATTGTTTTCATCCGGAAAGGGTTCGCTTGCGCCGCCGCGTCATTGCACCCTATAAGCAAGACGGTCTCCCCAAGGATTGGAACGATACGGAAAACGGCAAGTTCCGCGACACGGCTCCGTCGAATTTTTGGGACGACATCAGCGTCCCGTTTTGGAGCATGCCCGAAAATACGGAGCATCCGACGCAAAAGCCCGAAAAGCTTTTGGCGAAACTCATCCTTTTTTCTTCTGAACCGGGACAAGTCGTCTTTGACCCTTTTTTGGGCAGCGGAACGACGAGCGTTGTCGCCAAGAAACTGGGCCGACGTTACTTTGGCATCGAACAGAACCGGGAATACGCCTGTCTTTCAGAAAAACGGCTGGAGTTGGCGGAATCCGAACCGTCCATTCAGGGATACGCGAACGGTGTTTTCTGGGAAAGAAATTCTTTCGCATTTCAAAAATCTCCGAAGTAGCCGCAAATTCTTGCTATATTGGTCTTGATGGTCGATATTTCCTCTTACATTTTGATCTTCGCCTCTGTCGTTGTCTTCGGGTACAGCCTTTCGCGATTCATCGACAATTACGGCGCACTCCAAAAGAGGATTTGTTTATACCGCTCCCTGTTGCAGGACTTGGACGAACCCCGCGATGCAACCCGGCGCGTCAATGTCTTGCAAAACGCCAGCCTGCTCCTTTTGTATGCGCTGGGGGCTTATTTTGCCCAATTTGCCTTTTGGGTGTTGGCGCTCATTGTCGCCAAGTTTTCTTTCTCCTGCTTTCTTTCTGACCGTTTGTATAGCCTTGTCCTAGACGGAAACGCCTCAGTGTCGCGGACCTTTTACTGGTTGCACAAATACGATTCCCTGTCGAATGCGATGCTTTGCGTCTTCATTTTGGTTGCGATTGTTTCATGAAAAAGGCTTCTATCCTTCTCTTCCTCTTCCTCGCGACTTCTGTTTTCGCTCAAAAGCTGCCGCTCGTGGTGGGTGGAGTCGTGGAATCGGCTTACGGAATCCAGGATGACGCATCCGATGGGGCAGGAATCAACCGGATGACTCCTTTTGTGGGCGTTTGGCTTTGGGATATTGGGTATTTTCGCGCCGGTTACGGATTTTACAATTATTCCCGCACCGATGCGGAAAAAGACAAGCTCTCCGCACAAGTGCGTACTCTCAGCCTTTCTTTGGGAGTTTCTCTCGGCGGACACGGAAAGCCGTACTTGATAGGCTCGTTCAGCAGGGCGAAGCAGCTTGCGAACGTAGGGGATGTCACCTGGTGCGAATGGGGTGCGGGCCTCGGCGCGACATTCCAGCTGTTGCCGACTGCGGCGATCGTCACCGAAATGGAGCACCGCTGGATTCTTTCCCACTACAATCCCGTCGAAGATTTGCGCATTCACGGGACCCGATTCCAGTTTAACGTCGGATTTGTTGTCTATGTCTACTAAAACTGTCGCCATTTTTGGCGGTGCGTTCGATCCTGTCCACGAAGATCACGTTCATCTGGCAAAACTTTGCCTGGAGTTGAATCTTTGCGCTGAACTCTGGTTTGTTCCGAGTCCGGACCGTTGGGACAAAAAGCTTTTCGCATCGGCGGAAGACCGTCTTTCGATGTTGGATTTGGTCATTGGCGACGATCCGCGCATCCGGATTTCCGAAATGGAATTGAACATGGGGGATTACCGCGGATCTTATGTGACCATGACGAAACTCCGCGAAGAATTTCCCGAAATCAATTTTCGGCTTCTTGTCGGGGCGGACAGTTACGAAGGTATTCCGCATTGGCGGGATCCGTTGCACTTTTTTGGAACGGAATTCAACGGAGAGAAGCTTCTCCGGGAATTTGAACTGATCGTTTTTGAAAGGCGGGGAAGTCCGAGGCCAGATGCGGAAGCCCATGCGGCGAAAGGCTATGCGAAGATGTTCTGGGTCGGGCGCAGTGGGGAATTCGACGGCAAATTCGCCAGTCGGGAAATCCGCAAGGAACTTTTTTTCGGCACGGGAAAGTGCCCGGAAGGCCTTGATCCCAAAGTCTTTGAATACATCCGTTCCCACGGACTTTACCATTTATGACCGAAGTTCCCAAAACTCTCTTTTTCGAAAGCATCGTGCGAAACGAGCAGCGGGGCAAAACTCTCCCCCAAGCGCTTGCGGAACGGTTCACCTACCATTCCGCCGAAGACTGGAAGGAAAAAATCGGACAGGGCCTTTTAACGCTCAACGGAATCCCGGCGACTTCCGACATGGTCGTGCAGCCCAAAGACAAAATCGTCTACCGCGTCGAAAATTATTCAGAGCCCGAAGTCCCTACGGATTTCGACGTTCTTTACGAAGACGATTTTTTTCTCGTCGTATCAAAACCTGCCGGCATTCCCGTTCACCATACGGGGCGCATTTTTTACAATACGTTCACGGGCCTCTTGCGCCGCCATTTTCAAAACGAAGAACTTTCCCCCATGCACCGCCTTGACCGCGACACGGGGGGCATCATGATTTTCGCCAAAGACCGGGATACGGCGAAACGGTTTGAAAAATCGCTGGACAGCATCCTTCTGCGGAAGATTTACCTGGCTTTTGTCCGCGGGGAATTTCCCCGTGGTGAAGTTTTGTGTGAACAGGCGCTTGCCGAAGATTCTCAAAGCGACATCCGGATTCGGATGTTCCCCAATGAAAAAGGGAAGCCCTGCAAGACGCTTTTCAGACGGGTGGCTACAGTTCCCGTGGGATCTTCGGGCGAGACGTTTTCCCTTGTCGGTGCGGAACTTTTCACGGGGCGAAAGCACCAGATTCGCGCGCATCTGTCTTTTTTGGGGTATCCGGTCGTCGGCGATAAAATTTATTCTTTTGACGGAAAATTTTACAAGAAGATGACGGGCGGCACGCCTTTGTGCGATGCGGATTTTAAAATTCTCGGCGCGCGCACGCAGATGCTCTTTGCCGCTTTTGCCCAGATTCGGATTCCCGGAGAAGAACCCCGCTGGTTTGCCGCGCCCCGGATGCCGTCCGAAATGGCAGCTGTGGCGGAAAAAATCGCCCCCAACGCCTGGGAATCCTTTTTGAAAGACTCCGGAATGGACTTTTTGGGGACCTTTTCGCCGGTCAAGCGTCCGGATTCCCCTTAATTTTTCTAATTTGATATCTAAGTAGTTGCGTTTTGCCTCCGACTTGCAGACCAGATATCGCCAAATTCCACTGGGTGCGGGCAAGAAAGGGGCTCAAAGTAATTCTTTCACAAACAACAAAAAGGAAATGGACAGCAATGGCTACCATTACAAAAGAGAAGATTCAAGAACTCACCGCCAAGTTTGGTGCAAATGAAAAAGATTCTGGCAACGTTCGCGTCCAGATTGCGATTCTCACGGAGAGAATCAAGAACCTGACGGAACACGCCAAACTCCACAAGAAAGATTTCCATTCCCTCCGCGGCATGAGCATGATGGTGGCAAAGCGCAAGACCTTGCTCAAATACTACAGCGGCAAGGACATTGTGGGTGCACGCCAGTTGATCAAGGATTTGGGCCTTCGCGGCTAAACGCAGGGATTGCTTATGGAATATCAAATGCTCGCCCCAAAAGAGATCAAGGCGAAGCTTCCCGATGGCATGGAAGTCGTGATGGAAACGGGCCGGTTGGCAAAACAGGCTTCCGGTTCCGCCGTCATCCGGGTCGGAGACGCTTTTATCCTCGCCACGGTCTGCTTTGGCCCCGAAAAGGAAGGGGATTTTTTCCCTCTGACTGTTGAATATCGGGAAAAGGCTTACGCTGCAGGGCGTTTGCCCGGCGGTTACAACAAGCGTGAAGCGGGTCGTCCCAGCGACGATGAAATCCTTTCCGCCCGCATCATTGACCGTCCTATCCGTCCGATGTTCCCGGATAATTTCACCCGCGAAGTTCAAGTCATTGTGAACGTTCTCTCGGCCGACAAGAAGTTTGCGCCGGACGTTTTCGGCGTTTCCGCCGCGTCCCTCGCCATCGGTCTTTCCGAGCTCCCGTTCGAAGAACAGGTCGCCGCAGTCCGCGTAGCGGTCATCGGTGACGAATACATCGTCAATCCCAGCTATGAACAGGTTTCCGTGGCCGATCTGGACCTCGTGGTCGCCGGTACGGAAAATTCTGTCTGCATGGTGGAAGGCGGTGCATACGAAGTTTCCGAAGACACGATGATCAAGGCCATCACAACCGGTCACGATGCCATCAAGGAACTCTGCAAAGCGCAAGCGGAACTCTGCCGTCAATTCGCAAAGCAAAAAATGGTCCTCACCCCGAAGAACAAGGGCGAAGCCCATGACAAGCTTGTCGCTACGGTCAAGGAAGTCATTTTCGACGAATTGAACGAAGCTCTCCATGCGAACATGGTGAAAACGCAGCTTTATCCGAAAATGGCGGAACTTTCCGAAAAAGTCTGTGCCGATCCGCGTATCCTCGCCATCATTGGCGAAGGCGAAGCCCAAAATCCGGCGCTTTTGGCCGATGCCAAGGCTATTTTCTCGGATCTCGAACGTTCCACCATGCGTACGATGATTTTGAACGAAGGCCGCCGCATTGACGGTCGCCAAACGACAGAAGTCCGTCCGATTGAAATTCAATTGGGCGTGCTTCCCAGCGTCCATGGCTCCGCCATTTTCCAACGCGGAGAGACTCAAGCTCTGGTCTCTTGCACGCTTGGGACGAAAGCCGATGAACAGCGTTATGAAACTCTCCAGGGCGAAGGCACCAAGAGTTACATGCTGCACTACAATTTCCCGCCGTTCTGCGTCGGGGAATGCAAAAAGCTCGGCATGTCCCGTCGCGAAATCGGTCACGGCCATTTGGCGGAACGTTCGCTCAAGGCTGTTCTCCCGGTGACGGAAGATTTTCCCTACACGATTCGCATCGTTTCCGAAATTTTGGAATCCAACGGTTCTTCTTCGATGGCATCCGTCTGTGGCGGAACGCTTTCGCTGATGGATGCGGGCGTTCCCATCAAGGCTCCGGTCGCCGGTGTCGCCATGGGCTTGATTTCCGAAACGGGCCACGCCGATGACGAAAAGATTAAAATCTTGACGGATATCACGGGCACAGAAGACCATCTGGGCGATATGGACTTTAAGGTCACCGGCACCGAAGAAGGTATCACGGCGTTCCAGATGGACATCAAGATCAAGGGAATCACTCCGGAATTGATGCGCAAGGCGTTGGATCAGGCCCGCGAAGGCCGCCTCCATATTTTGGGCAAAATCAAAGAAGCCATTCCGGCTCCTCGCGATCATCTTTCTCCGAAAGCGCCGACGATGCTCAAAATGCGCATTCCGACTTCCAAAATCCGCGATGTGATCGGTTCTGGTGGATCGGTTATCAAGGGAATGCAGGCTCAGACTGGTTGCCAAATCAACATCGACGAATCGGGCATGATTGACATCGCTGCTCCGAATGCGAAAGCCGGTGCCATCTGCCGCCGCATGATCGAAGAGTTGACTGCCGAACCGGAACCGGGTCGCATTTACAAAGGAAAGGTCAAGACGATTCAGCCGTTCGGCGCATTCGTCGAAATCCTTCCGGGACGCGATGGCTTGGTGCACATTTCCGAACTAGCCGACTACCGTGTAGAAAAGGTCGAAGATATCGTGCACGTGGGCGATGAAGTCTCTGTCCTTTGCATGGGCGTAGATCCGAAGGGCAAAGTGAAGCTTTCTATCAAAGCTTTGCAGCACAAGGAAAAGCCCGCAGAAGAGCAAGGTGAAGCTCCGGTTCAGCCGCAAGCTTAACTTTGATATTCTTGAAAAAATCCCGGTCGAAACGACCGGGATTTTTCATTTTTGATTCGGAGTGAAGGCGTTCCATTTTTGTGGAGCTCGAAAAACATGCGAAAAATCCCCGATGGTTATCGGGGATTTTTGAAATTAGAATTCGACGACTTCTGTCCAGCCGAATGGGTCTGGGCGTTCTCCGAATTGGATTTCCGTATACGTGTTGAAGAGCTGCGTGCAAACTGGACCCGGATTTACGCCGTCCCCGTAAGTGAACGTTTTATTTGCCACGGGATCGACGATTTTCTTAATCGGGGTGATGACCGCCGCCGTTCCACATTCCGCCGTTTCGCTGAATTCGGCGAGCTCTTCGAACGGGACTTGGCGTTTTTCGACTTTGTAGCCCAGGAATTCCGCCAATTGCTGCAAACTCTTGTTTGTGATGGAAGGGAGAATCGATTCGGATTTCGGGGTCACGTAAGTATTTCCCTTGATTCCGAAGAAGTTCGCCGGACCGCATTCGTCGATGTATTTCTTTTCTTTCGCATCGAGATAAATGGTGCTGGCGAATCCGAGCTTTTTCGCTTCGGCGAGGGAAAGCAGGCTCGCCGCATAGTTGCCGCCGACTTTGACCGTTCCCGTTCCCAACGGGGCAGCGCGGTCATAATTGCGGCTGATCATCATGTCGACAGGTTTGAATCCGTCTTTGAAATAAGGACCGACCGGGGTGACGAACATCAAAAGCAAATATTCATCCGACGGTTTCACGCCGACTTCCGGACTCGTTCCAATGAGAAGCGGGCGAATGTAAAGAGTCGCGCCGTATCCATAGGGAGGAACGAATCGCTTGTTCGCTTTGACGACTGTGTGAACCATTTCACGGAAAAGTTCAACCGGAGGCGGAGCCATCAAAACGCGGTTCGCTGTATTTTGAATGCGCTTAGCGTTCTCTTCAACGCGGAAAACGCGGACCTTGCCGTCTTTTCCTGTATATGCTTTGAGGCCTTCAAAACCTTCCTGCCCGTAATGCAAGCAAGTGGCGGCCATGTGAATGCTGATGTCCTTAGACGAAGTGACTTCGATTTTTCCCCATTCGCCGTTGCGGTAATAGCAGCGGACGTTGTAATCGGTGTCATAATAACCGAAAGGAAGCGATTTCCAATCAACAGTATTCAAATCGACTTGCATAATTGAACCTTTTTTTGTGGCGTCACTTGGCGCCGAAAGAAAAATACACATTTTGCGGAAAATTGGCTTTAGATTCTGCAAAAAAGATATATTCCCGTTAAAAGGTGGTGTGCATGCTTTTGCGTAGATCGACGCTTTTGGCTTTAGGCCTTTTTTCACTCTTGCTTGCGGAATCCCAAACGGACATTTTCGGATTCACCAAGTTCTATCCGACTGTTGCTGGAAGCCTAGAATGGAATTCTGCGCATTGGGCAAACGGAAAAGCGCGGACCCTTTCGGAATGGTCCGGAGATGCGGAAGATCCGTCTAACTGGACGGACGACCACAGTACAACGGGAGACGGCTTTCATGTCGACGGCGAAGGCGTTTTGCAACTTTTGGGACCGGGTCCCCGGTTTCACATCAATTCGCAGCAAAGTTGGGCAGACTCCAAACAGTTCTTTTTGAACACCGAGTTCACGGCTTACTTTAAACGCAACGCCCTCGGAGGAAAGGATTACGGGGGAATGGTCGTCGGAGTGCGTTCCGGACCTCTTGGACATGCGTCTTCTGGCGGGGACGATTGTGACGCGACAACCTATTACGCGCGGTTCCGCAACGATGGAAAGTGGGATTTCGAAAAGGAATGGAAGCATCCGGGCAGCTATTACCGTTCCGCTTCTGGCGTGGGCGCTCAAGATCCGCTTTGGGGCGGCAACGCGCTTCCTGTCGACAAATGGATAGGGATGAAGTATATCGTTTACAACAAAAGCGCAGACACGGTGCGCCTGGAACTTTATATCGATTCGACGTCGAACGCGACACCGCCCGGCAAATGGGAAGCTGTAGGCGTGGCGGAAGATTTTGGAGTGGATTGGCGGGGAGCTGCATCGGAAACGGTCGACGGCTGTTCGTATTCCAATGCCTATGCGGCGATTTTAGAAGGCGGCGGAACACTGTTGATGCGCTCAGATGATGATCAGCCGTATTACAAGTTTGTTTCGGTCCGTGAAATCGATCCGCTGAAAGGCTTTGACACCGAAGGCATCCGCAAAAAGATGGACAGGCCTTCGATGAGAATAAAGGATGTCAAAACCTTTGATTTGTTGGGCAGGGCTCGGTGAAAAATCGAAAGTCACGAATGTGAAACGAAAGGCCATTGGATGGGGTTCACAGGAAAACATTTGCCGCCCATGTGGAATTTCGTACGGTGTCGACGGCAAAGAAGAACCGTTTTTGCGGAAGGGAAAACGACCCGCTCTGTCTACAGGTCATACAAAAAGAGTCCGGCGTGCAGCCGAACTCTTTTTTCAGAAGCTTATGTTTAAGCTTGCTTTTTCGGATCTAGCATGTTGATGGAAACGTGCAGATCGTTCAGCTGGCTTACGTCAACTTCACTCGGGCACTGGTCCATGGGACTGGACGCGCTGGTGTTCTTGGGGAACGCAATAAAGTCGCGGATGGATTCCTGACCTTCCATGGTGGCGACGACGCGGTCTAGACCGAAGGCGAGGCCTCCATGCGGCGGCGCGCCGAACTTGAACGCGTCGACGAAGAAGCCGAATTTGTCGCGGACCTGTTCTTCGGAAAGGCCCAACAGGCGGAAGACTTTTTCCTGAACTTTCGGATCGTGGATACGGATGGAGCCTCCGCCGATTTCGACGCCGTTCAAAACCAAGTCGTAAGCTTCGGCGTTGCAATCCTTGAGGTTGCCGTCGAGCATCATCTGGAGATGTTCGGGCAGCGGATTGGTAAACGGATGGTGCATCGCCATGTAACGGCCTTCCGTTTCGCTGTATTCGAACATCGGGAATTCCGTAATCCAGACGAATTCACGTTTTTTGGGGTCACGAAGACCTTTGATGCGGGCCACTTCCAAGCGGAGCTGCCCCATGGCTGTCGCAGCGACCTTTTCCGGACCGGCGATGAAGAACATCAAATCGCCCGTATGAGCGCCGATGGCATCGCGGAGGGCGTTCAACTGTTCAGTCGTGAAGAATTTTCCGACTTGAGTTTCGACAACGTCGTCTTCTTTGACGCGCATCCAGACAAGGCCTTTCGCACCGTATTTGCCGACATAAGCGGTGAGGTCGTCTATCTGTTTGCGGGTGAAATCGACGCAACCCTTGGCAGCGAGTCCGCGGACTTTTCCGCCGGCGGCGACGGCGTTCTTGAACACACCGAAGTTCGATGTGGCGGCAATGTCGGAAACATCGTGGATTTCCAAGTCAAAACGCAGGTCCGGTTTGTCGGAACCGTATTTGAGCATCGCTTCGCGCCATTTCATGCGGCGGATGTGGGTGGGAGGTTCAAAATTCCAAACTTTGCCCAAGACTTCGGAAACGAACTTGTCGAACATTTCCATCACTTCGTCTTGGTTTACGAAAGACATTTCCACGTCGATCTGGGTAAATTCCGGTTGGCGGTCAGCGCGCAGGTCTTCGTCGCGGAAACATTTCGCAATTTGGAAGTAACGGTCGAACCCGGCAATCATCAACAGCTGCTTGTATTGCTGCGGAGATTGCGGCAGGGCGTAGAATTTGCCCGGATTTACGCGGGAGGGCACCAGGTAGTCGCGAGCGCCTTCCGGTGTCGATTTGCACAGCACGGGAGTTTCGATGTTTTCGAATCCGTTTGCGTAAAAGAATTCATTGACGGCCTTAAGGAAACGGCTTTTGAGGAGGAGATTCTTCTGGATCCACGGGCGGCGGAGGTCCAGGTAGCGGTATTGCAACCGGAAGTCGTCGTTTTCCTTGCTTTCTTCTTTGGCGTTGTTGATTTCAATGGGGGACGTTTGCGCTTCGTTCAAAATTTCGAGCTTGTCGACTTTGACATCGACCATGCCTGTCGCAATTTTATCGTTTTCCATGCCTTCGGGGCGCGCTTGGACTTCTCCCGTAATATAGATGACGTATTCGTTGCGGAGCTTGTCCGCAAGCTTGTGCACCTCTGCATTGCGTTCCGGGTTGAAGACGACTTGAGTCTTGCCGTATTTGTCACGAAGATCCACGAAAATGACACCGCCCAAATCGCGGCGGCGATCGACCCATCCGGCGAGGGAGACTGTTTTTCCGATGTCTTCCTGGCGGAGTTCGCCACAGTTGTGTGTACGTTTCATAAAAAGAACTTCCTTGATTGGGAATTGAAGCGCGTCAAATATAGAAAACTCTATTTGCACATACTGGCAAAAAGTTATTTTTGGACAAAGGATTTGAATACGCTTTGAAAAATGGAACGCCGAAATTTTTCCTTTGCCTGTTGACGATTGCCATTTGTGGCGTCGGACTTGTCCTTTGGGATCTTTCCAAATTTCCCGTGTACACGGCCGAAAAAAACGGTCTAGTCCCATTTGCCCACGAAAAGCACGGGGATTCCCTCGGAATGGACTGTTCGAAGTGTCACGTCGGAGCTTATGCGGGCATTCGGGCCGGAATGCCTTCCAAGTCGGATTGCATGGATTGTCACAACTTACCGCTGACCGAATCTTCTGAAATTGAAAAGCTCGACCGGATTCTTCCCGATGTGGCGGAGAGGCCTTTTCGCTTCACCGGATTGCTTTCGCCGAATGTCGTCTTTCCCCACGGACTTCATGCAAAGGCGGGTGTCGGCTGTGCAATTTGCCACGGTTCGGCAAAAGAGATAGATGCGGGGAAACGTCCGGATGTTCACATGAAAGATTGCATGGAATGCCATTTGGGAAACCGGGAATTTCCAAAGTCAGCGACAGATTGCGCGAGGTGTCACCGGTGAAATTGTCGCGCGCTTCTTTTTTGAAACTCGTGTCGGGAACGTTCGCGTTGCTAGCCATCTTCGGCTGCCGTAAACAAAAAGCGCTGCCGCCGAATGGAAGGCGCGCCGCACCAGTAAAACAGGATTTGTCCCTTTGGAAAAAAGAGTTGGACGAAGCGCGGAGAAAGTCGTCCATCCCCGAAAAAATGGTGGAAATTCCCCTGCCCGGAAAACATCCAAAATTTCCGGACGCGGCGTTGCGCTTTGGCATGGCGATAGACTTGGACCTGTGCGACGGATGCGGAAAATGCGCGCTTGCCTGCATGGTGGAAAACAACGTTCCCCGCGTCAGCGCAGAAGCGGCGCGAAAGGGGCGTTACATGCACTGGCTTGAAATGCGCGGAAACGCCCCCGTGATGTGCGCTCATTGTGGAAATGCGCCTTGTGAAAAAGTTTGCCCAACGGGTGCCGCAGTAGCGTCTCCGGATGGATTTTCTTCGATGGTTTACCCGCGTTGCGTCGGAACGCGTTTTTGCGGTGCGAATTGCCCTTTGCACGCGAGAAAGTTCAATTACGCGGACGCCCAAGACGAAGGCCTTGCCGCCAAATTCAACGCCCATGTTCCGCTCCGGCCTCGAGGGGTCATGGAAAAATGTTCGCTTTGCATCCAAAGGCTTCAAGACGCCCGGATCCGTTCCCGTTTTTTGGGAAAAGAATTTTTGGGAAAGGGCGTGATGACCGCTTGCGCCGAAGCTTGCCCGAAACGAGCCATCCTTTGCGGAAATTGGCTTGACCCTCAATCCGAACTAGTGCAAACCGCTAAAGAGCGGGGAATTTTCGCCCCGGTTTCTGTTGCAGCGTTTTCTCCGGCCATCGTTTATCTGAGGGGAAGATGAAGAATCGGTTCGTCTTGGCGCTCGGAATATCGCTTCTGTTGCCGGGCATTTTTGCTTTGGTGACGGCCCTTGTGCAGGGTCCCGGAAGCTGGGCGCTTTCACAAAAGGCGTTCTGGGGAACTCCGATTGCAAATTTTGTCTTTTGGATTGGGCTTGCGCATGCGGGAACTTTCTTTTCTGCGGTCTTGTTGGTCTTGGGGGTGCGCTTTGGACGGCGAGTCGCCTTGATTGCTGAAATTTCAACGATCGCTTCGCTTTTTGTCGCCGCGACCTATCCTTTGGTGCACATGGGAGTTCCTCAGCGCTTTTACGCAATGATTCCTCTTGGAAATTCTCGGCATTTTTACGTCAATGCGGAATCGCCTCTCGTTTGGGATTTCGCCGCCATTTTTGTCTATGCGGCAATGTCGACGCTTTATCTCAGCGTCCATTTGCTTTCGGCAAAAAATCCCGCGGTTGAAAAATTTCGCAAGCCTTTCGCTTGGATTCTTTTCCCGTTGGTGCTGTGGGTGCACACAATCGTTTCAATGGATTTCGCCGTGACCTTTGTTCCCGAATGGCGTGGCGGCTACTTTCCGATGTTCTTTATTTTCGGAGCGTTGTATTCTGGAGTATCCCTTGTCATCATTTTACTCGAAGCATTGGGAAAACGCGTCCGGCGCGTCGAAGAGTTATTCCTTTGTTTTTCATGGGCGATGCTTGTCTTTTGGATCTGGGAGGCGGTTTTCAAAGGCGTTTGGCATGGGGAAGTTCTAACGTTCGGATTTCTCGCCGTGCAGCTTTTGTGGCTTCCCCAAGTACGTGAAAATGCCAAGGCCCGAGTCGCCGTAGCCCTTTCCGCCCTTTTCGCCCTTTGGCTGGAACGCGTGGAATTGGTGAGTCCCGCTTCACCGGAATGGGCATGGGTGGATTTTGGGTTTGCCGCCTTTGGAGTAGGGTTCTTTATCGTTGCATTCTATGCGTTGTTTTTTTGCCTAAAACGTCTTTTCCCCAAGGCGTTCGGCGATTTGACGGGGGAGAGTTCAACGCGCGAAGTTCCTTTGGCCGCAAAGCCGTTTGCCGTTTCTGTCGTCTGCGGCGTTTTGGTCGCAGGAACGTTTGCCGTTTACTTTATTCGAAATGCTCCGGATTTTCCTCCGATACGCCTTCTGCCCGTTTTGTTCCCGCTGGCGGCTTTGATTTGTGGAATTGCGCTTTTCCTTTTGATGGCTTGCGAACTTTGGGGAACGCGCAGGGCACTTTCTTTCGCTGGAGTGGCTTTGTTCTTTTTGGGTGCCGTGGGCGGGGGAGTTTTTCGGGGAACAGATGTGGATTACGTGGAAGCGTTTCCGGAAATCCGCGATGAAAAATCATTGGATGCCGCATCCGGAGACTTTGCCGGGGAATTGTGGAACGCAAGATGCGCCGCTTGCCATGGGAAAAACGGGGAATTCAACCGAAAATTTGTCCATGCGTATTATCCTTTACCGCAAAAACTTTCCTTGGCGCGGATTGATTCGCTTGGAATGGACTCTTTGGCGAAAGTCATTTTGCACGGACGCGGTTATATGCAACCATTTTTCGGACGAGTGTCAGAAGAAGAAGCGCGGAAATTGGCCGATTATTTGAAACTTTTGGCCATGCGGAAGGAGAGCGCCCTGCCATGAGTTCCTTTTTTTACATGATTTCCGCTTTATTCGCCATGTTGCCTTCGCCCTTTCTTTTCAAAGGGAAAATGTCCCTTCCGTTGCGCGGCGCTTTATTGTGCATGGTGCTCTTGGCCGACGAACTTTTTGTATTTCTCGTTTTTTCTCCGGAATTCCATCGATATGATATTTTACCGTTTCGGATGTTCGCGCTGGCGCTTTGCTTTTCAACACTTTTTTTAAGCCGAAAGCGGCGTTTTTTTGAATCGCTCGCGACCATTCTCTGGATTTGGATTGATTTCTTCGGAATGCTTTCCCTGTCTTACCGGGGCATCGATATGAATTTTTGGCCGTTTTGCCTTTTGACACTTGCCTTTTTGCCGATTTTCAAGATGCATCCCTATAAGCGGGAAACACGGTTCCTGTTGGCTGTGATTTGGATGGTGGCCTGGATGCTATTCTTCCGGATTTGAGGTCATAACGGCATTTCCCTGTGCAATTCTGATCAGGTTGTTACGTATTTGTCTGTTAATCATTCGGCGTGCGTTAGACGAGAAAGCTAAGGTGGTGCAGGGTGAATTTCCAAGCAGAGCGAGACTTGATTCCACGACAAAGAACCAGAAATGAGTTAGAAACGCATAAAATCCTTCGCATCGAGGATGTAGAGCCATACTGGCGAGTTTTCTAAGACCTTCACTGGCACCAAGCGAGACCTTGACAGATTCTCGGACATTGACAAGGTCCCGATTGGATTTTTACAAGGCTTGGGCATGAAAAAGGCCAGCTCGTTATGGGCGGGTTTCGACAGATCTGCGGGGAATGCGGAAATTTGTTTTGAACGCCTGCATAAACGTTTTTTGCTTGATTAGTTTACATAATGGGCATTATCGGACATAGCGAAGAGGTAGCTACAAAAATGTATGACCATATTAACCGCCACCAAAAAGGAAAAAACATGCAAGTTCAAACAGAAGCCATCCTCTTCAATGTAGCGACAGTTCACAGCACGAAGAAGAACAAAGATTACAACACGCTTGATTTCATTTTGGACGGAGTGCCTAAGAAATTTTTCGTCAGTGACGAAGTATTCAACAGTTTTTTAGTGAATACAGTAGTCAAACGGTTCCAAGAACAAGGGAGAAATCCCTTGCAGTATGCTTATACGAATAACATGTTTAACCGAACGATTCAAATTCTCCGCTCAGAAATATCATGTAGATTTCACAGCAGAAGAACAAGCTTAGCGTTCGGTTCATTTCATTTATGCACGAGGTTTTCCAAAATCACTAGAAAGCCTTGTGCTTTTTTATTGCCCAAGGAACTTTTCCCAATTTACTTTTTTCCCAATTAAATTTCGAAACCTCACCATTATGCTTAGAGTCTGTATTTTTATGTAGCGTTCATGTGAATTCATTTTTTTATTTTACCAAAAACAATATTTGGAAAAAACGAATGAAAAAATGGATATTCTTGGTTGCGGCCCTCTCATTTTCCATCTCCTTTGCGCAAACGGACTCCGCTGCCGTAAAAAATCTTTCTGGAGAAACGGTCGAAACTGCGGAAATTAAAAAAAATGCCGAGACGACAGGGAAAATTTTCCTATTGGATCATTTGGGACACAATATGCTCTGGAGCGCAATCGGTTGGCCGTTGGCGTTCCATTTGGCGGGCGGCGGTGCCACTTATTACCTTTCCACGCGCGATTACGATTTGATGACGGCTCGCTTTGCTGCCCGGCAGAATAAAACGGCGTTTGGCGTTGCTTTTGGTCCCGGCATGATGATGGGAACTTTTTTCCCCGTACTCGTTCCGGGATACATGTTGTTTTTGAGCGACAATCGGGTTTTGAACAACACGGGAGCCGTGGCGGCTCAGGCGACGGCGATTGCGTTCCTTTACAACAACATCCTCAAAGCGATTTCCGGACGTGAACACCCCGATGCCGAAAAAAACAATGGCGAACTTTCCCGCGATTTCAAATGGGGATTCTTGAAACGCGGTGTTTTTTACGGTTGGCCATCCGGGCATTCCATGACGAATGCAGCCTTGGCCATGAGCATCGCCAGTTACCATCGTGAAAAACCTTTTGTCGTCGCCGGGTGCGCATTGTATGCCACTTACATTGCGACTAGCATGGTATTGGGGGCCAAAGGTGAAGCCCACTGGCTTTCCGATGCAGTGGCGGGAACCCTGATGGGAGCCTCTATCGGCTGGTATGTCGGTTCCACTTTTTATAGACAAAAAACGGGCCAAAAAGAAAGCGTCTCACGAGTGAGCATCTCTCCCCTCTTCTTTGACGATTATAAGGGTGCTGTAATCAGCGTGCGGATTTGATTCCATCCTTTTGACAAGAGTCGGTCACCTTTCCAAATCATGAATGTTTCTCCAATGGACTGTCGCGTTGAAAATCCAGTTGAAAAATTCAGGCAGTATAAATATTTTTGCAACGTGTAGTCACCCATCAACAGGAGCACTTATGCATATTCGGAAAAAATTTCTTTTGGCAATTTTCTTGTCCGCAGTCGTCTTGCCGACCTTGTGGAGCTGCGCTGCATCGCGGAAACTCCAAGCCGCATCTGTTTTGAAAAAGTGTGAACTCGAAATCACCGGAGCCCGCTTGGATTCTGTGAATTTGAACTTGGACCGGTTTATGAATCCGGAATCTGCGCCAAAGCATTCGCCGATTCCCAACGCCAGACTGATTCTTCTTGTCCAAAATGTTGCCCAGGGAAAAATTCCAGACAGTTTGGGCGTTTTGCACTTTGCCATTTCAACGGGCATCCGCAACGCCTCCGAAGACACGCTTTGGTTGCGATCGGTCAAGATGCAGGTGCATTTCGACTCCCTTTCCGTTTTGCCGATTGATTACAACGATTCCGCGCTGGCCATTTCACCGGGACGTTCCGAAGCGTTCTTTCCGACACATCTTCTGATTGGGCCGCAAATATGGAAGATTCTTTCGCCGGATACCATCCGGGTCACTGGCGATTTGGAGTTTTCCCTTTCCAAAGACGGTGAACCCGTTCCCTTCCACGTCGACCGCAAACGGGCCATTTTGCCTGAAGAGCGTACGGCGTTTTTGGACCGCGCCAAGGAACAGGTCCTTTCCACAATCATCGATTCTTGGACAAACGATTTGCGCTGAGTCAAAAGATTCACGAAGAAAAGGAACACCTTGAAACATTTATTTGTAATCGCAACAGGAAACGCCGGGAAAATCCGGGATTTTTCGTACATTCTAGGAACAGAACGGAACGATTTCAAGACTCTTTCGGACATCGGGTTTGACGGCGATATCGTTGAAAACGGAAATTCTTTTGCCGAAAACGCCGTCATCAAATCTTCGACGACGGCAAAATGGCTTGCCGCCAAAGGCATCGAAGCCACTGTCCTCGCAGACGATTCCGGATTAGAAGTTTTTTCGTTGGGGGGTGAACCGGGAATTTTCAGCGCACGCTATGCGGGGATTCATGGAGACGATTTCGCGAACAATCAAAAGCTTCTCGAAAAGCTCCAGGGAAAAGACGACCGCACGGCACGTTATTTTTGCGCACTTTCCCGCCAAACGGTCCGTAAAAACGCCCGGGATGAATTCGAAATTTCCGAACCGGAAATTTTTGAAGGGGAATGCCGCGGTCACATCGGCGACTCCCCTGCCGGCGACAAGGGCTTCGGTTATGATCCTCTGTTCATTCCCGACGGAGAATCCCGGACTTTTGCGCAAATGGAACTTGCCGAGAAAAAGCCCATCAGTCATCGCGGAAACGCCATTCGGGCTTTGCGGAAGGCTTTAGAATCCGGGCGTTAGCCTTTTTGCACAGTCCGTCCGCCCCATTCGGTGGAATGCCTGTGTTCGCGTTCCACCGTTTTTTCAAAATCCGCGAGCGGAGAACAATGTTTTTCGATTGACAATTGCGTTTGATGCAAACGGTTCAGGCAATCCATCTTGTCGCGGTTTCCGAGTTTCGCCTTTTCAATGGAATCGCCCAAAATGCGGATGGATTCATCGTAAATGCGAGTGGGAACAGGGAACGGATGACCGTCCTTTCCGCCGTGAGCGAACGAAAATCGGGCAGGATCCCTGAAACGAGAAGGAGTCCCGTTGATGACTTCGCTGACAAGGGTCAAGGATTGCAGGGTGCGCGGCCCAAGTCCCGGGGTCAACAGCAAGTTTTCAAAGCTTTGCGGTTGCGCTTCATAGGCGGTGGCGAGAACGCTTCCCAGACGTTTCAAATCCACGTCGGCAGCAAGAACTTCATGATGAGCGGGCATTCGAACGTTGCGCCCAGAAGAAATTGTAATTGCAGGAAGGTTCGTGTCGAACAGGTCCATTTGCTCTGCAGGAACGATGACGGAAGATTTGGGCTTTGCAATCAAAGAAACTTCGCGCATCACCCGATCCGGGGATTCTTGGGAAAGTTCCAAGATGGAACTTCTTGTGCTGCCCGCCGCAAAATCGGTTAAATTCAAAATTTGCCCGCGGTTTTCTCCGACAATTGCCGTATGCGGTTCTTCAACGAAAGAACGCAGGTTTGAAGAGCACCAGTGGTAACGCCTGGCCGCTTTCGCCATCGGATTCATTCCCTGCTGCACTACGGCCCAATCGCCTTCATCGGTCACGATAAAATTGTGCTGGTAAAGTTGGAATCCGTCTTGGATGGCCGTGCTGTCCACTTTGGCGCAAAGCCTGCTCGTGCGCACGAGCGAATTTCCGTCTAGCCCCGTCAAATCGGCTATTTTCAAAAGTTCGCCCGGAGTTTCCCGGGAATACTTCCCTCGCCCGCCGCAAACGCAAATGCCTAGTTCACCTGCGATCGGATTCAGCCCCCGTTTGAGCGCATACAAAACGCTTGTCGTAATTCCCGAAGAATGCCAGTCCATTCCCAAGACTGCGCCAAAAGACTGGAACCACAGAGGATCGCTCAGGCGCACTAAAAATTCTTTTTTCCCATAATTTTCAACGATAGATTCGGCGATGAGCCTTCCCAAGTCGCGCATGCGGTCGGCAAGCCAACGGGGAACGGTTCCCGTGTGCAAAGGCAAATCGGCGAATCCTGTGCGCTTTGGCATCTTACTTCAGAAAAAAGTGGACAAGTTTCGATTTCCATTTGGAAACCGGAGGGTAGCGAAAGGGAATGTCGATCCAGGTTCCGCGTTCTAAAAAACTTTCTTCGTGCGAAAACGCCTTGAATCCCGATTCGCCGTGATAGCGCCCCATGCCGCTTTTCCCCACGCCGCCGAAAGGCAAATACGGCGACGCAATTTGCAACAACGTATCGTTGACGGTCATCGCTCCAAAATGCAGTTTATTTTGCAATCTGCGGACAAAACGCTTGTCATCGGAAAAGACGTAAGCGGCCAAAGGCCTCGGCAATCGGGAAAGGTTTTCATGCAGTTCCGATTCGGAACGGTATGTTATCAGCGGCAAAATGGGGCCAAAAATTTCTTCTTGCATCACGGGAGATTCCCAGCCGACGTCGACAAGGATGGTCGGGTCGAATTTTTCTTCAAACGACTTTCCGCCGCAAAGGATTTTTTCTCCCCGTACCAAATTTTCCAAACGGCGCAAATGTTCTTCGTCGACAATCTTTGGAAAACTTTTCGTCCGGGCGCCTGCTGGGGCGAACTCATTGAACGCATTCACCAAGGCATTCTGAAATTTTTCGGCGGCACGAATATCCACATAGGCGAAATCCGGCGCGACACAGGTTTGCCCCGCATTGACCAATTTTCCAAACGCCAAACGCCGCGCCGAAAGTTCAAGGTTTGCCGAAGCGTCCACGACACAAGGGCATTTCCCTCCCAATTCCAAAATAGACGGAGTCAAATTTTTCGCCGCAAGTTCCAATACGCGGACACCCACCTTGGAACTGCCCGTAAAGAAAATCAGCTGAAAGGGTTCCGACAAAAGGCATTCGGCAAGCGCGTGATCGCCGGTGGCTATTTGAACTTCTCCGTCTGGGAAAATATCCGCCGCCATCTTGCAGAGCAATTTCGAAACGTTGACGGATTTTGCAGAGGGCTTGATGACAGCCGTATTCCCGGCGGCCAGAGCGCATACAAGGGGTTCTAGCGAAAGTAAAAAAGGATAATTCCACGGAGAAAGAATCAAGACGGGGCCGTAAGGTTTGCTTTTGGTAAAACTCTTCGCCGGGAACAGAAAAAGCGGCGTTCGCACAGGATGACGCTTCACCCAACTTTTCAAATGTTTCCGGGCAAACGAAATTTCCGAAAGGACTAGCCCAATTTCGGTCATGTAAGATTCATCCCCGCTTTTGGAAAGATCCGCTTCGAGGGCGTTTTCTATATCCCTTTCGTGATTCCGAATCCAGGCGTGCAAAGATTCCAACTGGCGAAGTCGCCAATTCAAATTCAAAGTAGTTCCTGAGTCAAAGCGGGCTTTAGCCTTTTCAAAAAAAACGCTCATATTACCGTTTGCGAACGTGCATCAAAAAGGAACCGTGTGCATTGGAAAGCATTTCCACCGATGCGCCGCCGGGGAGGGTCTTGTAAAAAATGCGTACAAATTTTCCCTGATCCGGCAAAGATAGGAGTGCGGAAATTTCCCCGTCTCCGATTTTGGCGTCATCCGTCCATTCCGCAGAAAGCCAGTGCCAAATTTGCCAATTGAAAATTCCCCGCGTGCTGGCGATGAACGCCTGGACCATCAGCGAATATTCGTAGGCGTAAAAATCTTTCCGCATCTGGATTTCTTGTCGCTTTTGATGTTCGGGCAAGCGTTCAAAATGGGGAACCGGCGCAAGAGCCTGCCCATCGGGTTTCAGATAAGAAAATTGGATTTCGTTCTCCCGGACATCCACTTGCAAATTGGAATCGTCGAAATGCACAAAATGTCCGCGACGAGTTTCTTTGTAATCGCGGAACACGAGTTCGGGATTCAATGGTTCTTCTAAACGCAACGGGACTTTTGCCGTGGAAAGTCCTCCAATTTCGTGAAACGAAAGCAATTCTCCCGATTTCTTTTTGGAAAGGACGGCAAGCAAGAAGGTTTTGTCCGGCTTGCTCAGCAGCCAGGCGTGTTTTACGTTTTTCCGAATGGACTTGTCTTTGTTCAAAAGGAACTTCCCCAGCTCCGGATCGAGAACGCCCTTGTCGTCCCATTCCATCCATGTTCCTCCAGCGCCAACGGAATCCAGCGTTTTAAAAAGCGATTCGGAAGTGAAATCCGCCGACGAAAAAAATTCGACGGGCTTTGCCGAAAAGGCGAAGAGGGAAAGAAAAAACAGGCAGAAGGTGAAAATTTTCATTTTTTTAAAATAGATAGAAATCGGCTGGGAGAATTTCTATTTTTGAAGTATGAGCGCAAATAATTCCGACGATTTTTCTCGATACAGGGAACTTCAAAAACAATTGCAAGAAGCGAGCGAAGCTTATTATAAAAACGGCTTTTCTCCCATGAGCGATCAAGATTTTGACTTTGGATTAAAAGAACTCGAAGCGATTGAATCGGCTCATCCCGAATGGAAAAATCCGGACTCTCTGACAAGCCGCGTCGGAAACGATTTGCAAAGTGGATTTCAAAAAGTCGCGCACAGAATTCCGATGTTGTCCATAGCGAATGCCTACAGCCGCGAAGAAGTGGCGGACTTTATCCGGCAAGCGACGGCTAGTGTCCCAAGCGCCACAGAATGGGTATGCGAACGGAAAATCGACGGAATCAGCATGTCGATCACCTATCACAACGGAATTCTTGTCCGCGCAGCCACGCGGGGTGACGGAACCGTTGGCGATGATGTGACCGAAAACGTCAAAACAATCAAAGATGTGCCTCACCGGTTGGCAGGAGCGCCGGATGGCGATTTGGAAGTCCGCGGCGAAGTTTACATGGATTTCAAAACGTTTGAATTTTTGAACGATGAGCTGGAGGCCCGCGGGCAAAAAGGGTTTCAAAATCCGCGCAATACGGCATCGGGAACGCTCAAACTCAAAGATCCTGCAGAATGCGCCAAGCGGAATCTCCGTTTTTTTGCGTATCACATTCCAGAAAGCATCGGCAAAAACAAGCATTCCGAAAATTTGCAAGCCCTTCAGAATTTAGGGTTTCGTACAAATGAATTCTGGATTGCCCACGGTGTCGAAGAAATCATGGCTGTCGCAGACAAAATCCTCGCCGGTCGCGATGCTCTTGATTATCCAATCGACGGCATGGTCATCAAACAGAACGATTTGAAGTTGCAGCAGGAATTGGGATCGACTGTCAAAAGTCCGCGTTGGGCGCTAGCCTACAAATTCAAAGCGGAGCGCGCTTATACGAAACTCCTCTCCGTTGATTTTCAAGTCGGCAGAACGGGAAGGATCACGCCGGTCGCCAACTTTGAACCTGTTTGGCTTGCCGGAACAACGGTCAAACGGGCGACTCTCCACAATTTTGACGAAATTTGCCGATTGGACGTCCGCGTAGGCGATACGGTCGGCGTTGAAAAGGGCGGCGAAATCATTCCGAAGATTGTCGAAGTCGACATTGTAAAACGCCCTCCGGGAGCAGCTCCCATTGAAATGCCGGAATGCTGTCCGGTGTGCGGAATGCCCGTGCAAAAAAAAGAGGGACTTGTTGACCTGCGGTGTGAAAACCTGCATTGCCCGGCCATGAAACAATGCCTGTTCGAACATTTCGTCTCGCGCGAAGCGATGAACATCGAAAATTTAGGCCCAGCCCTAATAGCGGAACTTATCGATTCTAAAAAAATTTCCAGCCTTTCGGATCTTTACCGCCTTCAAAAAGAAGACCTGATTCCCCTTTCCCGCGTCGGTGATAAAAGTGCGCAAAATGTGATTGACGCCATTGAAAAAAGTAAAACGCAAAGTCTGGAAAACTTTTTATTCGGCCTGGGAATCCGTTTTGTCGGCAGGACAAAAGCGCGCATTTTCGCCAAACACTTCCGCACCCTAGACCGCTTGGAATCGGCTTCTCTCGAAGAGCTTTCAAATATCCCGGATATAGGCGAACGCATCGCTAAAAGCGTTTACGACTTTTTCCGCGACACGGCAAACAAGGCGGAAGTCGACGCCTTGGTCGCCGAAGGGCTCCCTACGGAATTCAAGGGAGAAATCAAGGAACTTTTTTTGGGACAAACGGCGGTCTTGACGGGGACTCTCCCCACTCTCGACCGCAACACGGCCCGCAAAATGATTGAAGACAACGGCGGAAAAGTTTCCTCATCCGTCAGCAAAAAGACAACTTGGATTCTTGCCGGCGAAGATGCCGGGTCCAAATTGGCCAAGGCGACTCAGCTGGGAATCCCCATCCATGACGAAGCCTGGCTCCTTGCAGAATTAGCAAAACAGGACTCATAATGAAAAGAACGTTCATTCCCACCGATTTCAGGGCAGACAATCCGGAGCAAGTCCGGGATTATTACGAAATTCTCCAAACGGAAAAAGTGGCGCCAAACGCACAAGCTTTGCGTCAATGGATTTTCAAATGGAACGAGCTTTCGACCATTCTCTCCGAAGCGGGATGCCGCCGTTACGTTGCGATGACCTCCCACACGCAAGACGAAGAAAAAGCCAAAGCGTACATGGATTTCGTACAAAATATCGAACCGCTTTCCGAAGACTACGGAGACAAGTTGAAGCGAAAAATGATGGCTCACCCATCGGTTGCAGAACTTGAAGAGGAATTCGGCGTTTATTTTCGGGATGTCCGCACGAGCATAGCCCTTTTCAACAAAGAGAACATTGCCCTTTCTGCAAAAGAGGCGACCGAAGTCCAAGACTACCAGAAGATAACGAGCACGATGACCGTTGAACACGATGGAGAAACCAAAACTCTCCAGCAGATGGCCGCGTATCTCACTTCTACAGACCGTGCACTCCGCGAAGACGCATGGCGGAAAATAGCAAACCGCCGTTTGCAGGATAAAGATCGCTTAGACGAAGCGTTCGACAAATTGTTCAAACTTCGCATCCAGATGGCGAAAAACTCCGGATATTCCGATTTTCTCGAATACATTTTTAAAGCGAAATCCCGCTTCGACTACACCCCCGCAGATTGCCGCACTTTCCACGAAAGCGTAGAAAAAATCGTTCTTCCGCAATTAAAAGAGATTTATGCAGCCAAAGCGGAAAAAATGAAACTTCCCCGCTTGCGCCCTTGGGACACTCAAGTCGATGCACTTTCCCGTCCGCCACTCAAACCCTTTCAAACGGGACAAGAACTCATCGAAAAAGTGGGGATGATTTTTGACAAACTTTCTCCCAAAACGGCATCGTGGTTCCGGACAATGCAAAAGGAACATTTGATTGATCCGGATAGCCGCGTAGGAAAAGCTCCCGGCGGCTATCAAATCGGCTTTGAAGAGAGCGCCCGTCCATTCATCTTCATGAACGCAGCCGGTACGGATGGCGATATTTACACGCTGCTGCACGAAAGCGGGCATTCCTTTCAGCAATTCGGCGTTTCGGACCTTCCCCTGACAGCTTATCACGACGTTCCGTCGGAATTCGCCGAAGTTTCCAGCATGAGCATGGAACTCATCGGATCAACGGACCTTTCGCCGTTTTACACAAGCGAAGAAGACGCAAAGCGGAGCCGTGCCAATGAACTTGAAGAAATCATTTGGCTTTTCCCTTGGGTCGCCTCCATCGATTCTTTTCAACATTTGCTGTATTCGCACCCGAACCACACCGCCGCAGACCGCAAAGAAATGTGGCTTTCCGTCATGGACCGTTATGATGCGGGAATAGACTATTCTGGCTTGGATGAACAACGCGCTTACCTTTGGCAAAAACAGCTGCACATTTTTGAAGTGCCTTTTTATTACATCGAGTATGGAATCGCTCAGCTCGGCGCTCTGCAGGTCTTTGCGAATTTCAAAAAAGATGCTCCAAAGGCCTTGGAAAACCTGTTCCGCGCCGAAGCCCTTGGCTCAAGCCGCCCGCTGCCGGAACTCTTTGCGACTGCGGGCGTCCGCTTTGATTTTTCCGCAGCCACGATAGAACCTCTGATTCGAGATGTCTGTGACGAATTGAAAAAACTCGAAGAATGACAAAGAGCGGCCCCAAAGGGTCGCTTTCCGTTTGGCGTATGATTGTCAAAAGGCTCCCGATGCTTGAATTTCAAAGAAATTTTCGAAATTTCGGGAAAAACTCTTGACAAAAATCCCCTTTCGTTACTATCTTTGGCATGCATCCTTTGGAGGGATGGCCGAGTGGTTGAAGGCGCACGCTTGGAAAGCGTGTTTACTTAACTGTAACGAGGGTTCGAATCCCTCTCCCTCTTCTAACTTTACAAGGTGGCTTATGTCCAATCATCGCGTTTACCTTGACGATATCTATGCTAGCGAAGCTTGCGAAGGCTCCACATTCCGTGCAGTTGTTATGATGGCTAAAGAAGCGCGCTTCATCAATGACCAGGCGCGTCAAGGCTATCTCAACTTGATTATGAAGCCGACGACCATCGCCATGGACAAATTTAAAGCGGACAAATTGGTTTTGTTGAGCAAGGCCGAAGCCGAAGCGCGTGAAGCAGCCAAAAAAACGGAGCGAATTTCTCAAAACGCAAATCATGCAGATGATTCTGCCGCCGCTGAAGATGCCGCCAACGATTCGTTTGGCTTGTAATTCTTCTAATCCGATTTTTACGGCGGCTTTGCAAAAGCCGCCTTTTCTTTTTGGAAGTTCAAAATGAATCGAGATATTCTTGCGGAAATCGTTGAAAAGCGTAAAGCCGACATTGGCCGTTTGGGCATTTCTTTTGGGTTAGAACGTCCCGAGCGCAGTCGTCCAACGCATCCGTTCATTGCGTCTCCGGGTACGATTCTCGAAGTCAAGCGCTCTTCGCCCTCTAAAGGGAACATCGCCATGGGGCTTGATCCGGCGGAAACGGCCCGCTTATACGCCCAAGCGGGAACCTCTGCCATCTCCGTTCTCACAGAGGGAAATTATTTTCACGGCTCCCTGTCCGATTTATCCAAAGTCATCGATGCTGCGCCAAATACGGCCATCCTCCGCAAGGATTTTTTGCTTTATCCCGAAGAAGTGGATGTCGCTTACGATTTCGGAGCCGACGCCGTATTGCTCATTGCTCGAATCCTTTCGGATGAAACTCTCCGTCAGATGGCGGGGCGCGCCCGCAACCTGGGAATGACTCCATTTGTCGAAGTCCGGACCGATGATGATTTGCGCAAGTTGAAGCTCGTTCAAAAAGATGGTGCGCTTGTCGCCGGCGTGAACGCCCGGGATTTGCGAAACTTTCATATCGATCCGTTGATTCCGGCGGCATTCCGGAGCGAATTGGGAGAACGAGCCGTTTTTGAAAGTGGAATTCAAGTTCCCGAAGATGCCGCATTCGCCAGACGTCTGGGATTTGATGGTGTCCTCATCGGGGAATCCGCCGCCAAATCCCCACAAACGGCTAAGGCTTTGGTCGATGCCTTTTGCGGAGCGGAGCCGGATGGATACGGAAACTTCTGGAGGCGTTTTGCGGAAAAACGCGAACAACTGCAAAAGCTCCATCCCGGAACCCCTTTGATCAAAATATGCGGCATGACAAACGCTGAAGACGCGCTCCTTTCTGCGAAACTGGGGGCCGATATGCTCGGATTTGTCCTTTATGCCCAAAGTCCCCGGCGAACAACGGAAAAGGATGTGCGAAAAATCGTCCACATTCTCCGCAATGAATGCGGAGAAAACGCTCCGTTATGCGTGGGTGTTGTCGCAGACAGCAATTCTCCTGAAGAAAAAAGCGCCATTTTGCTTGCGAACGAAGGCGTTCTGGATGCCCTTCAATTTCACGGCTGCCCACTTCCCGCCAACGACAAAGCGGCTCATTTCGGCTACTATTCCGCAGTCCGCTTAAAATCCCAAAACGAAGCGGCTCAGCTTGCGCAAACAATCCGGCATCACCATCCCCGCACGTTGATCGATGCTTATGTTCCCCATGTTGCTGGTGGAACGGGAAAACGCCTAGCGGACGAAGTCGTCGACACTTTCCGCGAAAACAGCGCGCTTTGGCTCGCCGGCGGAATTTCCCCGCAAAACTTTAGCGGAATCGTGAATCGTTTCCATCCGGAACTCCTCGATTTGTCCAGCGCATTAGAAGCTTCTCCGGGTAAAAAGGATCCGGCAAAACTCCGCGAACTTTTCCATTTGCGGTTTTGAAGCCCGAAAGGAATCGTTCAAAAATAGAAGAGGCCGCCCCATGGGCGGCCTTTCAAATGGAGGTGAGGAGAGTCGAACTCCTGTCCAAAACGACATCCCCGTTCGTTCCTACGTGCGTTTCCTTCGAATTTCAAATCTCACCGGTTTTCACGCCCGCGAAGGTCGGCGCAAATTCCAGCCAGTCCCGAGAAATTTCGAATGCCGCCCCGGAACGTGACGCCATCCTATCCCACATTGCGACTGGAGATCTCCTCCCCGTGGGAGGGGGAAAAGTTCCAGCGTTGCTTTTAATTAAGCAGCGAGTGCGTATTCTTCGTTAGCACTTATTGTTTTCCGGCTTTTTTACGAGGCCAGCCAGACCCTCGGCACGCAACTTACGATTCAGCAGTCCTGTCGAAACCAGAGCACCCCCGAAAGAAGTTACACTGTAAATATAGAATATTTTTACGAATCAGAAGCTTTCACCTGCTTCCAAATCGTATTGGAAATTTTTTTCGCCCTTTCGCAAATCGGATCGCCTTGGACTAAATCGAGCAGGGGCTGTGGATAAAAAGTTTCCTTGCGCAACAGAAAATCCCGCAGTTTCTGCAATTCACAAACCGGTTTTCCTTGGGAGGCTCCTGCCCGTTGACGGTATTTTTTGAACGTTTCACAAAAAGTGGATTCTTTATTTTCGATCCCATTCGGGTCTTTGACCTGGACGTAATAGTCCCGGACGGCGCTTTCAAAAGAAATTCCCAGCTTTTGGCAAACGGCATCCACTTCGGCGACGATGGGATGGGGCGAATTGCTATTTCCGTTTTTTTCACCATCAATCCCACTAATTATCCCCGCAATTCTTGGGCAAGACGTTTTTCAGTTTATCTTCGGGATACTTCTTTTGCAGCTCTTTGACGCTGCGGATGCAACATTTGACCTGTTTTTGGAATTGATACGAATTCATTTGATTTCCATGGGCGTTTACACAACTGTGAATCGCTTGAAATTCATTTTCTATCGGAGATCGGTCCGCGTATTCTTCTTGCATTTTTTCCAAAGCGACTCCCCATTTTTTCAATTGACTTTCAAGGCTGTCAATTTGATTGTCGCGGATTTGCAGTTCCCTTTCGCAAATTTGCCAAGCGCTGTCCGATTCGTCCTTTGAATTTTTCGATTCCAAAAGAGAACTCTGGCATGATTTAAGGCTATATTCCAAAGAATTCTTTTCTTCTTCACAAAGGGAGACGCTATAGTCCCGCTCTCGCAGCGCGTGTTGGAGGGAATTCAAAGAAATTTGAAGCGATGAAATGGAATCCAAAAGTTTTCCGCGTTCGTGAAACCATTTCGTTTGATACTCTTTGGGTTGATCAATCAATTTGCTGACGGAACGGTAAAGCGCTTCGCTTTGTTGCTGTTTGGCGTTTTCGTCCAAAGCGTCTCCGCAGATGTAACCGCCCATCGCACAAACGACTCCTGTCGTCGCCAATAGTTTTTTACTCCCTTTCAAAGGAGTCATGCTGAATTATTCCAATTCCAAATTGTCGATAAGCCGCGTTTTGCCAAAGAACGCGGCCACCAAAATCACGGAAGGTTCCAAAATTTCCGACTCTTCGGGAAGCAATGTTTTTTGGCTGGCGATTTCAACGTATTGAACGACTCCGCCCACCAACGCGATTGCCGCTTGGACTTTCGAGCGGAGAACGTTGGCGTTTCTCTCGCCCGCCTGGAACGCCTTGCCCGCTTCGAGGAGTGCCTTGGAAATGGCCACCGCGGCAGAACGTTCGGACTCGTTCATGTAAGCGTTCCTGCTAGAACGGGCAAGCCCCGAAGATTCCCGGATAATGGGGAGCGTCTTGATTTCGACGGGCACGTTCAAATCTTTCACCATTCGTCGGATGAGAAACGCCTGCTGGTAATCTTTTTTGCCAAAATAGGCGCGGTCCGCGCCCGTAATCAAAAAGAGCTTCAACACCACGGTCAACACGCCGCGGAAGTGTCCCGGGCGAAAAGCGCCGCAATACAGGCGTTCCAAGGATTCATCGCAAACACGGGTCAGGGGTTCTCCATCCGGATACATTTCGCCAACTTCCGGCGCAAAGACAATTGTTCCCCCGTGGGCTTCTGAAAGTTCCGCATCCTTTTCGAGGCAGCGCGGATACTTGTCCAAATCTTCGTTTTTGCCAAACTGAATGGGATTCAAAAAAACACTCACCACAGTCACGTCGTTTTCTTTTGCCGAAGCTTCGACAAGGCTCATGTGGCCCGCATGTAAGGCACCCATCGTCGGCACAAGGCCGATGCTCTTTCCCGCTTTTTTGAAAGAGTTCAATTCGGCGCGCAATTCTTGAATTGTCTTGATAATTTTCATCGTTAGCCCTCCGGGGCGAAATAAGTCGTTTGGGTCGGCGCTGCGGCAATCGCGTCCAACACCAGCCGCAAATGTTTTTCATTGTGGACAAAATCAATCCGGTTCGTGTTGATAATGAGGACCGGTGCTTTTTCGTAATGCCAAAAATGATGGTCGTAGCGTTCCAGCAGATCGTGCAAGTAACTGCTTTCGATGGACTTTTCCATGGGACGACCGCGCAAGGAGATGCGTTCCATGAGAGTGGGGACGTCCGCTTGCAGATAGACAATCAAATCCGGAGTCGGAAGGTCTTTGGATAAAGCTTCCGATACAGTGTCGTACATTGCCATTTCGCTTTCGCTCAAATTTTGCAAAGCGAAAATGCGGTCTTTTTCGAACGCGTAATCGCTGACCACATGGTGCAAAAACAAATCGCTTTGGATGAAGGCGTCTTGGAATTGCCGCACCCGGGAAAGCAAAAAGAAAAGCTGCGTCTGAAACGCATAAGCCTGAGGATTCTCATAAAACTTCGGCAAGAACGGGTTGTCTTCGAATTGTTCTAAGACAAGATTCGCACCCAATTCTTTGGCGAGAACTTGTGCAAGCGAGGTCTTACCGGCACCGATAACCCCATCGATCGCGATGAAATGGGTCTGTTCGGGAAGTCGCATCGCCGATTCGGGCTCTTCTTGTTCAACAAAAGCTTCATTCATCATCCGCCTCCATTTTTTTGAACTGGATGCATTCGCCGGCACTTTCCAAATCTTTCAACAGGCCTTTGACCGTTTTGCCTTGCAGAGGATCCCGTAAATCCGGGGCAATCTCCGCCAGCGGAACCAATACAAACGCTCTCGTCGAAGCCAGAGGATGAGGTACAACCGGACCTTCCGGATCACCCCGGGAAACCGTTTCACCGTAATAAATCAGATCCAAATCGATTTCGCGTTCCCGCCAATGTCCCCGCGGACGCCTTCCCAAAAAAAGCTCAACCCCTTTGAGATAGTGCAATAGGCGTTTTGCCCCTTTGTCATACCAAAAAGAAACGACTTGATTCAAAAATGGACCTTGATCCTGCGGACCGACAGGCGGAGTTTCGTAAATGGCGCTTTCTTTCCAACCGCCAAGAGAAATTCTTTGAAGCATGATACGGGCATCCGCCAGGCGTTTGCCACGTGGAGAAATGTTGCTGCCGAGGGCGACAAAGACTCTGTCCAAAGATCTCACGGCAGCCAATATAGATTTTTTTATGTATATTAGGAACGGTTAAAGCATTTCGGCTTTTTCCGAATCTTTTTATTTCACCCATTATTTTCGTTCGCAGGAGACCCTGTGCCCAGACCGAAGAAAAATGACGGTTCTTCCGTTCAATTGATTTCCGATACGATTTCCCCCGACACCCCGATCCCGGATCTTTCCGCCTTGGGCGATTTGGCTCTTCCCATCACGTTTCCCGAAGACCGCACTGCTGAGCAAGCTTCCGAAGTCCAAGTGCAAAAGCGCCACCGCGGACGTCCGCGCAAGGTCCGTTCCGAAGAATCCGAAGTTTCTGCGCCCGTAAATTTGTCCGAACCGCAAGAGGTGCACGACCTCGAAATTCATTCCGAGGAAGCCGCCCCGGAAATTGCCGTTCCGACTTCAGAACTTTCCGGCGAACCCGTTATCACCGCCACGCCGGGAACCAGCGAACTTACCGAAGAAAATCAAGGTTCCCTTCCGAATGCAACGGAAAACGTCGACATGAATGCCGCAATGAACAATCCGGCACTGAACGCTCCCATGCCCGATGCCCCCTTTGGCAGCAATGGACAAAATCAGCGCCGTTACAACAATGGCGGCAACCGGAATTTTGATTACAACAATGCCCGCCACGGCAAATACAACAAATTCGGACGTGGCAAATACGGGCGGAACAACCGCTTTTTGCCTCAAGACGACATCCCCGACGACCAACTCCAAGCGCCGCCTGCCGATCCGGAAAAAGTCGCCATCGCCATGCAGCGCTGGCGGGAATTGCGGAACACGCCCATGTTCGATCTCATCGAAAAGGCGACCGCGCTCAACATTCCCGATGTCAAGCACCTGCGGAAACAGGCGCTGATTTACAGGCTTTTGGCCGCCATTTCGGGTGAAGGCGCTCCGATTTATACAGAAGGTACGCTGGAAATCATGAAAGAAGGCTATGGGTTCTTGCGGAACGCCGACTTGAACTATTTGGCCGGACAAGACGATATTTACATCAGCCCCAATCAGATTCGCCGGTTCGAACTCAAGTCCGGAGATTCCATCACGGGGCTCGTACGCCAGCCGCGCGACAATGAACGCTATTTTGGACTGGCGCGCATCGACACCATCAACGGCGAAGATCCTTCAAAAGCAAAGCACCGCGTTCCTTTCGAATATTTGACTCCCATCCATCCTTATCAAAAATTGAACCTGGAATGGAAGCAAGACGAATACGCGACGCGGCTCATGGAGCTTTTCGCCCCCATCGGCAAAGGCCAACGCAGCATTATTCTAGCGCCTCCGCGGACCGGTAAGACCGTCTTGTTGCAAAATATAGCCGGTGCTATCGCCCAGAATCATCCGGAAGTCAAACTGTTTGTACTTCTCATCGATGAACGCCCGGAAGAAGTGACCGATATGCGCCGCCACGTCAAGGGCGAAGTCATCGCTTCGACATTTGACGAACCGCCCGAACACCACACGCAAGTGGCCGACATCTTGTTGGAAAAGGCGAAACGCCTTGTCGAATACGGCAATGATGTCGTCATTCTCCTCGATTCCATTACGCGTTTTGCCCGCGCGAACAACGTCGTCATTCCGCATTCCGGAAAAATTCTTTCCGGCGGTGTCGATGCTCTAGCCATGCAACGCCCCAAACGCTTCTTTGGCGCGGCGCGGAAAATTGAAAATGGCGGTTCTTTGACCATCATCGGAACTGCCCTCATCGATACTGGCAGCCGCATGGACGAAGTTATTTTCGAAGAATTCAAGGGAACGGGCAACATGGAACTGGTCCTTGACCGCCGCATCGCCGAAAAACGCATTTGGCCGGCCATCGACATTTTCAAATCGGGAACCCGCAAAGAGGAACTTCTCCTTTCAGAAGACACTCTCCGCCGCGTTTGGATTCTCCGCAAATATCTGCAGGAACAGACCTCAGTGGAAATCATGGAATTCATGCGTGAAAAGCTTTCGAAAACAAAGACGAACGAAGATTTCTTGGCATCCATGAACAGCTAGGAGAAGTCATGTCGAAAAAAATCGCATTTGCCGGAGCGGGAAACATGGGCGGAGCCATTCTCCGCGGCCTACTCGCATCTGGCTTCAATTCCAAGGACATTCTTTTTTACGAACCCTTTGATAAAACGGCGAAAGCCACCGAAGCGCTAGGCACCATCCGCTACGACGATTTCGGCAAGATGGCAAACGACGCAGACGTTTTGTTTCTTTGCGTCAAGCCTCAAATTTTCAAAGCGGTCGCCGGGGAATGGAACGAAAGCGCCAAAGGCAGCGTGAAGTCATCGCCAGAAATCATCTCCATCATGGCGGGAGTCCCCCGCAAAGCCATTTTGGAAGCGCTGAATTTTCCCCATGGCGATGTCATCCGGGTGATGCCGAACCTTCCCCTGACCGTTGGCAAAGGCGCTATCGCCATTGCAACGGACGGCGTGTCTGACAGTTCCGTCAAAACGGCCGAAGCCTTGCTTTCGACAGTTGGTACAACGGTTCTCGTGGCGGAAAATCTCCTTGACGCAGTCACCGGACTTTCGGGCAGCGCTCCCGCTTATGTCTTTGAATTTATCGAAGGCCTTGTCCGCGGAGGGGTCAAAATGGGACTTTCCCGTGCGACAGCCCTGCAGCTGACTTTGGCGACAATCGAAGGCAGCGTGGAACTAGTTAAAAAATCCGGCAAGGACACTGGAGAACTTTCCGCCATGGTCTCTTCTCCGGCAGGTACGACCATCGCCGGCGTACAAGTCTTGGAAGATTCCGGATTCCGCGGAACCCTAATGCACACAGTGGAAGCCGCCACACTCCGCTCCCAGGCGTTGGGAAAATAAATCCGGTCGCCCTGCCCGATGGCGAAAACGCGCATTTTATTCCTTTCCGAAGAAAACGAAATCGTTTCCTTTTTAGAAGACGTTCTGCGAAACGTGAACGGTTATGAAGTGCGCGAAACTTCCGAGCAAACCAAAGCCATTGAACTGTTCGGGGATTTTTCGCCGTTAATCGCAGTCATCAATCTAGACCGTCCTTATTCCGCCGAATTTTTCAAATCTTTAAAAAAAGACTTCCCCAATACCTGCCTGTTGGGGTTTGCCCAAAAAACGGAAAGCGTAGACAACTCCATCCGAAATTGTTTTGACAAGATTCTCAGCCACGACGAATTGCGTGTCCGTTTCATGACGGAAATTCTCGATTTTCAAAAGCAATCGGCGCTCTTTTCTTCGATAAGCGGAGCCATTCGGAAAATTGTAGGACACAGCCGCCTCGTGGAAAATATGGTCGAAACAATCTTTAAGGCGATTCGCAGCAAAGGGGCGACTGTTCTCATTCAAGGGGAATCCGGAACGGGAAAAGAACTGGTCGCCAAGGCAATCGCCTCCGCATCGAGCAATTTGGTCTCAGTCAATTGCAGTGCCATCAGTGAAAATCTGTTTGAAAGCGAGTTGTTCGGACATGCCCGCGGAGCATTCACCGGAGCCTTGGGCGACAGAAAGGGCCTTTTCGAAGTAGCGAATGGAGGTGTTCTCTTTTTAGACGAAGTCGGAGACATTCCCCTTTCCATGCAGGCCAAATTGCTGCGTACTCTCCAAGAGGGTGAAATTCGCCCAGTCGGTTCCAATGAAACGAAAAAAGTCAAAGTTCAAATCATCGCCGCGACAAATCACGATTTGCAAGACGATTCCGAAAAAGGGCTTTTCCGCAAAGATTTATATTACCGTCTCAACGTGATTCCCATTTATGTGCCTCCTCTCCGCGAGCGCAAAGAAGACATTCCGGAACTGGCCCGGCATTTTATCCGGGAATACGCCCTGCCCACCCATCCGAATCCCCGCCTTTCGGAAGCCACGTTGAAAAAACTTTGCCTTTATGATTGGCCCGGCAATATCCGGGAATTGGAAAACGCCATCCACCGCGCCCTGGTACTCATGGACGGAGACGAAATTTCCCCAGAGCATCTATTCCCTTCGCCAATTCGCTCCCTTCCAGAAATTCCCTTTCACAATTGGGCTTCTGTCGGTTACAAAGAATTTCAAACCTTGCAAAAAAACATGGAGCGCGATTTCATCATCGCCAAACTCAAGGAAAACGATGGTTCCGTGACAAAGACGGCGAAATTGCTGGGAATGCAACGTCCGGCGCTTTACGCCCATGCAGCCCGCATCGGGCTCGATATCAAGTCCATCCGTGAAAAATGATCATTCACGGGAAATGCGGTATCCCAAATTTTCCAGTCGATGCAACACGTTGTCGTTTCTTCTGACAAGATGGGCCGCCCCTACAACGACAAAGACTTTCTCCCCCGCGACCGAAAGCGAGTCCACGCTGTGAGCCATCTTTTCATTGCGGTCCGTGTAAATTTTTTTCTCGTAAACATCTTCTGAATTTCCCTCATCCAAAAGGGTTCTCAATTTGCCGACATCACCGCATTTCCAAGCGTTTGCAATAGCCGGAATCAAAGAGTCTGCTGAGGCAATTTCGTCAAGGGTCCTTTTTAAATATTCAACCCCCAAAGAATCTCCATCGCCTGCAAAAACGTCAACTTGCTCTTGGGGCGTTTCGATGGGATAAATCTTTTTTTTGCGGTCCTCGGCCCAGGCAAGCATTTCAAGGTCAATGCCAAAACTTCCAGAAAGCCCGGAACGTTCCATCGCTACGGCAGAAAGCGAGAGCGCCACCATCCAAGGTCGGAAATTTTCAAGCGTCTGCATGGGGATTCCAAATGTTCGGGCGACAGAATCTACCGCAGAGAAGAGTTCTGGGGGCAATACAGATGACAAACTCGTCCCCATGGGCATCATTCCCTTTTTAATAAAAAGGGTTTGGGCATCCTCTTTCGTTTCTTCTTTGTTTATGTCGAGTTCCGCCGCCAAAACCGTCGACTCTTCGAACGCAGAATCGATAATCGACGGCAATGGGTAAAAAGAGGAATCCGCCAAATGAATGCTGCCCAAAAGCCAAATGACCCTGTCCTCTTTTTCCGCTTTCCAAAGGAAAAGCTTTTCGCCGCAGGCGGCATCTTTAAAATATACCTCATCCGTTTCTAAGCGCGTTCCCGCACACGCCACAAGGAAAATCACCAGGCAAAGATTTACTATCCGTTTCCACGTCATCCTTTATCCCTCGTAAGCCCAATTCAAAAAAGAATCCTCCAATGCCGCAGGAGAATTTTCCGACACAAATCCTTTGCCGTTCAATGCGATAATCCTATCGGAGAATTGCATCGCCTTTTCGACATGATGCGTCGAAAGCAACACGGCAACGCCTTTTTCACGGGCAAGTCTTTTCAAGTAACGAAAAAGATGGAGAATGTTGGGAACATCCAAAAAAGCAGTCGGTTCGTCCAACAACAAAAGCTTCGGTTCCGAAGCGACCGCCCGCGCCACAAAGATGCGGGAACGTTCTCCATCCGAAAGCGTTTGCAACATCCGATGCGCAAAATTCGCCATGCCGACATCTTCAAGCGCCAAATCGATGGCTCTTTCGTCCGCAGCGTTCCGCTTATCGAGAAATCCTGAAAAGGGAATCCTCCCCAACGAGACGAATTCCCGGACGGTCATTCCATACGGCAAATTGAGATGCGTAAAAACAGAAGCCACTTGAGCGGCCCTCTGGCGCACGCTCCAATTTTCAAAGGGGATTCCGCATAAACGAAGCGTTCCATTCAACGGCGGAATGAGCCCGGCGAAGCATTTCAAAAGGGAACTCTTCCCCGTTCCGTTTGGACCAATTAACGACACCAGCTCTCCGGCGTTCAACGTCAAATCCGCAGCAGAAAACAGGGGTCTTGTGTAACCCACAGAAAATTTCCGCGCATCAAGAATCACGTCAGCAGCCATCACTCCCCCGTCGTGTGCGGAGAAAAATCCAAAGTACGATAGGCGCACCAAAAAGACTGGTCACGCTGGAAAGCGGAATTCGGGGAACGAGTCCTGAGACCAACGCCAACGACGCCCCCACCAACGCCGAAGCGGGCATCAAAACACGGTGGTTCGAAGAACGAAAAATCCCATAAGCGATGTGGGGAGACGCAAGTCCCAAAAAACCGATGGGGCCGCAATAGACTGTCGCCGCCGCCGAAAGAAGGCTTGCACCGAACAGGGCGACCATGCGAAACACGCGCACGTTCACGCCCAACGACTTTGCAAAATCCTCTCCGACTTGAGCTGCATTCAAATAGCGCACAGAGGCTCCACACAGCAAAAGTCCAATGAGCGTTGCAAAAGCAAAAGCGGGCAAATCATCAAGTGACAGACGCGAAAAGGACCCGAGCCCCCATGAAACAAATCCGCGGAGCGCTTCTGAAGAACTTGTCGCCATCAAAAAAGAGACGATGGCGTCGACAAAATACCCGAGCATCAGCCCGACAATCAAGAGCGAAACGGATCTTGCGATAAATCTTGAAGCGAACAGCACCAGCAGAACAACGCCGAAGGCTCCCATTGCGGCACAGGGAACAACGCCCAGAGTCCCGCCGAACCCCGCCAAAAGCACCATCGCAACGCCCAAGTTCGCCCCTGAACTGACTCCGAGCACAAATGGTCCCGCCAAAGGATTCCTGAATACACTTTGCAAAACAAGTCCGGCGACAGCCAAGGAAAATCCAGAAAATACGGCAGCCGATAGTTTGGGAATCCGGATTTGCCATACGATGTCCGCCACATAGCGATTCTCCGTTTCCCCAAAGGCAGCCAAAATTTCTGAAAAATTCAAATTCGCAGGCCCTGAAAAAAGAGTCACGCCTGCAAAAAAGGCGACAACCACCGCCAGAATGCAAAATCCGGCAAAGGTCCGCCGCACAGTGCCCTACTTATCGTTGACGTTCAACACGGACTTCGACTTGGGCGCGTTTTTGTCCGTTTCGCGCAAATACACTTCGGGAGCGACTTGATCGAATCCTTGCAACGCGTTCAACCAGTTGTCGTTCAAATCGCGAAATTCGATTTTCATCAAGTGATAATTGAATTTGTCCCCGTCTATTTTGAACTGAATGAAGTCCCAACGGACAACGCCGCGATCCTTGAACACTTCGCGGGTGACAATCGTCGAATCGTTTTCAAAACGGTACCGGGCGCGGTAAGTGTATTCGCCCGTCATCTGATAACGGCCCGAATCCGAATACGTCCGCGTAGTCCCCATCAGCGTATCGTTCATCAAAAATTTCAATTCTGCATCGCGAAATGCGTGACCGTGCGAAAGGATGGGAGTTCTCCAGTTGCCGACGACCATTTCTTTTTTTGATTTCTGATAAACGGTATCCACTTTCCACGAGTCAAAATTGCTCTTGTCGTATTTGGCACGGGGAACGTAACTTCCCGATTGCAACGCCGCACGGACGCTGTCCGCTTTCACTTTGGCGACGCTGTCGGAATTGGCTTTTTGCGCTCCCGCTTCAAGGGCCGCCGAAATGGAATCCATTTTCGCCTGGATCAATTTGCCAAAATCTCCGGGCCCCCGGGTCGATATCGGAGAAGAGGTCTGGGTTTCCGGGCTTACAGGGGTAGAAGCCGCCGGAACGGGCACCTGGGCAAAAGCCAGACTGGAACACAGAAAGAGGGATACGGCGAAAAGACTGCGATGCATTTGCTTCAAAAGAAAACCTCCTTAAAAATCTAATAAAAAGTTGGCTTAAAATCTCACGGGCCTTTCAAATTTGCTCATTTTAAGGAAATCCACCCCAAAAAACGGAGCTTTTCCGTGCGCAAACAGTATTTGTTTGAATTCAGCGCGCCTTGCCCGCTTCCCGTGGGCGTTTCAAAAAAAATGTTTTAAAAACTCTTCCGGATAATAGGTAAATTTGCGGCATGATTGATTATTCCCAAGTGCCCAGTCCATGCTACGTGCTCGAAGAAAGCCGGCTTATTCGAAATTTGGAAATTTTGAAATATGTTGAAGAATGCGCCGACGTGAAAATCATCTGCGCGTTGAAAGGCTACAGTCTGTGGAGCACGTTTCCCCTACTAGGCAAATACCTGGCAGGCGCTACGGCTTCTAGCCTGAACGAAGCGAAACTCGCCCGCGAAGAAATGAACAAAGAAGTCCACGTTTTCGCTCCCGTTTACAGCGACGAAGAAATCGATGAAATCCTTTCGCTAGCCGACCACATCACATTCAACAGCTTCGGTCAATGGATGCGTTTCCGGGAGAAAACCCTTTCCATGGGAAAAAGCGCTGGCATCCGCGTCAACCCGGAGTTTTCCTCTGTCGAAACGGACCTTTACAATCCCTGTGGCAGATATTCAAGACTAGGAGTTACCCAAAAAGAATTTCGCGAAGACCTTTTGAACGGAATCGAAGGCCTCCACTTCCACGCGTTGTGCGAACAAAACGCCGATGCGCTCGAAGCTGTTCTCGTCAATTTCGAAGAGCGCTTTGGCAAATGGATTCCCCAAATGAAATGGGTGAACTTTGGCGGTGGGCATCACATCACCCGTGAAGATTACGATGTAGAACGCCTAATCCGAATCTTGAAGGATTTCCACAAACGCCATCCGGGCCTAGAAATCATTTTGGAACCGGGCGAAGCAGTGGGCTGGCAAACCGGTGAACTGGTTTCTACGGTCGAAGATATCGTGCACAATGAAAAAGACATCGCCATTTTGAACGTTTCCGTCAGCGCGCATATGCCGGATTGCCTGGAAATGCCTTACCGCCCCGTGGTGCTCGGAGCCGGAATGCCCGGCGAAAAACCGTTTGAATACCGACTGGGCGGCGACACGTGCCTCGCGGGCGACATCATCGGGGATTATTCGTTCGACAAACCACTCCAAATCGGCGATAAAATCGTCTTTTTCGACATGATTCATTACACAATGGTCAAAACGACTTTTTTCAACGGAGTTAAACACCCTGACATTGGCATCTGGACTCCAAACGGTCAATTTCAAAGCGTACGCCGCTTCACCTACAGGCAATACAAGGAAATGTTATGAGTCCGGATTCATCTTCTGTCGTCACGACCCATTCCGAAGAAGAAACGTTCGCCTGGGCGGAAAATTTTGCGAAGACGCTTTTGCCAGGATCGGTCATTGCGTTGAATGGAACTCTCGGAGCCGGAAAGACGGTCGTCAGCCGAGGCATCTGCAAAGGGTTGGGCTTTGAAGGGCAAGTCAATTCCCCAACGTACACGCTCGTGCATGAATATCCGAACCCGAACGGAATGCCCATTTTCCATTTGGACCTTTACCGGCTGCCGCCCCATGCGGACCTCGAAGAAATCGGAGTCGATTATTACATGGCCAAAGACGGAGTCACGCTCATCGAATGGCCGGAACGCCTAGAAGAGGACTCCGCGGTCACGCACCGCCTGCAGATCGAAATTTTAAAAGACGAGACGCGTCGAATTACCGTCGAAACTATTTCGAAACGCTAGAGTCCTTCGGCGCGTTTGCAGAATCCGTCTCTTCTTGCTTTGCAAGAGTCAAGCTGTCTGCAAAGGCGCTTTGCAACGCGCTCCATTCCTCGGCATCCGATCCGTCCAACAGCGTCGGTCCCCGGTAAGAGCGCAGCGCGGCTACGGCAGCCGCCGTGTCGGAGGCGGTTAAAGCCTTACGGGCATCTTCTAATGCGAACTGCTGTGCGCTCAGCATATCTCCGATGGCACTGATGCGCACTCCGCGCAGGCTGTCCATTTCAACCGGAACGTAACTCAATTCCATCGTGCTGTCGTAACACGCCAACGCCGCCGCATAATCGGCTCCGTCGTAAAGGAGCGCGCAACGGGCGAACATTTCTGCACTTTCCCGCTTGGTATACTGATAATATTGGTAGCCGCCGATAATCGCCAAGGCGATAAGGGCCAAAACCAAAATATCCTGCCAGCCGACAGAAACTTTCACTTTCGGTTTTTCGTTCCCGGAGTTTTCTTCGGAATCCGGATCGTCGTCGTTTTTCTTTTTTCCCATCAAATCGATAAATGTGAGCATGGTATCTCCTCAAGTTCTGGCGGAAATCGCCTTGAACGCTTCCGCATACAAAAAAATTTGTTTCAACAAACTCGCAAACCCGTTTGCCCGCGTCGGTGAAAGTCCCTGTTGCAAACCGATCTCCTGAAAAAAAATCGGATTAGACGAAAGGATTTCATCCGGTGAACGCCCGTCATAAATTTTGAGTGCGAGAGCGCCTAAACCGCGGCTGATAAGCGGATTGTCCGCCCCGACTTCCGTGTCCATGTGCAGGTGCAAAATTCCATTTCGGAATTCCGGCACAAGGAACATCCGCGAGGCGCAGCCTTTGACCAAAAATTTTTCGTTTTTTAACGCGGCATCCATTCCCGGGTGTTCACGTGCCAATTTCAGCAGGTAAGTCCATTTGTCATCCGGCGACGTGAATTTCAAAAAGACTTCGCGGATTTCGGATTCCACTTCTTGAATGCTTTTCATGAAACGTAGACCTTCAAATAATAAATGAACGCATTTTCCAAAGAAGACCGGGGGTAGAGGACAGGACTGTCCAGAAAATCCGGAAAAGAGTCCTTTTGGATTCGGGAATCGCCGCCAAGCGGTGCGCGGAACGGTTGAACTGGGCGTCTCGGATAGAGGCGAATCCGTTTTTGGCGCGGTGATAATTCCGGTGCGTTTTCCCCTGAATCGTCATCCAACGGGTATAGGCGGAATGTTCAATTTTTTGCCGTTCACCGTCCGTTTTCGCATGGATCCATTCCAATGCGGACTCGGCGGCGATTTTGCCGCTTTTTAAGGCTTCAACGATTCCGGAGCGGCTGATGGGGTTCACCGTACTGGCAGAATCCCCCGCCTTGAAAACGCCAAGGGCGGCCGTCGGAGAGTCGGATTGTCCACAGGGAATTGCGCCCCCGTGAATTTCGAGAATCTTTGCATCCGGATATTCTTTGGCCATGAACTTCTGGAGCGTCGCAAGGGGCGGGTGCGTTTTCAAAAAGGCGCGCGCGCCGACCAATCCGATATTGACCGTCTTGCCGTCTCTCGGGAAAATCCAGCCGTAACCGCCGGCAAAGAATTCTGACCCGAAAAAGAGTTCTATCCGGTGCGGATTGTGGGGAACGTTCTCGGCGATGGCGAAAACCGCCGATTCCAAATCGAAATTTCCCGTTTCCAGGGATTCCAGTCCGGGAACGCCCCGCGTGATTTTAGAGCCCGGCCCTGTGGCATCGATGACCGCTTTCGCAGACAAAACGGATTCTTCCCCACTTTCCGCGGAACGGACAGTAACGAGCCACCGGGAATCTTCTGCTCTTTCCAAGTGACAGACGGAATCCGCAAAATGGCATTCCACGCCCAATTTTGCCGCAGAATCCGCCATTTCGTGGTGAAATGCGGCACGGTTCAATATGAGACCGCAATCGTCCATGCGGAAATCGACCCGGGTCATGTCGGGCGATGTAAAATAAACGCCGTTCAAATGTTGCCGAATCCAAGCTTCGTTCGGCTTCCAGTAACGGGAAAATATCCTCCGGGAGACGGCCTCCGCACAAGCAACGGGTTCCTTCCAAGGCAGCTTTCTGTCCAAAAGAAGCACGGAAATCGGAGCGGGCGAACTTTTTTGAAGACAATTGGCCGCATAAAGCCCAGCCGGTCCTGCACCGCACACAATAACGTCGTAGTTTTTCTTCAAATAGCTAGCCATGACCCGCAAAATAGTTTTTTTTATAGGGAGTTCTCTTCTTTTTTTTGTCCAATCGTCTTTTTTTAATTTATTTTAAGGCAGTCAAAAATTTTGATTGGACTCTTATAAAGGGATACGAAATGAATATGCACTTCAAGAACAGGCATCTCCATCCGACTTCCAAGTTCGGCATTTTCTTGGTGGCTACGCTTGCCGCAGGCGCATTCGCTCAGCAAACCGATTGGAACGGAAAGGATATCAACGTTTCTTTCCGCAGTAAAAACATTGACGGTTTCTCGTTTGAAAACGCAAAAACGGTCAAGAATGTCACGGATTTCACGGGCTCCAACGCAACGCACAGCCCTGTGTCTTTCCGGGGAGCCGATCTCCGCGAAGTCAAATTTTCAAATTCCGTGATGAACGATCCGGATTTCCGCGAAGCCAACTTGGAAAACGCCATTCTTTCCGGTGCCGACCTCCGCAATTCCAACTTCAAAGGCGCGAACCTGAAGGGGGCGAACCTTTACCGTGCAACGCTCCTCGACTCCCAGTTCCCCAAGGCGAACTTGGAAAATGCGCGCCTCGACGCGATGAAAGTTTCCGACAAAGCGGACTTCAGCAATGCGAACCTCAAGAATGCGTCTTTCATCGACGTGGACTTAACGCAAGCAGACTTTAGCGACGCAGACTTGACCAACACCAACTTCTCCCGCTCTCTGATGGGTGCAGCGAATCTAGACGACGCCATCATCGTCAAAACGGACTTCACCGCTTGCAACTTGATCAATGCGAACTTCAGTGGCGTGGAACTCCGCGACGTGAATTTCACCAAAGCCGGCCTTTCGAAAGCCGACTTCGGCGGTGCCAAATTCATCAACGTGAATTTGCAAAGTGCGGACCTCTCCCTCACGGATTTCAACGATGTGGATTTGTCCAAAGCCCAGCTTCAAAAAGCTTCTTTTGCCCAATCCAACCTCAAGAACATGGAATTCAACGGGCAGGATCTTTCTGGCGTTGTCTTCGACAAGGGCGTTGTCACCAAGAGTTCTTTCGAAAAAGCGAAGATGAACAAGGTATCTTTCTTTGACGGCGAAGCGAGCAAGAGCGTTTTCCGCAACGCGATTATGCAAAAGGCCGTTTTTGATGGAACGTACATTTTCAAAGACATCTTTGACAATGCGGACCTCACCAAGGCGAACTTTTCCAATTCCACGATTTCCCGCACGAGCTTTGACTTGGCAAACTTGACCGGTGCCAATTTCTCTGGTGCAAAACTTGACAACATCACCTTCCGCAACGCCAATATGCAAAACATCAAAATCGATGCGGACACCAAGATGGAAAACGTCGATTTCTCCGGAGCGGACCTTTCCCGTGCGCATATTGAAAAATGCACGGCGAAGAAAGTCATCTACGACACCAAGACCAAGTTCCCCGACGGTTTCCAGCCGCGCGAATACGGTTTCACCAAGCTGGGTGAAAAAGCCGCCAGCGTAACCGTCAACAAGGCTCCTTCTTCGACGGATCAACCCAAAAAGAAGAAACGCCGCAAGAAATCGGCAGACGAAGCCGCCGGCATTTAACGTCAAATTTCAAAAGGTCGCAAATCGCGACCTTTTCTGTTATCATGGCGAAAGTTCTCTTTATCAGCGGACTTTCACAACGAGTCTGTTATAATCTTTCAACGCCGTGTTACAGAAAAGGCTTTCTGTGAGAAATCAATCATTTCTTAGTTTTCAGTTCTCATTTCTAACTCCAGACTTCACATTCCAAATTTTAGAAGTCTTTTCTACAAAAAATGATCCCCTCCGCATAAAATCTCCGTTTCAAAACGAACTGTCCAAATTTTACCAAAAAGGCTAGCCGTTCCCAGTCAATCAAGTGCAAAAATTCCACCATCGCAAAAAAGGCTCTCCGTGTGAAATCCCTCCAAAAAGAATTTTCTGTTCGCCGCCCTAATTCCGCATTCCGAATGATGATTTTTCCTCGCCGGACGCGCTGTGAGGCTTTTGGCATTCTTCACCGCTAACTTCTGACATCCAACTCCTAACTTCTCATTCCTAATTATCCACTCTACGGCACAAAAAAAAAACGCGTACAATCCTGTACGCGTTTTTTTTCAATGTGATTTTTAGCGGGCTAGAAATTGCATGTACGGCAATTGGCCGGCCAACTTCGACACTTCGTCTTCGTGCGACATCAAAACGCCGCGGGCGTGCCAAGAACCGTCCAAAAATTGACCGCGGGGGCCTTCGGCAAGTTCCAACGGAATCGTTTCATTCCCCATCGTCAACGTGCGGCTGTCGGTACTAGTCACCATTTCTTCTGCCGGGTGTTCTTCTATCCACGACAAAATTTTGTCCGCGACTTCGTGTGAAACCCGGAAACAGGGAACGCCGATGGCGACGCAGTTTCCAAAGAAAATTTCCGAGTAACTTTCGGCGATAATGGCGCGGACTCCCCAACGTTTTAACGCCTGGGGGGCATGTTCCCGGCTCGATCCACAGCCAAAGTTGCGGTTTGAAACCAGGATGGTGCCATTTTTATACTTCGGATCGCGGAACGGGTGAACTTTCCCCTGCGCTTCAAGACCGGCAATGTCATCGGCAAAGGCATTGTCTCCCAATCCGTCGAAGGTGACGCACTTCAAAAAGCGCGCCGGAATGATGCGGTCCGTGTCAATGTCGTTTCCACGCAGAGGAATTCCGGAACCTTTCACTGTATCTATCACTGTCAACATAATCTTAGCGCTCCTTATTTAAGGTATTTGCGGACATCGGTCACTTTGCCTTCGATGGCGGCGGCAGCCACCATGATCGGGCTCATGAGGATAGTGCGGCCTGTCGGGCTTCCCTGGCGGCCTTTGAAATTCCGGTTGCTCGAACTTGCGCTGACCTGACGGCCCTGCAGCTTGTCCGGATTCATGGCAAGGCAAAGGGAGCATCCCGCTTCGCGCCATTCCGCACCCGCATCCGTGAAAATCTTATCCAGACCAAGGGATTCCGCTTCTTTTTTGATTTTTTGGGAACCGGGGACGACCCACATTTTGACCGTCGGAGAGACGTGGCGGCCTTTTAAAATTTCAGCGGCAGCGATCAAATCCGGAAGCCGTCCATTTGTGCAGCTGCCGACAAAGGCGATGTCAATCGGCGTTCCAACCATCTTGCCGCCTTCTTCCCAGCCCATGTATTCGTAGGCTTCGCGAATCACCTTTTGTTCTGAACCGGTGAACTCGCTGATTTTCGGCATGTTGTCGTTCAATTGCATGGCTTGCGCTGGCGTAATGCCCCAAGTGACCATCGGTTCCAAATTGTCGCAGTTGATTTCCACTTCATCGTCGAATGTCGCATCGGCATCCGTCGCCACGGATTTCCAATAGGCGACAGCTTCATCCCACTTGTCTTCTTTCGGTGCGTAGGGTTTGCCGCGGAGGAAGGCGAACGTTTTTTCATCCGGATTGCAGTAACCGACCCGGGCTCCCCCTTCGATGGCCATGTTGCAAACGGTCATGCGGCCTTCCATGTCGAGATTTTCGATGACCGGACCGGCAAATTCATAAGCGTAACCGACACCGCCGTTCACGCCGAGCTTTGCTATATACGCCAATGCGACGTCTTTTGCCGTAACGCCGGGAGCAAGTTTTCCCGTAAAGCGGATGCGGCGTGTTTTAAGCGGGCTCATCGCCAAAGTCTGCGTTGCCAAGACATCTGCCACCTGGCTTGTTCCAATGCCAAAAGCGACCGCGCCGAAAGCGCCGTGTGTTGCCGTGTGGGAATCTCCACAGGCGACAGTCATGCCCGGCTGGGTAACGCCTTCTTCTGGACCGACGATGTGGATAACGCCTTGTTCCCCCGCGTCCGGACCAAAAAATCGCACGCCGAAATCGCGCGTATTCTTTTCAAGATGCTCAAGCATCTCTTCTGAAACGGGATCCTGGAACGGGCGGCGACGAGCAGCTGTTGTCGTCGGAATGATATGGTCCACCGTCGCAAATGTACGCTCCGGATATTTCACCTTGAGGCCTTCTTCTCGAAGCATGGCGAACGCCTGGGGACTGGTCACTTCGTGGCAAAGGTGCGCCCCGATGAAAAGTTGGTATTGACCACTCGGGAGTTTGCCCACGACGTGGCTTTCGAAGACTTTCTGATATAAATTTTTGCCCATAGATCACCTTCTCGTATAATAACGGAATTCGAACCAAATATAGAAAAAGGAAATATTTTCGCCGGCTGAAACCCGGGTTTCAGCCGATTTTCCGCAGAAAAGAACGATGACAAAAAGGAACAGCCGCCAATTTCGCAACCGTTCCTCTGTTCTGCAAACTCCAGATGGAATTATTGAGGAAAATCCTCTGCCGTCAAGGCGTTCAGTCCAACGTCATTTTTCGCAAGGGAAATTCTATTCGCCTGGCATTCAAGGCATTTTTCAAAAAGATTTCTTGCAAAACGCGCATTGCCAAAGCTTCTGCCCTTATTTTCAATCGCCCGCTGGAAATAAAGTTGAAGTTTTTGAAGAAATTCATCCGAAAGAGTATATTGGTATTCTTCCGCTCGCTTTTTGAAAATTTCCATCAATTCCGAAAGGGTATAATCTTCAAATTCAATAAAATGATTAAAACGGGATTGCAAACCGGGATTCGAAGAAATGAAACGGGTCATTTCGTCCGTATAGCCGGCGACAATGACAACCAACCTGTCGCGGTCATCTTCCATTCTCTTCAACAATGTGTCGATGGCTTCTCTGCCAAAATCCTGGGAAGAATTCCCCGCAAGCGTGTAAGCCTCGTCGATGAACAGGACTCCATCCATCGCTTCGTCGACGACTTTATTGGTTTTTACAGCAGTCTGCCCCACATATTCCGCCACGAGCTTCGAACGGTCGACTTCGACAAGATGCCCCTTCTTTAGAATGCCCAATTTTTTATAGATTCCCGCCATGATTCTGGCGACAGTCGTTTTGCCAGTGCCGGGATTTCCGGTAAAGACGCAGTGATACGATGTGGAGGGAATGGGCAAACCCTGAACTTTTCGACGTTCCTGCACGTTCAGAAAATTGTAAAAAGTCGATATTTCCCTTTTGACGGAATTCAACCCGATCAGTCGATTCAATTTTTCTATGCAGGCTAAAGAATTTCCCTCTTTTTTCTCGATGGATTCTTGTCCGTTCCAATCTTCCAAATCCTTCAAGAATTTTTGTTCTGCCGGAGTCAGTTGGGAATCGGTATTCGCAATAGCCCTGGCATATTCCAAAAGGGCGGACTTGTAATCCCGGGCAAGAGATTCGTCTTCGATGAGCATAAAAATCGCCGAAGGGAACTTCTTTTCTTCGAATTGAGAAACGATGGAATCCAGAGAAATAACCGCATCGAGAATGAATTTTTTGATATCCCGATTATTCAAATAAGCTTTGATTTCTGATTTGTTCCATTGAAACGAATTGTTGATGCGCAGTATCATGATGCAGAAAATACCAAGACTTTCTCTTTTGTCATAAGAGAATTCATGCCCCAGCGCTTTTTGTATGTATAAGAGTTCAGCACAGGTGAAATAAAACAATTTGTCATCAATGGGGTCCGACGTATTCACATTTTCATTAATCCGCTGCCTAAAATTTTTATTCAGCGACAATTTTTCGAGAACAAGGTGAAGTTGATGCGCTGCGTCGACAACATCCGTTTTTTTCAGTTTGGAGGCCGCTTCCTCCATTTTCACTTTGATCGTCGCTTTAAGAGACTCCATTTTATTCATACCCGATGAAATCGACCGGGCCGCTTCTTTTTGAGGCAACGTTTCTTTTTTGAGCTGAATATTGGGCTGAGTTTCTGTGGATATTTTGAATTTTAGCTTTTTGTAACTCCGAATGGCGCAGCAAATGAAAAATACCGTCACCAACAATTCGAGTATCTGAACGCCGACAGAGCGGGCTGTAAAAAAAGCGGAGAAGAAGACCAATGCAAAAAACGCCCACAGCAAGAGTAAAAAAGCCTGGATGATTTTATTGAATTTTCCTTTTGCAGACATATTTTCCTCTTTTCAATCAGCGCAAGAACGTCTGTTGTTTTAAGCCCATTCCTTTATCCGTGAAAAGCATCACCGACAAACCAGAAGTTTCTTTTTCACAAAAACACATCGATTTCCAAACCTCGCTTCTGATTGCTTTTGATAATTTAAGTCTTCAAGAAAATAAATAGAATCCGAGCAAAATATACTTCGTCGGCGTTAAATGCGCTAGAGATTTTTTCCCAAACGGAAAATTTCAAAGGTTCCGCACGAAGATTCTCCGGCAATCATTCACCACCGCGAGAATCTTCGAAAACCATTTGACTAGAAAAAGGCCAGTTTCGCAGAAAGCATTTGAACGCCACCGCCTGTCACTCGGAGGAGATACGTGCCGCGGGCGTTCACCAGTTCGTTCAGCGGGAGAACCGTTGACGATGTGTAACTCTTGCTGAAAACATTATTTCCTTTTAGGTCGAAGAGGCTCACGTTCACACGGGCATTGTTTACCGTCAAATGCAAGTTGTTCCCTTCGAGCGTAGCCAATTTGCTGAATTTCAATCCCGTTTCAGGACGGCGCTTATCGCCGATGGATGCCGTAGACGAAGAGGTTCCCATGTCCCAATTGAGCGGAACGCGGGCGGCAATGCCTCGGCCTGCGGTACTCATGTAAACGACACCATAAGTGTTCATGTCGCCCATGACGAATTCTCCGTTTGCTAGCCCTCCGAATTCATGACCGTCGTCATTGATCCGCGTCCAGGATTTTCCCTTGTCATCCGAGCCGTAAACGCCAATCGAACCTTCGATTTGGGCAAGTGTGTAAATCGCAGGGTAATCACCTTTTTTCTTTGAAGCGCCGAATCCGACTGCTTCGCAATACGTAATTCCAGAAATTTCTGTCCACGTTTTGCCGCCATCCGTCGAATGCAGCAGCTTGCCCCCAGTCGCATTGCCGTTGTCATCTTGTGCAGCGATGGGAAGCCAAAGTTCCCCCTCGTATCCGGGGATCGCGCGGAACTTATTGAACAGGCTCACGCCCGGATTGCCGACTTCGCTGAACGATTCACCTTGGTCGGAACTCTTGTAAAATTTGCCGGTCGTCTTGTCGAATGCGTAAAAGACTTGTGCGTTTTCCGGATCGCCGACGACAAAAGAATTCGCATCGATGCCCGAAACAGCGTCCCAAGTTGTCGAATTGTAATTGCGGAAAACCTGCGTCGTTCCCGAACCGGGAACCCAAATGGCGACGGCTCCATCCGTCGATATCGCCGCCGTTCCCGCTTTATAACTCGAATCCGGCCCCGTGTAAGTTTCTACGGACCAAGAAGTCGCCGAATCCGAAGAATACTGGAGCGGCGCATAGGGAACCGAGTTGTATTTTCCCGCATAAGAGCGCGCTGCGGAAACTTTCACCAATTTCCCCGATTTGTAAGCGTAAGCGAGACCGTAGGTGGATCCCAAATGGGCGTCTCCCCCAACGCTTGTCGTGTGCCTTGTTTTCGGATATTTTGCAATATCATCGTGGCGGAATCCGTCGTAGTCCGCAATGACAGAAACCAGCGGCCCACCCGGAATGCTCACCACTTCATACGGGACCGTTTCTTCGATGCCGTGGCTTGAAACTTTCCAAACCTGATTGTTGGTGACGACACCCCATGCGTCGTAAACGCGCGTTCCCGAAGAAACATAAGGATCAGCGGACAATGTGTAAGCGGCAATATCGTCCGTGCGGAAAACGCCGTTGCCCGAAGAGACAAAAACGCGCTTGCTGTTGAACGGATCGATCGCCGCGCTTCCCGACCAATGAATCGAACTGAGCTTCATCCAATCGATTCCGTTTTCGTCCATTGTCACGGTGTTCACATTGTAAGCGAAAGACTGCACCCAGTTCGCGCCGCCATCCGTCGAATGGTAAATTTGCGTTCCCCACTGTCCTTCAGAATCATAAGTGCTATCGGTAAGTTTCCAGTATTGGGCTCCCGTATAACCTTCGGTCGTCACCACGATTTCGTTTGAATTGGATGGGTTGATGGCGATTCCGCCATAAGGTCCGCAATATTGATAGTTTCCACTCGCATAGTCCGTTTCATCGTATTTTGCATCGTCGTAATAGAGGAGATTGTTCGGAGACACATCACTCCAGGTTTTGGATGCCACGTCATACTTGAGCACCGCGCCGCGGCCAAATCCATCGTAAATCATACCCCAGCCCTCGTCCCAAGCCATCGTATGCGGGCCTGCCCCATCGGCAAAGGTCACCATGAGAAATTTCCCGTCCGAGGCGACAACAGCGCGTTGCGGCATCAGGCGGACAAGTCCCCCGCCAGCTGTCGAGCGGAGCGCATCGGGAATCGGAAGAGCCGTCCACGAGGCGCCGCCATCCGTCGACGTGAACACATTTTCAAATGTGTTTTTAGAGGTTGAACCTTCGCGGAGGAATCCCGCATAAAGAATTTGAGAAGATCCCGGAGCGAATTGGACAAAACTGAATCCCGAACCGTTCCATGTGGTATCGCTGCCGGCGGCCATAGTCCAAGAATCCACGTGGGACCAAGAAGAACCATTGTCCACCGACTTCCAAAGGCCCCTGTTTTTGGAACCGTAGAACATAATGTCGGAATTGTTCGGATCAACGGCCAGCGCTTCGCCATTGCCGCGACCCATGCCGTTTCCATGCGCCTTGAACGCCATCACGGGCGCGCCTTTTGCCCCCGTAGAATCCCAGACGTAGACCATGTCCCAAGTGTTGCCCCTGTCCGAAGAACGCAAGAACGCGCTTCGACCGTTGTTCCAGTAACTGGTTCCGGCGACCATGTAAACCGTTCCCGTCTTTTGCGGATCAACCGCAATTGCTTCAACTCCTAAAAGTCCTCTTTCGGAAACATCCACCCAGTCCATGAGCGAAATCCATTTCGACGTCGCATTGTCAAAGCGGTAAGCGCCGCCCACATCCGTACGGGCGTAAAAAAGACCCTCGTCCACCGGCGAGGCGACGATTGCGGAGACGAATCCGCCTCCGCCCATGCTGACACTACTCCATTTGAAATCATCCCCTGCGGCAAAAGACCCCGAAGATATCGCAGCAAGACTGAATGAAATCGCTGCTAAAGATTTTGAAATATTCACAAACAAACCACCTTTTCTGTTTTTCAAAATCTATTCTTTTTTTCCTTTTTTTTTGAAGAAAAGTCCCGGGAACCCACTCAAACAAGGCCTAAAACATCTTTTTTTGCAAAAATTAAGGGAAATTGTTCCGTTTTTTGTCTATTTTATGGCTACTTATGCAAATCACAAACGCTTCTCAACTCCGCGGGGTATTTCCCGCCCTCTTTACGCCCCTCAAGGACGACGATCCCAAGAATCTCCGTAATTCGATTGATTACGAAAAGATGAAACTGATGATTGACGACCTGATTGCTTCCGGCGTTGCGGGTATTCTCCCCGTAGGCACGACAGGTCAAAGCGCGACAGTCACCCATCGGCAGCATCTGGACATCATCAAGTTCACGTTGGACTACGTCGACGGGCGCGTTCCCGTCATTGCCGGAGCCGGTTCCAATTGCACGCGTGAATCCGTCGAAATGATCGATGAGGTGCAAAAAATTGCCGAAGTTCCGGTCCTCTGTGTCACGGGATACTACAACAATCCCTCGCAAGAAGGCATCGAGAAGCACTTCAAGACCCTGAGCTCCGAAACGGGCGCCAAGATTATCATTTACAACGTCCCCGGTCGCACCGCCAGCTATGTGCATCCGGACACGCTCATCGCCCTTTCCGAAGACAAGAACATTATCGGCCTCAAACAGGCTGTCGACTTCCGCATCGGCGAAAAATTCCACGAAGATACGGCTCGGGTCATCCGCGAAACCAAGAACAACGATTTCGCCGTCCTTTCCGGCGAAGACGGATTCTTTATCGACATGCTCGAATTGGGCGGATCCGGCCTCATCAGTGCAACGGCGAACATTCCCGAAGCTTCGAAAATTTTTGTCGAACTTTACAACACCTATCAAAAAGGCGACTATCCGAAGTGCGACGACTTGCAGGATGCCGCACGGGATTTCGTCGAAACGACTTTCTGCAGAAAGAACCCGATTCCTCTTGGAACGCTTTTCAACAGTCCGCTTTTCCAGCCGATGTGTAGCGTCAGGGAAACAGCCCGTGGCGATGAAGCGGAAGCCCGCATTATGAAACTTATCCGGGAAAAAGCCCCGTCCTTGATTAAATATCATCAATAGGAGATCCCATGTCAAAAACAGTTACCGATGAAATTTTCGAAAATCTGAAAAAGTTCGGTTTTTTGCCTGTTCCCGTACAAGAAATCAATTCGGATGCGGAAACCTGCCGTTACTTCGGCGGAAATTTCAATGAATTTATCGATGTCGCCAATGCTCTTGGTTCCAAATGCGTTTTTGTCGAAACCCTCTATCTCGAAGACGAGGAGTTTTATTACGACGCAGGTATCGAAGAAGACGATTGTTGTTGCTGCTGCAATAACGGCGAAGAATCCGCGGAAGAAAAGCCGGAATCCGAAGACAAGGATGCTCCGGTATGGCTCGACCCAGAAGACCTCGACGGTTTTGACTTGGCCTTGCTCAAGCCGGAACTCGACAAATACGAAGAACGCATTGGCGATGAATGCGGAGTCCGTTTGACTCTTCCCGGGCCGGATCACCTGCAGGTGGAAATTTTCACCGAATGGTACAACGATTTTGCAAGCCTTGTCGATGAAGCTTCCGAAGAAATCGAACTCGACCCGCTAGCAGCGTTTCAAAAGATGAAATCGGCTTTTGCCAAGGAATGCAACGAATAACATTTCCTCGGCTAAATTTGCCACCCCAGGATGATTCCTGGGGATTTTTTTTGCGTTACTTTTTAGAAATGAGGCGTGAGAAATTTGAATTGTGAAAAGGACGTTTCGTTGATGGGACTCAAAGGAAATCCTTTTCTGCGGATGGAGCGAGTTTTGCACGGTCTTGACGGCGAAAGTGAAGCCGTTTTTGTGAAAAGGAAGAATGTTCCTTTTTCGCGAAGAACGCCCTTTGCAAAATGGAAATTTGAAAACGCCTTGCCCAGGGGAGAATTTTTTCAAACGGCGCAACACTACGCCCGCTCCAAAACGCCGTTGGACGCTCGCATAAAAAGAAAATCACCCGTTCGGGTGATTTTCTCTTTCGTTCATTTGGATTACTTACTCATCCGGCAACGCTTTTTTTGAAGAGTAGACATCCCCGGCTGATCGCAAGGGTCAGACGGAGCTGCCGGAGCCACTTGCTGCGGACGCTGCTGGTATTGCTGCTGTTGCGGATATTGCTGCGGACGCTGCTGGTATTGCTGCTGTTGCGGATACTGCTGCGGACGCTGCTGGTATTGCTGTTGTTGCGGATACTGCTGCGGACGCTG
>CAZPKF010000013.1:53002-77261 GCA_964587155.1 uncultured Fibrobacter sp.
GCTGCTGGTATTGCTGTTGTTGCGGATACTGCTGCGGACGCTGTTGGTATTGCTGTTGTTGCGGATACTGCTGCGGACGCTGTTGGTATTGCTGCTGTTGTTGCTGTTGAAGCATCTGTTGTTGCCGCATCTGTTCCTGTTGAACCCGTTTGCGCTTTTCTTCTGCAGAAAGAATCGAGTCCTGCTTCCGCTTTTCCGCCGCTTTTTGTGCCGCGGCAACGGAATCCCGATGGGCAATCAAAGCTTGTTTTTTGCGTTCTTCAGCCGCCTTGACAGCCGCTTTGGCCTGTGCTTTGGAAAGAGGCTGAGCCGAAGCTTGGAAAATGGCGTTGGCAAATTCCTTGTTTTTGAAAACGGAACCGGGGGTTCCTCGCTTTCCTTGGGCATCCTGCAAAGAGCCTGTAGCCCAAGAATCGCCGGCAATCGGCGGAAGAAGAGAAATGTTCAAATCCTTGATGATAGACTGAAATTCATCTTCGCCGTCGGAATAGAATAACGTGATGTCGTAAATTCCGGCTTGGTATTCAAGACCATCCGATCCGGAAACCGGTGCCGGAGCATACGCCACCATCACATAAAGTTGGTCGTTGTCCATGCTGTTGAACAGCAAATCAGGATCTCCTTGTGGCGCTTTCACGTTTCCACGGGCGACAAAGGCCCATGGCGCAAAATTCACCTTGACTTCGAACGGATGATATCCCCTCGAAGCTTCGCCTAATTTCAGGTAGTCTGCACCAAACGCCTGAAACGACGGTTTTACTTGCGCAAAGGAAAGCGCCGCAGAACAGAAAATCAAGATTGTCGCCAATTTCTTCAGCATTTTCAACTCCTAAACCAAAGTGGAACTTATTTTCCGAAGAAGAGAGCCTTGGCCGATTCGAACATGGCGTCCTTTTCGGATTCTTCACGGCATTCTGTGTAAATGCGCACTTTGGGCTCCGTTCCCGAAGGCCGGATGAGCATCCAGGAATCATCTTCAAAAATGATTTTTACGCCATCTAGGGTCAGCAATTCGCGCACTTTCTTTTCGCAATTGCCGATTTTCACCAAGGTGCCGGGCTTCGCCTTGTCTGCCACGGCCATCACCTGAGCGGCGAGCGGAGCGCCGACAAGGGACTTGTCCACTTCAAAACCAGCGCGGTTCGGATAGAACTTTCCGAATTCTTCGTAAAGGACATCCAGATACTCGCCCAAATTTTTCCCCGTCGTCGCCATGATTTCAAGAGCGAGCAAAAGGCCGAACTGGGCATCCTTTTCAAGCGTATTATCAAGCCCGGAAATGCCGTCGGATTCTTCGAATGCAATCAGCGCTTTGGGATTAGCCGTCCGAGAAAGCCACGGACGGAAATTCTTGAAGCCTACCGGAGTTTCCATGACGGGTGCGCCCAGCTTGTTCGCGATGACATTCACAAAGTTGGAAGTCGCTACGGATTTCGCCACAACACCCTGTTCCTTGCGCCAAGTCACCATGTAGTGGAACGCGATGGCTCCAAAGCGGTTCATATCGATTTCACGTGTACCATCGTAAAAACGGACACGGTCTCCATCCGGATCAAAAATGCATCCGAGGCGATACCAGCTTTGGCTCTGGTCCAAAATTTTCTTGACGCCTTCGAGATTTTTGGAACTCGGTTCCGGAGCGATGCCGCCAAAAAGCGGATCGTCTTCTGTACGCAGGCAAAGAAGGCATTTCGGATTACCCAGCAAAGCGTTCGGACGGTTGCGCGTTGCGCCGTGAACGTGGTCGCAGACAAGAGTCAAACGGCCTTCGTCCAAAAGCTTTTGGATACGGGCGAATTTGATTGTCCCCTGCTTGTGCAAAAATTCCTTGTAAATTTCGATGGAATCGATCGCTGTCAGTTCGACGGGAGAAAGTTCCTCGCGTTCAAAATCCGCCATCAACTCGTTCGATATCCGCGTGATGACTTCGGTGATTTCCGGGCCTGCCGGACCGCCATCCGCCGGGTTGAATTTGATTCCGGCATAATTCGAGGGGTTGTGGCTCGGCGTCATGTTGATGGAGCAAGCCGCCTTGAGAAGTTCCACTGCTGCAGAAAATTCCGGCGTCGCCATTTCCCCGCCGTAATAAATCTTTTTAACGCCCGCTTTGGCGAAAACTTGAGCGACAGCCCGGCAGAATTCGTCTCCGAGAAGGCGGTTGTCGTGTCCGAGAACGATGCCGCGCTCTTGAAATTCTTCGAAATCCTTTACACCAAGAGCTTCGAAAAGCTTCGCATCTGCTTCTTGATACATCCGGATAATGGCAGCGGCGATGACTTCTACCGTCCGCAGCGTGAATTCCGTGCCGATTTCCCCGCGGAATCCAGAGGTTCCAAAGCTCACCTTGCAAGGCTCTACGCTTGTCAAGGCGATTTCCTTGACTTTTTCGACAAGGTTCATGTCGGTTGCGGAATTGAATTCAGGGGATTGGATTTTTTTCCAAAGTTGTGCAGCTGTTTCCATCAGGGTTCCTATGGGATGAATTTTTATGGCCATAATCTAACTAATTTTGCCGTTCTGAACAAGATTTTACAGGGGCGTTAGGGGAATTTTACAAGTGCTTATCCCCTTCGCGTTCGAGCCAGTGGGCTAAAACCATCACGTCTGAGGGGCGAATTCCCGGTATACGGGAAGCGCTGCCGACGGTCAGCGGGCGCGCGCGTTCCAAACGGCTCCGGCTTTCTATCGAAAGCGCCGAAATTCGGCTGTAATCCATGTCCGGCGAAAGACGGATCCGGTCCATCTTTTTTTCATGTTCGATTTCCCTTTCTTGGCGAGCGAAAAATCCCGCATAAGACTCTTCGGCGAATAAGTTCCAAATATCCCGGCGGATGAGCTTCGAGTCTGGGACGAACCGATTGAAAAAGGCTTCGGGATCAATGCCCGGACGGCGCAAGAGCGTATTCAACCGCACCGATTCGCGGACAGGAGCCTGCCCCGCCGCTTCAAGAAAGGGATTGCAGTCTTTGGGGAGCACGGGCGTTTCTGAGAGGTACTTCCGGACGCGGGACATTTCCAATTCGCGATTTTTCCAATCAGCGTATTGGGGATCATCTATCATGCCGACTTTCCGCGCACGTTCCTTTAGGCGGGAATCCGCATTGTCCGCCCGGAGATAGAGCCTGTATTCCGCGCGGCTGGTAAACATGCGATAAGGCTCATCCAGTAGAAAATGGGACAAATCGTCCGCCATGACGCCAATGTAACTTTCTGAACGGCCCAAAATGAACGGTTCCGCGTTTTGTACTTTGAGCGCAGCGTTGATTCCGGCGACAATGCCCTGCCCCGCCGCTTCTTCGTAACCGCTCGTGCCGCAAACTTGCCCCGCAAAATAAAGTCCCGGAATCGTCTTGCATTCAAAAGTCGGGAAAAGCTGCGTTGCATCGATGCTGTCGTATTCCACCGCATAGCCGATTTGCATGACCTTGGCGCGCGAAAGCCCCGGAATTGTGCGCAAAGCGGCTAGTTGAATATCTGCCGGCAAACTGGAACTGAATCCGTTCAGGTAGATGCGTTCCACGTCTTTCGTTTCGGGTTCCAAAAAAAGCTGGTGACCGTCTTTGTCGCCAAAACGGTTGATTTTATCTTCAATACTCGGACAATACCTGGGACCCTTTCCCGTTATCCTTCCCGAAAACATGGGACTGTCTTTGAATCCCATGCGCAAGATGTCGTGCGTTTTCAAATTTGTGCGCGTTATCCAGCAGACGTTTCCATTGTCAATCGGCACAAGGGATCGGTCGCTCATCGGCCACGGATTTTCGTCTCCGCGTTGAACTTCGCATTCTTCGAAATCCACGGAATCCGGATCGATGCGGCTCGGTGTTCCCGTTTTCAAACGCCGGAGACGCAAGCCGTTAGACAGGATGGACTTAGAAAGAGCGTCTGCGCTGGGTTCTCCGACGCGTCCGCCGATGCTCGTTTCCAAGCCGGTGAACATTTTGGAGGCGAGAAATGTCCCACTGGTGACAACCAGCGTTTTCGTTTCGAAACGTTCGCCCGTGGAAAGCGAGAGTTCCAAGTTTCCGGAACGGGTGCGTTCAAAAGAAGCCAGCTCTCCTTGAATCAAGCGGAGTCCGCGGCAATCTTCCAACGTTTCGCGGGCTACTTTGCTGTAGAGCTTCATGTCGCATTGCGCCCGCGGCCCCCACACCGCCGGGCCCTTGCTCTGGTTCAACATCCGGAATTGGATGCCCGCTTTGTCCGTCAAAATGCCCATCAGGCCTCCGAGAGCGTCGATGTCGCGGACTATCTGCCCCTTGCTAACGCCGCCGACCGCCGGGTTGCAAGACATTCTGCCGATGGCGTTCAAATCCATTGTCACCATCGCCGTTTTGACGCCCATTTTCCAAGCCGCGTGGGAAGCTTCGATTCCCGCATGGCCTCCGCCGATGACCACTACGTCGAACCGTTCTTGAATTACACTCATAAATCGCCTTTGACCTTTTTCAAAAATTTAGAAAAACCCTTGCCAATCCCAAATCCTTTGTCTATTTTTGCGACATGCAAAGAACAAACAGCCTCAATCGTTGGTGGCGTCGGACTTCAGTTTAAGTCCGGTTTTTGATCTTGGCACAAATGGATGCAACCTTCCGGACTTTCTGGAAGGTTTTTTTGTTTTGAAAGGAATCATGATGCATAGTGACCATGGATTTTTCAACTGCTACGGCGGCAAATACGTTGCCGAAGTCTTGCGCCGTCCCCTCGATGAACTGGAGTCGGCCTTCAACCACTTTCTGAAAGATCCGGAATTTCTTTCGGAATTGCGGGAAATTCAAAGGGATTACATCGGCAGAGAAACGCCGTTGCTTTTTGCTCCGCATGCGACTGAATTGCTTGGCGGCGCAAAAATTTACATCAAACTGGAAGGCTTGGCGAATACAGGCGCACACAAAATCAACAATGCGATAGGTCAAGCGCTTTTGGCCAAAAAAATGGGCAAAAAACGCATCATCGCCGAAACGGGCGCGGGACAGCACGGAGTCGCCACGGCTGCCGCCTGTGCAAAACTCGGACTCGATTGCACAGTTTACATGGGTGAAGTCGATGTTCGCCGCCAACAGCCGAATGTTGCCGCCATGGAGCTTTACGGCGCAAAAGTCGTTCCGGTCACAAGCGGCGCAAGGACCCTCAAAGATGCAGTCAACGAGGCCATGCGCGATTGGGCGAAAAATCCCGATTCCACCCATTACGTTTTGGGTTCCGCTTTGGGGCCCGCCCCATTCCCCGATATCGTGCGGACATTTCAGTCGGTCATCGGAAGCGAAGTCAAACGCCAATGTGAAGAACGCAAAATCGAGATAGGCGCCATGGTCGCCTGTGTCGGCGGAGGTTCCAATTCCATCGGATTCTTCAGTCCTTTCCTAGACGAAAAGACTCCGCGGCTGATTGGCGCAGAAGCGGGCGGCATCGGGCCGGGAATTGGGGAAAACGCTTCCCGCATGACGGGAAACGCCAGCCGGGAAGGCATTGTGCAAGGCTACAAAAGCAGATTCCTCCTAGACGAAGATGGACAGTCCCTGCCCACGCGTTCCATTTCGGCGGGCCTGGATTATATGGGAATCGGTCCGCAACTCGCCGCCCTCGGAAAAAGTGGACGCATTGAATTCACTAGCATCCTAGACAAAGAAGCTCTCGAAGCCGTCGACTTTTTCGCCAAAAGCGAAGGTGTTTTGTTCGCCCTAGAAAGCGCCCATGCCGGTGCCGCCGCCATGAAAATTGCACGGGAAATTCCAAAAGATAAAGCGATTATCATCAACATGAGCGGTCGCGGAGATAAAGACGTATTCATCACCAGTCCCGTTTTCCGCCCCAACGAATGGAAAACATTCCTCGAAAGCGAATTAGAACGCCTAAAAGAAAACAAAGACATTCACAACGCAAAACGGATGGGGGAAAACCATGCCCAAAATTAAGCTGATGAGCCATCTCGTCGCCGGTTACCCGACGGACGAACTTTCCTTTACCGCGGCATCCGCAATGGTCCGCGGTGGAGCGGATATTCTTGAAATCCAATTGCCTTTCAGCGATCCTTCTGCCGACGGCCCAGCCATCCAAGAAGCTTGCACTCAAGTTCTTCATCGCCATTACCGCACCGAAGAAGCGCTGAATTTTATAGGAAAACTCCACAAGGCCTTTCCACAAACGACTCTTTACATCATGAGTTACGCTTCGTTGATTTACACGCCCGGCATTGAAAACTTTTGCGAACGCGCAAGCGCGGTGGGCGTAAAAGGCATGATAGTCCCCGACTTGCCTTTTGACTACGACGAAGGGTTGACCGCCGCCTGTAAAAAATTCGGCATGGAAAACATTCCCGTAGCAAGTCCCAGCATGAGCGGAGAACGCCTTTTCAAAATGGCCACAGCCGGCTTTGAACATATTTACGCTTCTCTTCGGGTGGGCATCACCGGAACAGCGACAGTCATCGACAGGGAAACTCTGGATTTTTTAAAACACGTCGGCGCGGGAGGTTCTAAAATCTACGGGGGATTCGGCATTTCAAATGGAGAACAATCCAAAGCCATCGCCGGTTCTGTCGAAGCGGTCGTCGCCGGTTCCGTCTTCGTGCGCCTGATCCGTGAATATACATCCGACAGAGAAAAGCTTTTTTCCGCCGTTGAAAACAAGGCAAAAGAACTCTGTGGAATTTGAAAATTGCCGGAGTCATCCGGCAATCGTCAGAATTGGAAATACAGGAAAGGATTGTATGTTTGCGTAAAGAGGGCCAAGACGGCGAACGCGAACAGGAAAAACGCAAGGCAAATGCGCGGAACACTGATTCTTTGACACCAATCGTATGCACGGAACGGCATAAAGGCAAAGATCAGTGCGATAATCATGAAGACCACCGAGGATGGCGTGAAAATTTCCGCTGAAAGAATCGGGTCTGCAGGATTCACCGGACTAAGTCCCAGCATCGCGCCCCACATTTTGACAGCGGACGGCAAATCCGAAGCCCGGAAAAGCACCCATCCAAACAGGACGATGACCTGCGTCAACAGGATTTGAAGAACTTTCGGCGCTTTGGAATAGAGAGCCTTTTTCCCATTGACACGTTCGACTATCATGAAGAACGCATGGAAGAGCCCCCAGCAAATGAAAGTCATCGCAGCTCCATGCCAAACGCCCGAAGCGAACATCACAAGGAACAAGTTCAAATACGTGCGCCTTTTGGAAACCCGGTTTCCGCCAAGGGGAATGTAAAGGTAATCCTTGAGCCAGGTCGTGAGCGAAATATGCCAACGGCTCCAAAATTCAGAAATACTCCCGGAGCGGTAAGGACCGTTGAAGTTCCGCGGGAAATGGAATCCGAGCATGAGTCCCAGTCCAACGGCCATATCCGAATAGGCGGAAAAGTCAAAATAAATTTGCATCATGTACGCGATGCTTCCCCACCACGAATTGATGATGCCCGGATCCGCTGCGCCAAAGACCCGGTCTGCAATCGCTCCGACTTGATTTGCGATGAGAATCTTTTTGGCGAATCCCAGACAAAAATACGTCATGCCGCGCATCCAGTTGTCCCACGTGTGCGTCCGCATTTCCAATTCTTCGGCGACTGTATTGTAACGGACGATGGGGCCTGCGACTAACTGCGGAAAAAGCGACACGTAACAGGCGAATGTCGCAAAGTCCTTGACGGGCGGGGCGTCTCCACGCCAAACGTCAATCGTGTAACTCATCGCCTGGAAAGTGTAAAACGAGATACCTACGGGGAGCAGCACGCGCAAGACGGTAAAAGGCTCGCCTCCACAGATTTGTACGAGGGCGTTCACGCCGCCCATGGCGAACATGTAATACTTGAAAAATCCGAGCGTTCCCAAGTTGACCGCAATGGACACGAAAAGCGAGACATTCCGTTTAGGTGTCGAAGCACCCGGCGCGGAAATCAGTCGTCCGGCGACATAATTCACAAGGCTTGTTCCAAACATCAGCAGTACAAGCCAAGGTTCCATCCAGCCGTAAAAAACGTAACTGAATACGGTGATGAAAAAATTCAGGGTAGAGTGCTTCGCTTTGCGGAAAACAAGGAAGAAATAGCCGGCAAAAAACAGCGGCAAAAAATAGAAGAGGAATATTTGCGAAGAAAATACCATCGGGATTTATTTCGCGTTCAAAACTTCGACAGCCAAATAACGCGGCGATTCATCGTCGAAATATTCGTCTTCCACGGCACCGTCATAATTCCCATCAAGCGGGAGAAGTTTCAAAACATGTTTGTCGCCCGCTTTGAAGGCGCGAACATCCCCTTTGGATTTGGAAGCCATTTTGTCTGTCACCTGACCGCGGGCGGTCAACGGATTGTAAACGCCCACGAGAATTTCCTTTCCCGAAAAATTTCCCTCGATGACCTTTGTGACCTTATACTTCAACACGTAAACGTAGTTGTAAAGATCGTTCGGAGGCATCTTGCCCGGAATTTCGACAAGTTTCCCTTCGACAGAAAGCCCCTCCGCCATAGAAAACGCAAAAACAGAAAGTAAAATCAACAGAATCTTTTTCACAGAATACCTCTTGTTCCGGCAAAATATAGATATTTTTGAAGTATGGATCTGTCTTCGATTCCTGGGCTTGGCCCCAAACGCCTCAAGGCTCTTTCCGCATCCGGTCTCAATTCCGTTTCGGACCTACTTTACAATATTCCGCGCACGTGGCTGGACCGTACGCGCTTGAACAAAATTTCGGAAAGCCGTGCCGGGGAAAACGTCATATTCGTCGGGAAAATCGTCCGGGCGGGAATCGTCCGCGGCAGGACCTCGCGCTTTTTGGCTGTCCTTGACGACGGCTCCGGGCAAGTGAGCCTTGTCTTTTTCCGCGCGGCAAGGCACTGGACCAAAGAACTCACCATTGGGACGCGCTGGTGCGCCATCGGAAAACTGAGCGAATTCCGCGGATTGCAACTGGTGCACCCCGAAATGCGGAAAATGGACGACGGTGAAGATTTTTCCGGCGGTGTCGAACCCGTTTACTCGATTACGGAACAGGAACATTCCGCCAAGATTGAACAAAAATTTTTCCGGCAGCTCTATGCGAAAATTTTCGCCATGCCAAACCTTACACTCCCGGATTCCCCACCCAAAGAGCTGCTCCAATATATGGGATTAAAGCCCGTAATGCAAAATTTGAAGAGCCTGCACATGCCCATGACTCTTGTCGAAGCGATGCAGGCCAGATTGCAGCTAAAAAAAATGGAGCTTCTCCCCTTTTGTCTGCGGATGAACGTCCGCCGACGCAGCTTGATCGTCCGCGGAAAGTCCAGGACTTTGGACTTGAACGCCGTCACGCATGCCCAAGCCGCGCTCCCCTTTGCGCTGACACACGCCCAAACTTTCGCCGTGGAGCAGATTTGTGAAGGCCTTTCGGGGAAAAAGCAATTCCACGCCCTACTGCAAGGCGATGTCGGCAGCGGAAAAACGGTCGTCGCAATGCTTTCCATGCTAGCCGTTGCGAAAACCGGAGAACAATGCGCCCTGATGGTGCCAACAGATATTCTGGCAAGGCAACATTACAAAACGTTGAAGCCTTTTTTTGAAAAGGAAGGCATTCGCACGGCACTCTTGCTGGGCGCATGTTCCGCCTCTGAAAAAAAGACTATCTCCGGAGAATTGCAAATGGGCCTGACGCAAGTCGTCATTGGCACGCATGCGCTCTTTTCAAAGGATGTCCTATTCAAAGACCTGACCTTTGTCGTCATCGACGAACAGCACCGGTTCGGCGTAAATCAACGCGAAGCGCTTTTGCAAAAAGGCCAGTATCCCGATTTGCTGGTCATGAGCGCCACGCCGATTCCGCGGAGCTTGGCCATGACCCTTTACGGCGACTTGACTCCAATCGTCCTAAACGAAAAACCCGCCGGGCGGAAACCGGTCAAAACGCGTTTGGTCGAACCGGCAAAACGCGATTCCATGAAACAGTTCTTGCTAAAAGAAATCCTTTCGGGCAACAGGCTTTACTGGGTCGCGAGCCGAGTTGAAATCGACGGAGACGGCAACGCCAAAAGTGTCGACGAAATCGCCGAAGAGCTCAAGAGCTTTTCTTCAGACTGGAAAGTCGGCGCCATTCACGGTCAAATGGACGAAGACGAGCGGAACCGCATCTTGAACGATTTCGCCAGCGGAAAAATCCAGGTTCTGGTCGCCACGACAGTCATCGAAGTCGGCGTAAACGTTCCCGAAGCGAACCTCATGGTCATCGATTCCCCGGACCGTTTCGGCCTTGCCCAATTGCACCAATTGCGCGGACGCGTCGGGCGCGGCGATAAGGATTCATGGTGTTTTCTCATAGTCGAAACTTCCAACCCCGCACACGAAAGGCTTTCCCGATTCGCCAGCACTGACGATGGATTTGAAATAGCCGAAATGGACATGCAGGAGCGCGGAGCCGGAAACTTGGAGGGAAACGAGCAGAGCGGCGCATGGCTATTCCGCTGGTTTGACTGGATTCAAGACAGAAATCAGATTCAGAAAATGCTGGATTTGGCAGAAGACATTTTGGACAACAAACCGGGATTTTCCACAGAAGTCCTTGAACAGATTCAAAAATGGTACGCCGCCATTCCCCGCGGAAACGAAGATGGCGTCCACTGAAGAGTTTGAAATGTGAAACGGAATTTTTGTTGATGGGTGTTCAAAGAAAATACTTTTCCGCAATAGAGTGAAGTTTGCACCGTTTCATCGTCAGAGGTGAATCCGTTTTTGCAAAATGAAGCCTTTTTTGAACGGCGAGATTCTGTGGCGAATTTTTGAAAGGGAAGCTTTTTATCATTCGGAATGCGGAATTAGGAATGAGGAGGCGGACGTTTGAATTGTGGCTGAATAAAATTCATCGATAGAGTTTCCTCGGCAGCAAAAAGGCTCACGCATCAGCAAGAGCCCATAAAGAGAGCAAATCCTTATTTGGAAAAACGCAGACTTTGAACGCCGCGGGGCGTTTTCCCCATCAAGATATAATTTCCCGAAGACAAGCTAGAAATGGGAACTGCTGTAAATCCGGCAGACACATTCAGTGAAAAAAGAATTTGTCCTTTCAAATCCGCAACAGACAACCGATGCATTCCCTGAGGAACCCGGACTTTCAGGCAGTCACCATCCCGGAAGACCTCTAAATTCCCCGGTAAACGGACAAATTTCTGCAAGGCGGCGCTCTCTTCCAAATCATACCAAGTCGCGCCGCTGATGTCGTCCGTCGCTTCGGGCTGCGGCGCTGTACGGTTCGCCCCGTAATTTGCATCCGAAAGCATTCCATCATCAACCATGCCGTAAAAAACGCCTTTGGAAATCGTTTGCGTAAAATTATTTTCCAAGTCCCCTCGCAATTCCGCCGTTCCATTGACCGTTTTGTCTGCCAAAGCCCACATGACACCGTAAACCTTTGCACTGCCCGAAATGGAACTGTTGACAATAACGGACAGAGCGCCCACGTTTGCGTTGTCGGAGATGCTTCCGCCGACAAGCCACGCATCGTCTTCGAGAACGGCGCTTCCACTGATTGTTCCCGACGAGACTAGCGCACGTCCACGGACAACGGCCTTGCCGTCAATCTTTCCACCATCGATGACGGCGAAATCTTCTATCCGGGCTTCCCCACCGACTGTTCCTCCGTTGACGACCGCATCCGGCCCAACATAAGCCGTTGCAGCGACGCTCGCCCCGGTGCGGACCCAACCGCCGCCGTTTTGATGCCGCGTATAATCCGAAAGATTTTCAGGAACCCAGGCGCCGGATTGGAAACCTTCCGGTTTGCCGTTCACTATTTCGACCATGTAAGGGTAACGGTAAATGCTGTAATAAAACTGATCCCAGAGAATCGTGTGCATTTGATACGGAGTCGCCGCGACTGTCAGCCAAATTGCCTTATCTCCAGGCTTTGTTTCGATTTGCAAATTTCCCGCCGTGTCCAGTTTCATTTCACTATACCGCGGAATTCCGTCTTCCCCTTCGGCGACAAGCCCAAATGCCCATTGACTAGCCGCCTCCGGAATCGTGTCCGGCGACATGTTGCACCACATATAAACTTTGTCGTAATAATCCGTATTGGTGCTGAAACAGGCGTAGCCGTTGACCGTTTTTTGATGTTGGACGATTCCGCGGAATTTGACAGTCACCGTTCCCAAAGAATCAGGATAAATGCGGACCAAATTATACCCAAAACGCTGGGGAGCCCAGTAACTTGGCGAAATGTAACGGTTGTGCGCAGAATCCAGCAAGTTCAACATCGTCACTCTCGGATGCCTGCGGTAAAGATCGCCCCATCCGCCCGCAGTTCGGCGCGTCGCCAGTTCGTAATCCCCCCACGTTTTCTTGTATAGCGTCTTTTTTGCCGGCGCATATTCAAGCGTCGCATTTTTCATGGCAAAACGTCCAAATTGACGATTCAACGAATCGAGGTTCCAACCATAAGCCATCAACATGGCGCTGAAAGGCGTTTGGTGCATCCGCGCTTCGGAACCATCATCCCGAACAGATTCTGTCCAAATGCGGTTGACTTTCGCCGCACCCACGTAACCTCCGCCAAAAACTTCTTTGAGGTGTTCAAAAAATTGCCAGTTGCAATAGCGGTCACGTGTCGAACCGTAATAAAGATAAGGAAAATTGATAAGCGCCTCGGAGCAGTAATGCGCGTCAGTTGGGTAAACCTGATGCGCCATCCAGTTCGCATGCGATTCCGCAATCCATCCCGTATGCGAATTGTTCCCCATCCATCCGGCAACGCCCTGGAGGCCGTGAGCGTATTCATGCGCAAGTCCCCAATTATCCGAAAGCGAAGAGCTTCCTATCCAAAGTCCCGGAGAACATTCTCCATTTAAACACGCTTCATCGTTAGTGCCCCCATAAAGCGCACCCATCTGGGAACCGTCGAATATGTAAGCGACGCTTTTGAACTTGGAACTGGCGGAACCGGGCTGGGGATACATCCATTTCAAGGAATCGTGATAAATAGAAAAAATGTTTTCCAACGTCGCCAGGGCGGCTTCTGCATCCGCCGAAGAAACGGACACGTTGTTCGCCGTCCCGTTGTCAAAAGTCGCCTTTTTGCAAATTTCAAAATGTGAAGAAGACGCCAAAAGCCGATGCCCCCTTGATTCACACACGCCATTCCACGTAATGGTTTCCGCAGATGAAAGTCCCAACGCCAACGCAACCAACATTCCGAAACGCTTCACAAGGCCTCCTTCGCCTAAATCTACAGACAATCTATTTGAATTTTCCATTCGCAAACGCACTACGTCCGGAAAAGCGTGTTATCTCCGTGTAAAAAGGTCTCCGATTTTTGCAATATCTATTTTATTACCATGTCCAAAAAGCGGAAAATCAGGCTTCAAAAACGCAAGATTTCAACGATTCTGCTTTACAGCCGGATCGTTCTCATCGTCGTAATGTTAATCATCCAGCTGATTTATTACATCCACTTTTGCCTTTGGATTTCCCCGAATGCGGAATACTTCCTCACGGTAAGCATCGCCGCAAGCGTCCTCTTCGCCTTTTACCTGGTGAATTCCAAACAAAAGACGGATTTCAAAATGGCGTGGATGCTGCCCGTGCTGCTATTCCCCATCGCCGCGATTCCCCTTTACTTTTTGACGCGTTACAATCGCGGGCGGAGGCGCATCCAGAAAAAGATAGCCCAAACGAAATCGGTCACCAACAGGCATACGGCTTATCTCGACTGCGAAATGGGATATTCAACCATCCGAGAATACCCGGAAATCCGCGACTTGGCCGCCTACCTGCGAAGCGAAGAACATTTTCCGGGATTCACGCAAAACCGCACAGACTATTACCCAAGCGGAGAGGCCGCTTTCCCCGCCATGATAGAAGAATTGAAAAAGGCCGAGCGATTCATCTTTTTGGACTACTTCATCATCGACATCGGTTCCATGTGGAATCGGATTTTGAACATCCTCGCCGAAAAAGCGGCAAAGGGCGTACGGGTCCGCGTTCTATTCGACAGCATCGGATCGGTGAGCATCGCCTCGCGGAGATTCCGGAAGACGCTTTCCGATTTGGGGATAGAAGTCCGGGAATTCATGCCGATGATTCCCGTCTTCAACATGAGCCTGAACAACCGCGACCACCACAAAATCATGGACATCGACGGTCGCGTCGTATTTACGGGTGGAGTCAACCTCACCGATGAATACATCAACCTGGAACATCGTCGTTTCGCCTATTGGAAAGATTGCGTTCTCCGGATAGAAGGCTCTTCCGCCATTTCGTTCACCAAAATGTTCCTGCAAATTTGGCATACGCAAGAACGAAACGTGACTGGCCTCGAAGAGGATTGTGCGGAATTTTTGCAGGTCCATTACAAAAAATTCCCGGTTCAGGGTGCAGTGTTCCCCTATGCCGATGACGATTACAATTCACAGGAACTGGCCCAAAACGTCTACGCCTACATTCTCGGAAAAGCCGAAAAATACGTTCACATTGTATCCCCATATTTAATTTTAGACGAAACCATGGCGAATGCGCTCATTTTTGCCGCCGAACGCGGAATCGATGTCAGCATCGTAATTCCCGCCGCCTACGACCATTACATCGTACACTGCGTCGGGATGCGGTTCGCCAAAACGTTAATTCAGCACGGCGTGCGCATTTACCTTTACCAAAACGGATTCATCCATTCGAAGATTTTTGTCGCCGACAATACCATGGGAACCATCGGATCGGTGAACCTCGATTACCGCAGCTTTTATTACCACTTCGAATGCGGTGCGTTTTTGTATCAAACGCAAACCTTAGCGGACATTGAAGCGGATTTCGAAAAAATCCGCTCCGAAAGCCTGGAACTGACTTTGGAAACGTACCGGAACCACATTCCACGCTTCCGCAGGCCAGTTGGCTGGCTCTGCAAAATCGCCGCACCGATGCTTTGACTTACGCCAGTTTGTTGCGGATGAACGTCTTTGCCGCAAAGGATTCCTTGTCAATCCATTTCACCAACAGGGAAACTTTGTTGTCCGCATTCAAGGCGTTCCAATACGCGTCGAGAGTCTTTTCCGCGGAATCGAATATCGGCATCCACTGCGGAACGCCTGCAAAGGAAGGAATTGGACTGCCGTCCGTCACATAAGTCGAAACGAAATGTCCTAATCCGGGAAGGGATTTTTCATACCCGAACGTTTCGCGGATGCAGCCGGCGTTTTCCGTATTGTCTTCGGACTTGAGAACCGAAAGTTGATAAACGTAAGGCGCCGGGTAGCGGTAAGTGATGCCGGAAATGCGCGGTGTGAAATTCGGAGCATCGTCTTCGTATTCCCGGGTGGCAAGCGCACTTTCAAAAGTGCCCCCTAGACGCAACGCATCGTAAACGGTATCGGTCTGGTCTCCGTTCGTGATAATGTGGGCAGCGGGCAAATGCCTTGCCGGATAATAAATGATGAGATGCGGATCGGTGAGTTTGCTTTCGTCGAACGCTTTCGTTTTGACAAAACCCGAATCTTCCAGTTCAAAAATCCGGTTCCGGCTGTTCACGCTGCGGCCCATGATCCAGTAAACCTGCACGAGGAACTTGCCATCGGGAGACGTTCCAAGCACGATGCCGCGGCCCGGATAAGGATTCCGGGAAAGGGTTTCAAAATTTTCTTGTGCCTTGATAGCGTAATCCATGGAAAACCTCTTGATGTGTGTTTTATCGCAAATGTAGAAATTGATACCGGAAAAGACAAAAACCGCCGGAAAATCCGGCGGTTTCAGAAGTTTCCCCGTAGAAGGATTATTCGAACGGAATCAGTTCCACGCGACGGTTCTGGGCGCGCCCCGCTTTGGTGTCGTTCGTCGTCAGCGGCATGCTGGCCCCGAATCCCTTGGCGCGCAGGCGCTCCTTGGCGACTCCCTTGCGAACGAGGTATTCCACTACCGCATTTGCGCGGTCCTGGCTCAACTTTTCGTTCTTGTGGTCAGAGCCCGTATTGTCCGTATGCCCCTGCACTTCGAGATTCGCATTTTTGAATTTATTCATCAAATCGGCGATGTCGTTCAAAGTCGCGTAACTCTTTTCCGTGAGCTGCGAAGAATTCGTTTTGAACGCGATGCCTTTTTTCAACTGGTTCAAATCTTCCTTTTTGTTGATGGGGCAACCGTTCGCATCAACGGCGACTCCGGAAAGGGTGTTCGGGCACTGATCCTTGTCATCGGGAACGCCGTCCTTGTCCGTGTCACGGACAATCGGGCAGCCGGTCGTATCTACTTCGACACCGGAAGCGGTATTCGGACACAGATCCCTGCCATCGGGAACGCCGTCCTTGTCGAAATCCAGCGGGCAACCGGTGCTGTCCACTTCGATTCCAGCCTGCGTATTCGGGCAAAGGTCTTTCGAATCGGGAACGCCATCCTTGTCGAAATCCAGTGGGCAACCGGTGCTGTCCACTTCGATTCCAGCCTGCGTGTTCGGGCAAAGGTCTTTCGAATCGGGAACGCCGTCTCCATCGACATCTTTCAACGTGTCCGCCGCGGCGCAAATGGCACGTGCAGCAGAATCAAGCGCAGCGGAATCCTTTGCCGCCAAGGCTTTCAATGCGGAATCCGTCGGGCAACCCGTGCTGTCAACGGCAAGTCCCGCCGCCGTATTCGGGCATTTATCCAAATAATCCGGGATTCCATCCTTGTCGGAATCCAGCGGGCAGCCGGATGCATCGACAGGAGCATTCTTCGGAGTATGCGGGCAACGGTCCTTGTCATCGAGGACACCGTCTCCGTCTTCATCCTTATCGCCCAAAACGCCGAAATGGTAAGTCAACAGGGCGACACCGGCAAAAAGCGGAGTCGGCGCATAGCAATAAGTTGCACGACCACCGTCTTCGTCGATGTAATTAATCATCATGTCGCCGCAACCGCTCATTTCTTCGTCTTCGTCATAGCTCAAATTCTTGAATGCGCGGACAGCCACGTCAACGCCTATCGCCAAATCGAAATGATACGGCAAGTGGAAGCGGAGGCCCGGAGTCAAGAGCATCGGGTCGTTCATCGGATCCACTTCGTATCCCTTGTCTTGCAGACGCATTTCGCCCGAATATTCGAGGAAAACGTCCATCCAGTTCATCGCCATCCAATTCACGCCGGCGCTGTAAACAAGCGTATTCGGAAGGTTCTTGTCATAAGGATAGAGGAAGCTCGCCTGGAGGTTGAATCGCAGGGGAACGTCAATTTTCGCAAGGTCGGCGGTACCGACAATACCTGCCGCCAACGCACCGGAATTTGCCGTAAAGGGATGCGTAAATCCGCGGGAATTCAAATACCAGGCGTGACGTGGGCGAACGCCGGCACCTTCTTCACCCGTCGGGATATACATATTTAACAGCAACGCCGCATCGAATACGTGCGCCGTATCGAACGGATTGCGGATTTTCACCCACACATCCAAATCGCCGCGGCTGGTCGTCCACTGGTTGATGGATCCCGCGGTTCCACCGGCATCGTCGTTTGCGTGTTCGTAATACAAGGGAAGCGCCATGCCGAAGTCAACGAAGTCCAACAGACCAACGCCGACAAAAATGTTACCGGAAAGCGAAGCGTCCGTTTCGTTATATCCGTGCAAGTTCCCATTCAAGCGGTAAACGCCGCCACGGGAAAGCCCCCAAGAATCTAGCGAAAGAGAACCTCCGGCACCGACGACGAAATTTCCCTGTCCGAGAGTCGCCGATGTCACCTGATGCAGTCCGTCCGAACCGCCCTCAAGACCAGCCTGCGCAAAAGCCAACGCGGCCGTCACCAAGGCTGTCCCCATAATTTTTTTCATGATGTTTCCTCAGCATGTAATTTTATGTTGCCGGGAAATATAGCATATTGAACGCTTTTTGACATGTGAAGTATCTCACAGCGTTCAAAAGGCAACGGACATTACAAAGCCGTAGCGAAATCCCGGCAAAGCGAAATAAAATACGCATGGAGGCGGGTATCCGCCGAAAGCTCCGGGTGAAAAGTCACGGCAAGTTCCCTTTTGAACTGGACCGCCACAATCCGCCCACCGACCGAAGCTAGGACGCGGGTGCCATTTTCGACGCTTTCAATGACAGGCGCCCGAATGAACGTCATGGGGAAGGCTTCTCCGACATTTTCGATTTTGCCCTCTGCGTAAAAACTCCCCAGCTGCCGTCCATAAGCGTTACGCCGCACCGTCATGGGAAGCGTTCCCAAATGTGCGTCGGAAGCGCCCTCTATCCGTTCCGCCAAAAGAATCGCCCCGGCGCACGTACCCAACACGGGCAGCCCCGAACGGATAAATTCCCGCAGCGGTTCGAAAAGTCCAAGGGCACGGAGGAGCTTTCCTTGGACCGTACTTTCACCGCCCGGGAGCACGATTCCGTCTAATTGGGAGTCCAGATCTTTCCTTTGTCGGATTTCAAACGTTCGAACCCCCAATCGCTCTAGCATCTGGCGGTGTTCAAGGAATGCCCCCTGCAACGCCAGAACGCCTATCCGCAAAGGCGAATTTTCAGTCGTCATTTTCCACGTTCCGCCATCAAAAGGGAAATTTCCTGTTCATTGATGCCGACCATGGCTTCTCCCAAATCTTCGGAAAGCTTCGCAATGAGATCCGCGTCGGTGAAATTCGTCACCGCCTGGACGATGGCCGCAGCCCGCTTCGCCGGATTTCCGGATTTGAAAATGCCGGACCCGACAAAGACACCTTCGGCCCCGAGCTGCATCATCAACGAAGCATCTGCCGGAGTCGCCACGCCGCCCGCTGCGAAATTCACCACGGGCAATCTTTTGTTGTCATGTACGTAATGCGCTAACGCATAAGATACCTGCAACTTTTTCGCCGCATCGAAAAGTTCATCTTCGCGAAGGGAGGCCAACTTTGCGATTTCCCCGTTCATCTTTCGCATGTGACGGACAGCCTGCACAATGTCGCCCGTTCCGGGCTCGCCCTTGGTGCGAATCATCGACGCGCCTTCTTCAATGCGGCGGAGCGCCTCGCCCAAATCCCTCGCACCGCAAACAAACGGCACTTTGAATTGGCGCTTGTCGATATGGAACGCATCGTCTGCCGGAGAAAGCACCTCGCTTTCATCGATGTAATCGATTTCTATCGCCTGCAAAATCTGGGCTTCTGCAAAGTGTCCAATCCGGCACTTCGCCATCACGGGAATCGAAACCGCCTGCTGGATGCCCCGAATCATTTTGGGATCGCTCATGCGGGAAACTCCCCCAGCGGCGCGGATGTCCGCCGGAATCCTTTCCAAGGCCATCACGGCGCACGCCCCCGCGTCTTCCGCAATTTTAGCCTGCTCCGGTGTCGTCACATCCATGATAACGCCCCCTTTGAGCATTTGCGCCAAATTCTTGTTCAATCCGTAACGGTCTTCTGCTGAATTCTCTGTCGTCATTTTCGACTCCTTTGAATGAGGAACATTCCCACATTTCGCAACACAACTTAGACGATTTTCTGATACTTTCAAATAGTCAAATTTTTACTATTTTCAAAATGCCAGTCAAAGGTCAGTCAAAGTTCAGGAACTTTTATGCTCAGCTACGACATTTCCAAATCCGGCGCAGATACGCTTTACCATTTCCTTTACCGTTCCATCCGGCAAGACATTTTGCAAGGCGTTCTTTCGCCAGACGAAAAATTGCCTTCCAAACGTTCTTTCGCCAAAGGACTAGGAGTCAGCGTGATGACTGTTGAAAACGCTTACGCACAGCTCCTTGCGGAAGGTTACATTTACACAAAGGCGCGCATGGGATTTTTTGTTTCGCCGCTAAAAAAGCCACCTCAAGTGCAAAATATTCGGCCGGTCGTTGAATCCAGGGAATCCAAAACGGAATTCCGCGAAAAGCAGTCCAAACTCTACGTGGATTTTGCAAACAATCAAGTTGAAACATCGACATTCCCCTTTTCAACCTGGGCAAAGCTGACTCGGCGCATCCTTTGCGAAAAGCAGAAGGAATTGTTGTCTCGTTCGCCCTATGGCGGCGTTCCCGCCTTGAAAAAGGCGATTGCAAAAATGTTGAAGGAGTTTCGAAACATCCGCGTAGATCCAAGCCAGATCATCGTCGGAGCAGGAACGGATTATTTGTACACGCTTTTGGTGCAACTGTTGGGATTCGACAAAAAATACGGCGTAGAAGATCCGGGCTACGGAAAGATTTCGAAAATTTATCGCAAAATGGGAGCTGTGTGCAATTTCATTCCAATGGATTCCGAAGGGGTCATCGTCAGCGAACTTGAAGAAACCTGTACAGACGTCGTGCACATTTCACCGTCACACCACTTTCCTTCGGGAACGGTAATGCCCATCGGAAGGCGTTACGAATTGTTGAGCTGGGCTTCCAAATCCAGCAACCGAATGATCGTCGAAGACGAATACGACAGCGAATTCCGCATGGCCGGAAGCCCCATCCCCGCTTTACAAAACATCGACTTTCAAGGAAAGACCATTTACATCAACTCGTTTTCCAAGACGCTCGCCTCGACAGTCCGCATCGGTTACATGGTGCTGCCAGTCAACTTGGCGGAAAGATTCTGCGATGAATTTTCGTTTTACACCTGCACCGTTTCGAATCTGGAACAATATGTTTTGGCCGCCTACATCGACGGTGGATTTTATGAAAAGCACATCAACCGACTGCGCAACTTTTACCGGCGACGACGAGATTCGCTACTTTCGAAGATTGCCAAAAGTCCGCTTGGCAGGTTGTCAAAAATCTCCGAGGAAGATGCCGGCCTGCACTTTATTTTGGACATCGACACGGAAATTTCCGATGAAGAAGTTTGCCGCCGCGCCAAAGAAAAAGGAGTCGGACTCCGAGCCCTTTCCGATTATTACACAGAAGCTTCCCCCTCTGCGCACAAGTTCATCATCAACTATTCTTCGGTGCCCGAATCCCGGATGGACAGGGCTCTAGCCCAAATTGCGGAGGCGGTGGGGTGAGCCATCCGTAACAGAATGTCGTCTCGAAACGCAATATTAACGAAAACGGCGGAGTCCTATCAGAACAAGACGTACGTCTCACGAATAAAAAATCGAAAAAGAGCGAATGGCTCCGAGAGACGAAAAAGCCTGCAATTTTCATGTCAAGAGTTTTCTCGTTCAAATTCTTCGGCGGTGGCATCGGGGCCATCCCACCAAAGCTTATTCTAGCCATCGTAAAGCATCTTTGCCATGTTCAATTTTGCGGATTTTCATCGTCAAGTAAATCCAGCCTTGGTTGAAAACAAAAAAAAATCCCGATAAAACGAATCCTAGGGATGGTCAAGCTTCTAACTTGCGTTTTCGAGAAAGAAAAGGACAAGCGATGAAACTTAAGCGCGACAAAAGATACCAAATCAAATTCCTGTTGAATGTTGGACTGCTCCAAAAAGTCATCGCGAAGCAGGTCGGAATGACTCCGATTTCTAGGCAGGTCAAACAAATTTACTTGGCGACTTAAATTCGCCAATATTCACCATAGGAAATTCTGTTTTCCATTTTTATTCCTCCATTTGTTTCCAAAAAGCCAAATCAGATGTAGAATGTGGTTTATCCCAAACAATTCCAACAATATATTGAGCACGAGTAACAGCAACATAAAACTTACATCGTGTAGCGAATGCAAGTTCTTCATCATGATTCTCAATCCAGTTTTTCATATCTTTGGTAGGATATATTAGAACTCCTTCAAAAGTTAACCCTTTTGATTCACCAAAATTCATACATTTTAATTCCTCTATAATTCCTTTTGAACTTTTGTTCCATCTAAGCTGAATCATGTTTGAGTAGATTTTCATAAAAGCATCTCTTTCTTCAGGTTTTATTAAAAAAACTCCTTTAACTGGAATACTTGTTTCATTTCTAGAAACAGTCCGTGGAAAATCTTTTGAAATTTTTGATGCAAAATTACATATTTCCTGACAACATCTCCAAGAATAGTTTAATGTTTCATCATCAATAGAAAAGTTGTTATTTAATTCTTCTTGTGAACGTAAATATTCAAGAATTTTACCTTCCCTATATTTTTGATTTTTATTTCCATTATGATTTGTTAAATATGTCGTTTGTCTTGGATCACCGGCTAGAATAACTTCGCTTTTTGAAAGAAATAATTGTTTTAGTAAATCTAAATCATAACCAGCTAAATCTTGAACTTCATCTATGAAGATATGTTCAAAAATATTTGTAAGTCGAATTAATGGTAAATTACCTGATTTTTCATTGCAGTCTAAGGCTAATTCACTTAATTTTTCTCCCAAAGCTCTATGTTCTTTTGTAAAATAATAAGACCTCCATTTATTTTTTGAAGGACTCCATGATGATGATTTATTAGTATTTGACGATATAACCAAACCTTTTATATCAAAATCATCATTCGTTAAATAATTCTGATATGGTTTTATATAAAACTGAAATAAAAAGGAAAACCAAGACTGAATACTGATATTTTCAGGAATAAAACCATTTATTTTATGAAATTTTGAACGGATTTCTTTTTCGTTAGAATCTGTATACGTAAGAATCAATACATTTTCTAGCTTTTTAATTTCACAAGCCTTCTTTACGAGTAATGTTGTTTTACCTGAACCTGCAGCTGCAATATAGACAGTATTATTCATTGACTTATCCATTGTATGCATTCATTAATATAATTAGGGAATTTAAATTGATTATTCTCAAAAAAAACTTTGCACGCCCATTCTGATTTACATGTCTGCATATAGTCAGAAATTGGTTTTTCCCCTGCGTAATGTAAAAATTTCTTTAAATTACTTTCATCATTACAAGCCGCAAAACTTGGTTCTAATGTATTTTGCGCATTATCAGTATTAGAAAAAATTTGAACATTACTAGATATATAATTTTCATACTTTTTTGTAATATTATTGACATAATCGCCATCGTTATCTGTTACGACAGCAATTTTGATCGGCAAATTTTTTGCTAGTTCGAGAAATCTTTTTGCTTGAAGACCTTTGACAGAAATTACATCTATACCATCTTCAATTGGTAAATGATTATCGTTAGCTATCTGATATGCCTTTTGAACAATTAATTCATCCGAAGGACCTTCAACCAAAATTGATTTATTGGAAAGAATTACCCGCAAAGTTTCATATCCAGCCAGTTTTTTAAAATAATTCTGTGTATATTCTTCTACTTTCTTAAAATATGAAACTTTTCCATTATTTATAAAAAGAAGATTTTGAAGTCCTAGTTTATTTGCCACAAAGCTGTTGTGTGTTGTAATAATTACTTGCCTTTTAGAATTATTTTCTTCAATCGTTTTTAATAAGCTATTTAAATTGCTATACGATAAATGATTTTCTGGTTCTTCAATAAGAACGACATTATCAATATTTTCTCTTAGTGTAGATAATGCTAGATTTGTTTTTATTATACTTTTTTCGCCCTGACCAATTTGCGTGAATGGAATATCATCGATATAAGTATTTAAAAGATTTTCCCAGGCATTCGTTTCTGTTGTATTAACAGAAACAGAAACTTGCTTTTTTGAAATTTTATCACAATTAGCATTTTTTTTTGTTTACATTTTTTAAGGCTTCTTCATTTTTAAACTTTTCTTTAAGTCCTTTAATTGCTTGCGTCAATTTAACTACCTCTTCTTCTGACAGCTGATTTGATATAATCTTTGAAATATAATAATCAGAGCCGTTCTTATATTTTGTTCCAGAAGCATCAATTATATTCGGTTTTAATGGAATTGATCTGATAGACACTTCGTCGTTGGAAAAACTTCTCCAAACAATTTTATAATATTCAACAGGAAATGATTTTCTTTCAGCTGTCTGCTTATAAGTCGAATATTCTTTTTGGTATTTATCATCAAAACAAACTTCAAGCTTTATTCCTGAAGAATTTGCCTTCTTAGAATTTATAGATCCTTTAAGCAGTTCTAGTGTTTTATTTGTATCCGTTTCATCCGAATCTAAGTAAACTTCAATTAAAAATTTAGGAGGAGGCAAGTTGGAATTTTCAAGAAACTTTTTTATTGCCTTTGCGTTAAAAAAATATTCATTTAACTCATTCCTCAAATATTTGTTGTTTATTGTACCTGAAAGACATAAATTTATTGCTTCAAGAATTGTACTCTTGCCGGCTTCATTATTGCCAACAATAATATTTACATTTTTATTAAAATCTATATCAAGTCTTTCAAAGCGTTTATAATTTTCAATATGAAGTGATTTTATATATATCATTTTTCTTTCCTCTCTTTTTCTACCCACTAGTATAAGGTGGTCGGGTTTATTCAACAAAAAAATTGATTTCTTAGTTAACTCTTGTTTAGGCAAATTCTACAAGTTGAACCTTTTTAGA
>CAZPKF010000014.1:0-73159 GCA_964587155.1 uncultured Fibrobacter sp.
CTCGATTTTGAACCGGATTACTTGGGGCCCACGGCCCTTTTCACGGCCCCAAGTAATCCGGTTCAAAATCGAGAGGCTTCCCGAAAGCGCATTTTGGATCGCCGCGGCCGAACGCCAGTCGCCGCACACATACAGGGAACCCGCCGGGGAGAGAATCCGAAAAAGCTCGCCCATCCAAGTGTTCAAGTAATCTTCGTATTCCGCATTGGACATGGCAAAAAAGTGGTTGCCGTGAAAATCCTTGCTCAGATTATACGGAGGATCGGCGACAATCAAATCGGCGATTCCCGAGGGAATCTTCGGTAAAATGCGGATGGAATCGCCTAAAATCGTTTTGTTCAACAGAGTCTGGGTATCCCAGGCAAAAGACTTTGGCGCACCGGTGGAAAAGTCCAACAGTTTTTCGCTCAAGCGGGAACGTTCCGCATCCGAAAGGGAAATAGTTCTATTCCGCGGAGATCGCATGGTTACTCCGGCCATTTTTCGAAAAGGGCGTCATTGTCGTGGACGAGCATTTCGCGGGGCTTCGAACCGCATTTGGGACCGCAAATCCCCAAGCGCTCCAGAATATCCATGATTTTACCGGCGCGGGAAAATCCAACGGAAAAATGCCGCTGAACCCCCGACGTGGAAAGCGAGCCGCACTCGATGCCGTAACGGGCGACCTCTAACGCGAGCGGATCCAGCTTGCCCGAAAATTTTCCAGCCGCTTCCTCGCCCGCTTCGGACGGATCGTTGATTTCAAATGTGTTGAGACGATCATAATGGACGTTCTGGTTTGCACATGCATTAGAAAGCTTCTCCACTTCTTCGTCGGTCAAAAATCCGCCGTGCACACGGATAGGCTCCGGATCGTCCCCGGAACGGTAAAGCATGTCGCCACGGCCGAGAAGCTTTTCTGCGCCGGCGCGGTCCATGACCGTACGGGAATCGATTTGAGACGCCACCTTGAAGCTGATACGCGCCGGAAGGTTCGCCTTGATAAGGCCAGTGATAACATTCACCGAAGGCCGCTGCGTCGCGATGACAAGATGGATGCCCACCGCACGGGCTTTTTGTGCGATGCGCGCAATGTATTTTTCGACTTCCTTCCCCGCGACCATCATCAAATCGGCAAGTTCGTCGATGACGACGACGATGTACGGCAGGTTTTCCATGAGTTCCGATGGCATCGGGGGAATTTCCGCCGGATCGGGCACTGGCGGAACCGGTAAAAGTTCTGGAGGGTTCGCGCCTTCCGCGTTTGCCTTTTCCAACGCTTCCCGGTTTGCCGCTTCGACTTTTTCCGCAGCAGCTTTCGCAGCTTCGTAAGCGTTTTTCGCTTCCATTGATTTTCGGACTAGTTCTTGTTCCTCCTTGCGCTTCTGATTGTATCCCACCAAATTGCGGACTTTGCAATCCGCCAATTTTTCGTAACGGCGGTCCATTTCAACGCACGCCCATTTGAGTGCGGACACAGCCTCGTCGGGTTGTGTCACAACCGGAGAAAGCAAATGCGGAATGTTTTCGTAAAGCTTCAACTCCACGACTTTCGGATCAACCAAGATCATCCGCAATTCATCCGGCGTCTTGCTGAAGAGGAGACTTGCCATCAGCGTGTTGATGCAAACGGATTTTCCGGATCCGGTTTGCCCGGCAATCAAAATGTGCGGAGCGCGGCAAAGATCCATCGTGTAAGGGTTTCCCGTAATGTCTTTTCCCAAGGCGATGATGAGCTTGTCGGGCTGCGGTTTGAACAGCGGACTTTCGAAAATGTCACGGCAATAGACCGTCTGGAGTTTGCGGTTCGGAACTTCAACTCCGACCAGGGACTTTCCGGGAATCGGGGCCAAAATGCGGATGGATTTCGCCTTGAGGGCCAACGCCAAATCTTCGTGCAGAGAAGCGAAACGGGAAACTTTCACGCCCGGTCCCGGCTCCACTTCGAACCGGGTAATCATCGGGCCCGTCGAAATGCCCAGCACCTTCCCTTTGACTTTGAAGTTTTCGAGCTGCTCTTCGAGCTGATGACTGATTTCATCGAGTTCCGCCGCCGTGTAATCGGGCTTTTGCGCCGGAGGCGCATCCAAAATATCCGCCACTTTCGGAACGACGTATTCGTCGTATTGCGTGGGCGGTGAAACCGTTTTCGGAAGTTCGTCCTGTGCTGGAGAAGGCTCCGTTTGCTGAGAATTTTCCACTTTCTCCGGAATTTCTTCGGGAACATGGGAGGGCCTAGCCCCTTCCTCGTCACGGCGTTCGACGATTCCTTGGATGGAGGGCCGGAAGTGGCGGTTGTTTTCCCAGTCGTTCATCTGCTGTACCTGCCGCAAATGTGCTATTTCATCGCGCAACGCGCGGACTTCCAGTGCGCCAAGGCGTTTCTCGTTTTCTTTGAGGTAACGTTCCTTTTCTTCGATTTCTCGCTCCGCCATATTGGGAAATTCCGAAGGTCCCTCTTGCGATAAAACCGTTTCATCTGTATTTTTCGGCGGCAAGAAAGGCTCTTGTGAAACGGGAAGTGTCCCGTCAAAAACGCCCACCGCCCCCCGGAAGGGTTTCGCCTTTCCCGTGTAAATCGTATAATCACTGTCCCAATCCGGATTGGGAACGCTGCTGTGCTTCGGCTCTTTCAACTTTTCCGCTTTGGGGGAATTTTCAGAAGATTTTTCTTCGGGAAGGGGTCGCTCCGCTTTGGGACGGCTCTTCCACCATCCGACAACGGCAGTGAGAGGAACTTTGACAAACGAAAAATGAGAAAGACGGAGACCGAAGGACTTAACGGCGATAACGAGCGCGAAGAGGCAAAGCACAAGGAACGGAATGACGACTTTCTCCGCGCCGAAAAGGGGTTTGATTAGGCTTTCAACCAAAAAGTACCCCAGCAGACCGCCAGACGAATGGAACGTTTCCGAATCCGTTGCCTTCGATACGCCGTCCGCAGTCAAAAGGGAAAACATCGCCGGGATAAGCAACGAAAACGCAGAAATTCCAACGCAAATTTTCAGCTTAAATTTGCCCTCAGCCAAAATCCAAATGCCCCAGCAAATAGCCGAAACCGAAACAAGGGGCGCCGAAAACTTGCCAAACACGTGAACGAAAAAATGAGGAAAGCTTTTACCGAGAACTCCCCCCATCTGATTGTTGTTTTCTGCGCCAATATAATAAACCAGGGTGACAAATAGGAAAAGTCCAAAAGCGAGAAGCAACAGCCCACAAACGAACTTCCAGATGATGGATTTTCCCCTTTTTTCTTTTTTTTGCGTACGCTTCACCATGCGGCACAATATAGAAAATCTTTTGGAAAGACATCTTCTATAGGACCGAAGCCGAGTCATCAAAACAAAAAAACGCAACAAACCTGTTTTTTTGTGGCTAATTTTTGCTATTTTTAATCACCATGAAATTACACAATATATATATTTCTTCCTGTTTTTTAATGTTGTTTTTCTTTTCACTCTTCGGCTGCGGCGATGGAAACGAGGATAATTCAACAGGCATCCATGAACTCGATGACGAAAATTCTTTGCCGATCTGTGATGCCGGGCATTCTGGCGAGCTTTATTTGGCGCATTCCGGCGAGAGTTTTTACTGCAACGGCAAAGGTTCTTGGCAAACATTAAAAGGCTCCTCCGCGGATTCTGTCCGCAAAGACACGCTGGTCGTTTTTCAAAAAGACACGCTCATCCTTTCGCACGTTGACACGCTGTTGCTTTCCCAAAAAGACACTCTGTTGTTTTTTCAAAAAGACACTCTGGTTATACGGGACACCGTCATCGGCTTGGATGGCAAAAGCTGCTCGGCGGAAGCCATCGAAAATGGCTACAAGATTCTCTGCGGCAATGATTCCGTGGGAGTTGTTTTAAATGGAAAAGATGGGAAAAACTGTAAATTTTTTGACGATGGTCATGGGGCTGTTTTCTTTGAATGCGAAAAAGACACCGTGACGCTTTACAAAGCCCTGTGCGACCGCGAACCTTACGATTTACACAAAAGCTTCTGCTACAACGACGGAAAAAAAGATTCCGTTGTCACCTTGTGCGGCGGCAACATCTATGACTTGGCGAAGGATTTCTGCTATTCGAAAGGAGGAAAGGATTCCGTCGTCTCCTTGTGCGGTGGCGAAAAATACGACTTGGACACCGCCTTCTGCCACGAGTCTTCCCTTTACGCCTGCGGACAAAAGCCATACAATCCCACGTTGAGTTTCTGCTACAACGACGGAAAAAAAGACTCCATTGTCACCCTGTGCGGCGGCAACATCTATGACTTGGCGATGGATTTCTGCTATTCGAAAGGAGGAAAGGATTCCATCGTCTCCTTGTGCGGTGGCGAAAAATATGACTTGGATACCGCTTTCTGCCACGAGTCTTCCCTTTACGCCTGCGGGCAAAAGCCTTACAACCCCACGTTGAGCTTCTGCTACAACGACGGGAAAAAAGACTCCATTGTCACTTTATGTGGCGGTAACATTTATGACTTGGCGATGGATTTCTGCTATTCGAAAAGCGGAAAAGATACCCTCGTCACCTTGTGCGGTGGCGAAAAATACGACTTGGATACGGCGCTGTGCCACCAAGAAGCCATTTACTCTTGTGGGAAAAAACCATATAACCCCACAGCGGATTTCTGCTATTCAAAAGGAGGGAAAGACACCCTTGTCTCCTTGTGCGGTGGCGAAAAATACGACTTGGATACGGCGCTGTGCCACGAAGCCTCTCTTTACTCTTGCGGACACAAGCCTTACAACCCCACTTTGAGTTTCTGTTACCATTTCAAAGACAGAAATAAAGACACCATTGTCACATTATGCGGAGGCAATCGATACGATGCCGCAAGCAAGCTTTGCGATATGCGCGATGCGAGAATTTACCCCATCGTGACCATTGGCACGCAAACTTGGATGGCGAAGAATTTGATATTCACGCCCCCAAATTATCCTCAGGGCTCGACTCGCAGATACGCATCGGGAACGTTTATCATTTACAAAAACAACGCCTACTACAATTGGGCGACAGCCATGGATTCAATAGGAATTTACAGCAATTCCGCCGTTGGTTGCGGAGGAACCGTCAAAAGATGCACTCCCCAATACCCCGTTCGCGGCATTTGCCCAGAAGGATGGCACTTGCCAGACACGACGGAATGGAATACTCTAAACAATTATATGAGTGCCCAATATCCGGATGAAGGCGTAGGCATTTCCTTGAGATCCACTTCCGGCTGGAAAAAGAATCAAAATGGAAACGATAGGATCGGTTTCAACGCACAACCTGTTGGGTATTACGACTGGTTATACGACCCGGACGACGACGAGGATTGGACACCTCTCGAAGACTCGAGTTCGCACGCCCATTTCTGGAGTTCCAACTATCAAAAAAATGGAACAATCAGTTCTTATTACATTCAATACAATAAAAAAGATCTTATAAAAGGACACCAAGATCACAACACGAACCGCATTGCGATTCGCTGCATCAAAGATGATTAAGAAATTCCACTGAAACAGAACGGCTCCACAAAAAGAGCCGCTTCCAACGTAGAATAGTCAAAGCGATGAGCCCGGCAAGATACGGGCCCATTCTTTTTTGCCGTCATTTAAGAACGACCGCAGACTTACTGGTGAGCGGAGACTTCGATGAATTTTCCGATCTTGCGTATTTAAAACAGTTCTAGCTGTTCCCCGTGCGAAAGCGCGCTGGAATTTTGCGCAGAAGGCGCTTCACTATTGGTTTGACGCATGTTTTGGGCGCCGCTCGGCAGAACGCCGTTTTTCGCATCGGCAATCCTCTTTTGGGCATTGACTATCGCTTTTTTGGCAAGTTCGTCGACAGCTTCGTTCCATTTGACGCCGGAATGGGCGGGAACCTTTTCGAATTTGGTTCCGGGGAACGCCTTTGCCGCATCCCGGTACCGGATGGCGATGGGTTTTGTCGCTTTCCATTCGCCCTTCGCAAAACGGGCAATGCCCTCGTAATCGTGGCAAATGACGCCCGTTTTTCCGGTTCTCTTCAACCAGGCCATTGCACGGAGACTAGCCGCAAATTCGCCGTCGATATTTCTGCTTTCGGCAGGAAGCTCCGTAATCCCGCTTTCCGAACCGACTTCTTTGCCATTTTCCACAGCGATGAACGCCCAACCCGCATATTCAAAATTCGGAGAATAAGAACCATCCACATAAATCCGCAGTCCATCCGCATGTTTTTCTGAAACGCCCGAAAGCCACGCTTCGGCATCGGCGCGGGTGGCAAAGGATTTGTAAAGGCAGCCCTTGACTCCGTGCACAAGGCGTTCGCATTCCGGCCAAGAAGTCACGATTTTCTTCGCAGAAGGCGTTTGGATGGCGTAGAATTTCATTTTTCCCATGGCGAAAATTTATATTTTCCAAGTCCAACCCTGGAGTTCCCGTTTGAAACCCTCGCCCTATTTCGCCGACTCGATCCGCTACTTTTTCAAGAGATTCCGCTCGCGGGAATTCTTGCTGCGCTGGTTCATCAAAAAGGCGGGACCGGTCACCGAACCCTTCGAATACCCGATAAAAGTTTCAAACCTCAAAGGTGTTTTAATCATTTTGCCGGAATGTTCCGACGACCTCCTCTCTTACGCGGAACTTTTGCGGAGCCTCGAATCCCAGAAAATTAAGAACCTTTCGATTCTTGCCAACAAGAAGCATGAAAAACTGCTGGGAACTCTGAAAATCCAGGGAGATGTCCTGTACTACTCAGCCTTAGGGTGCCGCTACGGCGAAATGGAATTCAAGAAACTGGAACAGGCCGTTTGTGAAAGGCATCCAAGCCTTTGCCTTTATCTGGAACCCAAACCGATTTTTCAGCTCCTTTACCTGGCAAAAGTTTCCGGGGCGACTTACCGGCTGGGATTTGACAGCGAACAGTATTATCCCCTGCTCAATCTGAGCCTTGTCGCCGGGGAAGACACCCTGCAGCAAGCGAAATCGCTCGCCAAGATTTTCAACGGAGACCGTGCATGACGGTGTCCTCCAAGCACAGGCCGGAATTCGCCGATCTCCATTTGCATACGAACCTTTCGGACGGTGCGCTTTCCCCTCTCGAAGTGGTGAAACTAGCCAAGCGGCGCGGACTCCGCTGCATTTCGGTGACCGACCACGACACGCTAGCCTCTTACGCCGCCACCAAACCGCACGCAGACAACCTGGGCATCGAAATCATTCCGGGCATAGAAATTTCTGCCGTTTGGCAAGGCCGCGACGTGCACATCCTCGGCTATTTTTGCGACCCGACGAATTTGGCCATCAACATGGAGCTTTCCGAAAGCGCAAAACAGAGGGTTTCCCGCGCAAAGGCGATTTTGAAAAAGCTGTCCTTGATGGGCGTAAACATCAGTTTTGAAAAAGTGATGGGTTACTGCAAAGGAAAAGTCGTGGGACGTCCACACATCGCCATGGCGCTTGTCGACGAAGAATACGTTTCCAATTTCGGCGAAGCGTTCAACCGGTATCTTGGCGACGGCGCTCCGGCTTTTGTCGAAAAGCGCGGGCTGAATCCCCAGCAAACGATTCGCCTAATCGAAAACGCGGGCGGCATTGCGGTCCTCGCCCATCCGTATAAATCCAACATCGACTCCTTGATTCCCGACCTCGTCGAAGCGGGGCTTCAGGGAATGGAAATTTATTCTCCGGCGCAAAAAGGCTCCGTGGGCAGGCGTTACCGCGAAATCGCAGAACATTATGGCCTAGTTGGAACAGGCGGCTCCGATTTTCATTCGGAAAGCAGTCCACATCATCCCAATTGCATGCGAATGCCCTATTCTGTCGTGGAAGAGCTCCGCGAACGCCGCGAAAAACTCCGGGCGGAATCTTTTTAATTAGATGTTAGGAATGCGGAATTAGAGCAGCGGACTGAAAACTCTCTCGGGCGGGGTTTCGCACGGAAAGTCTTTTCTGCGGTTGTGTTGAATTTTGCACGGTTTGGACGGCAAAGGTGAGCCGTTTTTGTGAAAAGGATTGTCTAAGCATAATTCGGAATTTGTCCTGAAGCGAAAATTCTCGTGCAAAGAGAACATTTTTTGAAGCGGCTTCTGAAATTTAAAATGAGAACGGAAAAATGGAATTTAGAGTTGGGATTTGGAACTTTGATGCAAAACGAATCAGAGAAAATTGCCGCACGGAACAGCCCCTCAAAAAGACATTCCGAAACAAAACTGTTGTTTTCAAAATTTAAAACACAAAATCATACGTTTTCTTCACAAACATCAACAAACAATAAAAACGTAAAAAGTCGCAAATTACGTCACATTGCAACCAACAATGGTTCAATTTCAAACCGCTTTTTTGAAAATTACAAACGAAAAACATTCCTTTTTTCGCCGTTTTGTCACGAATACGTCTTAGATTTGTTTATATTTGGTAAATTAGCCGTTGTCATCAACAAGGACTTTTCTATGAAAAAACGCCTTTTCCATGCACTTCTGTTACTGACGGTTTTTTCCGCATTTTTCTTCGCCTGCAGCGACGACAGCAGTTCCAAATCGAGCGGTGAAGAAGTTTACGCAACCCTTGAAGACTTGCCCCATTGCGGAAAATCACGCCGCGGCGACACGGTTTACGTCGAAAGCGAAAGCGTCCGTTACACCTGTACGGAAGACGGCTGGATTGTTGCCGATGACGGAGAAGGCTCCTCGGCAAGTTCAGAAGACACGGCAAAAGTCGAAACCGTTCCCGTGGATTCAGCGACCGTTTTCGGCTTTGCGCAAAAAGGGCCCTTCGTCGACGGTTCTTCGGTGACCATCAACGGAATCGACAGCCTGTTCGAATCGACTAAGGAAAAATTTTCCGGCAAAGTTTCGGGCGACAGCGGCGCTTACAGCGTTTCCGGAGTGACCCTTCAAAACCAATACGCCTTGGTGACGGCAAACGGATTTTTCTTTAACGGAGTCAGCGGCAAAAAAACGACGGGTTCAAAAATCAAGCTTTCTGCCTTGGCCGACTTGACGGACACCTCCTCTGCCGGGAACGCCAAAGTCCACGTGAACCTCTTTTCCCAACTGGAATACGCCCGCGTCGCCTATCTTGTGGCCAACGAAAAATACAACGTTCCCGCAGCCAAACGCCGTGCGACTAAAGAATTGCTCACCGCATTTGGACGCGGCTACTCGGGTGCCATTTCGGCGCAAAGCAGCCTCGTGGCAACAGCTACATCCCTGCAAGACACGGGATATGTGGGAGCGGCCCTGTATGCGGCGGGCATCATGATGGTCGCCGATTTGAATCCGGCGAAAATTTCATCTCGAATCACCAACGTCTCCAAAGATTTTGCCGAGGATGGCCTTTTCAACGATTCGACTGTCCGGGCGCAAATCGCCGACTACCTTTCATCGGCGGATTCTGCAGACAATTACGCGGGCATCCGGAAAAACGTGCAGGCATGGAAGTTGGCTTCCCCGGTTCCGGACTTTGAAAGCATTTTGCGCGCTTTCTGGACTTCTGAATTTGGCCTCCCGGAATGCACGGATTCCCTAGAAACCCACATTGAAAAGAACAAGAACAAAAACAGCGCAAGCCACGATGACGGCTTTGCCTGCACCAGCCTCCGCTGGCACCGTGTTTCGGCATTGGACGCCGCCCTGGGACTTTGCACCGCCGACAAGGAAGGTTCTTTCGCCAAATTGGATTCCGCCAAAGAATATTACACATGTGCGATGGGAGTTTGGCAAGAAATCTCCGAAACGGCTTACAACTTAAAGGAATGTACATTTGACCGCGAGGGAGAATACGTGTCGGAAGGTGGAGAATATTTTGCCTGCGTTGCAAGACAATGGAAAGAAATCGATTCCGTCTCTTATGAATTGAAGATTTGCACGCACGATCGCTACGGCGAATACGCCAAGACAAAAAAAGGATTTTACCGCTGCATCAACTCTGTCTGGGAAGAACTCTCCGAAGTGGAATTCACTCTGAAAACATGTTCTTTGGAAAATGCCGGAGAAAAGAGGGCTGTCGGAGACGACTATTACCTTTGCCGCGACGGAGTCTGGAAAAAAATTGACGCCGTCAGTTACGAGCTGGGACTTTGCGAAGAATCTATCGAAGGGAAGTTGGAGGAAACCAAAGACTTTGAACGCTATGTTTGTGACAATGCCGAAGATTCTTGGGCATGGCGGAAGCTGACCGAATCCGAAGAGGAATTTGGCATTTGCACAGAAGCGAAAGAAGGTTTGGCCAAAGAATCTTCGAGCGGCAATTTTATCGCCTGCAGCGGCAAAAAGTGGATAGAAACAGACGAAACTTCTGCATATTTAGGAACGCTTTGCCAAGAAGCCTTGGAAAACGAAGTCCGCTGGTACGGAGCTTCCTTTTCCATGGACGACCCCGAAGGCGTCCTCGAAGACTCGTCGCAGGCTTATTGGTTTGAAAAGAACGCATTCCCTGCCAAAGACGCCAAATTTTTCGAATGCCACAACGGCAAATGGGAAAACTCGACCGGAATCCGCTGGCTTTATGGGGCAAATTGCGCAGAAAACATCATGAACTCTTACCTTTCCTCTGAATATGACGATCGAATTGGGCTGCATTTTAATTATTCCGATTCGTCATTCGCCACCGCTTTACTTTATGCACTAATTAAAACAAGCACACTTGCATACTTTGGATATGACCTTTTGACGAACACCCAGGGAGATACCTTGCTCTATGCGATTTGCAAAAACAAGGATTGGAAAAAGATCTCTCAAGACGATTACGAACAGCAAGAAGTGTGCTCAGAAAGCATTCTTGGCAAACAAAGCAATGGATACAAATGCACTGCTGATGGATGGGAAAAACTTTCTAAAGCGGAGTTGGATTTGGGCGAATGCACTCGTGATTTACTGAATACCGTTTATTTAGGCTATGTCTGTACTGTAGACGGTGAATGGCGTAGCGCCACGGCGGCTGAAAAAGCAACGGGAAAAGTTTGCTCAAAAACATGGTCTGATTCTATCGTAGCCGGTTATGTATGTACTTATAATAAAGGTAGTGATTACACTTGGCGCACGGCGACAACTGCTGAAAAAGCAACGGGAAAAGTTTGCTCAAAAACATGGTCTGATTCTATCGTAGCCGGTTATGTATGTACTTATAATAAAGGTAGTGATTACACTTGGCGCACTACGACAACAGCTGAAAAAGCAACGGGAAAAGTTTGCTCAAAAACATGGTCTGATTCTGTCATAGCCGGTTATGCATGTACTTATAATAACGGTAGTGATTACACTTGGCGCACGGCGACAACTGCAGAAAAAGAGACGGGTGGAGTGTGTTCTTATGGAAAATGGCAAGACAATGCGGACTCTTTGCAGTCACACGGTTATGTGTGTACAAAATCGGGCTGGCGACGGGCAACCGCTCTTGAAAAACAAATCGGAGAAGTTTGTACGGGCAAAGGATCATCAAAAAGGCGCGTCATCGACAGCGATACAATGTATTTCTGTAAGGACGACGAAAGTAAAGTTTTTGCAGAATTCCCCATTGGATGGATACGCTTCGCAACAGGCGATGTTTTTACAGAAAAAAATGGTTCCTCATTCAAAGGAATTTTAGTAGGTGAATACATGTGGATGGACAGGAATGTAACATACAACGCACCCAAATGTTATAACGACCAAGATTCCAATTGCGTCAAATACGGAGGCCTTTATCCAAAGAGTGCGATTGGTAATTCAAGGTACTCCGACCTCTGTCCAAGTGGCTGGGGTATACCTCAAGACTACTTCTTCAAACGATTGGAGTCCAACAAACAAGTTCCGATTCCTTTAACGGGATATTGTAAAATCGAATCCTGGACAAATTCGGGAGATCCCAAAAAATGGTCTTGTTTCAAAAAAGGAGAACAGGCGTCATTTTGGCTGTATGCCCCTTTTAACGTAAATCAACGAATAAACTTGCTAGAAATTAACAAATCATCTTGGGAATTCAAAGAATCGGAAACGGATTCCAAACACAACTACGAAAAAGACGTACGTTACCGTTCGCTTCGTTGTTTCTTCTAACCTCAAAATTTTATCAATCACCCTGAAATAAAAGGATCATTCATGAAGTTAAAAACATTGTTCGGATTCTGGGCTCTGGGCTTGGGGGCCGCATTCGCCGACAATGCCGTTTCCGCCGCCAGTGCGGAACCGGCAAAAGCCGAAAAACAGGCAATCGAAACGCCCGCGTCCCAAGCGAACGCCTCTGCGGACGCAGACAAAAAGGCTCCGGAGGCAGCAGGCGAAAACTCCCCCACTCAGCCCAATTTCAACGTGCTCCACGGTTCCGCTTACAACACCGTATCGAACGAAGCCGCCGCGGCAAACGTCGATGGTCTCCGTCCGGACCAATATTACGGCAAAAAATTCCTTTACATTGAACCCGCCGGGGAACGCGGCGTCATTTCGCTCGGTTCCCTCTTTGCCGCACTCGATATTTCCGGTGATTTGGGCCGCATGACCCTCGGTTATGCGACAAACGGTTTCGGTATCGCATTGCACGCCGCGCTCGGACAATTCCATGCGTCAAACGACAACGGTGAACAGCACCAAACCGAAGCCGGCGACGATTTGGGACTTGCCGTTTCTAAAGTTCTCGGCAAATACGCCGTTTCCGCAAAGGTGGATTGGAACACTTATGCAAAAGAAACCGGCGTTGATCCGGAATACGGAAAATCTTCCACGGAAAATTTCCGCGACTTGAACGTGAATGTGGGCATCACCAATTCACCCAGCGCGGGCAAAGTTTCGTGGACATTCTCCCTCGGATTTTTGCGTCACGAAAACAACACGGAATCCGCCGGCAAAAGCTTTGACGAAAACGGTGATTCCTATGTGCAAATCACGCCGGCATTCAACATCGGCGCCCTGGGACTCGAAAATAAACACGCCCGGGTCTTTGTCGGACTCAACAGCTCCGTCCCCATTGTCCTTTTCGATGAATACGCAGACAACGTCGACGGAGAATCCGAGGTGAACGCTTCGCTCTCCGAATACGGACTTTCCCTTTCTCCAAACATTTTGGGCGAGGTCTTTTTGCGCAACGACATTCTGATTTTCGGCGAAGCTTCTTACGACTGGCTCGCTTTCGGCTTTGGAAGCGGCACGGATGAAAACGGCGAAGATTACAGCGTCATCCAAAGCAAAATGAATAAAGTCAATGCGACGATGGGATTCCGTTACCAGCTCAAGGACTTCTTTGCCGCCGAATTCGCCTTTGGCGATTCTTTCTTCACCGACACAAAATCCATTTTCAACGGCGAAGGGACCTTTGTTTCTTTCGGCGCGTTCCTCTATTTCTAACCGGAGTGCAACATGAAAAAAATGACTTTGACACTTTTCGCCATTTCAACGCTCCTTTTGATGGCATGTTCTAGCGACAGCGGTTCTGGAAATCCGCTGAATTCCGGAGAAGGCATTATTTCTGTTCCGGTCGATGTCGAACAATCTAACCCCTCGGCGGAATAATTCGGGAGAAACTGAAAATGAAAAAGAAACTGTTATTTGGTTTTTCGGCAGCCCTTCTGGCCGCTTGCAGCGTCACCGACACGGACGAAGGAAAGTCAGAAGTTCTCCGGTTCGAAGATTTGCCCCGCTGCTCCACCGAAGCAGACGTCTCCGGCGCAAACTATCTGGGTACAAAGCTTTATGTCGAAGACGACGATGCTTATTACCTTTGCACCAAAGACGGCTGGATTCTTTCGGACTCGCTCCCCGTCGAAAGCAACGCGGGCTCTTCGGATTACGTCATCGACAGTGCGACCGTGACCGGAAAAGCCGCCCCGGGCGGCGCGTTCGAATTTGGTTCCCCGATTCTTTTGAAAGAACTGAAGCTCGACGCGAAGAAAAAGGAACTCTTGGCGACAGGCGTTTCTTTTACGGATGAAATTTCTTCGTCGAAAGGCGACTTCGTGATTTCGAACGTGAGTTTGAACAACCGCTATGCGCTCATCGAAGTGACCGGACTTTATTACGACATGAAGACGGGAAACCTTTCAGAAGACAGCTTGACGTTACGCGCCCTTGTCAATTTGGAAAAAGCGGATTCCATCGCCGTCAACGTTCTCACCCACATTGAATTCGCCCGCATTCAAAAGCTGGTTTCCAAGGGATATTCCGTGGAAGCGGCAAAAATCCAAGCCGAAAAGGAAATTTTCACGGCTTTGGGATTTGGCGGAACCGTCGAAGATGCCGACGCAGCGATTCTCGCCCTGTCCATTCTTCTGCGCAATACGGAAGACGAAAGTTCTTTCGCTGATGCGCTCGACGCGTTCAGCAAATCGGTTGCAGAAAATGGCGTTTGGGACGATTCCGAAGCAATGACCCTTTTTGGCGATTTCGCATACAAGTTGGAAACGCTCAAATTCCGTGACGAAGAAACGGAAAACGTGAATCTTCGCACCTCCGATTACCGCAAACATTTGGAATCCTTTGGCGTAGGAAACGTGCCAGACTTTGAATCCTACCTGACAAAGTTCTGGAATTTCGCCTACGGACTTGGCGATTGCGGAGCGGCAAGACAACACGTCGTTTTGCAAAACCGGAACGAAAACAGCGACAGCGCGAGCGCTTACTTTACCTGCGAAAGCAATGTTTGGCGCACGGCCAGCGACTTTGAAAGAGACACGGTGAACTTGGGAGATGCCCGCGACGGCGAACTGAAAGAAGGCAACGTCCGCGATTCCATCACATACGCTTACGATTCAACGGGAACTGGAACGGGAGCGCCCACACGCTGGGTCGAAGCCGATTCCATCGTTCTTGTCATCGGAGAATCCTGCACCGACGATGAAGAAGGAACAAAAGGAAAATTCCTGAAGACCAAAGACGAAGACGAAAAGACCAATTATTACGCCTGCATGCGCCGTCAATGGACAAGCATCGACAAATACACGTTTGAAATCGGCTACTTGTGCGAAGAATCCCTTTCGGGAACAGTTGAAAAGGCCACTGTCGACGAAACGACCACTTATTGGCGCTGCGCAGAAACGGCAGGAATCTGGAATTGGAAAAACATCACCAAAGCGGAATACAACACGAACGGCAAAGAATGCAATCCTTCGAAACTACTCAAAGTGGGCGAAACAATTTACGTCTGCTCCGTAAAAGCCAAAGACAACGAAGAAAAGATTGACAAATGGCGCGAAGCAACCGAGTTGGAAAACTCGCTGAATGCAACTTGTACGCAATACAATGCAAACGAAATCTTCAAGTACGATTCGAAGTATTACCGTTGCACCAATCCGTATAAAATGGGATACGCCTGGAATACGGCAACCGAAGCGGATTGGAAGACGAAAGACAAAACATGCGGAATCAATGAAATGTCCTCGTTCACCACCGTCGAAAAGAACGAGTACGTTTGCACGGATTCCATCAACGTGAGCTGGCGTTTGGCGACTGAAAATGAAAAACTCATCGGAAAGGTTTGCTCTGCAAGCAATATCGGTTCCGAACTTTCAAATGGTTCTGATGACTACCAATGCGGATGCCCGGATTACATGAACCCCATAACAAGCTCCACTGAAGTTTACTATCCGGCCATTACCGACTTGGCGACTTGCGAAGCCAGCCACCTTTCGCTAGATTGGTTGAAAAAAGCGCCCTGACGTGTGAAGCCTTAAGCTCATAGCCATTAGTCCCGTCTTCTATGGCGGGATTTTTCTGTATACAAGCTGTCCGGAATTAGAGCTGTGGCGGCGAGCCCTTTTGGCGAAATTTGTGCCGCTCGTTTTGATGCGGAAACTTTTTGCAATGTGGAATGAGGAGTGTGAAGCCGGGTGTTGAAACTTAGATATGAAAACTTTCGTTGATGGGGTTTTAACGAAAAGCCTTTTCGGCGGGGGCGGGAGTTTTGCACGGTTTAGACGGTGCAGACGAGCCGTTTTCGCGGAATAGGATTGTTGATTCGGAAAGGTCAGGCACCGCGGAAAACACTACGGCCATTTATTGCAAGGGCGTTTTTTTAACCGATTCCCTAAAGGCGTTGCGGTTCAGCTCTTATTGCGACGATTTCGTCGCGTCAATGAAGGTGTTCCAAGGACTTCGCCTGGTTCGAAAGATAAAATAGGACTCCGCTAAAAAAATCAAAAAAAGTCTCTTCAGTAAATTAGGCGCATTTCATCGCAATAAAGCGTAGCACCTACGCTTCCTTTGTACAGATTTCCAAGCGCACTGGAAGCCATCACCACGCGGATGTGGGTCACATCAAACGCTTCGGGAGAATCCGTTTCTACCAAATGATTGTCAATCCCCGCACTATTTTTCAGCGATGCTGTAAAAACACTCGAATTGTAAATCGGCGAATCCGCATGCGGCTTTCCATATTTGAATTTCAAGCGAATCGTTTTGTAGCCCTCGCGCGCTGCATCCTGAATGTTCACCACGTCTGGATCTTCAGTTGAATTGACAGTCTTATCCCGATACCAGGCGCTTGCCACCAGAGTATTGACGTCGCTCGATGTACGGTATTGATTTTTTCCCTCATTTGATGTCCGGCTCCGATTTTCAAGCAACACATAAAGATCGCAGGAATCGCCCAAGCCTTCGTATTTCACATCAAACTCCACATATTGCGGGCGACCGTAAAAAGGTCTGCCGAAATCAATCAGCTCGTTGCCATCGTCATATTTTGTCATATTCAACGTGCTCACATTATTCGGATTAAAATAAGCGACCAGCATATTTCCACTGGCAAACCGCCCGATGCTAAAAATTTTCGCATCCTTGGATTCCATTTTGACAACCGTTTCACCCGCATCGCTCACCGTCAACGTCTTTGTCGCCGAGATGGCGGAATTGTTTCCGTTGTCCCAATAGTCTACGTCATTCCGATTGTCAAAAGCGTCTTTTGTCCACGTGTTGAAATCGCTGTTCGGATAAGCATAGCCGGCTTGCAGGCTGTACGTTTCGCTTTCTCCGGCGTCATTTACCACAGAAACTTCTTTTTCCCGCGAAAAGTCGTATGACTCCCCTTCTTTCAAGCCTTCTATCCGTGCGCCATCCGAAAGGGATATTCCTAGCACCTTCAAATACCGCAAATCCAAATCCGTCCGGTAATCCATTTCAAAAAAGATTTTCCCATTCAACGAATCCACACGTCCTTCGACATTTCCCGTTCCAATGGAAATTCCTCGGATTCTCGGAGCGGTAAATTCCAGCGATGCAGAAAGGGTCCATTCAACAGAAGAACCGTCTTCCGCGACAATCGTCAACCGTTTTGGCGTGCGCAAATCCAAGGGTAAAGTCAAATCGTGATGTGCCGATGCCGAAATTTCAAGTGCGACAAGAGCTTTTGCCGCAGCCGTCGAAGATTTCAAATGCAACACGACAGTTTTGTTTGCGGAATCCACCGTCGCCGGCAAAACTTCCCCATCTGCCGAAATAGAAAGCAATTCCTTGTCCGACGATGCTTTTTCATTTTCTTCGGCAATTTCCAAAGTCAATGTCCAGTGACGGACGCTGCCGTCTTCCGCCGTAACGGAAAAATTTTGAACCGCCGCCCAAACTTCCACAGAATCCGGAACCGGAGAAACTTTCGCCCCGTCTGAAATTCGGTACGATTCCAACGCCGCCGAATCCAGCGAAGAACCATAGATGAGTTTAATCGCAATCGTATCTCCAAAACGATTTTCTTTCAGCTGATTTTTGAAGACCAGATTCAAATCCGCCAAAGAACTTTTGACAATTTCCGAAGAGGAACTTTCTGCCGATGAAGAAGAGACTGCGCTTGCTGACGATGAAGAGGGCAAGTCCGCATTTTGCAGTTGAAATGAAATTTGCCAAACGGCAACCTTGCCGCTTTCCGAAACAACGGCGACGTAAATTTTACGGCTTTCCGGGATGCGCAACTTCTGCCCGACTTTCAGCGATTTTTTGCCATAGGCCGCTGCATTTGCAAGAGAATCCAGAGTGGTAGAATCTTGCGGAAATTCCCGTACAACGCTTTCCACCAAATGGATGGAAGCAAGATTGCTCATGTCCACATCCGAAATGGTCAGGGAATCCCAGAATGTCAAAGAATCCGGAGCCTCGGCAAGCGTCACCAGAATTTTCCGCTCCGAAGCGTAAACAGACGGATTTGAAATTTCTTCTGCGAAGTGGATCTCGTTCAGATTTCCGTAATCCGAAGCGTCAAACGTATCGTAATCCGCCGTGCAGGCTGCCAAAAGGAGGCAAACAATCAGCGCAAAAAACGGTTTCACTTTTCATCTCCATAAAGCATCTGAAAATTTTCAATCGTCAATGAAGCTTTGGGCGCTCCCCGATAATTCTTTTCCGGATGGCTAAGGACCGAACTTCCGCCGGCGACGACGTGCGCAAAAGCGGACGATGCAAAAACGATGCGGACAGAGGAAATGTCTTCGTCCCCAGTCCCAAGGACAAGTCCAGACGTTCCCGCAAAACCCGATGTCAAAAGTCCAGCGTCACTCCCATAGGAAATCGCCACGACCGTATCCGCCGAAGACGTGTTCGCGTTGACGACCAAAGTTCCCGTTGCGACAACTTCATTTTGATCGCCGAGGAGCATCACGTAAACAAGTCCCTTTTGGGGATAATCCGCATTTTCATTTTCTTCGTGCGCATAAGAATAGCGGATCGAAAACGCCGAAGGTCTTGACGAATAGGGCTTTCCAAAATTCATGTCGAGTGAAATGTCCGACGTATCCGTCGAAGGAGTTCCTCCGGAATAATCTCTGACATAAATGGACCGCGCGTCGGTTCCCAAGTAATTTCCCGAAAAATAAATTCCTGTCGCCAATTTTTTCCCGCCCGTGATTCCCGTCCAAGCGCATTCGACGATTTCCGATCGGACGACAAGAGAATTTTCCGCCACGGTCACGTTTCGCGTAGAAGAAAACTTGTACGTAGTCCCCACGACAGATGCCGAGCCTTGTTTTCCCATTGCGTCGGCAGTCGTCCCCCAAAAAGCAGTGTCCGAAAAAGGGGGCAGAATTTCACCAGCAAAAACCCGATAAGCCGAACGAACGGTGTCATCGGAAAGAAATTCCATTTCGGCAAAACGGCGCAAGTCAAACGCCGAATCCAAAGGGTATAGGCGGACAGCGGAAAGATTTTCTCCGTAGGGAACAGAAACATGGACTTCTTTTCCCACAACCGAAACGGCATTTTCCACGGTATCCGCGCCCAAAAGCAATTTCAACTCCGAAAGGAATATCCCCAGCGAAGAAGACGAACTTTCTTCCGTTCCGCTAGAAATTTCTCCCGCAGATTCCGACGATGATGATGAAGCTGACGATGAAAATTCCTTCGCCGAAGAGCTGAACTCCGCAGACGAAGAAGACAGAGGCGCTGCAGAACTAGAAGATTTTCCCATCGAAGAAGAACTTAGGCATTCCGACGACGAAAATTCTTTTGCCGACGAGCTGGTTTCCACATTTTCCCAAAGGACGCGCCAAACGGAAACAATTCGGAATTTTTCATCCAAAAGGACAATGGAAAATGCCGTTTTCCCATGGACAGAAACAGCCGTTCCCGGCAAAAGCTCTTTTTCGAGTTCGGGAAAATACGGATCCGCATCAGCCGCCAAATAGAGGGAATAACCGATGGGAATTTCAAAAGTATCCAGGGCAACGGAATCCAAAAGTTCACCGTCCGGCGCGATGTGAATCTCCAGCGAGCTGTCATTCCAAGATTCCACGTTCCAACCTTTGAACGAAAGTGAAAATTCCGAAGTGATTTCCACCGGAGAAGATTCACTACCACAAGAGCAGAACACGCTCAGGAAAAATGCCCAGAGAATCAAGGAAAAAATCTTCAACACGGCGCGCCCTTAAAAAAAGTAAACCAACGAAAAATTCAAAGCCAGCAAATTGATGGTGAAATTGACCAAATTGTACGTTACTTCGGTCCGGGACTCACCGTTTTCTTCAATATCCATAATGGAAGAGCTCAGCCCCAACAAGCCGACAGAGGTTTCAAACGCGAGTCTGTCGAGCACCATGATGCAAAGGCCCGGATTGATGCCAAATTCAAAGCTCCAACTGCGATTCCGCGTTTTATCCATATCCTCCCCATCATCCGTCTGGGAAATTCCATACGAATACTCCACCGAAAGGGAGGTCTCGTTGAAAAAGTAAACCGTCCTGGAATCGAGAACTTTCAGGTAATTTTTTAGAAAAGGCTGGACAAAAAATCCGTTGCTCAAATATTTACGGTGCTCCGCGACATCCGCCAAATCTTCGAGAATGGAAAAATCGATGTCGAAATTTGTCCTAGAATACCCCGCGCGTGCACCGATGGCGACGGCGTCTTTGACAAAGTAGCCGCCAAAAGCCTTGACCGTAAACGTATAACCCGAAGCTTCATAAATATCGCCAAAGACAACGTCCAACGTTCCATCATCCGTGTTTCCCTGCAAAAGGAAAAGCGTCGCGCCTGCCAAAAAATTTCCTCTCCGAATGGATTCTCCTTCTCCGACAGGATAAAGCCCCGCCAAAAGGCCGCCTTCTTTTTTGGGAACTTGAAGCGAGTCCGTTTCCGCAAAAACAGGGGAAATCAAAAACAACAAAACGGAAAGAACGGATAAAAACTTCATAGGATAAAAATAAAAAGTCTAAACGCATTCCCAAGAGTAATGTTCTTTTATTTGGCAGATTTCGCCGTTCCTTAATGAGTTGTGAAAAATTAGAAATGATGAATTAGGAGTTTGGAATGAGGTCTTGGGAATTTGAACGGTGAAAAGGAAATTTCGTTGATGGGACTCCGAGTGAATCCTTTTCTGCGGTGGTGGGAATTTTCGCACGTAGCGAAACGCAAGCGGCGAGCCTTTTTTGTAAAATTCGGGCTGTTCGTTTTGAAACGGAATTTTTTTTGTAATGTGGAATGAGGAATTAAAAATGAAATGTGAGAATAGTGGACTTTCCTTGGAGGGGTTCAAACGGAAAAGCTTTTCTGCGAGTGGGGTGAAGTTTGCACGGTTTAGGCTGCGCAGGTGAGCCGTTTTCGCAGAATGCCGAGCGCAAAATTCACCGTTTAGAACAGAAGCGCCCAGGTCTTTGAAAAAGTTCTCGGGAAGATTCTAGACTTCACATAGAAAAAGGCACCCTGACGAGTGCCTTATCAAAAACAAACAGTCGATTACTTGTAAAGCGGCCGCTTTTTGCAAAGCGCAACGATTTCTTCGCGGATTTTCGCAAGCGCTTCGTCGTCATTTTTCGCCTGAATCGCCCGGTCAATAATCCTTGCCACTTCGCGGGAATCTTCTTCGTCAAATCCCCGTGTCGTAATCGCAGCGGTTCCCAGACGAACGCCCGACGGATCAAAAGGCTTGCGCGTATCAAACGGAATCGTCGAACGGCTAGAAGAAATGCCAACTTTCTCCATCGCTTCTTCCGCTTCTTTGCCAGAAACGCCCTTTGAAGTCATGTCAACGACCATCAAATGGTTGTCCGTGCCATCCGTGATGATCTTGTAACCAAGATTCATCAATTCCGCAGCCATGGCTTTTGCGTTCAGAATGACGTTTTTCGCATATGTCTGGAATTCCGGCTTCAACGCTTCACCAAAAGCAACCGCCTTTGCTGCATTGATGTGGTCGTGCGGACCGCCCTGCATTCCCGGGAAAACGCCCTTGTCGATTTCCTTCGCCAAAGAAACTTCTTTGAGTTCTCCCTTGACCATTTTCTTTATCATCTTGTCTTTGCACATGATGATAGCCGAACGCGGTCCGCGGAGAGTCTTGTGCGTCGTCGTCGTCACCACGTCAAAATACGGAACCGGGCTTTCGATTTGCTTTCCGGCGATCAAACCGGCGATATGCGCAATGTCCGCCATCGTGTATGCGCCGACTTCGTCCGCAATTTCCTTGAATCGCTTCCAATCGAGATTCCGGCTGTAAGCGGAAAATCCAGCAAGGATCAACTTCGGCTTTTCGCGGAGAGCGATTTCACGGACCTTGTCCATATCGACACGACCCGTTTCCTTATCGACTTCATATTGGACAAAGTTGTAAAGCATTCCGGAGAAATTCACCGGATGACCGTGAGAAAGGTGTCCACCGTGATCGAGCTTGAGTCCCAGAACCTTGTCACCCGGTTTGAGCAGGGCAAAATAAACGGCCGCATTCGCCGGAGATCCGGAAAGAGGTTGGACATTCACGTGTTCGCAACCAAAAAGCTGCTTGCAGCGATCTATCGCCAGCTGCTCGATTTTGTCGATGACCTGGTTTCCGCCGTAGTAACGCTTGCCGACATAGCCTTCGCTGTACTTGTTGGTGAGGACAGAACCCATCGCCTCCATCACCGCCTTGGAAACGTAGTTTTCGGAAGCGATCAGTTCGATTCCATATTCCTGGCGTTCCGCCTCTTCCTGGATGAGGTCGTAAATCGCCGGATCTTCTTGCTTCAATGTCATCATGGTTGAGAACTCCTTGAAAAGGTTTTTCAAATGTAACAAAATTCCTAATCTTTGTAAAAATTCCATTCGGCAAAACGTTGCGCCTTTTCGCAAATTCGAAAATCTCTCGCAACCTTTTCCCGCAGAAAGGCATCTTAAAGGAAAATGGACGAAAAGAAACTCATACGTCAACTTCGAAAGGGCGATACGAGCGCCCTCAGGGAAGTTTGGAACCAAAACAGCGAACGCATCTTGAATTTGGCGTTTCGAATGCTCCTTGACCGCGACAAAGCGGAAGACATCCTGATGGACGTATTCGTCTCTGTTCCCGAAGCGATTCAAACCTTTCGGGGGGAATCCGCCCTTTCAACATGGCTCTACACGCTGACCAAAAACGCTTGCCTGATGAAGCTCCGCAGCGACAAAGTCCATTTTAAAATCGAAAACGAACGCCATTTCGAAATCCAGGAACGCGCCATTGGGAACATCGGAAAAACAGACGATTCGTTTAACCGCGAAGCTTTGCAATACGGGCTTTCCATCCTCACCCCGGAATTGCGGGGGCTGCTTTGGCTGAAAGACGCCGAAGGCGTTGACCTGAAAACGCTCTCCGAAATGTACAACGCCCCGGAAGGCACACTCAAGGCGCGGCTTTCCCGTTCCCGCGCACAAGTTCGACAGGTTTTAGAAAAGGAGGTCATCCATGGATAAAATCGACTTTTCGGCATCTACCGTGATCAAGCCCCGAAGCGATTCGTGGGAAAAGGTGCTTTCCCGGATTGAATCCCGGAAAAAAAACATCCTATTCAAGAAACTTTCATCCGTCGCTGTCGCCGCGAGCGTTTTGCTTGTTGCCGGATCGTTCTTTTTGTGGCTTCACGCGGCAAAGAACGACCTTTCCATGGAACTTTCTGCAGAAATTTCCATTGAAACAATTTCCTGGTATGCAGAGCTCGGTTCCGGCGAATCGGTCAGCTCCTTTGCCACCGCCATCGACGACTATTACCCCGCAGGAGATTAATCATGAAAAACGCCACCACTCTCTGGATTTGTGCAGTCATCTTGTCTGCCACAGCCGGTTTTTTCGCCAATGCTGCAATTTTCGGCCATGAAAATTGCCCACCTCCAGAACCGAAAGCGCTGCAGTCCGAACGTTCCGCAGACTTCCACCACGAAAAAAAGCCACATCCGGCAAAATTCAAAGAAAAGATGGACAGCGCTCTAGGGCTTTCCAACGAGCAAATCGCCAAATTGGATTCCAACGGAAAGGCCTGCGATTCCCTCCGGCGCGAAATGCGGAAAAACATCCGAATTGCAGAAAAGCGCCTGCACGACCTTTTAGACTCCACCCCGTTCAACGAAGCGGCAATCCAATCTGTCCGGGCCGAATTGCTTTTGTTGAACGAAAAGCGTTTGGATCAGCGCATCGCAGATATCAAACTGTTCAAAAGCATCCTCACGAAAGAACAAAGCCAAAAACTCAAAGAGCTTTCCCCGAAAAAATTTCCTAGACCGCCCCAAACAGACTCCCCAAACCCGATAAAAGAGCAGCCCATCCCCAGCCGTGACGCAAATCACTCGGTGGGTACAAAACGTCAAAAGTAAGAATTTAATATAGATTTTTCCCTTTCCAATCGAGACGAAAATTCTATATTGCTTGTTGTAATTGATTTCCTCCATACCCCAAACAAGCGTAGGTCTCTTCGGAGATCTACGTTTGTTTTAAACCTCTTCGACAACCGCCATCGCTTCGCGAATGAGCTTTTGGCAGTCAGTCGCGCCGGGCGTTTTTTCCGAAAGAATCCGGCGGAAATTCTTTCCTCCGGGCATTCCCGCAAAAAGGCCGAGCAGATGCTTTACCAAAATAGAAAGCGGACAACCTTCGCGCGTTGCCCTTTCCATATAAGGCAAATAGGCTAGGAGCAATTCTTTGCGGGACTTGGGCGAAGTATCTTCAACGCCAAAAATTTCCGAATCCGCACGGGAAAGAATCCAAGGATTCGCGTAAACGGCACGCCCCATCATTACGCCGTCCACTTTTTGCAAATGGCATTTGGCATTTTCAAGCGTTTTGATGTCACCGTTGATGGAAATATTCAAATCCGGAAAATCTTCCTTGAGCTTGTAAACCGCACCGTAATCGATGCTCGGCTTTTCTCGATTTTCTTTGGGCGAATAACCGCGGAGTCTGGCAGTCCGGGCGTGCACAATAAAAGCGTCGGCTCCTGCGTCGGCAAGGGTACGGATAAAATTTTCAAAAAACGCCTGCCCGGAAAATTCGTCAACCCCAATTCGTGTCTTTACCGTCACGGGAATTTTCACGCTCTTCTTCATTGCGGCGACGCATTCGGCGACAAGTTCTTTCCGCTTCATCAGAATCGCCCCGAACGAACCGCTTTGAACCCGTTCCGAGGGGCATCCGCAATTCAAATTCACCTCGTCAAAGCCCGCGTCTTCCACCTTTTTGGCGCATTCCGCGAGCACCTGCGGATCACTTCCGCCCAATTGCAACGCAACGGGATTTTCAATCGGATGATGCAATAGGAATTGTTCTCCCGAATGGAAAAGGGCGTTAGCCGCAATCATCTCCGTGTAAAGCAAAACGTTCTTGGACAAAAGCCGTAACATATAGCGTTCGTGGCGATCGGTGAAGTCGAGCATCGGCGCAATCGAAAGCCGCCTGTGGATATTCAGGGAAAATTTTGACATGCAATAAAATTTAGAAACATCGGTAAAAATCGTCGGCAACAGAAAAATCGCAGCGCAGATTCTTTTTTATTCATTTCTTTTCAGCCTTATTTCGCAAAATGGTCCCGCAATTTTCTAAATATGGCGCTTATGAATCCTGCAGGCGCAATTATCGTTCAAAGCAATTTGGAAATCCTCGTCGAAGTCCACAATCCTCAATACATCGAAGCGAGGGATGCCATCGCCCCGTTCACGGAACTGGTGAAAAGTCCGGAACATCTGCACACCTACCGCATATCCCATCTTTCGCTGTGGAACGCCGCATCGACAGGCCTTGTCGCCGATGATGTTCTGGCGCGACTCGAAGAACACAGCAAGTATCCGATTCCAGAAACCGTTGTCACGGAAATCCAAGATTGCATGGGCCGTTACGGTATGTTGCGACTGGTGAAAAACGACAAAGGGCTTTGCCTTGAATCGAGCGACGTAGCCCTTTTCAAAGAAGTTTGCAAATTGCCCAACGTGACGCCCTGCATTTTGGAATTCGAAGGGAAAGACAAAGCTTACATCGATCCGAACAAGCGCGGCGTTCTCAAAATGTCCCTGACGCTGAACGGATTCCCCGTCGAAGACATCGCCGGTTACGTTTCCGGAGATCCTCTCCCCATCGAAATGCGCGAGACGACTCTTTCCGGCAAAAAACTTGAACTCCGCCATTACCAAAAGGAAGCGGCCGAAATTTTCTATGCGTCCGGCTCTGAAAAGGGCGGTTCGGGCGTTGTCGTTTTGCCTTGCGGTTCGGGAAAAACGGTCATCGGCATGACGACCATGTCCCTGATGAAAACGCGCACGCTCATTCTCACGCCGAATATTTCCGCGGCAAGGCAATGGATCCGCGAGCTTCTGGACAAGACGACACTCACTCCGGATCAAGTCAAGGAATACTCGGGCGACGTCAAGGAAATCGGCCCGGTCACAGTTGCAACGTATCAGATTCTCACCCAGCGGAAGCGCGTCAAAAAAGGCGAAGACGAATCCGAAGAAACCAAGGACGACGACAAATCCCTAGTCAACTTTCCCCTATTCAGCGAACACAAATGGGGACTGATGATTTATGACGAAGTGCACCTTCTCCCCGCACCCGTTTTCCGCTTCAGCGCCGAAATGCAAGCGACGCGACGGCTGGGACTTACAGCTACTCTTGTCCGCGAAGACGGCAAAGAAACCGAAGTATTCTCCTTGATCGGTCCCAAAAAATTTGACCTTCCTTGGAAAGTCCTCGAATCCCAAGGATGGATAGCTACAGCCGATTGTTCAGAGGTCCGAGTCACAATGACTCCCGAACTCAAAATGAAATACGCCTTGGCGCAAACCCGTGACAAGATAAACATCGCCAGTACGAATCCGCAAAAAGACGACGTCGTAGAAAAACTGATTGCCCAATACAACGAACCCGAAGACCGCATTTTGATTATCGGTCAGTACATTGAACAGCTCACGAACCTTTCCCAAAAATTGGGAATTCCTCTCATTACCGGGAAAACGCCGAACAAAGAGCGTGACAAACTCTACTTGGAATTCCGCAACGGAACCCTCCGCAATCTGATGATTTCCAAAGTCGGCAACTTCGCCATCGACCTTCCCGACGCAAGCATCCTCATCCAAATTTCCGGGACTTTTGGCAGCCGCCAAGAAGAAGCCCAGCGACTCGGACGCGTCTTGCGTCCCAAAGCGGACGGCCGCCCGGCGCATTTCTATTCTCTTGTCACCAAAGATTCCAAGGAACAGGAATTTTCCATGAACCGTCAGCTCTTTTTGACGGAGCAGGGATACGCGTATAAAATCATGCACTATTCCGGCGGAGAAATCATCCAGGCCGGCACTTAAACGATGAAGCTTTCCCAAAAGTTCATCCTGGAACCCCACTTTTTCAAAGTCCTCGCTGGGCTCGCACTCCCCATCGCATTGCAGGACCTTGTCAAGTTCTCGCTTTCGTTGGCTGACAACCTGATGGTCGGCAGCATTTCAGAAGCAGCCTTGGGGGCGGTGACATTAGCCGGTCAACCGTTTTTCATTTTTTCCCTTTTGTCTTTTGGCATCGCCAGCGGAGGCGGCGTTCTCGTTGCGCAATACTACGGAAAACACGATGCGGACAGCGTACAGAAAATCGTTTCCATCACACTGGCCTTCGGCATTCCGGTTTCCATCCTCTTTGGACTGCTGACGACGCTTTTCCCACGAGAGGTCATGCGCATTTTCACGGATGTTCCCGAATTGGTGGAAATCGGCACAGAATATTTGCGCATACAAGGATTCGCTTACTTTTTTTACGGATTCAGCAACACGCTCATTATGTTGCTCCGCAGTACGCGCGAAGTCAAAGCCGGTCTCCTCGTCAACTTTTCCGCATTCGTTTTGAACGTCATCCTGAACTGGATCTTGATTTTCGGACACTGCGGATTTCCCGCCATGGGAGTCCAAGGCGCGGCACTGGGAACCGTCATCGCGCGCGCCGTCGAATGCGCAGCCATCATCATATACGTCCGCTTTGTAGAAAGACACTTGCATTTCCGTTTCCGGAAACTTTTCCGTCTCGACAAAACTCTTCTCAAGGACTTTTTGCGATACAGCATTCCCGTTGCCGTAAACGAAACGGGATGGTCTGTCGGCGTCGCAGCCCAATCCGTCGTCTTGGGACATCTGAACGCGACCATTGTCGCGGCGGCGAGCATTGTGGGAACGCTTCAGCAAATGGCTCTGGTCTTTATATTCGGAGTCGCCGGAGCCTCGGCCCCCATTATTGGAAACTTGCTCGGCGGCGGAAAGAACCTGGGCGAAGCCAAACGCTACGCGAACACACTCCTGCTTGCCGGATTCTTTGTCGGTGCACTGATGGCGGGAGCCCTTTTCCTTTTCAAAAATCCAATTCTTTCCCTCTACGCGATTCCCGAATCGACCATTGCGCTTGCGCAGACGTTCATCGGCATCCAGTGCATTATGATTGTGCTGCAATCTTACACTTCCCCGGCGATCATCGGCATTCTGCGGGCGGGTGGAGACACCGTGTTCACGACAATCCTTGACATTGGAACCCTTTGGGTCTTTTCCATTCCCCTAGGATACCTGGCTGGATTTGAATGGGGGCTTTCCTATCCGCTCATCTTTCTGCTCCTCCGTTCCGATGAACTGGTGAAGTTTCCCATCCTCATTTGGCGCGTCGAAAGAAAACGCTGGATTCGCAACGTGACCCGTTAAAGCGCTCTGCGCATTTCCCCTCGCCGAATAAAGTTATATTTTTCACGTATGGAAAATCCCCGTCAGATAGTCAATCTTTTCTTGAGCACAAAACACAAGCCGGACACTTTGAAAAGTGAACTGTTCCGCGCTGCAGAAGCCGCAGAAGAAATCGGCATGACTTACATGGAAGCCGCGTTCCAATTGGGCGAGCACGCCAAGGAAGAGGGCCTTTCCGAAGAAGACTCCGATGCGACAATCCGACGCGCTTACGCCGCGGACAAGCGTTCCCGCGAACGCGAAAGCGTTCCTCAAGAAGACTCCAAAGCGGAAAATCCCACGGCGCACCAGCCAGCAGTTCAAGCCGCCCCTCAAGCGGCATCGCCTGCCATCCTCACGGGAGCCATTTCCCTAGAACAATTTTTGGCGGTCGGGTTAGACGCACAAGCACTCGAATTGCTGCAAAATCACCGGATAGATCCCGAAGCGCTGAACATTCCCTGGCCCACTCCGGACTGGCGTTCGGATTTTGCCAAACTGTTGCGCGCCCTCTTTCAGCCCGATGAATACGTTGAATACAAAAAGTCCAACACGCCCGAATCTATCTCCGTCCAAATTTCAGAGTTTTTGGATCAGCCGGACAACATCAAAAAAATGATGAAGTCTCTCGACGGTCCCGACGGTGCCCTCGTATCCATCAACGCAGTCAAAGGTTCCGAAGAAGACGCCTGCCGTTACCGTTACGCCGTCGTCGACAATCCGAAAATCAGTCTGGCGAAGCAGCTGGCTTATTACAAGGCGTTGAACCTCCCGTGCGCAGCTCTCGTCAACACGGGAGCGAATTCCGTCCAAGCGTGGATTAAAATTTCGGCGAAGAACCGCGAAGAATACGACGATCGCGTCGAATATCTTTTCAAAACGTTGGACGGTCAGGGTTTCAAAGTCGATTCCCAGAACGCCGATCCGGCCCGGATGGTGCGGATGCCGGGAGTTCTCCGCAACGGAAAGCAGCAATACCTGATCGGTTTGGACCAGGGCGCAAAAACTTTCGAAGACTGGCAAACTTGGGTTGAATTTTGCCTAGACGGAAAGCCATTAATAGAACTGGCAAGCAACAGCGACGATGCACCCAAAAAAGATGCGCCGCTCATCGATTCCGCCTTGCAAGCGGGCGAATTCATGCTCCTTACCGCACCGCAGAAAGCCGGAAAATCCTTCGCCCTGATGGACCTAGCCTTTTCCCTTTGTACAGGGGACGACTGGCTGGGGATGAATACCCGCAAAACGGACATTCTCTTCGTCAATTTCGAAAGTACGCGTTCCGCGTTTCTCAATCGGCTTTTCACCCTGGCCGCCTCCCGCGGGCAGACGGCATCCATCCCCGAATTCGGATTTTTGAATTTGCGCGGCATCGCCCTTTCGCCCCTTGAAATGGCCCAATATATTGCGAAACGAGTCAAAGGGGCGAAAACTCTCGAAGAACATGACTACAAGGCCATTTTCATCGATCCCATTTCTGCCGTTTTGCACAATCCCAAGGCCATGCGGAACAACGTTTCCCCGGAACAGTCCCTGCTGCAAATGATCGACACGGTGATAGCGCTCACCGGATCCGCCGTCATCGCCGCGACAAATCCTAAAGAATTTCCGGAACTGGCACTTCACGCCGATTCCCACATTTCGCTTTCACCCGTTGATGGCTGCCCCAACATTTTCAACATCAAAGGAGAGTTCCGCGACTTTCCCGCCCTATCGTCCCGCGATTGCGTATGGCGTTACCCGCGGTTCCTCGTTTAACCATTATGCAAAAGAAATCTTTGGAAAACCGCGGTTCGTGGAACCGTCAAACATCCTCTAAAAAACAACAGTCCAACGCAATAGCAAAACCTCTCGGACCAATTCCTGCCGACATTTCCGGGAAGCGCACCTATTTGGAATCCTGGATTCGCGACAACCGGATTCCGGGAAAGCTTCAATCTTGGTATATTGTTCCCACCAAAGCGGAAAACGGAGATTGGCGGATTCTTTCAAAGAACCTGTCGCGCACGAACCGCGTCCTTTCCATTGAAGGACCTTTCCAAGGAGCGAAGCCGCCCAAAGCGGTCCTCGACATCGACGCCCAAATCCGCAAGCCCCACCTGACCAAATTCCGCAAATCCATTTTGCAAATCTGGTTCCGCGCCACCGGGGACGGGCGTTATGGAATTGCCGTTCAAAACATCTTGCATTCTGCCGAAGCGACGCGTGAATTCAAGACGTTCCTCGAATATCTGCAACGGGAACACGCCGATGTCATCCTGTGCTGCCACCAGATTCGCATCCGGCCAGTCCAAACGCTGAATCCAACGAACCTCCCGACCTCTTCACAAATTGAATTGAAGAAAGGTTTCGGCAGCGAATTTTTGCCCATCGGCGATTCTGGTAAAAAATACAGTCTCATCGACTGGACTCCCGCTGCCAAAGAGCCGTGGATAAACCTTCCCAAACGAATTTGCGATGCTGTTCACCCCGCCAAAGACGACAAGTTTCTCGAATGTTTCGCCGGTCCGGCTTATATCGCCGAATCTCTCTCCCCTCATTTTGAAACTTGCCACGCAATCGATGCGCGGGACATTTCGCGGATAACACCGAATGTCCGTTACATTCACGCTCCCGTCAACAAGGATTTTTTCAAACGCTTCTTCCATGGAACCGCAAACGAAGGCAAATGGACGATTTACCTGGATTCTCCCGAAGGAAAAGCCCTTGCCACCGGAGTCGTCTCCGAAATAGCGGAATCTCGGCCTGAACGCATTCTGCTGAACGCCTCCAATTTGGCTGTGGCCGCCATGGAAATCAAGCGCTTCCGCCGCGAAGGCTACATGCTCCGCAAAATAATTCCCCTCGACATGGAACCGGGCACGCCCTCTTTCCAAGTTTTATTCCTCTTCGTTCCCGACAGGGCCGGACTTCTCGGTAGGCAAAACGAACGGAGGGAAAAAGTCGTCAAGCGGCGCGAAACCCCGGATCAGTCCCAATATCCCGTAGAATCGGTGCATTTTACCCAAAAGCGCCGCCATTAATATTCACCATCCGTTCAAAAAGTTTAAATTGAAGAACATGAGGCATATTCAAGGCATTACATTCGCATTGGGCCTTGCCGCCCTCGCGGCCAGCGCCTACATCGTCAAAGAAGGCGATACGCTCTGGGACATTTCTGACGAATACCTGAACAATCCGTTCGCATGGCCGGATTTGTGGGAAAACAACAAACACATTCAAGATCCCCATTGGATTTATCCGGGCGATTCCATTTATTTGGGCGAAGCCCAGGGTGACCAAAAGCAAGAAAAGTCGCCCGCCGCCCCATGTGCGACATTCACGCCCGATTCCACCTTGCCCAAGGGAGTCTCCGTTCCCAAAGGATGCTCCGGCGATGAACAGGGGCAATTTGAAAGGAACTTGGGCGCTCTGGCAGAAGACGGTGCAAAGCGCAAACCCAAGACGCTAAACGCAGGCACGTCTTATTTTTACACGCAACGTTCCGAGCCCAAAATATTCAACGGCTACTACCAAGTCCTTTCTCCCATCATTACTTCACCGGACAGTCTCAAGCAGGATTCCTCGTGGTTCTCGGTCCATTCCGGAGAAAAGAAAGCGCCATTAGTCCACATGCCCGAAACGGAAATCGTCATCGGCATCGGTAGAAACACTCCTGAAAAAGCAGAACCGGGAGCCATTGTCGAAATTTGGGATGCCCACCGGGCTTCCCTCCCCGAGACGAAAATCCGCGCACCGGAAAAGGCTGCCATTTTGCGGTATGCGGGACTTGCGCGAATCACGGATGTCGGCGACACGCTTTCTAGGGCGATTCTCCTTCAGAGCATGTACGAAATCAAGATGGATTTCGCCAAAGCCCGTCTTCAAAAGCCTTACACGCCCATCAACGTATCCAGTTACAGCGAAGTCAAAGGCTCTCGTATCGACAGCATGGCGGTTGTCCGCTATTCCCTCGAAAAGAATCTAGTGATTGGTCCGTATGGTTACATTTTGATTGACCAGGGTTCCAACCAAGGATATTCGCTTGGCGACGGTGTCGCCATTTGGGAAAAAGACAATTCGGATTCCCAAATTCCCCCGCGTTTGCTGGGCCGCGGCGTCGTCACCAGTTTGAACGGAGAACAAGCGATCATCCTCGTGCGGGAAGCGTACACGAACAGCCGTCACATCCAATACGGGAACCTCGTATCCATTACGCACAAGGCAATCCGGGTGCCATGAAAATCCACGTTGCCATGCTTGCGTTGACGGCTTGCGCCATCCTGCTCGCGGCAGCCCTGCTCTCGGTCATTCTGTTAGTCTCTTCGCCGGATCTCGCAGACAAAGCCGCGGACGCCCTCGGCCACGGAAAATTGTCCTTCCTCGTACAGATGCTCTACTAAAGCGGAGTGCCGCATGAAGCTCCCGGAGAACAACCGCATATTCATTGCGCTTTTTTTCGGCGGAATCATCATTCCGACAGCGATTCTTGCTTTTCTCAGCTTCCGCAATGTCCAAAATGAACGGTTCCTCGCCGAAAAGAATTTTGAAGATTCACGGAACTCGTTCACCAAACAGGCGCTCTCGACCGTCCAAAGCGAACAAGTCGAAATTTTGAAAGAAGCGAAAAACGCGTCGCAATTCCTTTACGAACAACCGCAAAAAATGTTGGAATTCGGCAATGCGGCCTCGTTTAAAAATGTGCAGGGCGTTGAAGCGATATTCCTTTTCAACGAAGGGAAACTCATCTATCCGAGCATCCCGGTCAAAGAGCATTCCCAACAAACTTTTCCTTCCGTCGTTCCCGGTCCCTTTGAACGGAGCATCCTCCGGGGAGAAATTTCCGGACGTTTTCCCCAGCAGATTGAAACGGCGCGTTCCGCACTATTGCTCCGCGCGCCCCTCCTTTCTTCCGAAGACAACTCCTTGAATTTGTTGGGGCTTTTGCGGCACCATTACCGACAAAAAAATTTCGACGAAGCGTTGCGAATCATCGGAGTACTCGAACGCCACCCAAACGCCAAAGGCTATTTGTTCGACAATTTGGAAAACGCCCTTTACCGGATCAAATTCGAAATTTTCGTGGAGCAGAAAAAACATAGCCAGGCCGAAAATTATTGTCTTTCCCTTTTTTCCGCTTTTTTAGAGGGGAGGGCTTTCCGGGACATCGCCAGTGCGAAATTTTTCTTTGACAACGCCATCAGCCGGATTCTATCCTTCGAAGATCTTTCACAAAAAAAGCGCGACGCCTTTTGGAATCTTCGCGAAAACCTGAACCGACAACTGGAACACGCACAAGTTTTCGCCGACCACAGCGAATTCCTCTGGCTTTTGAGCAGTGACAATCCCAACACCAAAGACGGCATCCTCTACAAGCAAAACGGCGATGGCCTTTTCTTCCGCATGGCGTATCCCTGGCTTTCCGGAGATCAAGTCGTCATCGGAAAAATCCGTCCAGAAGTTTACAAAAAACGCATTTTGCAAAAACTCGCCGGAGTTTCCCGCGAATGGAAGGGCATCCTTTACACGGTCACCGACATCAACGATTCCATCCTCTTGGGAAAAGTTCCCGATTCGACAAGCGCAGTTTCCAAACAGCTGGACCTGGGGAACGGCCTGGGCTGGACTCTTTCGCTTTACGAACGCGACATGGAAGCGATTACCCTCGAAGCGCGGCATAAAATTTTCCTTTTGTCGGGGCTCGTCGCCTTTTCCCTGCTGACCGTCATTCTGGGATCTTTTTTCATTTTCAGAACCATTTCCCAAGAGCGTAAACTGATCGCGATGAAGACGAATTTTTTGTCTTCGGTTTCGCACGAGCTGAAAACTCCACTCACATCCATCAAGATGTTTGCCGAAATGATTTCTAACGGGCGCGTCCAAAAAATCGAAAAGTGTCAGGAATATTCCTCGCTCATCGGCAAAGAATCGACCCGGCTTGAAAATTTAATCGGCGCCATTCTCAGTTACACGCGGATGGAAACAGGAAAGCAAGTGTTCCGTTGGCAAAAACTGGACCTATCCGAATGCGTGGAGAAAGTATTCAACGCCGTTTTGGATATCGCCGAAAATCGCGGCATCGAAATGACCCGAGAATTGCAACCGGGAGCTTTTGTCATGGGCGACTCCACGGCGCTTTACAGCCTCGCTCAAGGCCTCATCGAAAACGCCATCAAATACACAAATCCTCCGGGAAAAGTTTTCGTCCGCATCGCCGAAGAAAACGACAAAGTCGTTTTTTCCGTTCAAGATACGGGAATCGGCATCGCATCGTCCGAACAAAAGAATATTTTTAATGACTTCTATCGCGTGGGAGACGAAATGACGCGCAGCACCAAAGGCTCCGGCCTAGGACTGGCCATCGTCAAACGCGTGGCGGAAGCCCACAAAGCAAGCATCTCCGTACAAAGTCATCCCGGCAAAGGATCGACTTTTACGGTCAGCATCAAAAAGGCGGAATAATGGAAAACAACAAGATTCTTATCGTCGAAGATGAAGAAATCATCCGGCTGGGATTGAAGGACAATTTCGAATTGGAAAACTACATCGTCGAAACCGCCAACGACGGCGAAGAAGCCATTGAAAAAGCGGATTCGTTCTTGCCGAACCTGGTCCTCTTGGATTTGATGATCCCCAAGAAAAGCGGATTCGAAGTTTGCCGTTACATCCGGAGAAGACATCCGGATACATTCATCATCATGCTCACGGCAAAGACAGAAGAAGCTTCCAAAGTGACCGGTCTTGAAATGGGCGCAGACGATTACGTGACAAAGCCGTTCTCCATCCTAGAACTTTTGGCTCGTGCCAAGGCGTTCTTGCGTCGCGGTCCGCGCATCGGTGGAAACACCTCTACCGCCAACGCCGCACCGCAGCAAGATGTTGTGGATTTTCAAGGAATCCACCTGGACTTTAAACGGGAAGAAGCCTCCAAAAACGGCGTCCCCATCTCCCTGAAGCACAAAGATTTCCAAATTCTCAAATACTTTTGGGAAAGACGCGGCGAAGTCATTGACCGTGCCGACCTGCTTCAATACATTTGGGGTTACACGCCGGACAAAATGCCGACAACCCGCACCATCGACAATTATATCGTCGACTTGCGCAAGAACCTCGAAGACGATCCGGCCAATCCCAAAATCATCACATCCGTCCGCGGGGCGGGTTACAAGTTCAACGTTTGACAATGCGCAACCTCCGGTTTCGAATCCTTTTCTTCCTCCTCGCGTTCGCCGCATCGGCGTTCCCCTTGTCGATGGAGAAAGAACTTTACGAAGCCGTTTACGAATTCGAATTCAAAGGGAATTTTTCGGACGCGCAGGACATGCTCGCCAAAATTTCCATTGAAGGCGATGAAGAAGACAAAAGCGAAGCTTTCTTTTTGCTGGGCAAAATTCAGGAATTGTCCGAAACTCCACAAAATGCGACTTTTTATTATCGGCAATCCCTAGAAAATCCAAGGACCGCGCGCAAAGCTTTCTTTCTGGCCAGTCGCATCGCCCTTTTGGATACGACTCCCGAACGACTCGTTGACCGCCGCCGTCACTTTGAAGCTTCGATTCAAAAGACATTCCCCGGAAGCGCCCCTGCGATTCTCCTGTCAAACGGAAAACTTTACCGGCTGCAGGGCGAAAAATTCATCGCCGAACATCAGAACATCCCCACAAACGCCGAAGTTCTGGCGATTGCGCCGGCAGGCATCTGGTATTCCTTAAACGACAGAAAAAAACTGTTTTTCCGGCCAAAAGATTCCCGTCAGCCGAACCGGACTTATTCGTTCGATTCCGAAATCTCGACAGTCCTCCCCATCTCCAGCACAAACGCCATGGTGATGACAGAGAAGAGTTTCGCTTATACGGGAAACGAAGGTATCCGATTTTCCGTCGAAATCCGTTACCGGGGATGTTCTCCTGTCGGGATTTACACGCCATTGAACGAGCTCATCTTGAATTGCCCGGACAACGCGATGCATTTTTTGAACGCCGAAACGGGAGCTGAAGAACGTCTGATCTCCTTCGTGGATCCCATTTGGCAAACCCTCTTGACCGAAGACGGCATTTTCGCCATTTCTTCTTCGACTATCCGCCATTACAGACCGCCCGAAAATTCGGGACTCATTTGGAAACATGAAGGAAACGCAATCGAATCGGTCATCTTTTTTGGAACTCAAATAGCCCTTTTGGAAAGCGGTGGAAATCTGAAATTACTCGACCCACAGACCGGGCGCGAAACCGCACGGGCAGCAGTCGATGGCGAAAGCCTTTTTGAAATTTCAAAAGGCGCGCTGGGAATTTTTTCGCAAGAAGGCGCATTGACCGTTCTTGACACCGCCCTGCATCCCATTTGGCACTACCACTTTGGAAAGCCTCTTTCGGCACAGCCCATCAAAAGCGAAGGCCGATTATTCCTTCCCTTTTCCGGTGGAGAGCTCCTTCCCATGACGACCCTCCACTATGGGAAAAAGCCTATCCTTTCCCAACAATACGCCGACAAGGCTTCTGCATTCCAGTACCAGGGAGAGTGGGATTCCGCACTCGTTTACGTTGATTCCGTCAAAGAACTCGAACCGGGAAACCCGACAGCCAGTTACATTCTCGCAGTCAACATGGAGCGGACCGGAGCCGATGAATTGAAACGCGCCGAAGCCTGGTCCAATGCGGTCCGGTATTCTTACGGTGACACAAAAACTGCCGCCGCCATCCTGGACCATTATGCGAAAATCATCGGAGCCTCTTACGCCCGCTCCCTCCCCCTCTCTCCGCATACGCTTTATCCGAATTTATTTGGAGCAGGGCACAGGCTGTTCACGGTAGATCCTGCCGCCCAGAAAATGTTCGCCATCGACGCCGCCTCGGGAAACATCCGATGGACGCGCGAACTCGGCAGCCAAGAAACAAGTCCCCTTTTGTCGAACGATGCGTCCCATCTCGCTTTTGCAAACGGCTTCCGCGTCAACGTTTTGGATCTTTCCGCAAATGGCGGCACGCAATATTCAGAACTCCCCGGAAAACCATTTCAGATCCAATTTGCCGACGGGACGCTTTACGTATCGACATGGAACGGCTATTTCATCAAACTGTTGCCGCCCCATTACCGAATCGCATGGGCTAGGAAACTGTTCAACATGCCGTTCCTCTTCAACTTCTCGAAATCAGCCATTTCCGTTGCGAGCCTGGAAGGCGATTGGGGTTTCGTCAACTCGGCTACGGGTCAAAATGCGCAGCCTTTCAGGAATATCGACCAGAACGTCGTTTCGGCGGATTTGTCAGACAGCCTCCTTGCGCTGGCGACGGATCAAAGAGAAATCCGGATTTACAGTGCCAACGGCAAAGAACCTTTGAACGTCATCGCTGCCCCCGCCGAAATACTTTCCCTCAAATGGATTTCCCTGGGCGAAAACCCGTATTTGCTAGTCGGATTTTCAAACCAAAAACTCTGCCTTTTTTCTCTTACATCCAAAGAGCCCATCTGGACTTATGCCGGAAACGGGTCGGTCTACATGACTCCAATCGTCAACGGGAACAGCATTTACATCGACCAAAATTCCCACATCGCCAGAATTTCCCTTTCCAAGGGCACGCTGGAATTCCGCTACCCTACGCCCGGCGGCGCAGGAACCCCTTTCATTTTAGACAACACCTTGTTTTGCACATCGCCCAAACGCCTACTCTATGCGTTTCCGCTGTCAAAGCAAGGCCTGTGAGGTAAAGAACATGGACGAAAACTTGACAGAAAACGAAAAACGCCAATTGGAATGGATGGATCACAATCCACTGCAAGACAAAGACGGCCTAATCGAAGCCGCCCGCGAAGAAAAAGAAGCCGCCAAAGCGACCCTCCGCAAAATCAAACGCCCGCGGAAGAATCCAGCCGCCTGGAATTTTCCAGAACCCGAAGAAGAAATCGACCTCCACGGATACGTCGCCGATGAAGCGGCGACCGCCGTCGAAAATCTGATGGAAGGAATGAAGCGCGCGGGACTATCCGTTCTCCGCATCATCCACGGAGGCGGAAACCCCGAATACGGCAACGTCAAACGCATCATCGACAAGAAAGTCGCCACCGTTTGGCGGCACAAAGTCGTTTTTTACAAAACAGAACCCAATAATTCGGGATCTAGCATCATGAAAATCGGACAGAACAATTCCTTCAACGTCATTCCCCGCGACAGACGCCGAAAATAATCCAATTTATTTCACCAGACCCCTTGCGAAATTGTCATTTTTTTTCTAAAATTGGAACGTCTCCGGAATATAGCTCAGCCTGGTAGAGCGCTTGCTTCGGGAGCAAGAGGTCGTGGGTCCGAATCCCGCTATTCCGATAAAGAACATCATTTGATGTTCTTTTTTTTGTGTCTGTTGGAAAACTTTTTGCAAAAACGGCTCGCCTTTGACGGTAAAATCGTGCAAACATCCCCCACTCGCAGAAAAGGGGTTCCTCTGAGTCCCCTCAACGAAAGTTTTTCCATCTTCTCACCGTTCAAATTTCCAAAAACTCATTTCTAATTCCAAACTCCCCATTCCCAATTCCTTAAAATCCAGGACACTATCTAATTTTGTCATTTTTAGACATTTTAAGCATCCTTTTATAATCTATAATTAAGATAAAACAATACAAGGGATTCATCATGTTCAGAAAACTTGTCAAACCCATTTGCGTCCTCTGGTTGTTGGAAGCCATTTTTTTATCCGGCTGCAACACATTCGAAAGCGACGTCTACGTAATTGAACCAGGAATTGACATTGCCATTATCGACGCGTATTTTTCTCAAAATCCCTACCTCCATTCGATAAACGTCGTTTTTCGAAACAACAACGGCTGGCCTTTGCCCTATTTACAAATGGATTACCACATTCAATGCGATTCTGGCGAGAAAATTTACAAGACGGAAACCTTCCTCTTCAATTCAAACGAACAAATTTCCAAAACGTTTTCCATCGATCAAAAAGCATCTTCTTGCCAATTCACCATCAACACCATCCGCGCGCCTTACGACCCGGATTACGGCAATTGGACAGGAAATTTCCTCATTACTATCGACTACTGATTCCGTCTGCAACAGTCGAACAAATCCGTTCCACAGCCTTTTCAAAAATTTCCGGTTCAACAAGCAAGCTGACGACAATCCATCCGTCTTCGTCAAAATCGAAAAGAAATCCCGGTTGAACCAGAACTTTAGCCTCGCGGAGCAATCGGAGCGTCAAGGCCTCATCCTCTTCTCCGTCGAAATGGAGCGCGGCATACCAGCCGCCTTGTACAGACGGACAAACTGCCGTCGGGAACTTCCTTTTCAAAAAGGACAGGTTCCGAAGGATTTTGCAAGACAGTTCTTTTTCATATTCCAAAGACTTTTCAAGCATCGGACGGGCAAGCGCAAAAGCTGGCGAAGAAACGCTCAAATAAGCGTCCGCCACAAATTCCAATGCAGGCAACAGGGCTTTTCCCAGTTTTCCCGGTCGAAACGCCATCCAGCCCAATTTCAACTGCGGAGAACCGACAGATTTGGAAAATCCACCCAAAAAAAACACGGGGACATCTTTTGAATCCCAATTCCACGGTCTATCCGTTCCATCGTAAATAAAATCCCCAAAGACTTCGTCGACGACAATCGCCAGATCTTCCCGATGGGCAAATTCCACAGCGGCCTCCCATTCCGCTTTAGAAAAAACATGTCCCGTAGGATTATTTGGAGAAACGATCAGCAAAATTTTCGCATGGGGCGGAAACGCATACAGAGAATCCACGTCCAAGCTCCATTTTCCATTCCGCTCCGAAAGGAAATACGGAGCTGTCTTCAAATATTCCAGCGAAGCCAACGAGTCGAGCAGCGGATAACCGGGAAGCGGTGTAAGCACCACATCGCCCGCATCGCAAAAGACTTTGAACAAAATAGCGTAAGCTTCACTCGTACTGGCGGTGAGCAAAATGCTCTCCGCATCAAAATTGCCGCCGCGTTCCGCATAATATTTCGAAACGGCCGTGCGGGATTCTTCCCAACCGCAAGCATCCGGATTCCACTTGGAAAATTGAGGGATTCCCAGCGGAAGCGCCGATTCCAAATCGAAAGCCCCTCCAGCACGAAGCGGACTCGAAACAGTCAAATCCGTGTAATCCGCCGAGCGCTTGATTTGCGACAACTGAATAAAAAACGGAGAATCCGTCAAATTCTCCGGAAGCCTTTTCGAAAGGCGCATATCATTTTTTCCTTTTCCAGGCTACGATGAGGACAGTCGCCAGGGCGACGCCCGCAGGAACGGCTGCCACGAGAAAAACGACAAGGACTTTTTGCATTTGCGAAAGCCCTTGCACCTTTTCCCGGAAATCCCGGATTTTTCGCCGTGCCAGCCCCAGTTTTCCCATCATGCGAGGCAACTTGGAGCGTTACTTCAAATGGGCCGAAAGCCAATTGCTCAGCTCTTCGATTTTCACGTGTTCCTGCTTCATGGAGTCGCGTTCGCGGACGGTGACCATTCCCTTGTATTCGGGGTTCACGTCGTCTCCCTCGCCGATCGTATCGAAATCGACCGTGATGCAGAACGGCGTTCCCAATTCGTCTTGACGGCGGTAACGCTTTCCAATCGATTGTGTCTCGTCATATTCGACGTTGAAGTCCTGGAGGAGCTTTTTGTAAAGATCTTCGGCGACTTCCTTGACTTTTCCCTTTTTCACGAGCGGAAGAATCGCGGCCTTGACCGGGGCAACCTTCGGACTGAAGTGCAAAACGACACGTTCTTCGCCGTTTTCGAGTTTTTCGACATCGTAAGCGTCGCAAAGGAGCACAAGCAGCAAGCGGTCCACGCCGAGGGAGGGCTCCACGACGTAAGGAATGTAACGCTTATTGTTCACCGCGTCAAAATATTCCATTTTGACCTTGGACTCTTTCTGGTGCTGGGTCAAATCGAAATCGGTGCGGCTAGCGATTCCCCACAGTTCGCCCCAGCCAAACGGGAAGTTGTATTCAATGTCGGATGTTCCATTCGAATAATGGGAAAGTTCTTCTTTCGCATGTTCGCGGAGGCGGAGCTTCTCTTTGTTCACTCCCAGGCCTTCCACAAAGTCCACGCAGAACTTTTTCCAATAGTCATACCATTCCTTTTCGGTACCCGGTTCGCAGAAGAACTCGAGTTCCATCTGTTCAAATTCACGGGTGCGGAAGATGAAGTTCCCCGGCGTGATTTCGTTGCGGAATGATTTTCCAATTTGCCCGACGCCAAACGGAATCTTGGGGCGGACATTGTCCATGATGTTTTTGAAGTTGATGAAAATTCCCTGCGCCGTTTCCGGACGGAGGAATACCTTGTTGCCCGTACCTTCGAGAACGCCGAGCTGAGTCTGGAACATGAGGTTAAAGGCGCGCGGTTCCGTGAAATCCGTCTTGCCGCATTTGGGGCATTCGATTTGATTGTCGACCATCATCTGGTGAATTTCCGGGAAGGTCTTACCGGCGCAGCATCCTTCACCGAGTTTTTCTTCGAGAAGCTGGTCCGCGCGGAAGCGTTCGTGGCAGGCCTTGCAATCGACAAGAGGGTCCGAGAAATTCGAAACGTGACCCGAAGCCTGCCAAACCCGCGGATTCAAGAGAATGGACGAATCGAGACCGACAACGTCCGGGCGGCTAGAGACAAACGTTTTCCACCAGAGGTTCTTGATGTTGCGCTTCAGCTCGATACCGTAGGGACCGTAATCCCACGTATTCGCCAGCCCATCGTAAATTTCGGAACCGGGAAAAATGAATCCGCGTCTTTTGCAGAGGGAAATCAAATCTTTGAGCGCATTCTGTACTGTTTTGGCCATATCGAGTCCTTTTGAAGTTTTTCACGACAAATATAAAAAATGAGGAATTAAAAATGTGGAATGTATAATGCGTAATTCGGAATTAGAGTCTTGAACTGAAATCTCTCCGTGGTGGGGTTTCGCACGAAAAGCCTTTTCTGCGGATGGGGTGAATTTTTGCACGATTTTACCGTCAAAGGCGAGCCGTTTTAGTGAACTTTGGACTGCCCCTTTGGAATTACGAGGAGTGAGGAACTGGCAGTAAGTACTCGTTAGTCAAGAGTTTGGAATGAGAAATGAAATGTGCTGAGTAGTTTTCAAAGGACTCTTTAATCTAGAATCCTTTCTTTTTGCTAGATTTAGGCATTATGGAAATGGAATCTCGTTACAATCCGAAAATTATTGAAGCCCGTTGGCACGACCAATGGAATAAAAACAACGATTTTGCCCCCAGCGGAAAAGGCCCCAAAGAAAACACCTTCTCCATCGTCATCCCTCCTCCGAATGTCACAGGCGCACTTCACTTAGGCCACGCCCTGAACGACACTCTCCAAGACATTCTTGTCCGCTACCGCCGTAAAACGGGCCGCGACACGCTCTGGATTCCGGGAACTGACCATGCGGGAATCGCCACGCAGGCGGTCGTCGAAAAAAGACTTTTCCAAGATGAACACAAAACACGTCACGACATCGGCAGAGAAGCCTTGGTCGAACGCATTTGGAAATGGAAGGACGAATACGAAGCCCGCATAACCAAACAGCTCAAAAGCTTGGGCGTAAGCTGCGACTGGAGCCGCCAACGGTTCACGTTGGATCCTGTTTGCGCCAAGGCCGTCCGTCACGCCTTTTTCAACCTCTTCAAAAAAGGCCTCATTTACAGGGGCAAACGTCTGGTCAACTGGGATACCAAACTCCAAACGGCTGTTGCCGACGACGAAATCTATCACGAAACCGTCAAGGGCCATTTCTGGACATTCAAATATCCTCTTTCCGATGGTTCCGGCTACATTCCCGTTTCTACGACGCGTCCAGAAACCATCATGGGCGATACCGCTTTAGCAGTCCACCCGAACGATGAGCGTTACAAGAAATTTATCGGCAAGACACTCAAAGTTCCCTTTGTCGACCGCGAAATTCCAGTCATCGCCGACGCAATTCTCGTGGATATGGCTTTTGGAACCGGGTCTGTGAAAGTAACCCCGGCGCACGATCCGAACGACTACGCCACGGGACTCCGTCACAAACTCCCCATGATAAATATCATGAACGAAGACGGTTCCCTGAACGAAAATGCCGGACCGTTCCAAGGTCTTAAAGGCATGGCGGCCCGCGATGCCGTCGTCAAAGGTCTTGAAGATTTGGGACTTCTTCTCAAAGTAGAAGACCACGAAATGCAGGTGGGTCATTCCGACCGTTCCAAAACAGTCATTGAACCTTATTTGAGCGATCAATGGTTTGTCAAAATGGATGCCCTCGCCGACAAAGCGATGGAAGCCGTGACCTCTGGAGAAATCAAGATTCTCCCCGAACGCTATGCAAACAAATACTTGGACTGGCTAGCCGAAAAGCGCGATTGGTGCATCAGCCGCCAGCTTTGGTGGGGACACCGGATTCCCATTTGGCATGCAGACGCCTCGACGACCGAAGACGACTTGAAAAAAGCTTTTGCCGACCGCAAGGACGTTTTCTATTACAAAGCGCAAAATGGTGTATGGCTCATTTGCTCCGAAGAAGAGGATTTGCCACAAGATGCCGTTCCTGGTCATCAGATTTTGCAAGAAGAAGATGTGTTGGACACGTGGTTCTCGAGTGGCCTGTGGCCGCATTCCACCATGGGATGGCCCGACCAAACAGAAACGCTCAAACGCTATTATCCGACAAGCGTTTTGGTTACAAGCCGCGACATCATCACGCTATGGGTCGCCCGCATGGTCCTCTTCAGCCAAGAAGACATGGGGACTGTTCCCTTCCACACGGTCTACATTCACCCGAAGATTCTCGATGGCAACGGCCAAACCATGAGCAAATCCAAGGGGAACGGCGTAGACCCGATGGATATTGAAAAAAAATACGGAACCGACGCACTCCGATTCGTGATGGCGAGTCTTTGCACTGACAATCAAGACGTGCGACTTCCCGTGAAAAAAGAAAAACAAGAAGACGGCTCAGAAATCAACACGTCTGAAAAATTCGAAATCGGACGGAACTTTTCGAACAAGCTTTGGAATGCATGCCGCTTCCTTTTGCCCCATTTGGAGCAAGCAAACCTCACCGTCAATCCGAACGCTCCTTGGGAAGACAAAGAAAAGCTCAAAATCGAAGATTACTGGATTCTCAGCCGTTTGAATTCCACCATCAAGGATGCCACGCGGATGCTCGAAGAATACCACTTCGCAGAACTCGCCGGATTCCTTTACCGCTTCGTCTGGGATGATGTCTGTTCCAATTATTTGGAAATCAAAAAGTCCATTATCAACCGCGAAGTTCTCGATGTCGAAAAGAAAAACGCGATGGCGATTCTCGGGCACGTGCTCAAAAACGTTTTGGACCTTTTGCATCCGGTGATGCCGTTCATCACCGAAGAACTCAATGCGACGCTCTTCCCGAACTCGGAACGCGTCATCAAAAGTCCGTGGCCCAAGGCAGACGAATCCCTCGTCAATCCCGATATCGAAAAAGCCTTTGACCGGGCGTTCGCAGTCGTCGAAGCTGTTCGTGGAATTCGCGGGCGTTACAAAGTCGCTCCGGCAAAGAAGCTCATGGCCGTACTCGCCGTCGATAACGACAACGTGGAAAAATCCGTGGACAATTGCCGCGCCATCATCACGGAACTCGGCGGTCTCGAATCCTTGGAAATTGCCGTCAAAGCGGCGAAGCCCAAATTCAGCGCGAGTGCAGTCGTCCCCGGTGGCGAGCTTTACATTCCGCTTGAAGGCATCCTCGACCCGGCTGCAGAAATTTCCCGTTTGGAAAAGGAAATCGAAAAGGCGAAATCCTTTGCGGCGAGCATCGAAAGAAAGCTTTCCAACGAAAAGTTCGTGAACGGCGCACCGGAAGCCGTCGTGAACGCCGAGCGCACCAAACTCGCGACGCAAAAAGACATCATCGCCAAAAGCGAAAAAGCGTTGGAAGAGTTAAAGTAAAACGCTCTTGCAAAACCCATTCTAAAACGCCCCGTTCGCAATGGACGAGGCGTTTTTCTTGCAAAGAACTCCCGGTATGCTGCTGCATGGAAAACGCCATAAACTTCCTGAACCAACGAAACCGTTATATCCGCTGAATTGGGCAGAAGAGCTTGATGCCGCTCCCGAACGGCTTTCTTTAGCCATCCAACACCAGCCATTCGCCAGCTGAGCGATTCCCGTCATTTCGTAAACAGTCGTTTCTTCTCCGCAGCCCACGATTAACAGTGCCGCCGCTACAAAAAATCGATTCATTCTGTAATCCCACAGAATCCAAAATTCAAATCCGAAAGCAGCAACAAAAAAGCAGCGTCAACTATTTTCTTTCAATCTAAACAAAAGTAAAAAACGATTCCAATCGAATCTCACAAATCTTCGCCGTTAAAGGCAAAGGGCGAAAACGGATGGGATTCTCGGCAGAACATCCATTCAAACCTCAAAAACAAACGCTAAAATGACGGCGACTTTTTCTCGGATGAAAAATTCCGAATGACCAAAGGCAACGCCACTTCAACCGTTTCCGTCTCACAAAGAGAGGCATCGCCAAGAGTTTTTTTGAATCGTTTTTGCAACTCCGACAATGTCAAATTGGGAAATTTCGCCTTGAGCCGGTGCTTATCCGCTAGAGAATCCGAATAATCCGAAAGAGGAATCGCCCGATAATTCCCCACTTCTTGCTGAGTCACCGAACCTTCAAACGATGCTTGTGCAATTTCTACGCGAAACTCTTCCCCTTTTTGAACTTTGCGTACGGTAAATTTGGCGACACCACCCAGATTCGTTGAAATATCCTGCTGATTCGAGACAAAATTGCCAAGAGACCAGTAAACCAGGGCACGATTTCCCGCCTTCGTGGTGAACACGCCAAACGGTTCAATCACATGCGGATGAGCGCATACCAAAATGTCTGCACCGGCATCAATCGCTTTTTCCGCAAACCGCATCGCTTCTTGCGTCGGAAGATCCGTGTATTCCGTTCCAAAATGCAAAAAGGCAACAGTCACCTCCGCAGCGGCTTCTGCCCGATGAATTTGAAAAAGCCATTCATCCGCGCTATCCAAGACATCAACCAGATACGGCCTATCTGCCGGGAGTTTTTGCCCATTCAATCCATAAGTGAAATTCACAAATCCAAAACGAATGCCGTTTTTTTCCAACGTAAAAGCCGAATCCCTGTCTTCTCGTGTCGGGTGAATTCCCAAAGCCTTCACCGGTTTCTCCTTCCAAAAAGAAAGTGTGTAATCCACCGCTGCGGCGCGACGGTCTATCGTATGATTCGTCGCATGGGTCACGAGATCAAATCCGGCATCCAGTTCCGCCAAGCCCACCTCTTCCGGAGAGCCAAAATTCGGATACGAGGTGTACCTTTCGCTGCGCGGAACAAAGATGGTTTCCTGATTGACAACGGCGATATCCGCGGCCTGGATATCCTTTTTCCACGGTTCAAATACGTAGTCAAAATGGCACAGAGAAGAGTCTTTGGCGCATTCCTTGAACAACGCTCCGTGGAAAAGGACATCGCCCACGGCAAAAAAAGAAACTTCTGATACAGAAGAATCTTTCGGGGCCTCGAATGGAATTTCCGCTGTCGAAGAACGAGCTTCAAACGCCACAGAAGACGAGGACTCCGAATGTACAAAAACCGTTTTCGCATCCCGTGCACCGAAAACGCAAGCTGTCAAGCAAAACGAAATGGCGGAAGCCATCAAAACGAAAAACGCGCGCACTCTTACCCCAACGAAGTTTCGACAAAACGAAGTGACGGGAAATTTTTCGTGGCAAGGCTCAAACGGTATTCATTGGGAAACAGGCAAACAAAACGCTCTTCTTTGTCCCGCATACAATCCATGCCATTTTCATCGACAAATTTTTCAACGTCTTCTTCCGGCCCCACAATCCAACGGACCCCATAAGAGGGAATGCGGTCTAACGACACATCCGCGCCGTATTCCGAAAGCAAGCGGAACTTGAGCACATCGAACTGGAGTTCCCCCACAACGCCGATGACAGGAATCGCGGATTTGAACGGTTGGTAAAGCTGAGTCGCCCCTTCTTCTGTCAATTCTTTCAAACCCTTCGCCAACTGCTTGGATTTGAGCGGATTCAAAAGGGTCACCCGGGCAAAAAATTCCGGTGCAAAATCCGGAATGCCCGAAAAATTCATTTTTTCCCCTTTAGTCAGCGTATCGCCAATGTGAAACAGTCCCGGATCGTTGATGCCCACAATGTCGCCCGCCCAAGCCGTGTCGATAACTTCCTTGTCTTTCGCCAAAAAAGCCGTCGGAGCGGCCAAGCGGATTTCCCGCCCGGAACGCACATGAAACACCTTGTCGCCGCGTTGAAATTCCCCGGAACAAATGCGGAGAAATGCCGTGCGATCGCGGTGTTTTGGATCCATATTCGCCTGGATTTTAAAAACGAAACCAGAAAAATTGTCTTCATCCGGAGAAACTTCGCGCTTGTCCGTTTCTCGCGGCATCGGTGCAGGTGCTAAATCCGCAAAGGCATTCAAAAGCTGTCTCACGCCAAAATTGTTCACAGCGCTGCCAAAGAAAACCGGGCACATTTCCCCTTTGAGGAAAAGTTCGTGGTCGAAAGGATCCATGCCGCCCGTCACCATGTCGTATTCTTCGCGGAATTGATTCACCCAGTTCTCTCCGCAAAGTTCCACAAGTTTCGGATCATCCGGGCCGGACATTTGCAAAATTTCCTGATGACCGGAACCTGCGTCATAAACGTTGAACGTATTGTCTGCAATACAATAAACGCCTTTGAAAAGTTTGCCAACTCCTATCGGCAGCGTAAACGGAATCGCTTTGATTTTCAAGACCGATTCTATCTGATCCAACAAATCCAAAACCGGGCGCCCATCCAAGTCCATCTTGTTGATGAACGTGATAATTGGCGTATGCCTCATTCGGCAAACTTCCATCAGTTTGATCGTCTGTTTTTCAACACCGTTCACACTGTCAATTAAAACCAGCGCCGAATCGACAGCGGTCAAAGCCCGATAAGTGTCTTCGCAAAAGTCCTGGTGCCCCGGCGTATCCACCAAATTGAACCAGCAGCCTTCAAATGGAAAGTTCAAAACGGAACTCGACACGGAAATTCCGCGGTCCTGTTCGATTTTCATCCAATCACTGACCGTGTAACTGCGGTTCGCCTTGGCGCGGACGTGTCCCGCTTCGCGAATGACCTTTCCAAACCAAAGAAACTTTTCGGTGATGGTCGTTTTACCCGCATCCGGGTGACTGACGATGGCAAAAGTTCGACGTTTCGCGATTTCTGGATTTACTGACAAAATGGACCTCGTTCGTTGACGGGGTCAAATATAGAAAAGCCCGGACAGAGTTTATTGCGGATGACGTTCTAAATCAAGAATCATCGACTGGAGAACCTCTTCGACATTTTCACGGAATTCTCCCGAGCCCAAGCTGCAACTTTTCAACGGGTGCGACAAATCAGTGCCCTGAAAAATTCGGACAACAGGAAAACCGCCTTCTTCCGAGAAAAGAACAGAAAAACCTTTCTTCATCAACTTTTCAATCAAATCGCGCATGAGAGTGAAACTCCTTGATATAGTGAAACTCGCCATTCCGCCAAGTGCGGAAATTCCAAAATAAAGTAATCTTTTTTACAGAAAAAGCAAGGAGAATCTCAATTCGGTTGCAGCAAAAGAGAAATCACATTCCCTATATCCGAAGAAAGGCAAATGGAGTGCTGGCGGACAAAATCTGCATAGCGGGCGTTGACCTCCCACCTACCGCAATCTTCGACAAATCTATCATCACAGCGCAAATTCATTGTCATCGGCTCTCCGTTTTCCGAACATCGGGGAACAAGCTCTGATGGAATACGCATGAAAGCCTGCAGCCGCCGAAAGCCCCGCACCTGCGCCGACCAGACCCATTCGGCAACACCAAGCGATTCTTTCAAGCGCTCCATTTTACAGCGTTCCGCATTGACGAAAAACGAAAACGTTCCACGTCAATCTTTCCCGACTACTGTAAAAAGCACCAAGTCGTCAAATCCCGTGTTGACAATCGAATGCGAAGAGCCTTTGGGGCAAACGTGACACCTCCCGGGCAACAGGAGTTCTTCTTTTCCATCACAAATCACCTTGCCCGAACCGGAAACGACGTAATTGATGTCGTCGCCAGAGACTTGCGTATGCGGGCCAATGGAACTGTTCGGATGCAAGCGCGTCAGGATGAATTTTCCACCATTCCAAGGGAAAATCTGAGCGGACATTTCCCCCGCCCCGTGGTTCATGCCGGGACCTTCCAAAATGGGGAGCTTTTCAAAATCAATCAGCATGGAAACTCCTTTAAAACATCTCCATTCAATATACGCATAAATGCGGTAAAAAAAGCATTCCTTTTCAATCGGTATCCCGAAAAAACTTAAAATCGATGGCGGATATTTCTATGTTTCCCACGTGAAGTTCAAACATCCTAAAAAAATCAAGCGGACTCTAGCCGGAATGTTGACCGGCATCGTCATGACGCTTCTTTTGATGCTCATCCCGCAATCCATTTTAAACCGGGCGGAATATCTTTTTTACGACGTTTTTTCCAAGTATCATTCCGGGAAAATCACCGACCATTCAGACGACATTTACATCGTCGACATTGACGAAAATTCGCTTGCCAAATACGGTCCTTACAACGAATGGACTCGAGAAATGCACGCCAAAGTCGTCAATAAACTCGAACAAGGCGGAGCAGCCGCCATCGCATTTGACATTCTTTTCAAAAATGCAGATTTCGGAAACAGGAACGCTCTCCGTACAGAAAAAGTACTAAGCCATATCTATCCCGAAAAAGAATGGCACGAGGATTTTGAAAAAATCCGCGCCGCATACGATTACGACTCCATCTTGGTGAGAACCATCGCCGAAAATCCGAACGTCGTCATTTGCGGCACGTTCAGTTCCCGCACCGACTACAAACATCAATCCCAATGGATGCCCCTCAGCACAGCCCAGCGCGCAAGGGACATCGCCGCCCGCCCAACTTTTGACTTGCAACAATCATCGGCCCCGGAAAACATCGAACAAAAAGATCTTCTCGACAACGTGTTTCCCGATCTTTCCCGCGCTTCGCAGAACTTCGGCATCGCAAATGCGACTCCCGATCCCGATGGCGTTTTGCGCCGGATGCAATTATTTTACCGCTTTCCCAACACGGAACTTTGGCCAGAAGATCCCGGGAAAATTTACCCCATTTTTTCCATCGCCACTCTCATGTATTTATTCAAAACCCATCCGGACTCCGTGAAAATCGAAATGGGCAATTATGCAGATTTGGGAAAGCCCTTCGGCATTTACAGAGACTCATCGGGAACTCTCCATACAACATATCCACAAATCACACTCCCCATGGTGCGGCAAATCATCCGAAACGCAAAGACTCTTTCCCAAGCGCCTAAAAACGACAGCCTGGCAACAACTTTTGTGGAATTGTCGCCACAGATCCGTGTACAAAAAGATTCTGCGGGCAATATTTTTATCATGACTGGAGAAGGCGATTTTGAACCGGATGACAGCGAACTGACCGCTTACGACCAAGAATCTTTCGCCGCATACAAAGCGCAAGTAAACTCGCTATCCAAAGGTTCTTCCCTTTGGATATCCGCCCCGCTAGACTTCCACTTCGACAAACAAGAAGAGCGTTGGATTCCCAATTATTCAATTCTTTCTTCCGACGTTCTCGAAGACCTTTACCAAGCGGACACAGTCGCTTTTGAAAAACTTCTTCCCGGCGAAGAGCTCCGATTTGGAGAAAGCAAGCGCATTCCCATCGACGACCACGGCAATTTCCTGCTGAACTTCCGGAGCGCATACAACATTCCTCCGGCGAACCGTACATTTGGACATTTGTCCTATTACGATGTCATCGAAGGCCGGATTCCTCCCGAAACATACCAAGGGAAAATCTTCATTTTGGGCAGTGCAGCGCCAGCCATGTTCGACTTTTATGCGGCTCCACACGAAGACCACTTCCCCGCCGTTCTCGTACATGCGACGATTATCGACAACATCCTCAAAAACGATTACCTCAAATCCGACTTTCCGAATGCGATTCTCTACGCTGTCACCGCGGTGGCCGCAATTCTCATCGGACTATTCGCTTCGCAGTATTTCGCCGCAGCGTTTTTACTGTTGCTCTTTGTCTTCGATATCGCCCTTTCTTACTTCTTTTTTTCAAAAGGCATCTATATCGGATGCGCAACATTCCTCATCGAGGGCGTTCTCGCATTCATCGGTTCTTTCTTTGTGCGTTTTTACTTTGAAAACCGCGACAAAACATTCCTCGACAAATCCTTCAAGCAGTATATTTCGGATAAACTAATCGATGAAATGCTATCGAACGAAAAGGAGCCCGAACTCGGCGGCGAAAAAAAATACCTGACGGCATTTTTCACAGACATCCAGGGCTTTTCCTCTTTCTCGGAACAGATCGGCGACCCCAAAAAATTAGTGGACCTGCTGAACGATTATTTGACAGCCATGACGGACATCATCAAGGACGAAAACCAGGGAACTCTCGACAAATACGAAGGCGACGCCATCATCGCGTTTTTCGGAGCGCCTTCGCCAATAAAGTTCCAACGCAGGCACGCCCTCCAAAGCGCCATCTCCATGCAGAAAGCGCAAATGGCCATCCGTGAAAACTGGAAACGCCATAAAAATCACAAAGGACACGACCTGCCCAAAAACGTTTCTTTTCCGGAAAGCGTTTACCAAATGCACACGCGCATCGGCATCAATTCCGGCGACATTCTCGTGGGCAACATGGGGTCTGAATCGCGGAAAAATTACACCATTATGGGAGACGCCGTGAACCTCGCTTCAAGGCTAGAAAGCATCGGCAAACAATACGGGACGTACATCTTGGTAAGCGAAGAAACCCTGACCGGCACTCATGATCCAGAAGACAAGAACGATTACCGCGAAGAATTCATTTCACGGCCCATCGACAAACTGAAAGTCGTCGGCAAAAGCGAGGCTGTCCAAGTATACGAAGTCCTTTGCCATCGAGACGACCACGAGGCGGGAAGATTCAAGTTGCTGTGTTCTTTTTGGAAAAAAGCCCAAGACCTTTACTTTGCCGGGGAATGGGAAAAGGCTGCCGCCGCATTTGAAGAATCCAAACTATTAGAGCCGCATCTGCAGAATCAAGATCCGGGCGCGCGCCCCACTCCGTCGGAAGTTTTCATTGATCGTTGCCGGGAATACGCCTCCAAACCGCCAATTCCCCCAGGAACGCCCTGGGACGGCATTTACGTGGCCACCTCCAAATAAAAAAATCCGCAGATTAACTGCGGATTTCAATCATCGAACAAACCGATTACTTGCCGAACTTGGCACTTGCCTGCTGAACCTTGGGATCCGCCTGGGCTGCTTTGATTTTGCGCTTGATATCGTCTTCAATTCCACGTTTGAGTTTTCCAGCGAGAGCTTCGCCAAAACGGTCTGCAAGCGTATCCGAAAGAATGGCCGGTTTCTTGGAGGCCTGTCCGAACTTGCCGGACGGACGACGCCGAGGCTTTCTGGCGGATTTTTTCGCGGAGTCGGTCTTTTCGGACTTTTTCGCAGGTGCATTCGTTTCCGGTGCGACAATTTCGGTCTTGATTTCAGGAGTTTCGTTTTTTTCGTTCTCAGCCATATTTTACCTCGGTAGATGATGTTAGCTATTTCCGCGCCAAATTTAGAAAAATTTCAAGGCGTAAACGAAAAATCCATCTCCTTTTTAGCAATGAAAGCGAAAAACTTCGCCATTAACGGAAAATCAAGTGTCAATTTCTAGGGGAAGAGATTGCCGGACGGTACCGTTTTCCGCAAATCGTCACGAGAATGCCCGCTTGGGCGAACATATAATAAGCTGTGTCCCGGCTGTTGTTCAAAGATGAATTCGCATCGTAATCATCTTTGGTGACAAAAATTTCCGACACTCCGGACAACGCAATTTCTAGTGCGCAGCGTTCACAGGGAAATCCGATGACATAGAGTTTGGAACCGGGCGGGACTTTTCCGCGGGCATAGTGCAGCGCATTAATTTCGGCATGCACCATAAACGGATACTTGTTCGCTTCAAATTCATGATGAGAAAGGACTTCCCCGGATTCCGCATCCAGCAAATCATAAGCCAATTTCTGCTTTTCGCGCGTATAAGGTATTGTCGCGTCATCAAAACTCGCCGGTGCGCCGTTGTATCCCGTACTGAGCACTCGTCCATCGCCTGACACCAAAACGGCTCCCATCCGGGTATTCTGGTCTTTGGAAAGGCGCGCTTGCGCAAGCATCATATCCGTATAAACTTCATCGCGTAATTTTCTGCGTTCTTCGTTCATGGTTTCTCCGAAGGATCTGAATCTTCCCCAAAAATAAAAAGAAAGTCATCCAAGATGAACTTTCTTTTTATCGGGATAGCCAGATTCGAACTGACGACATTCTGCTCCCAAAGCAGACGCTCTACCAGGCTGAGCTACATCCCGCAGCGGTCAAAATATAGAATAATTCCGCCGTTTTGGAAATGGAGACTGGGCGAAAACGAATTATTCGCCAAGGCATTCATCCAACTTTTGACAAATTTCCCTTTTGTCCATTTTCTGTCCGATGAAAACCAAACGGATTTCACGGTCGCCGTATTTGTCATCCCACATTTTCCGCACTTCCGGTTCTTCTTCCAAAGCGCTTTTCTGTTCGGATTCGTTCAACGAGGCAATCCAACGTCCAAGACAACGTGCGCTGGCATCCTTGCCCGCCTGTTCAAAGATGTAAGAATATGTGCGGTCGTCATCAAACCACATGATTCCTTTCGAACGGATAATGCTCGATGGGTAATGGTCCAAAAATGCTTCGAGTTTTTCCCGGCAAAACGGACGGCGCGCCATGTATACAAACGTTCCTATACCGTATTCTTCCGACTCGCCTTCTTCCTCTTCTTCGGGATTGTTCAGCTGTTGAATCCAAGCCGCCGACGAAGAGACCTTTTCAAAATCAAAAAGATGCGTGTCCAAAACATCTTTCATGTCGACTTTTCCAAAGGTCGTTTCTATCATTTTCGCTTCGGGCTGGAGTGCGCGCACAACCGCTTTCACGTGCTGCAAATCTTCTGCAGAAATTTTGTCGACCTTGTTCAAGACAATCGTGTTGCAGAATTCAATTTGCTGCACCAAAAGACTCGCAACGTCTTCTTCATCCTTGTCTTCCGCCAAAAGCTTATCGCCACCGCCGAATTCCGTCGCAAGCCGCAGCACGTCCACCACCGAAATAATGCCGTCCAAATGACACGGCAGCGGCGTACCGTCTTTGCCCTGGAGCTTTGATCCCATTAACGTAATCGTCTGCGCAATGGGAAGCGGTTCACAAATGCCACTCGCTTCAATGAGGATGTAATCGAATTTTTGCTGTTCGAGAATCTGCGCTATTTGTTCCAACAAATCCGTTTTCAAGGTACAACAAATGCAGCCGTTTGAAAGCGGAACAACGGAATCCTTCTGCTGAACATTCCCCCCTTTTTCAATTAGCGTCTGATCGATATTCACTTCACCGATATCGTTCACAATGACCGCAACCCGATATCCCTGCTGGTTGTTCAAGACATGGTTCAACAGTGTCGTTTTGCCGGCTCCCAGGTAACCGGCGAGGAGCGTGATAGGTACAGATTTCATAAATAGACTCCTTGTCAAATTTCCGGCGAAAATTTACCAAATTTCAAGCCGTCCGATTTCATTTTTTTGAATTCAAAAGACGATTCAACGGATAAAGCAAAACGAATCATTCTTCGCGGAAAATGCGAAACCGCTCCCAAGGACGGCAAATCGCATAAAGCGAGGATCCCAAGATGCCCCCGACAGTATCCGCTAGAATATCGCCCAAAGAAGCGTCTCTGCCGGGAACAAAACTCTGGTGAAATTCATCCAGTGCGCCAAAGAGAACGCAAAACAAGACGCAAACGACTGCCCAGACAAAAGGCTTCGAATTCCAGCGGGCGTTCGAAAACCAAAAGCCGAAAAATGCGGCAAGCACGGCGAAAGTCATTCCGTGCACAAGTTTATCAAACGGAGGGACAAGCCATCCCATACCCGTTCCGGGGATCGACGAGGCGCGGAAAATCAACGCCATCCACAAGATTCCGGGAATATAACGAAAGAGAGGGTAACGTTGAAAAAGAGAGTCCAAAGATTTCATAGCGAAAATATAAAACTAAACGGCCCGCCTGCGAAAACGGAGAAAAACCCAGTTGACAACATAAAGTGCGACGCTCATCAAAATAATCGTGGGGCCGACTGTAAAATTCAGCAGATAAGCGAGAAACAGTCCCGCCAACGAAAGGATTTCGGAAAGCGCGCAAGAAAGGAACATCATCCGTTTCAAACTTTTTGAATGCCCTTCGGCGACATAAGCGGGAATGGTGAGAAGCGCAATGACAAGAATCAATCCCACTGTTTGAACCGCCATGACGACCGTACAGGCGACCATCGCCATCAAAAGCATATAAAGTCCAAGGACAGGCACTCCGCGGACACGGGCAAATTCCGGGTCATGGGAAACAGCCAGAAACGGGCGGAAAAAGACCGCGGAAAGAAACAAAATGGCCGCTGTCAAAAAAAACATGCCGAGCAGCAGTTCCCGCGAAACAGTCAAGATGCTTCCAAAGAGAAAACTTGTCAAATCCCCACTGTAACCGGGAGTCAAATCAGTCAAAATGACTCCGGCCGCCATGCCGCCAGCCCAAATCACATTGATGAGCGTATCGGAACGCTCCCGCCTTTTCCACGTCAAATACCCCATGGCAAAAGCACAAACCAAAGCCACCCCCAAAGCTCCCAACAGAGGCGAAAATCCACAAAAACACGCAAGCCCGATTCCCCCGAAAGACGCATGTGCGACGCCGCCAGCCGTGCCGGCAATCCGGTTTACGACCACGTAAGAACCTACAACCCCGCAAGCTGCAGCCACGAGAATTGCCGCCAAAAAGGCGTTCTGCATAAAATCCAAGGAAAACATTTCAAGAAGCATCGGCATCTCTCAATCAAAAAGGAATCTTGTCCAAAATAGCAGGGAGCTCCATCAACGTCGAAATTCGGAAATCCGGAGAAAAAGAAACAGGCTCTGTCGACGGATTCACCCAAACCGTAATCCAGCCTCTGGATTTGGCCGGCGACAAATTCGTCTCCGAGTCATCCAGCAATACGATCCGCCGTTTGGATTCTCCACGCCGAAAAACGCCATCTGCTTCCAAAACGGCTTCCATCTTTTCGTAAGCGGAATTTTGCGGTTTCCCTTCCCAATCCAGATTTTCAAGCCCTACGATGCGGCAAAAGCAATCCAAAACGCCCATCCGCGAAGCGCCTATGCGGCTCCAGTCCGAGCGGCCATTTGTGAAAATATACTTCGGGCCGCTGAGGGATTTTAAAAGAACCCTCTTCTCTTTGGCAGGGCATGGATACGTCAAGAATTCCGGATTGTGAATAAAGTCAAAAAAATCGTCCGGTGAAACGCCGTAAACAGAACGAAGTCCGGAAAGCGTCGTTCCAAAACGCTTTAAGTAATCCTTCCGAATGCGTTGTGCGTCTTCAAAAGAGCACCCGACAATCCGTTCGACAAATTGGGAAATTCGAACATCAAGAGAATCCAAAACCGCCCTTTCCGTATGGGAGTAAAGGGTCAAATCATAATCAAAAAGCCAAACGTTCTCTTTCCGCCGCTCTGTCATTGAACAAGCCCGCTGATTTGCTGCGCAAGGTAAGAGGCGTAATTGTCCGTCATTCCAGACACAAAATCCAAAACCTGATGATAAGCTTCTAGCCTAGTCACCGATTGCCCGATTTTCGACTGCCCAATCAAGCGCACAATGCGCGCGCCTCGGTAAGACGAGCGGCCATACTTGCGAAATTCATAGACTCCGCCCACAAAAGCATCCAAAACCGTGCAAAGGGTCGTGTAACTGCCCACTTCGAGTTCTGTCTTGCGGCGATCCGGATAAATCCGTTCACGCCCCAAACGCTTGGCAATGCGGATTCCGTTCACCGCATCGGAATCCGCAAGTTCAAGCAACGTTCCCTGCAGTTTTCCATCCATGATTTCCGGATAATGTTGAACAAAAACCAGGGCTACCGCGTCTATCAAATTCTGAATGGCGAGTCCCCGCACGCTCGAAAGAAAATCACGAAAATTTTGCCCGTTTTCATTGTATTCCTTGTCGATATCCACATCGGGACCGCAAAAGTATTCGAACATGTTGCGCACATCGGCAAATTGCAAAATTCCCAGTTCAATCGCATCTTCCACATCCAGAATGCAATAGCAAATGTCGTCTGCCGCCTCCACGAGATAGCTCAACGGATGCCGCATCCAGACACCGTTTCCAATTTCCGGAACGCCGAGAACATTCGCCATTTCACGGTAATCATCCGCTTCCGTTTGAAAAAGGCTTGTCGGCGCGCCGTAAGAAGCCAAACGCGGATATTTCATCATCGAAGAAATCGTGGGATAGGTCAAGCGCATTCCGCCATCGAGAAAATGATATTCGAGCTTCGACAAAATGCGCACCCCTTGAGCATTGCCATCGAAGTTTTCAAAATCCAGCATGTCCTTGTCGGAAAACTCCTTGAGCGGATCTGAGTCGCGGTTTCTTTTAAACCAATCCCGGATGGCGGCTTCGCCGGCATGACCGAACGGCGGATTTCCGATGTCATGGGAAAGCGCAGCGGATTGCGCAATGGTGCCAAGCAAAGAGGCGTTGAAATTTTTGGGAAATTCCTTTTGCAATTGATTGAAGACGGCTATCGCCAAACTCCGCGAAACACTCGAAACTTCAATCGAATGGGTCAATCGGCTGTGGACATGGTCGTTTACCGAAAACGGATGCACTTGCGTTTTTCGGCCCAGCCTGCGAAACGCAGTCGAAAAAACAATCCGGTCATAATCGCGGTGAAAATTGGAACGATTCGGGTCAAGAATCGCCGGATGGCCGTAGCGTGTTGCCGAAAGGAGAGTTTCCCAATGGAGAATCATAAACGTTTCCTGCCGGCAAACGGAATGTCGCCGGCAATCGTCAATTTAGAAATATTTGAATCAAAGATTTTGCACCGGACGAACCCTTCGCCAAAGTTTCGCAAGCGCCTTCGCCGAGCAAGCGCAAAATGTTGTTAAATTTCAATGCATGAAACTGATGCCAAATCGCCTTTGGGAAAGCAACGCAACAGAACCCCTTCCCCATGTCATCGCCCATGTCTTCAAAGACAGACAATTTCTCCACGTCCGATTCCAAGTCTGCGAACCCCGCGAATGCTACTCTGCCGAAATGGAAAAAGATGGCGGAAAAGCCTGGGAAGAAAGCTGTGTCGAAATTTTCATCGAATCCCAAGATTCTCCCGGCGAATACGTCAATTTCGAATTCACCAGCCGCGGATTCTGCTTTGCCGCCTCGGGCCGCGACCGCCATCACCGACGAGAATTTTTACCTGGGCAATACGCCCGCATTTTGCGTTTCCCCAAAGCCCCGGAATTCAACGGGAACTTTGTGAATTGGGAACTGACTGTGTGGATTCCACTGAATCTTCTCGGTGTCAAAAGCTCATCAACGGGAAAAATCCGCGGAAACCTTTACAAATGTGGAGACAAAACGCGTCGTCCGCATTATTTGTCCGCATTCCCCATCCACACAGAAAAGCCCGATTTTCACCAAATGCGTTTTTTCCAAAAAATCCTCTAGGCTTTTCATGAAACGTTTCCTTCTACTTTGTCTGGGATTTTCTTTTTCACAAAATCTCTTGGCCGCCGAGGCGCACCTTCCTTTCGGCGTTCCGGGATATCTTACCAGCTCATTCGGCGAAAGCCGGGGAACACGTTACCACGCAGGAATCGATTACTCCACCGACATGAAAGAAGGCTTTCCGGTAATCGCTCCAGAAAACGGAAAAATTTCCCAAGTGCGCCTTTCTCCATACGGCTACGGCAAAGTGGTTTATTTTTTGGGAGAAAGTGGAAAGACATGGGTTTTCGCACACCAGAGCGGCTTTTCCAAAGAGTTGGATTCCCTTGTTTCCTCGGCGCAACTCCAATCGAAGCATAACGACATTCGCATTTCCAATCCGAAAATCAAATCGTTCCGCTACGGCGACACGATTTCGTTTACAGGAAGTTCCGGCATCGGTAATCCGCATTTGCACTTAGAACTCCGCAAAGGAGAGAAACTCTTGAATCCATGCCGAAACGGCATTTTTTGCGGAGACTCTTTACCGCCGTTGATTCTCGGGGCGGCAATTTTCCAGGGTGAAGACCTCGCCTTGACCGGAGAAAACGATTTAACAAACGGATGTGTTGAAGTTCCCCATCTCCAAAAAGACGATTCCATCCGATTCGCTTTTAAGATTGCCGATTACAGCAGAACGCCTCTCGAAAATCCGATGTCCGTGCGCCGCATAACCTTAAAAAACGCAAAGCAAATCCTTGGCGAAATCATCAAGGACACGCTTTCCTTTGATTCTATGATTCAAATCCGCAAAGAACTTCTTTGGGCAGAAGAAGCGGACACCGCTGGCGATTGGCACTTCATTCCGAACGCTTACCGGATTTCGGGCAAAGACACTCTCGTTTTCGAAACAGAAGACATGGTTGGGAATACAGCCTCCCGGAAATTTTCCCTTTCGCCAACATGCGCGGGCGAAAAACCTTCTCTCCGTCAAAAGCAGCGCCGGGAGCTGTTCAGTTTTTTAAGCCGCTCCTGGATTGGCTTGGACCTTTGCCAGCCCGGTCCCCTCCAAACGCAATTTTTCCTTTACGGCAAAGGGATGCAAAGCGTAAACGCTTGCGAAGCGTTTTCCAAACAAGCGACTCTCCTCGGGAAAATAGTCAAAGCTTACCCCGCAACCCGTCTAATCGTCCTAGAACAAGCGGGCATTCTCGACACCCTCGTTATCCGTCAAATACCCTCTAACGCCAAAACCTTGAACGACACTGTTCAACTTTCCGGAAGCCGCATCGTGCAAAGTCTTTCCGGCATCGAACCGGTTCCCTGGACAACTGTTCTCGCCGTCCGAAAACTCCAAAACGACACTGTTCCCGCATACGAGTTTCACCCCAAAGGCCTCCATTTCACCGGCGATTGGAACGTTCAATTCGACAAGAAAATTTACGACAAGCCGCTTTATTATTTAGGCGAAACAAGCCGCAAATGGTTCTTGTTCAGCAAACAAAAAAACGGAAAGCATTTCCGTTCCGCCCGTATGAACGAACTCCGCGATATCGGCTTCATTCAGGACACAACTCCACCAGAACTCGGTGAAATCCGCAGCGATTCCGCTTTTTTCGCCGGAAAAGCCGAACCCGTATTCCGCATTCCCGTCATCGAAAAGGAATCGGGCATTGCGAACGGCAACGCCATTCGGGCCAGTTCTTCTCAAAAACCATTCCTTTATGCGGAATTTGATTCCGAACCCGAAGAAATCGTTTTGCGCAAAAGCGATTTGCCTTCCTCCGGAGAGTTTTTTGAAATTCAAATCCGAGACGAAGCGGGTAACGAAAAGACGTTCAAGTTAAAAGTCCCCTGATTTCAAACGAAAGCGGATTCCGGGGAATCCCAACTTTTTGACAATTCCCAAAATCCACCATGCAAAAAATACGAAACCGCCAGCCTAGCTGGTGGTTTTCTTTATACGAAAGGGAACTTTCCAAAGAAAGTTCCCTTTCACATCATTTTCTACAGTTTACTTATTTACAACGCAAATGGTTGTGGTAGTCGCAGTGACCGTGTATTTTTTACCCGGAGCGCAACCGGCCGGGCTAAAGTAAGCGAAGCCCGACAGCGGTTCTTCTGAATCCCAATACACTTCAAGATTCATGTAATCCGCACCCACTCTCGGTTTGCAGCCCACCGTACAATTGTTGGGTGCTCCTGCCGGAATTTGAACGGTCGTCGCCGTTTGCGCCGGAATGAAGAGGTCGTCCGGCAATGTCGGAAGAATCGTTTCGCCATAAGAATCCGGATCATTAATACTTCCTAACGGCAAAATCAAATCCACAGATTCCGGATCGACGACTGTCACGCCGCCACACGCATAAGTCACCTTGGAATTGTCCGCATTTGAAACCGCCACGTTGACAGTCACCTGTTGCTTGTGCATATCCGAAGTAGCGGCCATCGAAGCCTGCGCACCCGAACCGCTGACAGTCCCATAGGCAGACGTCCATTCATAAGTAGAAATTGGCGATTCCGAAACGGCATCCACCGTCCACGTAACTGTTTCCCCGACTTTGGCAGTCGAAACATTGGGCTCGCAAGAATTGACGGTAATGGGAATCCCCTGCACCTGAATCGGTTCACAGGCGATGTCGTTTCCGTCTACATTCAAATAAGCGGAGTAAGTTCCGGATTCCGCATAACGGACATTTACCGAATAAAGCCCATTCCCTTGGATGTTCGGATTGGAAACGCCTTCGAAAGTCCAAACAAAAGGCGACATGATCTGTTCAAAAATTTCACCGGAAGCCCGGTAAAACTTCCAAGTCACCAATTCTCCCTTTTCTACCGAAGGCGATTCCGGGGCACAAGTACCGTTCACCACATTCTTCGCTTCGTTCAAAGCTTCATTGCCGCTGACCGTCTCTGTCGCCGCAGAAGAAGAACTCGCTTGAACAGCCCCACTAGAAAGCGGCTGCGACGCACTGGATTTTTCCGAAGCAGAAGAATTTTCCGTCCCCGACGAAATGGCGGTAGATGAAGAATACTCTACATCGGGGGGATTTTCAACCGATTCCGAACTGGAATCGCTCCCACAAGCGGATAACCCCAAAAACAACGCATAAATACCTAAAAAAGGCAATAGTACAAAACGTTTTGAAAAATTCATGTTTCAAATATATCTAAAACGCCCCAAATCCGTTTGTAATATTTTACAAACGCGAATCCATTCTCTCGAAAAAGATTTATTTTTCGGGCGGGATTGTGTTTGGTAAAAAAAAAGGAGACGCTGTGCCTATTTTCGCACTCATCGGCTTGCTCGCCGCTGGTCTTTTGGCTGCAGAGCAAGAACAACCGACACCTTATGACCTCATCCGCCCCATTTGGCCTATGAAATGGGATACCTCTGCCACCGATGATGGCGGAACAGTAGAAAGTTTCAGTAAATACGTTCCCAATAAAACAAAGCACAATCCGGTTCCCCCAGTCGGATCCGTACCGCAGGATTTTGTTCCCAACGGCATCATCCCCGATTCCCTGAACCAGGCCTACCGCGACGCACAAAACGTGCGCATCGGGCGCATCCGCATCAACCAGGCGGGCTACCTCCCCGAAGACACAGAAAAGCAATTCTACTATGTCTCGGCGGGAACCTGCGCCGAAACGTATTCCGTAGTATCCCTGACCGGCGAAGAAATTGCCACCGGAGGAACATTCTCTTCGACAGGCAAAAAAACGGAATCTTCTTGGACCATCGTAGCAGGGACAAACGCGGCCACCAATAACCAAAAACGTTATTCTGTCGCGGGAGACGGTCCTTCCGGTACGGTTTGCGTTGGGCATCTGGCCGACATGGCCGGGCTTTCCACCAACACGCGTTACCGCGTCAAAGTCCTGAACCAATATTCCGCCTCTTTTATCATCAGCGATAAAGTTTATTCGATGGTCCGCGACGCGACACTTAAATTTTACGGAATCAACCGCAGCGGTAATTCCGAATCGTGGTTCCACAAGCCCAGTCACACCAAAGACGGTGCAGGTAAATTTGTCCATGGCGAAAGTTCTGCAACAGGATTCACCTCCCAAGAAGGCGCTTTGCAAGGCGGTTGGTATGATTGCGGCGACCACTTGAAAGAATCGCAAACACAAGCGTATGCCTTTATGGTTTTGGCGGTGATGGCAGGTTCAAATCCAGACCGCGACGAAGATAACTACGCCTACAACATGGGCGAAACGGTCAACACGGACGGCATTCCCGACATTCTCCGCGAAGCAAAACACGGAGCCGACTACTTTTTGCGCTCTTACGTTTTCGCAGGTGGGATCATCGACAACATGGTCGTTTCCGTTGGAAACTTCGGAGCGGACCACGGCTGGTGGGGACGGCCAGAAAACCAAGACGCTCTCCCGACAACGCTGACCGGACGCGGCGGACCTCACGAACGCGATTTGCGCCTCGGAGAACTGGGTTCCAACATTTCCGGTCAAATTGCGGCTGGCCTAGCCATTTTAAGCAAGGATTACGCAACGTACGACAAGGCTTTCGCCGACAGTTGCCTCCTCGTTGCCGAAAAAATGTACGACTTCGCCAAGAATTTGAAGCTTAAGGAAAAGAATCTCGGGCCGGGAACTTATGATGGAGGAAAGCCCTACGTTTACAACCTCGAAGCAGACGGCTGGTCTAGCGCCGCTTACAACGGCAACAACGAATCCCACGACGATTTGGCGATAGCCGCCATCGCACTCCATTATGCGACTTATGAAAAAACAGGGAAAATGGATTACTTGAACGATGCCGTCGAAGACAAAGAAATCGGCAGCGATCAAGAAGCCTCCGTGGGCTTTTTCAACGGCGGTTGGATGGCTTGGAACCGCGACGGTATGCGCAAATCTTCCAAAAACACAAGCTGGGCGAACGCTTACACATACACGCTTTACGGCTTTTACAAATTGCTTTTGAAAGATGAAGAAACCGGAAAGCGTTACGGAATTGACAATAAAACCCGTTTGAAATACGCCGAAAACGTCGCCCTGATTTTGGCGACAAACTTGAGCTATCTTTCCGGAAGCGGAGCAGAAAGCATATCCATCCCCACATTGAACGGTATGACACCGGTTTCTTACGGCGACCTCTGGTATAACATGCAAACAGACCAGACTTGGATTTACAACCGTTATCAAGCGGGCAACATTTTCGAAGTCCTGGCATATTCCGAAGTGACAAAGGATTTGGAAGGAGTTCCTCTTCCCCAAAAAGGCGTTCAAAATTGGAATTCTGCCGCCATGAAAAAACTGGGCATTAACCAGCTGAACTACATGTTGGGAGTCAACCCTTGGGATGTTTCCTTCTTACTTGGAGTCGGCGACAAGAATGATGCCCACCCGCACCACCGCGCAGCAAATCCCGAAGGCAAGAATATGCCGGGCGCAAATTACGTTTACAACCCGCCCACTGGAGCTCTCTTTGGCGGAGTCACCCCGAATGATGCAAACGGAAACGCCTGGGCACCGAGCACAATGAGCTGGGAAGATTACCATCTTTCTGAAACGTGTATCGATGCAACGGCAATGTTTGTCGCTTCGAGCGCAGTTGCCGTCCGCGAAGAAGACAGAAGCCGCGCCCCATCCGAAATCAACGTGGAAATCCGCTATGTTGGCTACGACTCCGCCATAGTGAAAGTTTCTCAGGATATGCGCGGCCCGGCGATGATTCTTTACAGCACAAACGAAACAGGTCCGTTCTCCGCCTATTTTAAAGACTCCACTTATGCGGTGAACCACGAATTCCATATGACAGGCCTTCAGAACGGAACCGCCTATTACTTCAAAGTCATCGCCATCAACGGTCGTAGTGAATCTTACACGACAAAATGGCTCATCGACAGCACCAGCACACCGTTCTCCTTCACCACTCTCGCAAGCCCGCAACCCGACGCAAACATTCAAAACATCAAGGTTTGCAACCTGTCTTCCGACAGTGCGGAAATCATGTGGTACACGCCAAACGGACAATACGAATCCAAAGTTTATTGGGACACAACCCTCACGTCTTATGAAAATATGACGTGCCCAACATCCCCGAATGGCACCTGTCACTTTGACGCAAACGCCGATGTCGCCGGGATTCCCACCAGTTTCCACTACGTCAAATTAGGTAAGCTGAAAGAAAAAACGACCTACTACTATTGCGTACAAAGTAACGCTTCCGTCCGTTGCACAGACGACAAAGGAATGCCTCTCAAATTCACCACGCCAGTTACTTCTTACGATTTCGATGTGCGAACTTATCAATATGAATTTGGCGGGTTGGATTTCTTGAACATCAACATTTACAACAACGAAGACCGTCAATTCGACAGCCTGACGCTCCGTCTTTATGTCACTGCCAAACCGGAGCAAATCGAAGCGCAAGCCGGTGAAAATAACCAGCCAGGCTCCTGCCCGTTACTGTTGGATTTGGATATTTGCCAGGCTTACGATGAAGCGGGATTCAACAAGCCCTGTGAAACCGACTCGGAAATCCGTGAACTTTTGCGCGGAGCCATTCCTGTCAAGCTTGAAGACACTTACAATGCGGCCACAGGCACTTATGATTGGTACATTCCCGTACCGCTGGGTTCCACAACCATCAAATCTTCTTCCCGGATGCGCATGGACTTGGGATTCTCCCGCGGTCTTTACCAAAATGGCAAATGCGATCCGCTCCGTACTGCTCCGGAAAAGCGCATGTCGGCAACGTCGGGAGACTGGACTTGGGCTCCTCACGAACGGGATGTCGATGGAGCCGATTATGCGGGAATGCCCATCTGGGGAAAAGACGACGGCGACCAAGACGAAGCCCCGGTCAATCCCTATGTCGTCGTTTACCGCAAAGATGAATTTGTCGTCGGATTCAGCCCGTCTTACTCCGAAATGACGAAAAAGCGCGCCAATTACGAAATGACAGTCGCTTTCGACGCTCCATTCAACGTTTCTTCTGGATCTTACATTCAAATCGATTCCACCACCAGCACCATGCGTCTGACGGGCAATGCGACCATTTCTGAAAACGGCTACGTGACAGATATTTGGGTCAACGGAGTCGCCTTAACCAAAGAACAACGGGCTACCGCCGCCGTTTACAACTATGCAACTGGCCGCTTCGACTTAAACATTCCGGTCAAAATGTCCATTGGAACGAACAAAGTCGACGTCACCATATTCGCAGGCCCCAATCCGGATTGTTCCGAATGCCTTGAAAATGGAGGTTGCGCATTCGTCAACCGCTCGTATTACGTTCAGTTCAGCAAAGGAAACCGCACCGCAGGCAAAATCCAGTTATTGCGCGAAGACGGTCAATCCGTTTCGAGCCCGGTAAAAGACGACCCGATGACGTTCAAAATTTTCGTCAGCGACAAGGACAACGCCGCAAACGAAACCATTTCGGTCACCCTTCACAATTCCCGCACCGGAGATTCCTCGCAAGTTTCTTTAAAACGCACCAATCCGACCCTTGGTTACTTCGAAAGCGAATGGATTTCCGCAGTGAACAATGCGAATGCGGATTTCCCGAAAGTCGCACTTCTCGGAGGCGACACCATCTCCGTCGTTTACATCGACGCAGAGGATCCGGAAGACTCCACGGCGCAATCATTCTACGCCGACCCGACGACTCCGATTCCGCAAGTGGCAAGCCTCACCGACTTGAATTGCGATGCCACGGCCGATGAATTGACCATCACGTTCAGCGGAAGCCAATTTGACGGTTCATCCATCAAATTGGACAGCGTCCTCGTTTCCCTGGATTCTACGGAAACGGTTTCCGCTTCCGAATTTGTCGTCAAACCCTCGGCACTTGTCGTCGGAGCATCGACAACATTCTCGCTGAGCGGCGTTTCCATTCCGCAAAATGCCTCGCCTGCAGGCAAAGTGACCGTTTACATGACAGAAAACGGCGTGTCTAAAACCTCTGAAAAAACGATTTCGGACGGCATTGCCCCGACTCTCACCGGCGTCGCGATTCTTGAAAACGAAAATCACGCAAATCCGCAGGATACGCTCCGAATCGCCTTTTCCGAACCGATTTCCATGAGCTCCGCATGGCCCTTAGCCATTTACGACAGCACAGGTGCAGAAATAGACCAGTCTTCCATCCAAGTCGTCAAGGCGACAACGACGGACAACGGCAAAACGTGGGAATACGTCATTACCGGCAACACGGACGGCAACTTTATCAAACAGGGGCACAGTGCCATCATCAAAGCGGGATTCCCCGTTGTCGATTTGGCGACAAACGCTCTCTCCGACTGTAACGGCCCCGTGAACGTCATTGAATCCGTTCGCCCGGTTCCCGTCAAGTATGCGACCATCACCGACAACGAAGGCGATGGCCAGCCAGACGAAATTTATATCGAATTCACAAAGCTCCTCCGCGAAAAAGACATGCTGGACACTATCGATGTCTATTGGGGAAAACCCGAAATCTATGTCGCTTACGCCAAACCGGCAAGCGGTTGGAGCTTGGATTCCGTCTACGGCGAAAAAGTTCCAAAATACATCACGCAATTGGATTCTTCTAGCGGCGAATGGGTGCTAGGCTCCATCAAAAAGGAATGTTCAAAATATGAAGACGTCCTCAAAGTGGACAAGCGCGACACGGTATACACCGATTCAACCAAGACAACCATTGATCGAATCGATTCCGTGACCCACATGGAAACCATTTGCAAGGCTTACACGTCCCGGCAGGATTCCACGTTCGTCCCCAAAATAGACACCATCCGCATCGATTCCGTACAAAGCATGGCGACTGCCATCCGCATTCCCATCACCGGAGAGACCTTCAACAAGATGACTTACGGAAACCGCAACGGAAACGGCCTCATTTTGCCGCGCCAGGGACCACTTGGCGGATTCTTCGACAACAATACAGCTGCGCTTTACGACAAATGTCCGCCGGTCATCTTGAATGCGAACATCACAAAACCCACCGAAAGCCTTTACCGGCTTCGCGTCACGCTTTCGGAACCGCTGAAATTGGTCGACACCACGGGAAATTCGAATCTTTATTACCTGCAAAAACGGACAAGTTCCGGACAATACTGGTTCTCGTCAAATTCAGATGCGTTCAACAACGCTCAGACGACCTGGACTTTTGTCTACGCCGATAACAATTCGGAATCCCAGATCCACGTGAACGATGAAATCCGGCTGCCTGTTGGCGCAGAATTCTCCATTGCAAACGATGGAGCCAAGAATTTCCCCGGCGAACAAAATCCGTGGGTCATTGTCCAAGGCGACATCGACAACGTCTCCTTCAAGGTTTCCATGCAATCCGGAGTCGCATCCGTTCCCACAAGCGAAGTCCTTTACGCCGGAAACGAACCTGATGAAAACGAGATGTTCCGCCTGTCTTACCTTTCCGACGCATCCGAAACGGTCATCGCCAGCGGAAAGAAGAAGCTGAAATCCATCACACCGGTTTCTTATGACACTGCAAATTACGTCCACGGTGGTCCCACGTTCGACATCGACATGGAAATTCCACTCCTGTTGCAAACGGATTCCCTCGGCGAAAAAGCCTGGATGGCAACGCTCAAGTTCTCCGTCAATATTTATAACAACATGGGCGAAATCGTCACCTCGACTTCTTACGAAGGTTCCCTGTCGGACTTTGCCGAGAACGCCATTTCTTCGGACGGACATCTCCATCTGCGCCTCGAATGGATCACTCACGAAGGCATAGCCCCGCAATCCGAAAGCGGGCGGCTCATAGGGACAGGCGCTTACGTCGCCAAGTTCGAATTCAAAGCCTCCGAAACGGCCATCAGCAATCCGTCCAACGGAAAATACCGCAAAGGCCAGACGCGCAAGCAATCTTCGGACAAGACGAAATCCTTCGGCTTCCGGCGCGTCCAACGATAAATTCTTCCGTCGAAATTCAAGGGAAACCGGAAATCCGGTTTCCCTTTTTGATTTGAAGCGATTCTCCACCTTCCATTCAATAACGTTTCATTTTGAAACAACCCGTGAAACGTTTTTCCAATATTCTCCCCAAATTCCCCGTTTTGGGGAAGTTTTCTGTTTGGCATGATTATTGCTAATTTCCCGAGCGAAGCCAAGCATTTTGGCGAAAACGTTTCAACAAAGAGGTAAAACTATCATGATCAAGCCACTTGCAGACAGAGTTCTCATCGAACCCGCTCCGGCAGAAGACAAAACCGAAAGCGGACTCTACATTCCGGACAACGCCAAAGAAAAGCCCATGCAGGGAACAGTTGTCGCGGCTGGTCCGGGCAAAAAGGACGAAAACGGCAAGTCCATCGCCATGGACGTCAAAGTCGGAGACAAGGTTCTTTACGGAAAATACAGCGGCACAGAAGTATCTGTCGAAGGCAAGGACTACCTCATCGTCCGCGAAAGCGATATTTTCGCCATCCTCTAAGGCGAAACCACAAGGAATTATCATTAGGAGATTGATAAAATGGCTAAGCAATTGAAATTCGATGTTGCAGCACGCGAAAAATTGATGAAAGGCGTTGACCAGCTCGCCGATGCGGTCAAAGTGACCCTTGGCCCCAAAGGCCGCAACGTCATGATCGGCAAGTCTTATGGTGCGCCCAACGTCACCAAAGACGGCGTGACTGTCGCAAAAGAAGTTGAACTCGAAGACACGTTCGAAAACTTGGGTGCCCAGATGGCGAAAGAAGTCGCCAGCAAGACTAGCGACACAGCCGGTGACGGCACCACCACAGCAACGGTTCTCGCTCAGGCGATTACCCGCGAAGGCTTGAAGAATGTCGCCGCCGGAGCAAATCCGATGGATATCAAGCGCGGCATGGACAAGGCCGTTTCCGCTGTCATCGAAAAGCTCTCCAAAATGGCAGTCAAGATTAACGGCAAAGAACACATCGCCCAGGTTGCGACGATTTCTGCGAACAACGATCCCGAAATTGGCGAACTCCTCGCCAACGCCATGGAAAAAGTCGGCAAGGACGGCGTTATTACGCTCGAAGAATCGAAGACCGCCGAAACAACCCTCGATGTCGTCGAAGGCATGCAATTCGACCGCGGCTACCTTTCTCCGTATTTCGCCACGAACACCGATGCGATGGAAGTCAATCTGGAAAACCCCTTCATCTTGCTCTACGACAAGAAGATTAGCTCCATGAAGGATTTGCTCCCGATTCTCGAACAAGTCGCCAAACAGGGAAAATCCCTGCTCATCGTCGCCGAAGACGTTGACGGTGAAGCTCTCGCCACTCTCGTGGTGAACAAGATTCGCGGAACGTTGAAAGTCGCCGCAGTCAAGGCTCCGGGATTCGGCGACCGTCGCAAGGCGATGCTCCAGGATATCGCCATTTTGACCGGTGGTCAGCTCGTTTCCGAAGAACTCGGCGCAAAACTCGAAGACGCTCCGATTTCCGTTTTGGGACGCGCTAAATCTGTCACCATCACCAAGGACAACACAACGATTGTCGAAGGTGCCGGCGATGCAGAAGCCATCAAGGCTCGCGTTGGTCAAATCAAGAAGGCCATCGAAACGACGACAAGCGACTACGACCGCGAAAAGCTGCAAGAACGCTTGGCGAAACTCGCCGGTGGTGTTGCGGTCATCAAAGTCGGCGCCGCTACCGAAGTTGAAATGAAAGAAAAGAAGGACCGTGTCGATGATGCGATGCACGCCACACGTGCCGCCGTCGAGGAAGGCATTGTCCCGGGCGGTGGAGTGGCCCTCATCCGCGCCGCAGACGCCATCGACAGCCTCCAATTCTCCGATACAGACGAAGCGACCGGCGCCAAGATCATTCGCCGCGCCATCGAAGAACCGCTCCGTCAGATTGTGAAGAACGCCGGACTCGAAGATTCCGTCATCGTCAACAAGGTCAAGGAAGGCAAGGACGGCTTTGGTTACAACGCCAAGACCGACTCTTACGAAGACTTGATCAAGGCCGGTGTCATTGACCCGGCGAAGGTGACGAAGACTGCGCTCAAGAACGCCGCTTCGATTGCATCCATGCTCCTTTCCACAGACTGTGTCATCGTGGAAAAGAAAGAAGACAAGCCGGTTGCTGCTCCGCAAATGGGCGGCGGCATGGGCGGCATGATGTAATCATCCCCAAAAAAACTCTTTAGGTCGAGCTCCGCTCGACCTTTTTTGTTTCAAAAAGAAACACAGTCCACGGTAAACCGCTCAAAATTCCCCATTTTCAATAGGCATGGTTTTTGCTAATTGAAAATCAAAATATCACGAACATTTCTTCAAAAGGTATAACGGCAATCATGGAAGACGCACAAAACCAAAATCCGCAAGAACACTTCAACGACGATATTATTCAAGAAGCCGAAAAGGCAATGGACGCAGCCCCCGGAGAAAACGAAACTCCGAAAACGGAATCCCCAGAGACCGTTTTCGCCGACCCGAAAGATGCCGAAATCCAACAGCTGAAAGCGGAAGTCGCAAGCCTCCAGGCCGACAGCGACGCATACAAAGACAAATTCGTGCGCTTGATGGCCGAATTCGAGAATTTCCGCCGGCGCTCCGCCAAAGAACAGCTCGACTTGGTTGAAACAGCAAACGGTAAACTCCTCGAAAAGCTGTCCGAAGTTCTGGACAACTTCGAACGCGCCGCCCATCCCGACAACAACAAGCAAAAAGATTACGACTCTTTTGCCAAAGGCATTGGCATGATTCACGATCAATTTGCCAAGATTTTGAAAGACGCCGGCTTAGAACAACTCGACCCCGTTGGCGAGGAATTCAATCCAAATTTCCACGAAGCACTGATACAGCAACCCTCGGAAACAGTTCCCAACGGTCATGTCGTTACAGTATTCCAAAAGGGTTACAAACTGAAAAACAAACTTTTGAAAACGGCCAAAGTCGTTGTTTCGTCAGGAAAACCGCAAAATTAAAGGAAACATTGCAACACCTTCGCGTTTCAAACTGAAACACTTTGTGAAAAGCCTTTTACCATCGATCTTTTTTATGCTTAAATTTGGCAAAAAAAAGGTAAAAATTCAAAACGGGTAAACTTTGGCACACATTTTGCTTTACTACAGCGCGGATTCAACAAGTTTAAGGAGAAGAACTTATGAGCAAGATTATTGGAATTGATTTAGGAACGACAAACAGTTGCGTCGCCGTTATGGAAGGCGGCAAACCGGTCGTCATCGCCAACGCGGAAGGATTCCGCACGACTCCGTCCATTGTCGCATTCGGCAAAAACGGAGAACGTTTGGTCGGTCATGTGGCAAAACGCCAGGCGATTACAAATCCGGAAAATACGATTTATTCCATCAAGCGTTTCATGGGACGCCGGGCGGGTGAATGCTCCGATGCAGAAAAGCACATGCCGTACAAGATTGTCGGCTCGGGCGACGAATTGCTCCGCGTAAAAGTAGGCGACAAGGAATTCGCCCCTCCCGAAATTTCTGCGATGGTTCTTCAGGCGATGAAGAAGACCGCCGAAGATTACCTGGGACAACAGGTGACCAAAGCCGTCATCACGGTTCCCGCTTATTTTAGCGATTCTCAACGCCAAGCGACAAAAGATGCCGGCAAAATCGCCGGACTTGACGTCCTCCGCATTGTGAACGAACCGACTGCAGCCGCATTGGCTTACGGTCTCGATTCCAAGAAGAAGGAAAATGTTGCCGTTTACGATTTGGGCGGCGGAACTTTCGATATTTCGATTCTCGAAATTGATGATGGCATGTTCACCGTCAAAGCGACCAATGGTGACACGATGCTCGGCGGCGACAACTTTGACGAAGTGATTATCGATTGGATCAACGATGAATTCAAGAAGTCGAATCCGGGAATAGACCTGAAGAGCGACAAAATGGCCTTGCAACGCTTGAAGGATGCCGCAGAAAAGGCGAAGATTGACCTTTCCGCTACCACTTTGACGAACATCAATTTGCCGTTCATCACTGCCGATGCGACGGGACCGAAACATTTGGATTTGACCCTTTCCAGGGCGAAATTCGATCAGTTGACAGCCAATCTGGTGGAACGCACCATTGGCCCTTGCCAAAAATGTTTGGAAGACTCCGGACTCAAGCTTTCTGACATCGACGAAGTGGTTCTTGTCGGCGGCTCGACCCGTATTCCGGCAGTCCAGGCGAAAGTAAAGGAATTCTTCGGCAAGGAACCGAACAAGAGCGTGAACCCGGACGAAGTCGTTGCTGTTGGTGCTGCTGTTCAAGGCGGAGTTCTTGCCGGCGATGCATCTACCGGTGGAATCCTCCTCCTCGACGTGACACCGCTTTCCC